>NZ_JBIURL010000023.1:0-102075 GCF_044740805.1 Streptomyces sp. NPDC088261
CGATGGTACTGCAGGGGGGACCCTGTGGGAGAGTAGGACGCCGCCGAACAATCTTTGATCGTGGGAATGCCCTGTACCTTCTGGTACAGGGCATTTCTGCGTTCCGGGCCCATATGATCGATGCGTGAACCATGTGATACGAGCGGTACGGGCCGACGAATGGGCCGAGGTCAGGGAACTGCGGCTGGTCGCGCTCCAGGACCCGGCGGCGTCGATCGCCTTCCTGGACACGTACGAACAGGCTTCCCAGCGGCCCGACTCCTTCTGGCAGGAGCGCGCGGCGGGTGTCGTCGAAGGCGGCGGGGCCCAGCTGTTCGTCGCCGAGGCCCCCGACGGGTCCTGGTCGGGGACTGTCGGGCTGCTGATCGAACCGGCCGGCCTGACCGACTTCTTCGGCACCACCATCGAGCGGCCCCAGGGGCATCTCGTCGGGGTCTTCGTGCGCCCCGGGCAGCGCGGCGGCGGGCTCATCGACGGGCTGGTCGAAGCGGCGCTCGACTGGGCGTGGTCGCTGGAGGAACCGCGGCTGGAACGCGTCAGGCTCCACGTACACGAGAGCAACAGCCGGGCGCGTGCGGTGTACCGGCGGCTGGGATTCGAACCGACCGGCGTGCTGGTGCCGTTCGCGCCCGATCCGTCGGCGAAGGAACAGGAGATGGCGGTGGTCCGTCCCGCCGCCGGCTGACGCCGCCGGGTGACGCCGTCGTCGTACGGTCAGTCAGGGAGATCCTGGTGCGGCCAGCGGTCCCGTGCCTGTTCCCTGGAGCGGAGCAGGGCGAGCGTCGGCAGGCCGCGCTCCTGGCCCGTGGACAGCAGCTCGGGCAGCAGCGGCAGAGGCGCGACCGCCGCCACGTCGTCCAGGACGAGGGACATTGGTGGGTCGAGCCGACCGTCAGATGACCGTGCGGCCATGCGGCGGCCGTGCTCGACCACGTGTGTGGTGAGTGCGGTGAGCAGAGGCATCGCGCCGGGGCGGGAGCGGGGATCCTCGATGGGCTCACCCACCACGTAGAGCGTGCCCCCCTCGTCTGCGAAAGAATCCAACGTGAGGGAATCCGTTCGGTTGGGTGTGCAGGCCTCACGGATGTGGATCGAGGAAAGGGACGCCAGCGTACGGGCCGTCAACTGTTGCGCCACCTCGCGGCGTTCGGGGTGCGAGGTGAGGGCCGACTCCAGCAGCCCCGCGAGGCCGGAGGCGGCTCTGGGGTGCGTACGGAGGATGCGTACGGCCTCGTGGGCGCCCGCGCCCTGCGCCCAGCGGTGCACCTGCTTGAACGGCCGCGCGTCCACCGCCGCGGCGTGCAGCCAGCAGCGCAGGAGGGTCTCCGCGGTGTCGGCCATGGCCGTGTCGAGGAGGGCGCGCGGGCGGACGGGGGACAGGAGCGCGGCCGCGCGGGCGGTGGCGGTGTCGGCGTGCTCGCAGCCGGCGGCCGGGGACCAGTGGAGGCGGGCCGGGGTGTCGCAGAGGTGGCCGGGGTCGTAGACGAGGACGGGGCCGAGCTTGGCCCGCGCGTCCTTGGTCTCGGCCCAGACCCCGGGGTCTGAGGTCACGACGAGCGCCGGGCCCTCGGCGTCCAGCACGGCCTGGACGGCGGTGGGGCGGCGGGTGCGGGAGGTGCCGTACACGACGCGTGGAGCCGTGCCGGGGACGGGCGCGGGTACGGAGAGGGGCGCGGACGCGGGTACCGGCACCGGCACCGGCACCGGTACGGACCCTGATGCCGGAGCCGGCACCGATTCCGTCGCCATGAGCGGGCGGGTGTCCTCGACGGCCGGTGCGGGTGATCGCGGGTGCTGGGCCCCGGCGGGGCCGTACGCGGCCGCTACGGGCGCTCCCGCGCCCCTGCCCGGCCCGGGGCCCGGCTCGTACGGCATCGCGTCCCTGGGGAGCGGCTGGTGCGGCAGCGGAGGGTGTTCGCGCTCCCGCGCAGCCGCCGTCTCCCGTTCGTACCGCAACTGCTCGCGGCGCCGGGACCGTACCGCCCGCCAGCGCGTCACGACGCCCAGCACGAACACCGTCAGCACGGTGAGCACCATCAGCTGGCTGATCAACAGCCCCCAGAACAGGCCGTATCCGGAGAGCTGCCCCGGCGGGGTGTCGGGCCAGGCGGCCGGCAGGTCGTGCGGTGCCGTCGCCAACTGCCGTAGCGCCAGGGGCGTACGGGCGAAGGTGACGTGGTCCGGCCAGCCGCCGTGGGCGAACAGGCCCGCGAAGCCGGTCGCCGACCAGGTCAGCCAGCGAGAACCCGAGCAGGAAGGCCAGCAGGCCCACCAACAGCCCGTCGGGGACGCCTCCTTGGCGGCCCTGCTGCCTGCCGTCGCCCTGGTGGCGCTCCATGTCACGCCACCGTCGACTCGGAGGACTCGTTCAACTGCCGTTGTCGCTCCAGGAGCGCCGCACGCTGCTCCGCCTCCCAGTCCGCGGCCCGTACGTCCTCGGGCAGCCCGGCCGCCTCCAGGGCGTCGGCGGCGTCCGAGGCCTGGGAGTTCTCCGTCATGGCGCGGTCGGTGAAGACCAGGGGGCGTTCGGCCTCCGTCACCAGGTGCTTGACGACCTGGACGTTGCCGTTCACGTCCCAGACCGCGATGCCGGGGGTGAGCGTGGGGATGATCTCCACCGCCCACCGGGGCAGTCCGAGGACCAGGCCCGTGGCTCTCGCCTCGTCGGCCTTCTGGGCGTAGATCGTGCGGGTGGAGGCCATCTTGAGGATCGCGGCGGCCTCCCGTGCCGCCGCGCCGTCCACGACGTCGGAGAGGTGGTGGACCACCGCCACGAACGACAGGCCGAGACGGCGGCCGAACTTGAGCAGGCGCTGGAACAGCTGGGCCACGAAGGGGGAGTTGATGATGTGCCAGGCCTCCTCGACCAGGAAGATGCGCTTCCTGCGGTCGGGGCGGATCCAGGTGTGCTCCAGCCAGACGCCGACGATCGCCATCAGGATCGGCATGGCGATCGAGTTGCGGTCGATGTGCGAGAGGTCGAAGACGATCAGGGGCGCGTCGAGGTCGATGCCGATGGACGTCGGTCCGTCGAACATGCCCCGCAGGTCACCGTCGACCAGCCGGTCCAGGACCAGTGCGACGTCCAGGCCCCAGGCCCGTACGTCGTCTATGTCGACGTTCATCGCCTCCGCCGACTCCGGCTCGGGGTGGCGCAGTTGTTCGACGATGTCCATCAGGACGGGCTGTCGCTCGACGATCGTCTCGTTGACGTAGGCGTGCGCGACCTTGAGGGCGAAGCCGGAACGTTCGTCCAGGCCGTGGCCCATGGCGACTTCGATGATCGTACGGAGCAGGGCGAGCTGCCCGGTCGTGGTGATGGCCGGGTCGAGCGGGTTGAGGCGGATCCCGTCGTCCAGGGCCGCCATGGCGTCGAGACGGATGGGGGTTATACCCAGCTGCTGGGCGATGAGGTTCCACTCGCCGGCGCCGTCCTCACCCTGGGCGTCCAGGACGACGACCTGGCGGTCGCGGAACCGCAGCTGGCGCAGGACGTACGTCTTCTCCAGCGCGGACTTGCCGTTGCCGGACTCGCCGAGCACCAGCCAGTGGGGGGCGGGGAGCTGTTGCCCGTACAGCTGGAAGGGGTCGTAGATGTAGCCCTTGCCGCTGTAGACCTCGCGGCCGATGATCACGCCGGAGTCGCCGAGGCCGGGGGCGGCGGTGGGCAGGTAGACGGCCTGGGCCTGGCCCGTGGAGGTACGGACCGGCAAGCGGGTCGTCTCCACCGCCCCGAAGAGGAAACTGGTGAAGGCTTCCGTGAGGATGGACAGCGGATCTCGCACCACAGGCCCCTTTCTGTTCGGCGTCTACGGGTTCTGCACGGCGTCTGCGGGCTTACGGCTTACGGCTCGCGGCTTACTGATCACGGGTTACGGGTTACGGGTCAGGGTGCTCGGGTCGGCGGCGGTCAGCGGCGGATGCCGGTCGCGAACGGGAGGGTGTTCACGAAGGCACGGTGGTGCTCGCGGTCGCACCACTCCAGCTTGAGGTACGACTTGCCGGCCGAGGCCCTGATGGTCCGCTTGTCCCTGGCCAGGGCCTCGGGCGACCTGGACGACACTGTGATGTACCCGACGAGGTTCACCCCCGCCGCACCGCTGGCGAGATCTTCACCCCGCTGGTCGAGCCTGCCGTGGGCGGCGATGTCGCGCGGGTCGACGGTGCGGTTCATCTTGGCGGCGCGGCTCGCCTCCGCGTCGTCGTTGGTCTTCTCCGTCAGCATCCGCTCGATGGCGACCTCGGTGGGCTCCAGGTCCATGGTCACGGAGACCGTACGGATGACGTCCGGGGTGTGGACGAGGAGCGGGGCGAGGAAGTTCACGCCGACCGGGGTCATCGGCCATTCCTTCACCCAGGCGGTGGAGTGGCACCAGGGGGCGCGGGTCGAGGACTCGCGGGTCTTGGCCTGGAGGTACGTGGGCTCCATCGCGTCCAGCTCGGCCGGCCAGGCGTTCCGTTTCGTCATGGCCTGGATGTGGTCGATGGGGTGGTCGGGGTCGTACATCGAGTGCACGAGGGAGGCGAGGCGGCCCTGGCCGAGGGGCTGGCGTACCCGGATGTCGGCCTCGGCGAGGCGGGCGCAGATGTCGGTCAGCTCGCGGGCCATGACGACGGCGAGGCCGGCGTCCTTGTCGAGCTTGCGGGTCCCGGAGGCGTGGCGGGCGGCGCGGGCCATGGCCTGGGCCTCGGCGGCCAGTTCGCGGGTGAAGTGCATGCAGGCGACGAGGTAGGCGCGGTGCTGCTCGCTGGAGGTGGAGACCATCGACTGGAGCTGGTCGTACGACTCCTGGAGCCAGCCGGGGGACGCGTTGTCGCCACGCTGGGCGACGTCCTTGGCGTGGGCGTCGGGGTCGGCGGGGAGTGTACGGGCGAGCATCTGGATGCGGGTGACGAAGCCGTCGCCGTTGGCGACGTGCTTGAGGAGGGTGCCGAAGCGGTCGACGAGGGCTTCCTGGTCCTCGCTGTCGCGCAGGCCGACGCCGGGGCCCTCGATCTCGATGGCGGCGGTGACGGTGCGGCGGTCGGCGTGCAGCAGGACGGCGATCTCGTCGGGGCCGAAGGGCGCCGCGAGCCAGTTGATGCGGCCGATGCCGGGGGGCGGGCCGATCTCGACCTCGCGGCCGTCGAGGCTCGTACCGGACTCCATGGCGGCGGAACGGTACGTCGTGCCGTTGCGGAGGGTCCGTTTGAAGCTGCGGTTGATCTCGAACCACTTGTAGAACGTGCGGTGCTTGTACGGCACATACACGGCGGCCAGGGCGATGAGCGGGAAGCCCATCAGCGTCACGATCCGCAGGGACAGGACCGGGACGAGCAGGCCGCACATCATGCCGAGGAACGCGCCGGCGATGATGAGCGCGATCTCGCCGGTCTCGCGGTTCTTGCCGACGATCGCGTTGGGCCGGGCGCGGCCGATGAGATACGTGCGGCGTGGTGCGATCGGGTGGGCCTGGGTCGTCAACGCCCTCCCCCTCCAGTGCTGTTGTTACCGGTGTTGCGTGAGCTGTGCGGGGTGCCGGTGGTGGGGCCGCCGCCGGTACGGGGCGGGGGCGCGGCGGAGGGGACATGTCCGCCGCCTCCCCCGCCTCCGCCGCCTCCGGAGGACGGGCGGGTGCTGTGCGCGGCGACGCCGCCGGAGATGGAATTCTGCGACCGGCCGCCTCCGCCGCCGCCCGAGCCGTCGCCGTTGTTGCGGCTGCTGTGGGTCTTGATGCCCTGGGAGACGAGGGCGGCGGGGGAGCTGATGGCGGCGGCGGCGCGGGAGCCGTCGGTGGCCTGCTTGCGGTTGTCGCGGGAGGCGGCGATCTCGTCGCCGAAGCCGGGGACGAAGCGGTAGATCATGGCGGACGCGAAGATCGCGAGCAGGATGATCGCCAGGCCGGTGACGACGGCAGAGAAGGAGTCGGGGCCGCTCTCGGAGGAGAGGGCGCCGGCGAGGCTGAGGACGATCACGATGACGGGTTTGACGAGGATGACGGCGATCATGATGCCGGCCCAGCGGCGGACGTGGCCCCACATGTTCTTGTCGACGAGTCCGGCGTAGACGATGACGCCGAGGAGGGCGCCGACGTAGAGCAGGACGGCGCGGATGAACAACTCCATGAAGAGGACGCCGGCGGCGAGGATCGTCACGAGGGAGACGACGATGAGCATGATGGGGCCGCCGCCGATGTCGGTGCCCTTGGTGAGGGCCTCGGAGAACGACCCGAAGAAGACGTCGGTCTGCTTGCCGGTGCCGGCGGCGATGACCTCGGTGACGCCGTCGGTGGCGGAGACGACGGTGTAGAGGATCAGGGGCGTGAAGGCGGAGGCGAGGACGGCCAGCCAGAGGAAGCCGACGGCCTCGGAGACGGCGGTGGTGAACGGGACGCCGCGGATGGCGCGCTTGGCGACGGCGAAGAGCCACAGGACGAGGGTGAGGACGCTGGCGGCGGCGAAGACGATGGCGTACCGGGCGAGGAAGGCCTGGTTGGTGAAGTCGACGTCGGCGGTCTCCTCGACGGCGCCGGAGAGCTTCTCGACGACCCAGGAGGCGGACTCGGCGCAGCCTCGGGCGAGGGAGGAGAGGGGGTCGAGGGCGTCGGCGGGGTCGGTGGGGGCGAGCCCGCGCCGGGTCTCGCCGTTGTCGCAGTAGCTGCGTGCGGGGCCTCGGATGAGGTCGCAGGCGTTGTTGGTCGCGCTGGGGGTGGGGGTGGGGGTGGGCGTGGGCGCGGCGGCGGCGCGGGTCGCCAGCAGCACGGCGGCCGTCTGGAGACCGGTCACCAGAGCGCCGATCGAAAGGGCGCGGGCGCGGTTAGCGGGCATAGGTGAACCCTCCGAACTGTTGCACGGCGTCGGCCATTTCCTGCGCGCTGGAGGCCGCTTGGTCCCTGCCGACCGGTACGGGGCCGTCCTTCTGCGTGAAGTCGCTGACTTTCCAGTCGCCGTCGACCCACGTGAGCTCGAAGGTGTTCGTGAACCAGCTCTCGGACACCGGGTTGGTCGAGCCTTCGCCCGCCATGCCGAAGAGAGCCGAATACCAGACCGAGACGGTCGCACTGTCGGCGCCGAACTTCTCGACCTTTGAGCCGACCGGGTTCGTACGGGAGATGAACGTCATCCCGGCCGGCGGCCTGCCGTCCACACCCAGGCCGATGCTGGTGAGGAAGTCCGCGTTCGAATAGACCTTGTCGAGATCGCCCCGGCGCGCGATCGCCACCGCGGGTGCGTACACGGCGTCCACGATCGCGTCGCGCTGGACCTTGTAGTACATCCCGTCCGACCCCAGCGCCACCGCGTAGTTCGCCGCCGCGCTCGCCGCCCCCTGCTCGTCCCTCGCGAAGCCCGACGGGATGGTGCCGTTCTTGCCCGTCACCGGCTTCACGCCCGTCGCCGCCGTCGGGTTCGACGCGCCGTCGGGGGCGCCCGCGCCCGGGGTCGGGTCCTCGCCGCCGCCGCGGTTCGCGAAGACGATGGCCGCGAGCAGGAGGACCACGACGCCCACGACCATGATGAGGGAGCGTGAACTGCGCGCGGGGCGTCTGCCGCCGCCGTAGCCGTCGCCGCCCCTGGCGTCGGGCAGCCGCGTGCGCGTCTGGCCCGTACCGCCGAAGCCGTCGTCCGTACGGGCGGCGGAACGTGCGGGGTCGCCGTAGCCGTGCTCGTCACCGAAGCTCATGCCGCGAAAGCCCCCTCAGCCGTGCGCGGGTCCGCGTGGTCCGCGTGGTACGACGGTAGCCGTGCTGGTTCCCGCGCGGGCGCGGTGTGGTGACTCGACATCAGGGAGACGCAACCTCAGCCGGTGGGCGCGACGGACGGGTGGTGTGGAGGGCGCACCGGGCGCACGCCTGGTACGCACCGGAGGGACCGGAGGAAAGGACGGACGGAGGAACGGGGTGACGGGTCCGTCGGAACGGCCGAACGGGTGGGACCGAGCGCGCTCGGCCGTCCGGGTCGGCAGGCGGGAGCGCCGGCCGCGGGAACGGCCGGGATCAGACGGCCATCCCGTACACGATCGTGAAGAGCGTGCCCAGCGACCCGATGATGAAGACGCCGGTCAGCCCCGCGACGATCAGGCCCTTGCCCTGTTCCGCGCTGAACGTGTCCCTGAGCGCCGTCGCCCCGATGCGCTGCTTCGCCGCGCCCCAGATCGCGATGCCGAGACAGAGCAGGATGGCCACCGCCATCACGACCTCGATCATCACCCGGGCCTCGTTCCCGAGTGTTCCGAAGGGTCCCCAGTCCGGGGCGATACCACCGATGATGGTGGTGATGTCGCCCTTTTCAGCCGCCAGGTACATGTAACTCACCGCCCCTGTTGGGTCGTTCGCCGCCCGGGCCCCATGGCACGGGTCACGCTCTATCTTCGCTGATGGAACCGCCCTCGTATGCCGCTTGGCGGCTCTCTTTACCCGATGCCCGCACATATGACCGGTCCCGGCCCCCTGACCTGGTGCGGACCGGCTCAACACGTACGCAATCGGTTACTCTGTGTATCACGGGGCGTGACTCCGGGCAATGACTGTCGTTGGTCCACTCTTGCGGGGGTGCGGCGCCGTGAGGGGCCGGTGGGGGAGCGGTGGAGGTATTGCGCGGAGCTGGGGCGCGATCAGGTCTGTTGCGACGGTGCCGGGTTGGGCTAGGAAGGCGTCTGTGACCCAAGACGAATCGCGCGACGACGCCGCTTCCGCCCCCGACGCGGACCCTTCCGCCGCTTCCCTCGCCGACACCCAGCGGATTCTGGCCAGGATCGACACGACCCGGCCCCACACCGCCCGTATCTGGAACTACTGGACCGGCGGCAAGGACAACTACCTCGTCGACCGGGAGGCCGGCGACCAGATCAGGAAGCTGCACCCGGGCATCGGGGACTACGCGCTGGCCGACCGTCAGTTCCTCGGCCGGTCCGTCGAACATCTGACCAGGGACGTGGGCATCAGACAGTTCCTGGACGTAGGCACCGGCCTGCCGAGCGCCGACAACACCCACGAGGTCGCGCAGCGCGTGGCCCCGGAGTCCCGGATCGTGTACGTCGACAACGACCCGCTCGTCCTCGCCCACGCGCGGGCGCTGCTGACCAGCTCGCCCGAGGGGAGGACGGACTACCTCGACGCCGACCTCCGCGACGTCGACGCCATCCTGGAGCGCGCCTCGCGGACGCTCGATCTCAGCGAGCCCGTGGCGCTCATCCTGCTGGGCGTCGTCATCTTCATCGAGGACGACGAGGAGTCGTACGGCCTGGTGCGCCGCCTCATGGACGCGCTGCCCGCCGGCAGTCATCTGGTGCTGTCCCACACGATCACGAGCCCGGCGATGCCGGACGTGGACGCGGCGGTCGCCTTCTGGAACGAGAACGGCACGCCTCGGCTGACCCAGCGCACCCCGGAGCAGCTGCTCCGCTACTTCGACGGGCTGGAGCTGCTGGAGCCCGGGGTGGTGTCGTGCTCGCGCTGGCGGCCGGTGGCGGGGGCCGGGTCGGGGCCGGGCGGCGAGGGGCTGCCGGACGAGGTGGCGATGTTCGGGGGAGTGGGGCGGAAGGGGTAGGGGGTCGCCTTCCCGTCTCGGCTTTCCTTGTTCCGTACGGGTGAACTTGGCCGGGCTGTCGCGGTGTCCGTCCGCCCCGCCGATCCCTGTGCCCGCAGGCGTCTCCGGTGTACGTGGAGGCCCCCCGACGCCGTCCTGACGCGCGATTGCCCCGTGTCCCGCTTTGGGAAAGTGCCGTCGATATCCCTCGATATCCGCCGGCTTCCCGGACCGGGAGCGGGCGCGGGCGGCGGCACTGCGGGACAGGGGCGAGCGGGATGGCGGGGACGGCGGGGACGGCGGGGACGGCGGGGACCGGTGGGGGTGCGGGTGCCGGCGGTGGAGCCGAGGTGGGGGCCGATGTACGGCACAGCGCGGGGCCCTGGACCGGGGCGGCGGGCGCGGCCGAGGCGCTGCGCACCCACCTGGGCCAGGTCCGGCCCGAATTCGCCGCCGCGCACGCGGGGTTGGCGGGCGGTACGGAGGGCCTGGCGGTCGCGGACGTCCTGCGGACGGTACGTACGTCGTGGGAGCGGCGGATCGACACGGCCGCGGCGGAGTGCGGGAGCCTCGCGGGCAGCCTGCGGGCGGTCGCGAGGGACCTGGGCGAGAGCGACGCGGAGGTGCGGGCGGCGCTCGCGGGGGTGGGGGTGGGTGCTGGGGCCGGGGCGGGCTCGGGTTTCGCGTCCGGCTACGGCCCCGGTCTCGGCCTCGGTGATGGGCGGTGAGTGGCGGGCTGACCTGGGCCCAGTTGCGCGAGGTGCGGTGTTCCGAGCTGGAGGACGCCGCCGACGGCTGGGGGCGGGCGAGCAACCGCGCCGACGCGGCGCGCGACCGCGTCGACCGGCAGCTGCTCACCGGCATCCGGGACTCGCAGCGGGGCGAGGCGGCGCGGGCGGCCGTCGTACGGCTGCGGGATCTGAGCCGTAACTTCCAGTACGTCCATACCGAGTGCGGTCTTGTCCGTACGGCGCTCAACAGCCTCGCCCACGAACTGCGGGGCCCGCAGCGGGCGTTGCGGGAGGCCCTGGAGGACGCGCGGGCGCTGGGGTTCACCGTGCACCCGGACGGCGGGGTCAGTTATCCCGAGGCGGGCGAGAACTGGTCGACGGGCCGGCCGGTGCCGGGCGGGCGGATCGCGGGGAGCGGGGCGGAGCCGTTCGCGGCGGTGCCGTCGGCGTACGGGAGCGTGAACCCGAACGAGGCGAAGGCCCAGGACGTCGTGGACCGCGTGGGACGGGCGCTGCGCGAGGCGCGGGGGATTGATGAGCGATACGCGGCCACGCTGCGGAAGTTGACGGCGCAGGAGGGCCTCAAGGTCTCGGCCGCGACGTGGACGGACGCGTACGGCGACGCGACGGCGGTACGGGGCGCGGCGGACGGCTATCTCCGGGCCGCGATCCCGGAGGACGCCTCGCCGGCGGAACGCAAGGCGTGGTGGGACGGCCTGACGCGGGAGCGGCGCGAGGAGTACCTGGCGGTCTACCCGGACGTGATCGGGAATCTGGACGGGATCCCGGCGGTGGCGCGGGACGCGGCGAACCGGGACAACTTGCAGTTGTTGATGGGGAAGCTGGAGGGGCTGGACGACGAGGGGTCGCGGACGCGGCTGGCGGGGTTGCGGGAGATCGACCGGCAGTTGCGGTTCCCGGACCCGTTGCTGCCGCCCATGTACCTGCTGGGGATCGGTGACGAGGGAAACGGTCGCGCGATCGTGTCCTTCGGGAATCCGGACACGGCCCGGAACGTCTCCGCCTACGTGCCGGGCCTGGGAACGGCGTTGGACAAGGAGTTCGCGGAGAATGATGTGAAGCGGGCCCGTGATATCGCCCTGGGGGCGCAGAAGTACGACCCGTCGAGTGCCGCGCTGGTCTGGCTGGGATATGACGCGCCGCAGCTCCCGGCCGACAATGTCGCCGGCAACACTGAGGTGATGTTCGCTGATCGCGCGGAGACCGGGGCGGTCGCGTACAACGAGTTCATGTCCGGCATCTCGGCGACCAACCAGACCGGCGATCCGCATGTGACTGCCATCGGACACTCGTACGGCTCACTCACCGTCGGTCAGGCCGCGCAGAGGCCCGGGGGTGTTCCGGGCGCTGACGACATCATCCTTCTGGGCAGCCCCGGGACCGGCGCGCGATCCGCCGACGAGCTGGGTGTGGGCCGGGACCACGTCTACGTCGGCGCGGCGGAGAACGACCCGGTCACCGCCATGCCCGCCAAGATCGAGGCACGCGGCATGGCGACGGGTGCGATGAGCGGGGCCGTGGTGGGCGCGGCGATGGGCGGCCCGGTGGGGGCCGTGGTCGGAGGCTTCGGGGGCGGCGCGGCGGCGTACTTCGCGCAGGACGCGCAGGCGGACGACCGGGAGATCTGGTACGGGACCGATCCGGCGCACGAAGCCTTCGGCGCGCGGAGGTTCCGGGTGGCGGACGGCCCACGGCCGATCGCGGACATAGGAGGCGTCGACGCGCACACCAATTACTTCAATCCGGATGTGGACGAGGAATCGGCCAGGAACATCGCGAAAATTGTTGCCGGTCACGGTGAACGAATCAAGACCCAGGAGCCTCGATGAGACGGCGGTCTCTCACCGTTCTGCTGTTGGCCGTCGCTCTCGCGGGATGCGGCTCGTTCGAATCGCACAAGAAGGACGGTGACATGAAGGTGGCCATGAATATGCAAGAAGGCGCGGACGCGGCGGACGCGATCCTCCTCGACACATTCGCGGCCGTTCAGCCGCCGTTGACATGGGCGCACGATGCCGCGACCGAGAGAGCCTGCGGCGACACCAATTCGACCGCAACCGGGACAGCCACTCGACGTGCCACGGTCATGACGAAGGTGTCGGCGGTCAGGCGCGGGAGCCTGCTGGGGGTGGTGGAGCGGCACTGGAAGAAGCGAGGTTACAAGATCACCAGTGTCGATGCCGACGAGGAGCTCCCCGCGATCTACGCGGCGACTCCGGAAGACTTCCGGATGAGCGTGGCCGTCGGGCACGAAGGGCAGTTCTTCCTGAGTGTCACCACTCCGTGCTTCGCCAGGTCCGAGGTTTCACCGCCCAGGGCACGACCGGACGGTCCTACGTACTCACGCGGGCCCCTTCCGCCCCCCGACATCCACGACCACTTCTGGTCATCGCGGGATCCTCTTCCGGCCTCCTCGCCGTCCACCCCCTGATCCGAGCCCTCCCCGCCTACACTGGTCCGGACAGCGGCCCTGACGCGAAGGGTGTTTTGACGGTGCGTAAGGCATGGCTCGTCGCGTCCGCCGTCGGTGGGTCGGGGATGGCCTTCGTCGCGTTGCTCGTCGTCGGGACCTACTCCGCCGCCGCCGGGCTCGCCGGGGGGAGCGGTGGGACCGTCGGGCTCGCCAAGGGGGCCGTGCCGGCCGCGTACCAGCCGCTCGTGGAGCAGTGGGGCAACCTCTGCCCCGCCATCAACCCCGCCCTCCTCGCCGCGCAGCTGTACCAGGAGAGCGGTTGGAACCCCTCCGCCCAGAGCCCGGCCGACGCCCGGGGCATCGGGCAGTTCATCCCCGGCACCTGGGCCGCGCACGGGATCGACGGGGACAAGGACGGGGATCGGGACATCTGGGACCCGAAGGACGCGATTCCGTCCGCCGCCTCGTACGACTGTGAATTGGCTGATTACGTCAAGGACGTGCCCGGCGATCCGACGAACAACATGCTCGCCTCCTACAACGCGGGCGCGTACGCCGTCATCAAGTACAGGGGCGTGCCGCCGTACCGGGAGACGCAGAACTACGTCAAGATCATCCGGACCCTGGAGAAGAGCTTCGCGGCGCCCGTGGGGCGGGTCGAGCCCTCCCGGCAGGCCGCCGGGGCGATCTACTTCGCCCAGCAGAAGCTCGGTACGCCCTACCTCTGGGGCGGGAACGGCACGGCCGCCCAGGGAGGGCGGTTCGACTGTTCCGGGCTGACGCAGGCCGCGTACCGTACGGTCGGGATCGAGCTGCCGCGTGTGGCCAACGACCAGTACAACGCGGGCGAGCACCCCGCCCGGAACGAACTGCTCCCCGGTGATCTCGTCTTCTTCTCCGAAGATCTGACCAACTCGCGGGCCATCCACCACGTCGGGCTGTACGTCGGCGGCGGATACATGATCAACGCGCCCTACACCGGCGCCGTCATCCGGTTCGACAAGATCGACAAGCCGGACTACTTCGGCGCGACCCGGGTCACCGAGGACGGCGCCAAGTCCCTGCCGACCAACCTGCCCCCCGACCGCCCCTCCGTCTGAGCGAGGGGCGGGGAGGGGTACGGTACGACCCGTCCCGCAGGCGTTGTTTCCGCCCGGGCGGAACCCCCGCCAGGGCCATTCGGCGGTCGCCGAATGGCCGGAACTATCCCTCCCGTCACCCCCCTGAACTGCGACGACGTGTCACTCTTCGATAACGTCATGGTGATCGTTCGGTGGAGAGTGGAACGTACTGCGTGAACAGGCCGTTCCATGGGCAACAGCTGCGCTCTTGATCACGCAGCATGTTCCTTACTGACCACGAGGGTTGGTGGAGGCGGCGCGCGGTCCGGCGCGCCGCGGCAGGTGTCATGGCGAACAAGGCAAGGGGCCGCAGCAGATGGCTGGACTCGTACTGGATGGGTCGAACCCAGACGTCAGCCTGCTCTACGACATCAACGGGCTGGCCAAGGACGCTCCGTCGTGGTTCGACGGCGTCATGGAGTTCGTCGGTGAGTACGGGATCATGCTCGCGCTCGTCCTGGTGGTCCTGGCCTGCTGGTGGAGCGTCCGCGGGCGCGGGTCCGCCGAGGACTCCGTGACGGCGGTCGCCGGGCTCGTCTGGGCGCCGCTCGCCGCCGGGTTCGCCGTCCTCGTCAACATCCCGATCCGCGGGTTCGTCGAACGGCCGCGCCCGTTCCTCGACCACAAGGGCCTGGACGTCCTGGTCGACGGCAAGACCGACTTCTCCTTCGTCAGCGACCACGCCACGATGGCGATGGCCATCGCCGCCGCCGTCTTCGTCGCCCACCGCGGGTTCGGCTTCGCCGCCCTCGGGCTGGCCCTGCTCGAAGGCTTCTGCCGCGTCTACATGGGCGTCCACTACCCGACCGACGTCATCGGCGGCTTCGCGCTCGGTACGGCCGTCGCGCTGCTGCTCACCCCGCTCGCCCTCGCCCTGCTGACCCCGCTCGTGTCGGCGGTCTCCCGCTCCCGGCACGCCGGGTGGGTGGTACGGGCCAGGGCCGCGCGCGAGGCCGACCTGATCGCGGGCGCCGCCGTCGGCGGGACCCGGCCGCTCGGGATGCCCGAGCCGCGGCCCGACGACAACAACCTGGCGGCCTGAGCCCGTACCGACCGGCGGTCCGAACCGGGTCATCCGGGTCATCCGGTTCATCCGGGTCGGCGGCCCGTCTCCGCCACCGCGCTGCCGGGTCGGCGGCCCGTCTCCGCCACCGCGCTCACCACCACGTTCGAGTCCCAGTGCCCGTCCGCGTCGATGACGCCCCCGCAGGTGATCAGCCGCAGCTCGGGGCCCGGCACCGGGCCGTACACCCGGGCGGTGGGGAACTTCGCCGTCCGGTACGTGTCCACCGCCGTCACCCGGAACCGCACCCGCCGCCCGTCCCCCAGCTCCGCCTCCACCCGGTCCCCCGCCCGCAGCCGCCCCAGCTTGGCGAAGACGGCGTTACGGATGTTGTCGCGCCCGTTCCTGACCGGGACGGTCCCGGGGTTCGCCGGGGCGTCCCGGTGGCCCACCAGCACGGCCGGGCCGCGTTCGCCGGGGCGCGGGCCCAGGGCGTACCAGCCGACCTTCATCGCGTGCCGGAAGCTCGGCGCGTCCAGCGTCCTGGTCTCGTCGAGCGAGAGCGGCATGACCGCCGCGCTGACCCGCAGGGCCGGGATGCGCAGCCGTACGGGAGCGGAGTGCGGGTCGGCGACGTGGACCGCGCGCGGTTCCGCGGCCGCCGGTGAGGGGCGGCGCGCGGGCGCCGGCCGCTCGGGGAGGACCGCCAGTACGACGGTCGCCACCGCACCCAGGGCCGCCAGCCCGAAGAGCACCTTGACCGTCACGTCCACCGCCCGCCCCGGCGCGGCGGCCCGGCCGGTCCCGGTTCCGGTCAGTGCCGGCCGTCCCTCGACCGGCGCCGGGCGCGCATCAGCAGGGCCGCGCAGGCGACGCCCGCCACCAGGGTCGTGGCGGCGGCGAGGGCCAGCGAGACGGCTCTCGACGGGCCCTGCGCCGCCGCGGAGTCCACCGCGACCGGGTGGTCCGCGCCGCCGCGTGCCCCGCCCGACGGGGTGACCTGGAGGACGCCGACGGAGGCGGAGGCGGAGGCGGAGGCGGAGGCGGTACGGGTGGTCACCGGGGCGGACGTGACCACGGCCGGCGTGGTCGTGGCGGGCCGGGCCGGGGTCGCGGTACGGGAGCGGGTGGCCGGGGGCGGAGCGGTCGTTCTCCGGGGGGCGGGCGGGGTGGTGACGGCCGGTTTCCTCGTCGCCGTCTTCGTCGCCGTCTTCGTCGGCTTGGGCTTGGGCTTCACCGTCGGTGTCGCCGTCACGTCCTTCGGCTTCATGAGCGGCGGCCTCGTACCGGTCGGCGTCGCGATCCGCGCCGGAGCCGGCACCCTCGCCGTCGCGCTCGCGATCACGCCGGCGGAGGTCCCCGGGGAGGAGGACCGGCTGGGCTTCGCGGACCGCGTGGGGGACGTCTTCGGCTCCGACAGCGGCCTGCCGTTGCCCGCGATGAGGCTGAAGCCCGGCACGTTCTGACCCCTCGGCCGGTTCGGCAGGTCGTTCTTGAAGTAGTACAGCGGGTGCGTGTCGAGGACGGTCTGCCGCTCGTCGCTGCCCGGTGCGTCCTTCTTGGTCGTGGACGTCCGCGCGGTCACGTTCTTGGCCTTCTTCGGGGAGCCGAGCGCCGCCGGCCAGGACTTCGCACACGCGCCCGTGCACCCCGAGACGTTGGGCTTGTCCGCCGCGCGAACGTACAGCGGATTGCCCTTCTTGTCCGCGACCACGTCGCCGACCGCCGTCTTGATGAGCGTGAGCGTCCCCGGCTCCGTCGGCTTGTCCACGGCCGCGGCGGCGCTCGCTCCGAGCGCGAGGAGGAGAGCGGCGGCCGTGGCGAGCGCGGCCGAGCGGGGTCCGTATCGATCCATGGATACAGGCGAACCCCCGGACGCCCGCTCGGCCACCTCGGTGGTCCGTACGGGCTAGGGGGTGTCCCGGGGCGTGTCCTAGGAGGTGCCCCTGACGGAACGTACGGCCGCCGTCCCAGGACGGCGGCCCGACCGCTCCCCGCTACAGCGCCTGCGGGAAGTCGAACAGCCGTTCCGGGTCATACGTCCCCTTCAGGCGCG
Source organism: Streptomyces sp. NPDC088261 (assembly GCF_044740805.1). Lineage (NCBI taxonomy): Bacteria > Bacillati > Actinomycetota > Actinomycetes > Kitasatosporales > Streptomycetaceae > Streptomyces > Streptomyces sp. NPDC088261. The sequence goes on from NZ_JBIURL010000023.1 coordinate 16,850, forward strand.
CAAGCTTGTCCGCCGCCTGGCCGTAGTAGGCCTTCCGCCAGTCCGTCAGCGTCGGGTCGATGTAGTTCTGGTACGCCGCGCCCGACGCGTACCGCCGCATCGACGCATGGGTGTTTTTCAGCCACGCCCGCTGGGCCGTGCCGGCGGTCCCCGGCTGCCACGCGCCGATGTACTGAGCCAGCACCCGCGAGCGCCGGTGCACGAACGCCGTCGAGAGCGGGCTCACCCGGTTGACCGCCCCGCCGAGCGCGGTCAGCGCTATGGAACCGCCGCCTCCGCCCTGGGCGGCCGAGATCGTGGTGAACCGTTCCGTGGCGGAGACCAGGGCCCGCAGCCCGGCCGGCGAGAGCGCGCGGTCGTAGAAGTCGGAGGCGGCCGCGTACGTCTCCCGCTGGAGCGCGCCGTTCTTGTCGCGCCCGGGCGTGGTGCCCGGCAGGTGGCACTGCTCCTCGGTAAAGCCCGAGCAACCCGCGTACACGAGCATCGCCTCCTCGTACCCCCGGCGCCGGGTCGAGAACGAGCGGGCGGGGCCGGGGCCGCCCGGGCCGTCGGCCAGCCGGTCGAGGGCGTTCTTGAGGTCCGACTCGGTGCCCAGGGAGAACGCGGACAGGGAGATAGTCGGGGTGCCGCCGCCGGGGCCCGCGGCGACGTGGAGGGACGACCAGATCTCGTCGGGCTGGTCGGGGCCCCACTTCTGCCAGGCGTCCAGCACGGTCTCGGCCTTCGACCATGGCCAGCTCACGAACGCGACGACGGTCGCCGGCGCCGGATGCGTACGGAAGCGCAGCTCGGTGACCACCCCGAAGTTGCCGTTCCCGGCGCCGCGCAGCGCCCAGAACAGGTCCTTGTTCTGCTCGGCGTCGGCGGTGAGGCGCTTGCCGTCCGCCGTGATGAGCGTGGCGGACATGAGGCTGTCGCAGGTCAGTCCGTACGCGCGGGCCGCGACGCCGTGTCCGCCGCCGAGGGTCAGACCGGAGACGCCGACGGTCGGGCAGGACCCGGCGGGGATCGTACGGCCCCGGGCGGCGAGGGTCCGGTAGACGTCCGCCAGCCGGGCACCGGCGCCGATCACGCCGTCCGAGGCGGCGTGGCCGAGCGAGTCGAGCTTCGAGATGTCGATGACCAGCCGGCCGTTGCCGCTGGACCAGCCCGCGTACGAGTGGCCGCCGCCGCGGATGGAGACGGGTGTGTGATGGGTACGGGCGAAGGCGAGGCACTCCTTGATGTCGTCCTCGCCCGCCACATAGGCGACGGCCGCGGGCTTCAGGCTGTCGTAGCGGGTGTTGTAGAGCTGGCGCGCGGTCGCGTAGGACGCGTCGCCGGGCCGTACGAGATCGCCGTCAAGCCCTTTCGCGAGGGCGCCCCAGCTGGGGGCGCCTGCCGTGGTGCCCGTCGTGGTGCCCGTCGTGGGCTTCCCGGCGGGGGTCGAACCGGGCGCGCCGGACGACGCGTTCCTCCGGGGGCCTCCGGCGCCCGCCGGTGACGTGTCACCGCCGGAACAGGCGGCCGTGACACCGGCGGTGGCCAGGGCGGCCGCGGCCGTGAGCAGTGTGCGCCGTTCCATCTGACGTCCTCCTGAGGGTGACCCCGGGATCGCGTGGAAGGCGTCCCGCTGAACGGGACGGTTGTAGAGGCCACCGGGTTCCGCGACTCGGGTCCGTTTTCCCCCGGGAGGGCCGGTCAATCAGGAGGCCGGTCAATCGGAAGAGGTCAGGCGAGGTCGGGAGAGGTCAGACGAGGCCAGGGGAGATCAGGAGAGGTCAGGTGCGGCCGGGTGAGGTCAATCCGCCGTCTTGTGGGACTCCGCGTCCGTCCTGGCCCGGTCGCGCGAGCGCCGGGCCGGGCCCGACCAGCCGCAGGTGCAGCGGGCCAGGCAGAACGAGCCGCGTTCCACGGTCGAGGTGGTGTGGGGGGAGGTGAGGGGAGGGCCGGAAGTGTTGTGCTCGCTCACTCCTCCACCGTACTGGCGTGACGGGCAACGAAGAACGTCGTTAGGCGGGTGGGGGCGGGCTTCGGACAAGCGGCGGTAAGGCGTTGGGGGTTGGCGGGCGATGGTGGCGCAGCAGCAGGGACGCAGGGGAGCGGCGTTCGCGGCCGTGACCGTGGCGGGTGTCGTGGCCGCGACCGGGTGTTCCGGCGAGGTGGGGGCCACGGCCGACGACCGGCCGGCCGGCGGGCCCCGGGTGGTGCGGGAGGCCGCCGACGTCCTGCTCGCGTCGGGGAGTTCCAGGGCCCGTACGTCCATGGAGATGGCGGCCGGCGGGACCCGGGTGACCATCAGGGGCGAGGGCGGCTACAACTACGCGGAGCGGATCGGGCGGCTCAGGGTCGTCCTGCCGAAGGACCCGGCGGGCGCGAGCGAGCACCGTCCCATCACCGAACTGGTCGCCCCCGCCGCCCTCTACATGAAGAACCGGGGCGCGGGCGTGCCCGCCGACAAGTGGGTCAGGGTCGACGCGACGACGCTGGAGGACGGGAATCTGGTCACCGGCGGGGCGACGGATCCGCTGACCGCCGCCGAACTGCTGCGCGCGGCCCGGAATGTGACCTTTGTCGGGTCGCAGGATCTGGCCGGGACTCGTGTGTGGCACTACCGGGGGGTGACCGACATCGGCGAGGCCGCGAAGGTGGCGTCGCCGTACGCGCGCGGCGCGCTGACCGCCGCGGCGAAAGGGTTCGCCAAGGACGTCGTCCCCTTCGACGCGTATCTGGACGACGAGGGCCGGTTGCGCAAGGTCAGGCACCGGTTCAGCTATCTCAACCAGGGCCGCACGGTCGACGTCGCCTCGACCACGCTGCTGTACGCCTTCGGCTCCGAGGTGTCCGTGCGGCTGCCCCCGGCCGCCGACATCTTCGCGGGAAAGATCGGGACATAGTCCCGGAGGATCAAGACACGTCGGGGGAAGACCAGGGCGGAAATGGTCCGGACGTGCCATGCGCGCGGCGGGTTCCGGTCCTTACCCTGGGGGCAGACGACCTGGAAGTCGGCGCCCGCGGAAGAGGTGACAGCACGTGGCTTCGTTGCGTACGACGACCGTCCAGGACCACGTGGCCCTCGCCGAGATCGAGTTGTGCGGAGAGCTGATGATCGCCGCGTCCGCCGCCGACGGGGAGCGCCTCAGCTCCGACCGTATCGACGAAGTACTGAACGTGGCCCGCGCCCGCCCGGGGGTGCCCCGGCAGCCCGAAGGCCGCTCGGGGTGCCGCCGCGACTGAGACGCGGGCCGAGGTGCCGGCCGGTGCCGGCCGTGTCAGGTACGGAGCAAGCGGGCGATCGCCTTCGTCGCCTCCGCCACCTTCGCGTCGACCTCGTCCCCGCCCTTGACCGCCGCGTCCGCCACGCAGTGCCGCAGGTGCTCCTCCAGCAGCTGGAGCGCGAAGGACTGGAGGGCCTTGGTGGAGGCCGAGACCTGGGTCAGTATGTCGATGCAGTAGACGTCCTCGTCCACGAGGCGCTGGAGGCCGCGGATCTGGCCCTCGATCCTGCGCAGCCGCTTGAGGTGCTCGGCCTTCTGGTGGTGGTACCCGTGGATCCCCCGGTCGTGGTCGGTGACGGGCGTACCGGCCGGGGTGGAGGTGGGCTCGGAGGGCGCTTCGCTCGTCGCGGCGCCGGCCGCCTCGGTGGTCGTCATCGCGTCCTCCCGTAGGGATGTCCGGAGGGTCGTCCGGTGGGTTGTCCGATGTGAGATCGGTGTGATGTCCGATACGGGGTTATATACCCCACGTGGGTATATGGTACCCCTCCGTGAGCCTTGGGGCAGGGCCCTGTGCCGAGCGTCATGCCCGATGGGCGACACTGGGACGGATTGCCGGTTAGCCGTGGCCGGATGTTGCGCCTAGCATCACCCTGACCGAATTCCATGTAACCCGAGGATCCCAGGTGCGCTTTCGTCTGACCCCCAGGGAGACGAGCTTCTACGACATGTTCGCCGCGTCCGCGGACAACATCGTCACGGGCTCCAAGCTCCTGATGGAACTCCTCGGGGCGGATTCCTCCGCCAGAGCCGAGATCGCGGAGCGCATGAGGGCGGCGGAGCACGCGGGAGACGACGCCACCCACGCGATCTTCCACCAGCTGAACTCCTCCTTCATCACGCCCTTCGACCGCGAGGACATCTACAACCTCGCGTCCCAGCTCGACGACATCATGGACTTCATGGAGGAGGCGGTCGACCTCGTCGTCCTCTACAACATCGAGGAACTGCCCAAGGGTGTCGAGCAGCAGATCGAGGTCCTCAACCGGGCCGCCGAGCTGACCGCCGAGGCGATGCCGCATCTGCGCACGATGAACAACCTCACCGAGTACTGGATCGAGGTCAACCGCCTGGAGAACCAGGCCGACCAGATTCACCGCAAACTGCTGGCCCACCTCTTCAACGGCAAGTACGACGCGATGGAGGTGCTCAAGCTCAAGCAGATCGTCGACGTGCTTGAAGAGGCCGCCGACGCGTTCGAGCACGTCGCGAACACCGTGGAGACCATCACGGTCAAGGAGTCCTGACCCACGTGGACACGTTCGCCCTGATCATGACCATCGGTGTCGCGCTCGGATTCACGTACACGAACGGTTTTCACGACTCCGCGAACGCCATCGCGACCTCGGTGTCCACCCGCGCGCTGACGCCCCGCGCCGCCCTCGCCATGGCCGCCGTGATGAACCTCGCCGGCGCGTTCCTCGGGCAGGGCATCGCCAAGACCGTCAGCGAGGGCCTGATCGCCACGCCGCACGGCGACCGGGGGATGGGCATCCTCTTCGCCGCGCTGGTCGGGGCGATCGTGTGGAACCTGGTCACCTGGTACTTCGGCCTGCCGTCGTCCTCGTCCCACGCGCTGTTCGGCGGCCTGGTGGGCGCCGCGCTCGCCGGCGGTACGGAGGTGATCTGGTCCGGGGTGCTGGAGAAGATCGTCATCCCGATGTTCGTGTCGCCCGTCGTCGGTCTGGTGGTCGGCTATCTGGTGATGGTCGCGATCATGTGGATGTTCCGCAAGTCCAACCCGCACAAGGCCAAACGCGGTTTCCGGATAGCCCAGACCGTCTCTGCCGCCGCGATGGCGCTCGGGCACGGGCTCCAGGACGCGCAGAAGACGATGGGCATCGTGGTGATGGCGCTGGTCATCGCCGATGTGGAGGGCCCCGGGGATCCGATCCCGGTGTGGGTCAAGATTGTCTGCGCGCTGATGCTGTCCCTCGGTACGTACGCGGGTGGCTGGCGCATCATGCGAACGCTGGGCCGCAAGATCATCGAGCTGGACCCGCCGCAGGGATTCGCGGCGGAGACGACCGGCGCGTCGATCATGTTCGGCTCGGCGTTTCTGTTTCACGCCCCGATCTCCACGACGCACGTGATCACCTCGGCGATCATGGGCGTCGGCGCGACGAAGCGGGTCAACGCGGTGCGGTGGGGTGTCGCGAAGAACATCATCCTGGGGTGGTTCATCACGATGCCGGCGGCGGGGCTGGTGGCCGCGGTGAGCTTCTGGATCGTGAACCTGGCGTTCGGCTGACGCCGTTGAAGACTTGTCCTCAATCGCCGGACGGGCTTGAGGACGCGGACCGGCTTGAGACGGTCTCGCGACGTGAAAGGGCCCGCCCCCCGGAGGGGGCGGGCCCTTCGTCTTGCGGTGGCACCGCCATGCAGCACCGCAGGACGCCTTATCCGAAGCGGCCCGAGATGTAGTCCTCGGTGGCCTGCACGGACGGGTTGGAGAAGATCCGCTCGGTCTCGTCGATCTCGATGAGCTTGCCGGGCTGACCCACGGCCGCGAGGTTGAAGAACGCCGTACGGTCCGAGACGCGCGCCGCCTGCTGCATGTTGTGCGTGACTATCACGATCGTGAAGCGCTCCTTCAGCTCCCCGATCAGGTCCTCGATCGCGAGCGTCGAGATCGGGTCGAGGGCCGAGCACGGCTCGTCCATCAGCAGGACCTCCGGCTCGACCGCGATCGCGCGGGCGATGCACAGACGCTGCTGCTGGCCGCCGGAGAGGCCGGAACCGGGCTTGTTCAGGCGGTCCTTGACCTCGTTCCAGAGGTTCGCGCCCTTGAGGGACTTCTCGACGACGTCCGACAGCTCCTTCTTGCCGTACCTGCTGTTGAGCCGCAGGCCGGCCGCGACGTTGTCGAAGATCGACATCGTCGGGAAGGGGTTGGGGCGCTGGAAGACCATGCCGACCGTACGGCGCACGGCGACCGGGTCGACGTTGGACGCGTACAGGTTCTCGTCGTCCAGCAGCACCTTGCCCTCGACGCGGCCGCCGGGGGTGACCTCGTGCATGCGGTTCAGGGTGCGCAGGAAGGTGGACTTGCCGCAGCCGGACGGGCCGATGAAGGCCGTCACGGAGCGGGGCTCGACGGTCATGGAGATGTCGTCGATCGCCCGGTGGGAGCCGTAGTAGGCGGAGAGTCCGCTGACGTCGATTCGCTTGGCCATGTGGATCACTGCTTCTTTCCGAGCCGAGGCCCCGCGCGGCGGAGCCGGATGGCGGGCCTCATCGGCCGGTCTTCGGTGCCTTCCAGCGGGCGATCCCGCGAGCCACCAGGTTGAGGATCATGACAAAGGCGATCAGCACCAGCGCCGCCGCCCAGGCACGGTCGTACGACGCGTCGCTGCCGACCTTGTACTGCTCGTAGATGTAGAAGGGCAGCGACGACTGAGCACCCTCGAACGGGTTCGAGTTGATCAGCTGGTTGCCGAAGACGAGCAGGATGATCGGGGCGGTCTCACCGGCGATACGGGCGATGGCCAGCATCACACCGGTGGTGATCCCGCCGATGGCGGTCGGCAGCACGATCTTGAGGATCACGCGCCACTTCGGTACGCCGAGCGCCAGCGCGGCCTCGCGCAGCTCGTTCGGGACGAGCTTGAGCATCTCCTCCGTGGAACGGACCACGACGGGGAGCATCAGGATCGTCAGGGCGAGCGAGCCCAGGTAGCCCGCGGGCTGGAGGCCGGCTATGAGCATGATCGACAGGATGAACAGACCGGCGACGATGGACGGGATGCCCGTCATGACGTCCACGAAGAACGTCACCGCCTTGGCCAGCGCGCCCTTGCCGTACTCCACCAGGTAGACGGCGGTCAGCAGGCCGAGCGGTACGGCGATGACCGTGGCGATCCCGACCTGCTCCAGCGTGCCGATGATGGCGTGGTAGACACCGCCACCCTTCTCGAAGCTGGGGACCCCGGCCATGGAGTGGGTCAGGAAGTACCCGTCGAGCACCTTCACACCGCGGCTGACCGTGATCCAGAGCAGCGAGAACAGCGGGATGATGGCGAGGACGAAGCACACCCACACCACGCTGGTGGCGAGGCGGTCCTTGGCCTGGCGCTTGTTCTCGACCGACGTGGTGACGGTGTACGAGATGACCAGGAAGGCCACGACGGCGATCAGGCCCCACTGGACCTTGCTGTCGAGGCCGGCGGCGGCGCCGATGCCGGCGCCGATGAGGATCGCGGCGGCGGCGAAGCCGGCGGGGGCCCAGCGGGGGAGCGAGCGGCCGGTCAGGCTGCCCTTGCCCTTCTGCGGCGGCACGGGGGCCGGCTTTTCCTGTACGGCTGCGTGGCTCATGCGTTGGCCCCCGAGTACTCCTTGCGGCGGGCGATGATGAGCCGGGCCGCGCCGTTGACCAGCAGGGTGAGGATGAACAGCACCAGGCCCGAGGCGATCAGGGCGTCCCGCCCCAGCTCGTTGGCCTCGTCGAACTTGGCGACGATGTTCTGGGCGAAGGTGCCACCGCCCGGGTCGAGCACGTGCAGCGAGATGAGGTAGCTCGGGGAGAGGACCGTGGCGACGGCGATGGTCTCACCGAGCGCGCGGCCGAGTCCCAGCATCGACGCGGAGATCACACCGGAGCGTCCGAACGGCAGGACCGACAGCCGGATGACCTCCCAGCGGGTGGCGCCCAGGGCGAGGGCGGCCTCCTCGTTCATCTTCGGGACCTGGAGGAAGACCTCCCGGCTGACGCTGGTCACGATCGGCAGGATCATGATCGCCAGCAGGATGCCGACGGTGAGCATGTTCCTGGCGACACCGGGCTGCGTCTGGTCGAAGACGTAGGTCCAGGCGAAGTAGTGGTCGAGCCAGAGGTTCAGCCCGTCGAGGTACGGCACGAGGAAGAGGGCGCCCCAGATGCCGTAGACGATCGAGGGGACCGCGGCGAGCAGGTCCACCACGTACGCGAGGGGCGCGGCCAGCCTGCGCGGCGCGTAGTGCGAGATGAAGAGCGCGATGCCGACGGCGATCGGGACGGCGATGACCATCGCGATGATCGAGCTGACGATCGTACCGACGAGCAGGACGGCGATGCCGAAGACCGGCGGGTTCGCCGAGGGGTTCCAGTCGAAGGTGGTGAGGAAGTTGCCCTCGTCCTTCGAAATGGCGATGACCGCGCGGTACGTGAGGAATCCCGCGATCGCCGCCATGACGACGAGCAGCAGAATGCCCGAGCCCTTCGAGAGGCCCGAGAAGATCTTGTCGCCCGCGCGGCCGGTGGAGGTGCCCGAGGGGCCCTTGACCGGCGGGGCGGGCGGGGGAACGTCAATCGGTGTGGTGGAAGCCATGTCTTTCCGGTCTGTGTGGGGGAGACGCGGACGCGGTTCCCCTGGCGGCGGTGCACCGGATGGAGAGGGGTGGGCAGGTGGCCGGCCCGGAGGGGTGCGCCGGGCCGGCCACCGCCACCTGTGGAGCGAGGACTACGAGAGGGAGGCGACCGTCTCGCGGACCTTGGCGTTGATCTCGGCCGGGATCGGCGCGTAGCCGGCGCCCGAGAGCAGCTTCTGGCCCTCGTCGCCCGCCGTGTAGTTCAGGAAGGCCTTGACCGCGGGGAGCGTGGCGGCCTTGTTGCCCTTGTCGCAGGCGATCTCGTACGTGACCAGGACGATCGGGTAGGCACCCTCGGCCTTGGTGGCGTAGTCGAGGTCGAGCGCCAGGTCCTTGCCGGTGCCGGCGATCTTGGCGGCGGCGATGGCCTTCGACGCGTTCTCCGAGGTGGCCTCGACGGGGGCGCTGGCGCCCGTGTCGATCTTCACCGTGGAGATGGACTGCGAGGTGGCGTACGAGAGCTCGAAGTAACCGATCGAGCCGTCGACCTGCTTGACCTGGGTGGCGACACCCGCGGAGCCGGACGCGGCCTGGCCACCGGGGGCCGGCCACTTCTTCTCGGGCTCGTACTTCCAGTCGTCGCTGGCCGTGGCGGCCAGGTACTTACCGAGGTTCTGCGTGGTGCCGGAGTCCTCGGAGCGGTGGAACGGCTGGATCGCCTTGTTCGGGAGCTTGACGCCCGGGTTGAGCGCCTTGATGGCCGCGTCGTCCCAGTTCTTGATCTTCGTGTCGAAGATCTTGGCCAGCGTGGGGGCGTCGAGGACGAGGCTGTCCACACCCTCCAGGTGGAAGCCGATCGCGATCGGTCCGCCGACCATCGGCAGGGCGATGCCCTGGCCGCCGGTGCAGATCTTCTTCGAGTCGGCGACCTCTTCGGGCTTCAGCGGCGAGTCCGAACCGGCGAAGCCGACGGTGCCCTGGTTGAAGGCGACGATGCCCTCACCGGAGGAGGAGGACTTGTAGTTGACCTGGATGTCGGGGCAGGCGGCCATGAAGCCCTTGACCCAGAGGTCCACGGCGTTCTTCTGCGCGCTCGAACCGGACGCGAGCAGCTGGCCCTTGGCGTCGCCGCAGACGGCGTTCGACGCGGCGGTGGTCTTCGCCGTCGGAGTGGCGGTGCCGTCGCTGTTGTCGTCCGATCCGCACGCCGTGAGAACCAGGGCGCCGGAGACGGCGAGGGCACCGAGCGCGGTGGCGCGCAGCCCGTTCTTGCGCAAAAGCTTCACTTCGGGTGATTCCTTCCAAGAGCCGCCGGCCCGATGGTGGTGTGACGGCGGCGTGCGTCGGTGTGGTGGGTGGTGCGGCGCTGGGCCGGTCACCGTGTAAGGCCGAAAGTAGGCAGAACAGGTGAAGCCGCCGACGGGGGAGGGTGAACGGAAGGTGAACCATGGCGGGCGGCCTGGTGCGGCTTGTTTCACAGGGCGTGACGGCGTGCCCCCGTGTCCTCGGGAGACGGCTGGGACAGCCGGGCCGTACGCGCCCCCGCGCGCCCCTCAGATGGACGCGTTCAGCAGCGCGTCCACCAGCAGGCGGTCCCGGGGCTGGGTCAGGCGGCCGCGGGCCGCGGCGGGGGTGAGCCAGAGGACGCGGTCGACCTCGTCGTTCGGCGCGAACGCGCCGCCGGTGGCCTCGGCCGCCCAGTAGTCGACGCGCTTGGGGCGCCCGTTCACCAGGTAGCGGACCGTACCGAGCCGCTCTCCCGGGGCGCAGTGGTGGCCCGTCTCCTCCAGGACCTCGCGCAGGGCCGCCGCCAGGGGCTCCTCGGCGTGCTTGAGCTTGCCCTTGGGGTGGGACCAGTCGTCGTACTTGGGGCGGTGGACCAGGCAGATCTCCGTACCGCCGTCGCCGTACGACGCCCGGCGCCAGAGCACACAGCCCGCCGCGCGGATGAGGTCGTGCGGGTCGTTGTCGCCGCTCGTACCGCTGCCTCCGCTCATACCGCCGCCCCCGCTCCCTGCCACACCTGCTGGAACGCGAAGCGCGACGCCTCGACCTCGTGGCGCTGGTCGGCGTGCAGGACGCCGAGGGCGTACGCCGTCGCGGGGGCGATACGGGGCGTGCGCGCCGCGTTCGCAGCGGCGGCCGCCGCCTCCGCCGCGTCGCGGTGCCGGTCCAGGGTCCGGCCGGCCGCCGCCAGCACTGGGTCGGGGGCGCCGGCCGCGCACCACACCTCCTGGGCGTACCGGTGCAGCCGCAGCAGCTGGCGCACCTGGTGCCAGGGCGCGTCCTGCGCCTCGCCCTCGGACGCCGTCGCCAGCCCGTGCACCAGCGCCTCCGCGTTGTACGGGTGCGCCGCGCGCGCCAGCGGCAGCGCGGACACCGCGTCCAGCAGCTGCCGCTCGGTGACCTCGCCGGGCCCCGCGAGCACCTCGACCGCCGGGGCGGCGGCGAGCGGCGCCAGCGGCGCCTCGGACGCGAGGACGGCCACGGCGTCGGCCACCGCGTGGAAGCGCGACGAGCCGAGCGCCTGGAGCGCCGCCGAGTGGGACCGGGTCCGCGCGAGCGTCAGCTGGCGCTCCAGCAGGGCGCCCGCGCGCGACGCCCCGACGGTCAGCGGCCCGGCCGCGCGGGCCGCCGGACCGGGGTCCGCGGTCCGTACGGCGGGCACGGCGGCCGCGCCCGAGAGCCGGCCCAGCGCGGTGAGGAGCCGGTGCAGCCGCGCGGTGCACGCGTGCTCCTGGGCGAGCGTGCCGGACAGCCAGCCCAGCTCCGTCCGCAGCTGGTCGGCCCAGGCCGGGTCGAGCAGCGGCCGGAACGTGTGCAGGCTGCCGCCGATCCGCCGGGCGGAGCCGCGCAGCGCCGCCGCGGCCTGTTCGGCGGCGGCGGTGTCCGAGCCGCTCTCGCTGTAGAGCCGCAGACTGCGCAGGAAATCACCCGCCCGGGTGTGGAGGTACCCGGCCAGGATCTCGCCCGCCGTCAGCCGGTCCGCGGCCCGGTCCGTGCCCCGTGCGGGGCTCAGGGCCGTGCCGGGCACGGTGTCGACTTCATGGTGCTGCACGCCGGCGCCTCCGGGCGTCTATGAGCATTTCCTGTACGTGCCGCAACGGCTGGCCCTCGGCGTCCGTGGCGTGCCGGGTCCAGTTGCCGTCCGCGCCCAGGTGCCAGGAGGAGGTGGTGTCGGACATTCCGGTCTCCAGCAGCCGGGTGATGGACGCGCGGTGCGCCGGGTCGGTGACCCGTACCAGCGCTTCGATACGGCGGTCGAGGTTGCGGTGCATCATGTCCGCGCTGCCGAGCCAGACCTCGGGCTCGCCCCCGTTGCCGAAGGCGAAGACGCGGGAGTGCTCCAGGAACCGGCCCAGGATCGAGCGGACCCGGATGTTCTCGGAGAGCCCGGGGACGCCGGGGCGGATGGCACAGATGCCCCGCACCCACACGTCGACCGGGACCCCGGCCTGGGACGCCCGGTAGCAGGCGTCGATGATCGCTTCGTCGACCAGCGAGTTGACCTTGATACGGACGTAGGCGGGGCGGCCGGCGCGGTGGTGCGCGGCCTCCTTGTTGATCCGGGTGACCAGCCCGTCGCGCAGGGACTTCGGGGCGACCAGCAGCCGCCGGTAGGTCTCCCTGCGGGAGTAGCCGGACAGCCGGTTGAAGAGGTCGGAGAGGTCCGCCCCGACCTGCGGGTCGGCCGTGAGCAGGCCGAGGTCCTCGTACAGCCGGGCCGTCTTCGGGTGGTAGTTGCCCGTGCCGACGTGGCTGTAGCGGCGCAGGGTCTCGCCCTCCTGGCGTACCACCAGGGAGAGCTTGCAGTGCGTCTTGAGCCCGACCAGGCCGTACACGACGTGGCAGCCGGCCTCTTCCAGCTTGCGCGCCCACTTGATGTTGGCCTGCTCGTCGAAGCGGGCCTTGATCTCGACCAGGACGAGGACCTGCTTGCCCGACTCGGCGGCGTCGATCAGGGCGTCGACTATCGGGGAGTCGCCGGAGGTCCGGTAGAGCGTCTGCTTGATGGCGAGGACGTCGGGGTCGGCCGCCGCCTGCTCCAGGAACGCCTGGACGGACGTCGAGAACGAGTCGTACGGGTGGTGCAGCAGGACGTCGCGCTCGCGCAGGGCGGCGAAGATGTCCGGCGCGGACGCGGACTCCACCTCGGCGAGGTCGCGGTGCGTGCCCGCGATGAACTTGGGGAACTTCAGCTCGGGCCGGTCCAGCGCCGAGATCCCGAAGAGCGCGGTCAGGTCCAGCGGCCCGGGCAGCGGGTAGACCTCGGAGTCCTGCACCTTCAGCTCACGGACGAGCAGGTCCATGACGTACGGGTCGATGGACTCCTCGACCTCCAGGCGCACCGGCGGCCCGAAGCGGCGCCGCATCAGCTCCTTCTCCAGCGCCTTGAGGAGGTTCTCGGCGTCGTCCTCCTCGACCTCCAGGTCCTCGTTGCGCGTGACCCGGAACATGTGGTGCGCCAGCACCTCCATCCCGGGGAACAGCTCCTCCAGGTGGGCGGCGATCACGTCCTCCAGCGGCACGTACCGCGAGGGCGAGGCCTCCAGGAAGCGGGCCAGCAGCGGCGGCACCTTGACGCGGGCGAAGTGGCGGTGGCCGCTGACCGGGTTCCGTACGACCACGGCCAGGTTCAGCGACAGGCCGGAGATGTACGGGAAGGGGTGGGCCGGGTCCACGGCGAGCGGGGTGAGGACCGGGAAGATCTGCTGGCGGAAGAGCGTGAAGAGGCGCGCCTGCTCCTTCTCGGTCAGCTCGGGCCAGCGGATGACGTGGATGCCCTCGTCGGCCAGGGCCGGGGCGATGTCCTGCTGGTAGCAGGCGGCGTGCCGCGCCATCAGCTCGCGGGAGCGGGTCCAGATCAGGTCGAGCACTTCGCGCGGCTGGAGGCCGGACGCGGAGCGGGTGGCGACGCCGGTGGCGATGCGCCGTTTCAGCCCGGCGACCCTGACCATGAAGAACTCGTCCAGGTTCGACGCGAAAATGGCGAGGAAATTAGCCCGTTCGAGGAGCGGGGTCGCCGGATCCTCGGCGAGCTCCAGGACCCGTTCGTTGAAGGCCAGCCAGCTGCGCTCACGGTCGAGGAACCGGCCCTGGGGGAGTTCCGCGCCGCCGTGATCGCTGTCCTCCTCGTACGCGTCGAGATCCGCGTCGAGATCGGGTTCCAGATCGGACACGTTGGCGGCGACGGTGTGGGGCCGGTGGGCGGCTAGGAAGCCGACCGACGGCTGGTGGTGCTGGACCGGGACCTCGGGCTGCTCGCTCATGTCCCCATTCTTCCGCGCGGAAGGGGTGACGGGCGCGTCGGAGAGCGCGGGGGCGAGGCGGAACCTGCCGTTCGGCGTGGGGGGTACAGCGGGCTGCATTGGGAGAGCGTCGCAAGCACGTCTGAATGGGCGGTAACGGCGACATGACGTGCAGGGAAGCGGGACGGGGCTCCCCGGGGGCGGTGACCGCTCCCCGGGGAGCGTTTTCCGGTGATGACCGGTGATGACCGGTGATCGCTGGTGCTCTCCGGTGCTCCTGGGGCGGGTGTGGTCAGGAGCCGGTCAGGCGTGCAGGCGCCGCAGGACGCGGAACGCGACGAGGGCGGCTGCCGCCGCGAGGGCCAGGACGATTCCGGTTTCTACCAGCTGGAGGGGCCAGAGGTGGGAGGCGGGGTGGTAGTCGACGAAGTTGACGGCGCCTTCCGGCCGCTTCTCGCACGGGGAGACCCGCCACCCGTAGGCGAAGCACTCCTCCCGGGTGATCCGCTCCCCGGCCGCCGTGATGACTCCCTCCTGCACCACCCAGTCGTCGGCCGCCCGCCGGATGGGGGTGGTGTCGGTGAGGACCGGCCACAGGAAGGGGCGCAGCCATTCGTGGAGGACCAGCACGACCGCGCCCATGGCGAGCGCGGTGGCGGCCAGCGCGACGACGGTCCGCCGTACCAGCAGCCCGGTGACGGCGCCGAGCGCGACGCCCAGTACGGCGTACGCGAGGGCGGTGGGACCGATGCCGATGTCGCGGAACGAGCTGTACCAGAAGTCCCCGTAGTGGTCGTCGGGACCGGTCGCCACGGCCCAGCGGTGGAGGCCCAGGAGTACGGAGACGGCGGCCACCGTGCACACCAGCGGTACGGCCAGCTTCGCGGCGAGCCACCGGGCGGGGGTGACGGACTGGCTCCAGGCCAGTTTGTACGTCCCCGATTCCAGCTCCCGGGCGATCACCGGGCCCGCGACGAAGGCGCCGACGACGCCGGGCAGGACGAGCAGGAACATCCTCAGGTAGGTGAGCCAGCGCTGGAAGACGAGCTCCGCGTTCAGGTACGTACGGACCGGGTCGCCGCAGCGGATCGACCTGGTGTCGACGGAGCAGCCGGTGGCCGAGAACGCGTCGGCGACGCTCGCCGCGTGGAGCCGCTGGTAGAGCAGCGCCGCGACGGCCAGGACCAGGAAACCGGCCCCCGCCCACAGGGCGCGCCGGTGCAGCCGGGTCGCGACCCACAGGGGGCCGCGCGGTGCGAGCGTCCTCACGCCGCCACCTCCGTAAGGATCCGCGCTTCCGCGCTCGGGGTCAGCAGGGACGGGGCTTCCGGGGAGCGCAGGTGGGCGAGGAGCAGCTCCTCCAGGGACGGGACGCGGGTGTCCCACGCGTCGTCCACCGGGCCGTCCGGCCTGATCAGGGCGGTGAGGCCGCGCCCGGTCGTGCGGGACTCGACCACGGTGTGCGGGGCCAGGCCGCGGGCGGGGCCCGTGATCATGGTGTGCGCGTTCAGGATGTCCTCGATCTCGCCGCCGAGCCGGATCCGGCCGCCGTCGACCAGCAGCAGGTAGTCGCAGGCGTCCTCCAGCTCCGTGAGGATGTGGGAGGAGATCAGCACGGTCGTGCCGTGGGTCGCCGCGCTGCCCAGCAGCGCGCCCATCAGCTGGTGGCGGGCGAGCGGGTCGAGGTCGGCCATCGGCTCGTCCAGGAGCAGCAGGTCGGGGCGTTTGCCCAGGGCGAGCGCGAGGGCGACCCGGGTGCGCTGGCCGCCGGAGAGCGTACGGACGCGCAGACCGTGGTCCAGGCCGCCGCCCGCGACGATCCGCTCGGCCGCCTCCTGGTCCCAGTGCTCCGGGTTGAGCTCCCGGCCCAGGCGCAGGGTCTGGCCGATGGTCAGCTGCGGGTAGAGCGGTTTGTCCTGGGCCACGTACGCGAGGCGCGGGCGGGCGGTCGCCGGGTCGGTGCCGAGGACGCGGAGCCCGCCCTCGGTGGGGGCGAGCAGGCCGGCCGCCGCGGCGAGGAGCGTGGACTTGCCGGCGCCGTTGGGGCCGACGAGGGCGCAGACGCGGCCGGCGGGGAGCCGGAAGGAACAGCCCCGCAGCGCCCACCGCCGCGTGCCGCGCCTCCCGAACCGTCTGTACGCCTTGCCGAGGTCCGTGACCTCCAGCGCTGTCACTGTCATGCGTGGTCCCCCTGGGTTTTGTCCGGTGCGTTCTGTTCGGTACGGGTGCTGCCGCGGGCGCCGCCGTTCCCGGCGCCGCCGTCCGCCGGGAAGGTCTTGTCCAGTACGGCGGTGACCAGCGCGGTCACGTCGTCCCGGTCCAGGCCCTCACCGCGGGCCCGCTCCGTCCACGCGGCCAGCTCCGCCCGCAGGGCGCTGTCGGCCGTGCCCCGGCCGAGGGTGCCCCGGACGAAGGTGCCGAGGCCGCGCCGCCCTTCGGCCAGCCCTTCGCGTTCCAGCTCGCGGTAGGCCTTGAGCACGGTGTTCGGGTTGACGGCGGTGGCCTCCACGACCTCGCGGGCGGTGGGCAGTTGGTCGCCCGGTTCCAACAGGCCCAGGCGCAGGGCCTGTTTGGTCTGCTGGACGATCTGGAGGTACGTGGCCACCCCGCTCCTGCGGTCGATGCGGTACTCGATCACCGCGCAACACCCTTTCACTAAGGAAGTAGTGAAAGCCTCCCGCAGAAGAGGGGACGGTGTCAAACACCGTCCCCTCGGGGGTGGTTCAAGACGTTGTGAATACGGTCAGGACTCCGTGCGGTACATCAGGTCCACCTCGTGCGTGACGAAGCCCAGCCGCTCGTACACCGTCACCGCCGCCGTGTTGTCCGCGTCCACGTACAGCATCGCCGTCGGCAGCCCCG
This sequence comes from Streptomyces sp. NPDC088261, assembly GCF_044740805.1. Taxonomy (NCBI): domain Bacteria; kingdom Bacillati; phylum Actinomycetota; class Actinomycetes; order Kitasatosporales; family Streptomycetaceae; genus Streptomyces; species Streptomyces sp. NPDC088261. Next base: position 33,501 of record NZ_JBIURL010000023.1, read on the forward strand.
CCTCCGCGAGGTGCCGCAGGCCGATCGCGGTCAGCGCCCTGCCGAGGCCGCTGCCCTGCGCGTCGGGCCTGATGCCGACCACGTACACCTCGCCCAGGCGTTCCTCGTCGTGCACCTTCGTCCAGTGGAAGCCGACCAGTTCGCCGTCCCGCTCGGCCAGGAAGAAGCCCTCCGGGTCGAACCACGGCTCGGCCTTCCGGTCGTCCAGGTCCCGCTGCGTCAGCCCGCCCTGCTCCGGGTGGTGGGCGAAGGCGGCCGCGTTCACCGCGAGCCAGGCGGAGTCGTCCTGCCCCGGCACGAAGGTACGGACGCTCACCCCGGCCGGCAGGGCCGCCTCCGGGATGCCCAGCGGCTTCAACGGCCGTCGCAGCTGACGCAGTTCCCGGAAGAGGGACAGGCCGAGCACCTGGGCCAGGTGCCGGGCCGCCGACTTCCCGCCGTGCGCCCATGCCCGCAGCCGCTTGCCCGACGCGGTGAGCAGCGCCGTGCCCAGCGCCCGGCCGTGCCCCCGGCCCCGGCGCTCCGGGTGGACGACCAGCTCGGCGGCCGGCGCCTCCACCGGATCGGTGTCCTCCAGCTGCGCGTACCCGGTCAGTTCGTCGCCGACGGTGAGCAGGAAGTGCCGTACGCCCTCGCGGTGTCCGCCGCGCAACTGGAGCCTGCCCTGTTCGGAGACGGCCTGCACGGCGTCCGAGGCGGCGGCCGCCGCGAGCAGGCCGAGGACGTCCTCGGCCTGCTCGGGGGTGAGCGCGTCTAGGGTCTGGATCTGCCGGGCGGGCCCACGGGCTGCTGCTTCACTCATGGGTCGAGGGTACGGCGAGGCCGCGCGCGTCACCGGCACCCGTAGCCGCAACCTGCTCGTAACCCCCGAACCCTGTCGCGCTACGCGCGTAAATCGTAGGCTGCGCCTCGCAATCACCCACAGATTTCGCATGTTGTACTCACAAGGGGAGCGATGTCAGCGACACCGCAGAAGAACCGTGCGGCCCGGCGGGTTCTCGTCGCCGCCGCCGGCCTGGCCACCGTCGGCGCGCTGGTCGCCGCGATGCCGGCCGCCGCCCAGAGCCAAGGGCACGGCGGCGGCAAGCACAGCGGCCACGGCAGCCACAGCCACCACAAGCCGAGCACCGTGGACCTCCAACTGCTGTCCTTCAACGACCTGCACGGCAACCTGGAGCCGCCGGCGGGCTCCGCGGGCAACGTCAACGAGAAGCAGGCCGACGGTACGGTCAAGGCCGTCCCGGCGGGCGGTGTCGAGTACCTGGCGAGCTCGCTGCGCACCGCGCGCAAGGGCCACCCCTACTCCATCACCGCCGCCGCCGGCGACCTGGTCGGCGCGAGCCCGCTGCTGTCCGGGCTCTTCCACGACGAGCCGACCATCGAGGCGCTCAACAAGATCGACCTCGACGTGACGAGCGTCGGGAACCACGAGTTCGACGAGGGCGCGGCCGAACTGGCCCGCCTCCAGAACGGCGGCTGCCACCCGACGGCCGGCTGTTACGAGAAGGGGCGCAAGTTCAAGGGCGCGGACTTCCCGTACCTCGCCGCGAACGTCACGTCGGAGAAGACCGGCAAGCCGATCCTCAAGCCGTACACCATCTGGAAGAAGAACGGCGTCAAGGTCGGCTTCATCGGGGTGACCCTGGAGGGCACCCCGAACATCGTGACCGCCGAGGGCGTCAAGGGGCTCAAGTTCCACGACGAGATCGAGACGGTCAACAAGTACGCCAAGGAACTGGACCGGCAGGGCGTCAAGTCCATCGTCGCGCTGATCCACGAGGGCGGGCTGCCCGCCTCCTCGTCGTACAACTACGACTGCGACAGCCCGGCCGCCGGCGGCGGGCTCTCCGGCCCGATCGTCGACATCGCGAAGGGCATCACGCCCAAGGTCGACGCGCTGGTCACCGGTCACACGCACAACGCGTACGTCTGCACGATCCCCGACCCGGCGGGCAAGCCGCGCATGGTCACCTCGGCGTCGTCGTTCGGCAAGCTCTACACGGACACCACGCTGACCTACGACCGCAGGACGAACGACATCGTCCGTACGGCGGTCACCTCGGCGAACCACGTCGTCACCCGGGACCAGCCCAAGGCCGCGGACCTGACCAAGCTCATCACGGACTGGACCACGCTGGCCGGACCGGTCGCGGGCACCCCGCAGGGCTACATCTCCGCGGACATCAACGGCCGTGGCGCCACGACGCCGGAGTCGCCCCTCGGTGACGTCATCGCGGACGCGCAGCTCGCCGGGATGGCGGCGCCCGAGAAGGGCGGCGCCCAGCTCGCCCTCATGAACCCGGGCGGCATCCGCGGCGACCTGGTCTACAAGGCGTCGGGCTCGGAGGGCGACGGGGTGGTGACGTACGGGGAGGCCTTCACGGTCCAGCCGTTCACCAACCTGATGAACGCCCTGGACCTGACCGGCACCCAGCTGATCACCGCGCTCCAGCAGCAGGTCAGCGGGTCCAACGAGGCCTCGCCGAAGATCCTCCAGGTGTCGCACAACCTCACGTACACCCTGGACATGACGAAGACGGGCGCGGCCCGGGTCGTCACCGACTCGATACGGCTGAACGGCGCGCCGATCGACCCGGCGAAGACCTACCGCGTCGCGATGAACGAGTTCCTGGGCGGCGGCGGCGACGGCTTCGCGGCGCTGGGCCAGGGCACGAACAAGCTGGTCGGCCCGGCCGACCTGGACCTGCTCAACGCGTACCTGACGGCGAACTCGACGCCGACGGCCCCGCTGGCCCCGCCGGCGGCGAACCGCATCACCGTCATCAGGTAGCAGCACCCGCGCGAGGAAGGGGCGGTGGCCGGAAGACGGCCCACCGCCCCTTTTGCGTGTCGTGACGTGCGCTTGACGCGCCCTTGGACATGTGTGGCCGGAATTCACCATGATTCTGTGTGCAGTTCGTGAAGGTGAATCCCAAAGTGGGAGTGTAATTACGTCTGCTTGAGGCAGTTTTGTCGATCCGTCACCCCCGTCTTCTGCACCGTATGACCATCTCGTGTTCGCGTTCTGCTCACATGTGTGAGCGAGGGACGACATGATCGAGCCATTAGATCTGGGTCAGCGCGCTGCCCGTTTGGTCGCGTCCATGCGCTTTTTTAATCACGCGTCCCGTGTGGCACCCAGGTGGGGGGTTCGGAGATGGCTACCGCAGCAGCGGGGTCGGACATATCTGGCAGACCGTCGGACGACGACGTGCCGCGGCGGCTCGACGCGGCCCGGGGGCTCGGGGACCGGGTCTTCCGCTGGCAGTTGACCGCGGCGGGTGTCGTGGTCCTCGCGATCATGGCGGCGGTCGGGCTGTTCCTCATGGTGAGGGCGGCGCAGGCGCTGCGCGCCACCGGCTTCTCCTTCCTCACCACGGCCCAATGGCAGCCGGACGTCCACAAGTTCGGCATCGCCGCCGTCCTGACCGGGACGCTGCTGATCGCCGCCGTCGCGGTGGTGGTGGCCGTACCGCTGGCGCTGGGAACCGCCCTGTTCATCGCCGACGTCGCGCCGGTCAGACTCCGCAGGACGCTGATCGCGCTGGTCGACCTGATGGCCGCCGTGCCGTCCGTCGTCTACGGGCTCTGGGGCCTGTTCTTCTTCCAGCAGCACGTGATCGGTCTGTCGCGCTGGCTGTCCACCTGGTTCGGCTGGATTCCGTTCTTCAAGGTGGACGGTGTGGTGGAGGGCGAGCCGCTCGCCACCGCCAGCGTCTACACCGCCTCGTCCTTCATCGCCGGCATCGTGGTCGCGCTGATGGTCGCGCCGATCATGTGCTCGGTGATGCGCGAGGTCTTCTCCCAGGCCCCCGCCGGCGAACGGGAGGGGGCGTACGCGCTCGGCTCCACCCGCTGGGGAGTGATCCGCGCCGTGGTCGTCCCGTACGGCAAGGGCGGCATCATCGGCGGGACGATGCTGGGCCTGGGCCGGGCCCTCGGCGAGACCATCGCCGTCTACCTGATCATCTCCCCGGTCTTCACCATCCAGCCCCACATCCTCCAGACCGGCGCGAACTCCGTCTCCTCACTGATCGCCCTGCACTACGGAGACGCCTCCGACTTCGGGATGTCCGCGCTGATGGCGGCGGGCCTGGCGCTCTTCCTGCTCACCCTGGCGGTCAACTTCACCGCCTCTTCGATCGTCGCCCGGTCCCGTTCCGGCGCCCAGAGCGAGGGCTGACATGACCGTCCTGGAAAAGACCCCGGCGGCCGTACGGACCCCTCCGCCGGACCCCGAGGCCGCTCCCTTCACCGAGGACGTGCCCCGCCGCATCGGCGGCGTCACCCGCAACGGTGTGCTCGCCCTGGCGGGGGCCGCCGCCGCCGGGGTGTGCGTCGCGGTCCTGCTCTTCGGCGAACTCGCCCCGCTCTCCGGCGCGCTGGGCTTCGCCGTCGTCGCCTACCTGGTGTTCCTCTGCGTCTACGCGGTGCTCACCGGACTGGAGGAGGACGGCCCGGCGGTGCGGGACCGGGTGATGACCGTGGTGCTGTGGTCGGCCGCGGGCCTGATGTTCCTCGCGCTGGTCATGGTGGTCGGCTTCACCCTCTACCGGGGCCGCGAGGCCCTGCCGCACCTCAACTTCTTCACCCAGGACATGCAGGCGGCGGGCCCGCTGGACCCGCTGACCAACGGCGGTATCGCCCACGCGATGCTCGGCACGCTCATCATGATCACCATCGCGCTCGCCATCACCGTCCCGCTCGGCCTGGCCTGCGCGGTCTACCTCAACCAGGTCACCGGCCGCTTCGCGCGCTTCGTCCGCACCATCGTCGAGGCGATGACCGCGCTGCCGTCCATCGTCGCGGGCCTGATGGTGTACGCGATCTGGATCCTCGGCCTCGGACTCCAGAAGTCCGGTCTGGCGGCCGGGTTCGCGATCAGCGTCATGATGCTGCCGATCGTCATCCGCGCGGCCGACGTCGTCCTGCGCCTGGTCCCCGGCAACCTCACCGAGGCCGCCGAGGCGCTGGGCGCGCCGCGCATGCGGACCGTGTGGCACGTCATCCTGCCGACCGCCCGCTCGGGACTGGCCACCGCCGTGATCCTGGGGACCGCGCGCGGGATCGGCGAGACCTCCCCGGTGCTCCTCACGGCCGGGTTCACCGCCGCCCTCAACGCCGATCCGACGTCGGGCCCGATGGTGTCGCTGCCGCTCGCGGTCTTCTCCTTCGTGAAGTCCCCCGAACCCACCATGATCGCGCGCGGGTTCGGCGCCGCCGCCGTCCTGATGGCCCTGGTCCTGATCCTCTTCGCGGTGGCCCGCGTCCTCGGCGGCCGGGGCCCCGGCCGGCAGACCAGGCGCCAGGCCCGCAGGACCGCCCGCGCCTCCCGCCGGGACGTCCGCCGTTTCGCGGAGGCCGCCCCCGTACCCGTATCCGATTCCGCGTCCACCCCCGCTTCCGCACCCGCATTCGGAGTGAACGACTGATGCCCAGCCACTTCACCTCCCGCGCCCGGCTCACCCTGACAGCGGTGTTCGGCGTGCTCGTCTCGGTCCTGCTGGGGCCCCTGGCACCGGCGGACGCCGCCTCGGAGAGCTACACCCCGATCGCCGGGGCCGGTTCCACCTGGGCCGAGAACGCCGTCGACGAGTGGCGGCGTGACGTCAACCAGTACGGCATGCGGATCAGCTACTCCGGTACGGGCTCCTCCGACGGCCGCCGCCAGTTCCTCAACGGCACGGTCGACTTCGCGGTCTCCGACATCCCCTTCCAGACCCACCCGACGGACGGGTCCGCCGCCGAGAACCCCGCCTCCGGCACATACGCGTACATGCCGATCGTGGCGGGCGGCACGGTGTTCATGTACCACCTGACCATCGGCGGCAAGCGGGTCACCAACCTGCGGCTGTCCGGCGACGTGGTCACCAAGATCTTCACCCGGGCCATCTCCTACTGGGACGACCCCGTCATCGCCGCCGACAACCCCGGCATGAAACTGCCGCACCGCCAGATCGTCCCCGTCGTACGGTCCGACGGCTCGGGCTCCACCGCCCAGTTCACCCTGTGGATGGCCAACCAGCACGCCGCCCTGTGGAAGGCGTACTGTGCGAAGGTCGGCCGCTCGGGAGCCTGCGGCCAGACCTCGTACTACCCGACCGTCTCCGGCATGATCGCCCAGTCCGGCGACCTCGGGGTCGCGGGGTACGTGGCGCAGGGGTACGGCGAGGGCGCGATCGGCTACGTCAACTACTCGTACGCCATCAACGCGCACTTCCCGGTCGCCAAGGTGCTGAACCACGCCGGGTACTACACCGAGCCGACCGCCCAGAACGTCGCCGTCTCGCTCCTCCAGGCGCGCATCAACACCAACAAGAGCTCCCCCGACTACCTCACGCAGAAGCTCGAAGGCGTCTACAACGACAGCGACAAGCGCAACTACCCGCTGTCCAGCTACTCGTACATGGTCCTGCCGCTCAAGGCCCAGGGCACGTTCACCGAGGCCAAGGGCAAGACGCTCGGCGCCTTCTCCTACTACTTCATGTGCCAGGGGCAGCAACAGGCCGAGCAGCTCGGGTACTCACCCCTGCCGATCAACCTGGTGAAGGCCGGCTTCGAGCAGATCCGCAAGATCCCGGGCGTCAAGACGCAGACCGTCGACATCAAGAAGTGCAACAACCCGACGTTCAGCGCCGACGGCACCAACCGCCTCGCGAAGACGGCCCCGTACCCGAGCGCGTGCGACAAGAAGGGCGCCACGGCCTGCACCACCGGCAGCGGCGGTGCGAAGACCGGCTCGGGCGGCGGCAGCGGCTCGGGCGGTACGGGCGGCTCCGCCGCCTCCGGCGGGGCGGCCGGCGGTGGCACGGGCGGCGGTGGCACGGGCGGTGGTGGCACGGGCGGTGGTGGCACGGGCGGCACGACCGGTGGCGCCGGTGGTACGGACTCCGGCGGCGGTGCCGCGACCGGCGGTACGGGCGCCGGGGCCGGCGGCGCGGGCGGCACGGGGGGCGGCGCCGGGAAGCCGGCCGTCGACCCGGACACCGGGCAGGTGCTCGCCTCCGGGGACGGCGGAGCCGGCGGCGAGACCGCGTCGGGCGGCGCCGCCGGGGCCGTGAACCTCGCCGAACCGGTCACCGTGGCCGGCCGCGGCGGCTGGGGCGGCGCGCAGACCCTGGTGCTGCTGACCGCGCTGGTCCTGCTGGGCCTGGTGCTGCTCCCCTCCGTCATCTCCCGCACGCTCGCCTCCCGGAAGGGCCCGGCCTCGTGAAGACCTCAGCTCTGAGAAGACTCGGAGAGTTCCGCCAGCTCCGCCGTTTCCGCCGCACCACCCTGCGCCTGGCGGCCGGGGCCCTGATCGGCGCGCTCCTTGGCGCCGTCGTGGCCCAGACCGCCCAGCCGGCCGCCGCCGTCACGGGCTCCGCCGTGACCGTGTCCGGGCGCGGCGAGTTCAAGGACATGCGGTTCACGGTCAGCCAGACCACGCACCTCACCAATCAGGCCGTCTCCGTGTCGTGGACCGGCGGGACGCCCACCCGGTTCGCCGGGGCCCTGTTCAACACCGACTTCGTCCAGATCATGCAGTGCTGGGGCGACGACGACGGGACGGTCAAGGGCAACCCGGGCCCCTCCCGTACCCAGTGCCAGTACGGCGCCTCGCCCACCACCAACCGCAGCGGCTGGCCCGGCAACGCCTACGACGACACCCGGGCCGTCACCTACACCGCGGAACCCACGAACTACGGGCAGGACGACCGTTACGGCCTGGACGGCGCCAACGGCCAGGGCGAGGTGCCGTTCAAGTCCGTCGACGGCACGGTCGTCGCCACCAACACCCAGAACAACCCGCTGTTCAACTACAACACCACCAACGAGGTGGACTTCGCCCGCACCAGCTCCGACGGGAGCGGGCAGGAGTACTTCGAGGTGCAGACCGCCAACGAGGCCCCGCACCTCGGCTGCGGCGCCCCCGTCACCAAGAGCGGCGCCACCAAGCCCCGTTCCTGCTGGCTGGTGATCGTCCCGCAGGGCCACCTGGACCTCGACGGCAAGCCGTACGCCGACACCACCCAGGTCAACGCCGGATCCCCGGTCTCCTCCACGAACTGGAAGAACCGGGTCGCGATCAAGCTCGGCTTCAACTCGGTCGCCTCCAACTGCGCCCTGGGCGCCGACGAACGCCCCACCAACGGCAGCGAGTTGGCCGCCGACGCCATGACGAGCTGGCAGGCGGCCCTCTGCCCCTCCGGCACCGTCTACGGCTACACCGAGATGGGCGAGCCCGACGCCCGGGGGCGGCTCTCCCGCGACGGTTCCTCCGGACTCGCCTTCACCACCCGCGCCCTCGGCGACGACCCCGGGACCACCGCGCCGGAGGGCCCCACCGCCTACGCCCCCGTCGCGCTGTCCGGCGCCGTCATCGGCTTCACCATCGAGCGCCGGGCGAAGGCGGGCGCACCGGAGTCCGCCCAGAAGGTGTCGGGCACCAAGGTGCGCTCCCTCGACCTCACCCCCCGGCTGGTCGCCAAGCTGCTCACGGAGTCGTACCGCAGCTCCGTATGGGGCGCGGTCACCAGCACGTCCACCGGTGGTGGCGCGCCGGAACTCCACGCCGCCCAGGGGTACGAGTGGCTGACCGGCAACCCGGCCGGCCTGGTGAGCGACCCCGACTTCCTCGCCCTGAACCCCGAGTTCGCCCACCTCTCCGTCGCCGAGACCCCGGCGACGGACACGGACCTGATCACCGCGCTCGGCCACTCCGACACGGCCCGCACGGTGTGGAACTGGATCGCCGCGGACAACGACGCCCGCGCGTTCCTGTCCGGCGTCCCCGACCAGTGGGGGATGCGCGTCAACCCGTACTTCAGCACCAGCGCGGACGTGAACCCCACCGGCTTCGCCTTCGACCTGGCCCGTGACGACTTCCCCAAGAGCGACCCGTGGTGCCTGGTCCCCGACGGCCTCGGCCCCGATGGCAAGCAGTGCATGACGGACTTCCACCCCTACGTGGACGACATGCACGCCGGCGCCCTGAACACCCGGCGCGCCGACACCCTGTGGAAGTCCAACTGGGACGCGCTCGCCGTACCGCCCGCCTACAAGAGCGTGGGTCCGCAGATCGTCGGCTCCCGCTTCGTGATCTCCGTGACGGACGCGGCCTCGGCCGCCCGCTACAGCCTCCAGAGCGCCCGACTGCTCAACGCGGCGGGCAAGTTCACCGCCCCCACCACGGGCGCGCTGACCGCCGCCGCGGCGAGCGCGACCGGCGACGCCGTACGGGTCATCGATCCGGCCAGGGTGACCGCGCCCGACGCGTACCCGCTCGCCCAGCTCGTGTACGGCGCGGTGCGCCCGGCCGAGCTGAAGGCGGCGGCGCGCAAGGACTACGCGGCGCTGCTGACGTACGCGGCGGGCGCCGGGCAGAGCAGCGGCACCGACCCGGGCGACCTGCCTCCGGGGTACGCGCCGCTGCCCGGCCCCCTGCGGACCCAGGCCCGCGCCGCCGCCGCCGAGATCGCGGCGTGGAAGCCGTCCTCGTCCGAAGGCCCCGGCAAGGGCGCGGGCACGGGCGGCGGCGGTGACGGTACGGGCTCCGGTACGGACACGGGCACCTCGGGCGGCCTCGGAGCGCCCGGCGGTGACAGCGCCGACGGCGGAACCCCCGGCGGCGGAAGCGCCGGCGCCGCTCCCGCGGGCACCACCGGCAAGGGCAGCCCCGCCCCCAGCGCGGCCCCGTCGTTCGACGGCGGCGCGGCCGTCCGTACCACCGCCAACGGCTTCACCCCGGCCGATCCCGCCAACTCCCTGCGGTACGCGGTCCCGATCGGCGCCGCCCTCGGCGCCGCTGCCGCCGCCGGAGCGCCCTTCGCGGGCGGGTCCCGGATCCGTCTGCCCCTGCGCCTGCCGCTCCCCGGCGGCCGGAGCGTCACCGTCCTGCCCCGCCTGGCGCTCCCGGAGCGGCTGCGCGCGGCCCTGCCCGAACGGCTGCGGCCGCACCCGCGTCCCTGACGCGTCCCACAGACCGCCGTCCGCCCCGAGAGGAAGTCGGGACGGACGGCTCGCTCCACCTTGCCAGAAACCCCGCACCAACCCCGTCACACCGTCCTCAGCAGGAGAAACACCATGCGCAGAATCCGCCTCACCGCGACGGCCGTCGCCGCCGCCGTCGTGGCCGGTGGCCTCGCCCTGGCGAGCCCGGCGTCCGCCGACCCCACGCCCGCGGGCACCTTCCGCACGCTGGTCGGCGTCGGTTCCGACACCACGCAGGACGTCCTGAACGCCCTGGCCGGCGACATCGTGAACGGTACGGACTACGCCGGTACGGCCGTGAAGTCGGGCGACGCGGGCCTCGCCTCGTACGACGCGATCGAGCCCGGCACTCTCTCCACCACCTCGAAGATCACCACCCGCAAGGGCGGCTCGCCCTTCCTGCGCCCCAACGGTTCGGGCAAGGGCCGTACCGCCCTCACCGACTCCCTCGTCGGCATCCCCTTCCAGGGCACCACCGACGTCATCAAGGGCCAGGTCGACTTCGCCCGCTCCTCCGGCGGCCCCGGCGTCTCCGGCACCAGCCTCACCTACATCCCGTTCGCCCGGGACGCGGTCGGCGTGGCGGTCAAGGGCTCGGCGCTCCAGAACCTCACCATCGCCCAGCTGCACGACATCTACTCGGGTGTCCTCACCCAGGTGAACGGCCAGCAGGTCAAGCCCTTCATCCCGCAGGGCGGTTCGGGCACGCGGAAGTTCTTCCTCGCCGCGATCAACGTCCCGGACGACAGCACGGTCGACCGGATCGCCACCGTCGTCCAGGAGAACCAGGCCGACGACGCCGTCAAGAACAACGGCGACCTCGTGCCCTTCTCCGTGGCCAGCTGGATCGCGCAGAACAACGGCATCGCGCCCGACCACAGCAGGACCGCGGTCACGGGCGGCGCCTACCTGGCCAGCCTCCAGCTCCCCGGCAACGTGACCTTCACCTCCCCGGTCGCGGTGAAGACGGACGGCAAGCTGACCCCCGCCACGGACTTCTACAACGACGCGACCTTCGGCCGTGACGTCTACAACGTCGTCCCCAGCCGGGCCATCGACCCGACCAGCGTCTTCTACGACAAGGCGCTGTTCGACGTCTTCGTCACCAGCGGCACCCACGAGGCGAAGCTCGCCTCGGACGACGCCGAGGGCGTCATCGCCAAGTTCGGCTTCGTGAACGAGCCGTACAACGGCTCCATCAGCCCCACCAAGCACGCCAAGTTCGGCGGCCTGGAGGACAGTTCCGTCTCCTCCGCCCTGCCGGGCACCCCGGTGACGAAGGCCGTCACCGGCGACGGGAGCCTCAAGGTCTCCTGGACCGCCCCGGCGGCGACCGGACTGCCGGTCACCGACTACCGCGTGGTGCTCACCGACGTCGACGGAGCGGTCGTCCAGAACAAGGACTTCCCCGCCACGACGAAGGCGTTCGAGTTCACCGGTCTGAAGGCCGCGAAGTACACGGCCAAGGTCACGGCCAACAACCTGATCGGCGGCGGCGCCCCGGCCACGGTCACCACGCCGGTCAAGTTCGTCAGCAAGACCGCGGCCACCGCCGCGAAGGTCGCCTACGGCGTCACCCCGAAGGTCGCCGTCACCATCACCGACACCCACGCGGTCTCCCCGACCGGCAAGGTCACGGTCTCCGAGGGCACGAAGGTCCTCGGCACGGGCACCGTCGTCAACGGCAAGGTCTCCGTCGCGGTCTCCAACCGCCTCTCGGTCGCCACGCACACCCTGTCGGTGGCCTACGCGGGCAGCAGCACCCTCAGCGCGTCCTCGGCCAGCGTGAAGCTGACGGTGGCCAAGACCACGCCGACGGTGACCGTCTCCCACCCGACGACGGTGAGCCACACCGCCAAGGCGAAGGTGACCGCCACGGTCAAGGCCACGGGCATCGTCCCCACCGGCAAGGTCGAGATCCGCGAGGGCACCAAGGTCCTGGCGACCGGCACCCTCAAGGACGGCAAGGTCGTCGTGACCCTGCCGGTCCTGCGCGCCGGCAAGCACACGCTGCACGCGCGCTACACCGGCACGTCCACGACGCTCCCCCGCGACGGCGCGAACTTCACGCTCACGTCCAAGTGACCCACCGCGCCGGGGAGGCCCGCCCGGCCTCCCCGGCGCACCCCATCAACTCGCCAGCCCGATAAGCCAGTTCACCATCCACCGGAGCACCGCCCGCTAAGGAGGCAGGCCGCCGTGACGGTCGCCGTACAGTCCCCGCCCCGCCCGCCGGGGGCGGAAGCCCCGCCCCGTACGACACCGGCCGCGACGCCGCCTCGCGTCCCGCGCGTTCCCCCGGCCCGGCACCTGGCCCGGGGCGCGCTGCTCACCCTCGCCGCCCTCCTGCTGGGGCTGACCGTCCAGCTGCTCCTGATCAGCCCCCTCCAGTACCGGGCCGCCCAGCAGTCGGCGTTCGACACGCTGCGGGCGTCCCTCGCCGAGGGCACCTCGCCGGTCGCCCAGACCGACGCCGGGGGACACCTGCTGACCCCCGGCACCCCGGTCGCGCTCCTCGACATCCCCAAGCTCCACCTCCGCCGCGTGGCCGTGCTGGAGGGCACCGACTCGCGGGTCCTGAGTGACGGGCCCGGCCACCGCCGGGACACCCCGATGCCCGGACAGGCGGGCACCAGCGTGATCTTCGGCCGGGCCGCCGCGTACGGCGGGCCCTTCGGCGATCTCCGTACGCTCGAACCCGGCGACACCCTCACCGCCACGACCGGGCAGGGCAGGGCCTCGTACCGCGTCACCGACGTACGGGTGGCGGGGGACCCCGCGCCGCCGACACTCGCCCAGGGCAAGGGGCGGCTGGTGCTGGTCACCGCGACCGGTAGCGCCTTCCTGCCGGCCGGTGTCCTGCGCGTCGACGCCGAGCAGGTGTCCGCCGTCGCCGTGACCCCCGCCGCCACCATCGTGCCCGGCTCGATCCCCGGCTCCGAGCAGCCGCTCGCGAGCGGCGACGGCGTCCCGTGGGAGCTGGTGATGTGGCTCCAGGCGCTGGTGGTCGTCGCGATCGCCGCCGTCTGGGCGTGGCACCGCTGGGGCCGGCACCAGACCTGGATCGTGTGCGCCCCCGTCGTGGCCGTCCTGGGACTCCAGGTCGCCGCCCAGGTCACCCACCTGCTCCCCAACCTTCTCTGACCACGAGGTATCCGCCGTGACCGACACCGCCGCACCCCACTCCGCCACGACCGACACGGTCGTCCTGCCCACGATCGAGACCACCACCGCGCCCGCGAGCACCACCACGACCACGGGCACGAACGCGAGCCAGGCCCCGGCCGCCCCCGCCACACTCGAAGCCCGGTCCGTCTCCGCCTGGTTCGGCACCCACAAGGTGCTGGAACGCGTCTCCCTCACCATGCCCGCCGGCGAGGTCACCGCGCTCATCGGCCCCTCCGGCTGCGGCAAGTCGACGTTCCTGCGCACCCTCAACCGCATGCACGAGCTGATCCCGTCCGCCCAGCTCGGCGGCGAGGTGCTCTTCGAGGGCCAGGACATCTACGCGCCGGGCCGCCGCCTCACCGACGCGCGCCGCGACATCGGCATGGTCTTCCAGAAGCCCAACCCCTTCCCGGCCATGTCCATCTACGACAACGTCGTCGCGGGTCTGCGCCTCACCGGCGTCCGCGCCTCGCGGGGCGAGAAGGACCTGCTGGTCGAGGAGTCCCTCACCCGGGCCGGCCTGTGGAAGGAGGTCCGTGACCGCCTCCGCCAGCCGGGCGGCGCCCTCTCCGGCGGGCAGCAGCAGCGTCTGTGCATCGCCCGCGCCCTGGCCGTACGCCCGCGCGTGCTGCTGATGGACGAGCCCTGCTCCGCGCTGGACCCGACCTCCACCCGCCGGGTCGAGGAGACGATCCACGACCTGGCGCACCACATCACGGTCGTCATCGTCACCCACAACATGCAGCAGGCCGCCCGCGTCTCGCAGCAGTGCGCGTTCTTCCTGGCCGAGCAGGGCACGCCCGGGGGCATCGTCGAACACGGGCCGACCGGGAAGATCTTCGGCACCCCGGAGGACGAGCGCACCGCCGACTACGTCGCCGGGCGTTTCGGCTGACGTGCGGCGGCCGCCTTCTGCGTGTGACGTGGACAGGTCATAATCCGAGGGCCGTTCCCGCCCGACGACCCGGAGGCATCCCCCACATGACCTCGTCCCTCCCCACCCGCCGCGGCTTCCTCGCCGGTGCTCTCGCCCTGTCCGGAACCGCCCTCGTCGGGACCGCCCCGGCCGACGCCGCCGTCGCCGCGCCGGCTCCCGCGCCGGCCCTCGCCCCGCGGGCCCTCGCCCCGCAGGACTGGATGGGCGGCTTCCCGGACGCGACCCGGTTCCCGTCCCTCACCATCCCCGGGACCCACAACTCCGGTGCCCGCGTGGGCGGTCTGTACGTCGCCTGCCAAACCACCAGCATCGCCGAGCAGTTGGCCAGCGGCGTCCGGTTCCTGGACATCCGCTGCCGGGCGTTCGAGGGCGCGTTCACCATCCACCACGCCGCGTACTACCAGAACCTGAACTTCGACGACGTCCTGAACCCCTGCCGCGACTTCCTCCGCGCCCACCCCTCCGAGACCATCCTGATGCGCGTCAAGCAGGAGTACTCCGAGGAGAGCAACGAGACGTTCCGCCGCATCTTCGACACCTACCTCGACGGCAAGGGCTGGCGTTCCCTCTTCCGCATCGGCGACGGGCTGCCCACGCTCGGCGAGGCGCGCGGCCGGGTCGTGCTGCTCGCCGACAACGGCGGACTGCCCGGACTCCGGTACGGGGACGGCGCGTTGTTCGACATCCAGGACGACTACGGGGCGGAGCCCATCGCCAAGTACTCCCGGATCGAGGCGCACTTCCGCAAGGCCGTCGCGCAGCCGGGCAAGCTGTTCGTCAACTACGTCAGCACCGCCGCCCTGCTCCCGCCCCGCTGGAACTCCGACCGCCTCAACCCCCAGGTCCACACGCTCCTCGACAGCGCGGGAGCGGCCGGCTGGCGCGGGCTGGGGATCGTACCGCTGGACTTCCCCGCCACCCGGCCCGGCCTGGTCGAGTCCCTGCTCCGCCACAACGGCTGAGCGGGCGGCACTCCTACCGCATCCCGGGCGGCGGCGTCCTCGCCCCCGGGATGCGGATCGTCGCCACCGTCCCGCCGCCCTCCGCCGGGCGCAGCGTGATGTCGCCGCCCGTCTGCTGGACCGTACGCGCCACGATCGACAGACCGAGACCCGAGCCCGGCAGCGCGCGGGCCGACGGGGAGCGCCAGAAGCGCTCGAAGACGTGCGGCAGGTCTTCTTCCGGGATGCCGGGCCCGTGGTCGCGTACGGTCAGCGCGCCGTGCTCGTCCAGCGCGACCCGGACGGTCCCGCCCGGCGGGCTGAACTTCACCGCGTTGTCCAGGACGTTGACCACCGCCCGCTCCAGCGCCGCCGGTTCGGCCCGTACGTACCAGGACGACAGCCGCGCGTCGATCGTCAGGTCCGGGCCGCGCAGCCGGGCGCGATCGAGCGCGCTCCGCACGACGTCGTGCAGCGCGACGACCTGGAGCGGGCCGGGGTCGGTCGCGTCGGGCCTGGACAACTCCTGGAGGTCCCCGATGAGCGCCGCCAGTTCCGTCATCTGCGCCTTGACGGACGCCATCAGCGCCCTGCGGTCGTCGGGCGGGATCGCCCGGCCCGTCTCGTCGCTGCGCGCGAGGAGTTCGATGTTCGTACGGAGCGAGGTGAGCGGCGTCCGCAGCTCGTGGCCCGCGTCGGCGATCAGCTGGGACTGCCGTTCGCGGGACGACGCGAGCGCCGCCGTCATGGAGTTGAAGGCCTGGGACAGCCGGGCGATCTCGTCGTCGCCCTCCACCGGGATCCGGACGGTGAGGTCCTCGGTCTGGGCGATGTGCTCGACCGTCCCGATCAGCCCGTCGACGGGCCGCAGCCCCGCGCGCGCCACCCACAGCCCGGCCGCGCCCGCCCCGATCACCCCGACGCCGGCGACGGCGGCGAGCAGGAGGGCGAGCCGGTTGAGGGAGTTGTCGATCTCGCTGAGGGGGCGGGACACGGACACGGCGACCTTGGCCACGACGGGCTGGACGCCGGGCGGGGCGGGCAGCCGGATCGCACCCTGCTGGGTGTAGACCCGTACCGCCGCACCCTTGTCGGTCGTGCTGTCGTGGAGCGAGGTCTCCCGGACCGGGCTGTCCGCCACGGCCTTGTCCGACGCGTGGACCTTGACCGGTTCCGAGCCCCGCGCGACACACCGCTGGCCGTCCGCGAGAACCACCTGGAAGTTGGCGAAACCGCCGGGGTTGGCCGCAGCCTCCGCGTCCGTCCCGTCGAGGCAGTTGTTGACGGCGTCCGTCGCGGTCGCCGTCAGCTGGGACACGCTGGTGTTCTCCAGCGAGTTGTCCAGCTCGCTCTGCAACTGCGCCCGCGTCAGCAGCCAGCAGGCCGCCGCCACCGCCGCGACCGCCACCGCCACCGCGGTCGCCACCAGGAGGGCCAGCCGCGAGCGCATCGGCAGCGCCCGGAACCGGCGTACCGGAGAGATCACTCCTGACCGCCCGCGGCGACCTCGGCCCGCAGGGCGTACCCCACTCCCCGCACGGTGTGGACGAGGCGCGGTTCGCCGCCGCTCTCCGTCTTGCGCCGCAGGTACATCACGTACACATCAAGGGAGTTGGAGCTCGGCTCGAAGTCGAAGCCCCACACGGCCTTGAGGATCTGCTCGCGGGTGAGCACCTGTCTCGGGTGCGTGAGGAACATCTCCAGGAGGGTGAATTCGGTACGGGTCAGCTCCACGCGCCGTGTGCCGCGCGTGACTTCACGGGTCGTCAGGTCCATCCGCAGGTCGGCGAAGGCGAGGACGTCCTCCTCGGCGACCCCCTCGGTGGCCGCCGCGTACGAGCTGCGCCGCAGCAGCGCGCGGATCCGCGCGAACAGCTCGTCCAGCTCGAACGGCTTGACCAGGTAGTCGTCCGCGCCCGCGTCGAGACCGGTGACCCGGTCGCCGACGGTGTCGCGCGCGGTCAGCATCAGGATGGGGACCGTGGAGCCGCCGGCCCGGAGGCGGCGGGCGGCGGTGAGGCCGTCCATGCGCGGCATCTGGATGTCGAGGACGATCAGGTCGGGTGCGTAGGCGGCGGCCTTGGCGAGCGCGTCGAAACCGTCCACGGCGACCTCGGTCCCGTAGCCGTCGAACGCGAGGCTCCGCTGGAGAGCCTCGCGCACGGCGGGCTCGTCGTCGACGATCAGGATCCGCTGGGGATCGCCTTCGGCGGGACTCATGTCGCTTCTTCCGGCAGGAGGGGCGGGGGACGGGGGCAGGGCTGCTACCAGCGTCGCACGGCCCCCTGTCTGGGTGGCGTATGTGGTGCGACCGCGGTGGCCGCCGCGGTCGTCAGTTGGTGCCGCCGTCCCGCAGGCTCGCCAGGTCCGCCTTCACGGTGTCGACCGGGATCGCGAAGCCGAGGCCCACGTTGCCCGCCTCCGAGCTGCTCGTGCCGGAGCCGGAGGCGAAGATCGCCGAGTTGATGCCGATGATCTGGCCCCGCATGTTGATCAGCGCGCCACCGGAGTTGCCCGGGTTGAGCGACGCGTCGGTCTGGATCGCCTTGTACGTGGTGGTCGAGTCCCCGGTGTCCCCGTTGAACTGCTGTCCGCCGAACTGGAACGGCCAGCCGCCGCCCTGGTCCTGCTGTTGCCGCTGCTGGCTCTGGTCGGTCTCCTTCGGTACGGTCACGTCCCGGTCGAGCGCGGAGACGATCCCGCTCGTCACCGTCCCGGACAGCCCCTCGGGCGAGCCGATCGCCACGACCTCGTCACCCACCTTGACCTGGGAGGAGTCGCCGAGTGTGGCCGTCTTCAGGCCGCTCGCGCCGTCCAGTTTGATCAGGGCGAGGTCCTTCGCGGGGTCGGCGCCGACGACCCGCGCCGTGTACGACGTGCCGTCCGTGAGCCGGACCTTGACCGAGGAGGCGTCGGCGATGACGTGGTTGTTGGTGACGATCTCGCCGTCGGGGGTGAGGACCACGCCGGAGCCGGTCGCCTCACCCGCGTCGGAGGTGGCGTTGATCTCGACGATCGCGGGGGACACCGCCTTGGCCACGCCGGCCACGGTGCCGAGGCTGCTCTGCGAGACGCTCGCGCCGCTGACGGTCGTGGAGGTGGTGCTCGTGGTGTTGTCCCCGGAGTAGTGCTCGACCAGGCCCGCCGTACCGCCGCCGACCACGGCCGCGGCGACCGCCACCGCCGCGAGCAGTCCGACCGGACCGCGCAGCCGGCGCGCGGCGGGGGTGCCCCCGTGGCCGCCCTGGCCGCCGTGGCCGTGATGAGCGGGAACGCTGGGCTGATACGGGGGAGGAGGGGGGAACGCGGGGTCCCCGAACGCTCCCTGGGGCTGGTGCTCTTCGCTGTCCTCGCCGCCGGTGCGGCCCCAGTAGTTCGTCATGCATATGACTGTCGTGGCCCCAGATGAGAACGGGCTGAGGAGCCTGTGAGAAGCCCGACAGAACCCTGTATGCCCGATATAAAGTCCGCAGCCCCTACGGCATCGGGACCGGCGGGATCTCCGGCTCTACGAGCAACCGCACGACCGGCGCACGATCAGCGCCGACGGGAACTGCTTCACCCGTTCCCGGCGCGACCCCGCCAACCGCAGCCCCTCGTCCAGCACCAGGTCCACCGCCGCCCGCGCCATCGCGGGACGGTCGGACGACACCGTCGTCAGCGGGGGATCGGTGAGCCCCGCCTCCTTGACGTCGTCAAAGCCCGCCACCGCCAGCTCGCCCGGCACGTCCAGGCGCAGTTCGCGGGCCGCGCGCAGCACGCCGATCGCCTGGTCGTCGGTGGAGCAGAAGATCGCCGGCGGCCGGTCGGGGCCCGCCAGCAGCCCCAGCGCGACCTGGTAGGCGTCGTAGCGGTTGTACGGCGCCTGGAAGAGCCGGCCCTCCACCGAGCGGCCGGCCTCCAGCATCGCCCGGCGCCAGCCCTCGACATGGTCGGCCACCGGGTCGCCGACGGCCGGGGTGTCCTCCATGCCGCCGAGGCAGGCGACGTACGGATGCCCGTGCTCCAGCAGATGGCGGGTGGCGAGCTGGGCGCCGCCGATGTCGTCCGTGACGACGGCGACGTCGTCCAGCGACTCGGGGCGCTCGTGCAGCAGGACGACCCGCGCCTCCCACGCCTCGACCTCGGCCGCCGCGCGTTCGCTCGGGCCCTGGCTGACCAGGATCAGGCCGGAGACCCGCATGCCGAGGAAGGCCCGCAGGTAGTGGACCTCACGCTCGTCGCGGTAGTCCGAGTTGCCGACCAGCACCATCTTCCCGCGCTCGGCCGCGGCCTGTTCGACCGCGTGCGCCATCTCCGCGAAGAAGGGCTGCCGGGCGTCGGGCACGATCATCCCTATGAGATCGGTCCGCCGTGAGGCCATGGCCTGCGCCACCCGGTCGGGCCGGTATCCCAGTTCCGTGATCGCGGCTTGTACCCGCTCGCGCGTGGCCGGGGCGACCGGCCGGGGTCCGTTGTTGATGACATAGCTGACGACCGCGGTCGAGGTCCCCGCCAGTCGTGCCACATCGTCCCGCGTCACCTTGGCCACGCGCGGCAGTCTACGCGTGGTGACCTACCTCTTGGCAGGCCGTCCGGCAGCTTCCCTCTCGGCATAGCGCGCGTCGGCGGTCCCGTTGGGGGTCCCGTTGACCGTTCCGCCGGCCGTTCCGTTGTGCCGCGGCTCCTCGGCACGACGGTCCCGGCGGTGGTCGGCGGAGGTCTCCGCGCCGCTGTCCGTACGGGCGTCGGTACGGGCGTCCGTACGGGCCCCGCTCAGGGCGGCGGTGGCTTTCGCCTTGGCCTCCTCGGCGGCCCGTTCGACCTTCTCCGGGGTGACGAAGCGGTAACCCACGTTGCGTACGGTCCCGATCAGCGACTCGTGCTCGGGGCCGAGCTTGGCCCGCAGGCGCCGTACGTGGACGTCGACCGTCCGCGTACCGCCGAAGTAGTCGTACCCCCACACCTCTTGGAGCAGCTGGGCGCGGGTGAAGACCCGGCCGGGGTGCTGCGCGAGGTACTTGAGCAGCTCGAACTCCTTGAAGGTCAGGTCCAGGACCCGGCCCTTGAGCTTCGCGCTGTAGGTGGCCTCGTCCACCGACAGGTCACCGTTGCGGATCTCCATCGGGGAGTCGTCGGCGGAGATCTGCTGGCGGCCCATCGCGAGGCGCAGCCGGGCCTCGACCTCGGCGGGACCCGCCGTGTCGAGCAGGACGTCGTCGATGCCCCAGTCCGCGGTGACGGCCGCGAGGCCGCCCTCCGTCACGACGAGGAGCAGCGGGCAGCCCGGTCCCGTGGAGCGGAGCAGCTGGCAGAGCGAGCGCACCTGCGGGAGGTCGCGGCGGCCGTCGATCAGGATGACGTCGGCACCCGGGGTGTCGACGAGAGCGGGGCCTTCGGCGGGGGCGACCCGCACGTTGTGGAGCAGCAGTCCGAGGGCGGGAAGCACCTCCGTCGACGGCTGGAGGGCGTTGGTCAGGAGCAGCAGAGAACTCATCGCGGCTCACCTGCCCCGGTGGAGCTGGTTTCGTACCCGGCTTCGTACCGGGCTTCGTGCGGGGTGATGCTGGGGTCGTACACGGTTCGCTTGCCCATTACGTCGGTTCCTCCTCGGTCCCTGCGAGGACGTATGCGGCACTGCTGGTGGTGCGTGTTCTTCGAGCGGTGTTCGTAATGCTGCGTTCGTCACCCTGTGACATCTGTCTGTAACAACGATCGGGAAACGCAAAAGGACCCGGGGGCTACGTTGCCCGGATCCTCTTCGCAGCAGAATAGCCCACATGTGCGCCTTGGAAGAGGGTCGATACCGCAGTTCATCAGATACCCCGACCGCTCCGGGGGCCGTGCGCACGGTCCTCAGGACGGCCGACGGGGTGCCTCTTGACGCGATGTACGAGCCGTGTACAGCGGGTTTCCCCCAGGATTCGACCGCGGATCATGAGGGGTCCGGGGGCACGGCGATCGTGGTGGCGCACGGCTTCACCGGGTCACTCGAACGGCCCGCGATCCGCCGCGCGGCCCGGGTCTTCGCACGCCGGGCGGCCGTGGTGACGTTCTCCTTCCGGGGGCACGGGGCGTCCGGTGGCCGGTCGACGGTCGGCGACCGCGAGGTGCTGGACGTGGCCGCGGCGGTGGAGTGGGCCCGCTCGCTCGGCCATACGCGGGTGGTCACGGTGGGCTTCTCGATGGGCGGCTCGGTGGTGCTGCGTCACGCGGCGCTGCACGGAGCGCGGCACGGGGGGCGCATCGAAGCGGAGCCGGACGCGGTGGTCTCCGTCAGTGCGCCCGCTCGCTGGTATTACCGGGGTACGGCTCCGATGCGCCGCCTGCACTGGGTGGTGACGCGGCCGGCGGGGCGGTTCGTGGGACGCGTGGGCTTCCGTACCCGTATCCATGACCGGGACTGGGACCCCGTACCCCTGTCTCCGACCGAAGCGGTCCCCCTGATCGCCCCGACCCCGCTGCTGCTCGTGCACGGCGACCGCGATCCGTACTTCCCGCTGGACCACCCGCACATGCTGGCGGCGGCGGGCGCGGCGGAGCTGTGGGTGGAGCGTGGCATGGGTCACGCGGAGAACGCGGCGGACGAGGCGCTGCTGGGGCGTATCGCGGGGTGGCTGGTGCCGGAGCGGTGAGGGGGTTCGTCCATCATGGAGGGCCGGACGGACATGGTGGGCGGACGGGCACGGAGGGCCGGACGGGCCGGCACACGACCGGCCGGACGGGCCGGCACACGACCGGCCGGACGGGCCGGCACACGACCGGCCGGACGGGCCGGCACACGACCGGGAAGGGAGGACCGTTCATGGCAGCGGGAACGATTCGCTACTGGGCGGCGGCGAAGGCCGCGGCGGGGACGGCGGAGGAGCCGTACACCGCCGACAACCTGGCGGAAGCGCTTGAGGCGGCCCGGCTGAACCACCCGGGCGAGCTGGCCCTGGTGCTCCGGCGGTGCTCGTTCCTGGTGGACGGCGCCCCCGTGGGCACCCGCGGGCATGAGACCGTACGGCTTGCCGAGGGCGGCACGGTCGAGGTGCTCCCGCCGTTCGCAGGAGGGTGAACCGCACAGCATGAGCGACGATCAGCAGAACCCGTACGGACCGGGGTACGACCAGTACGGCCACCCGTACCCACAGGAGCCGCACCGGCCGGGGTACGGGGACCGGGCACCGACGGGGAACTCGTACGGTGCCGGGCTCGGGGACCAGGCGCCGGCGGGCAACTCGTACGGTGCCGGGCTCGGGGACCAGGCGTCGCCGCCGCCTCCGCAGGGCGAGGGCTGGGGGCATGGCCAGGGACAGGGGCATGGCCAGAGCCAGGGCCAGGGCGAGGGCTGGGCCGAACCGCGGCAGGTGGGACCCGCGTCGGCGGAACCGTCGTCGCAGACCTGGCAGGGCCAGACGTGGGACACGCAGTACCAGCCGCACGTACGGCCCCAGCAGCCCGCCGCGGACACGGCGTACCTGCCGCCGCAAGGCGCGTACCCCTTGCCCCCGGAGACCCCGGATACCCCGGAGACCCCGGACATCACAGCGCCGCCCTCGCACGAGCCCCAGGGCCGCCGCCGGCGCCGCCAGGCCCCGGGGCCTGCGACTCCCGCGCAGGGCGCGGAGGGCTACGGCCCCCCGACCCCGGGCGCACACGGAGGCCCCACCGACCCGGGCGCACACCAGGGCCCCACCGGCCCCGGAGCCCACGCGGCCCCCGGCGCCCACCCGGGCCCGAACGCACCGGGCCCGAACGCACACGGCCCGTCGCCGACGCACGGAACCCCCAACGGCTACGTACCGCCTGTGCCGCAGGCGGGCGGCCAGGGGGCATCCGCCGGATACGGGGCGCAAGCGGGTTCTCCCGCGCGGGCAGGGCTTGACGGATACGCGAGGCCGGGGGCCCACGCGGGTCCTGCTGAGCACGCGGGGTCGAACGGACACGGGGTGTCTCCCGGGCGGACGGGCTCTGCCGCGTACCCGGGGCCCGACGGATACGTGGGGCCTGCTGGTTCCAGCGGACGCGGGGTGTCTCCCGGACAGGCGGGGCCTGATGGGCGGACGGGGTCCGGCGCGTATACGGGGCCTGACGGATACGCCGGACCGGAGGCTCACGCGGGGTCTGCCGGTCATGTGGGTTCCGATGGGCGTGGGGTCTCTCCCGGACAGGCGGGGCCTGACGGATACCGAGGGCCTGACGGATACGTCGAGCCTGCGGCTCACGCTGGGTCTGCCGCACCTGCGGGTCCCCACGCCCACGGGGGCTCCGCCGCGCAGACAGGGCCCACGGGGCCCACGGGATCTCCCGCGCACCCGGGGTCCGACGGATACGGGCAGCCCGGGGCCGCCCATACCGGGCCTGCGGCGCATGCCGGGTCTGCGGGTTCCAACGGGCGCGGGGTGTCTCCCGGATACCCGGGGTCCGACGGATACGGGCAGCCCGGGGCTCACGCTCAGCCCGGGGCTCACGCAGGGGCCGGTGGGCACGTGGGGTCCAACGGATATGCCGGGTCCGGGGCACACGCCGAGCCCGCCGGGGGTGCGGGACATCCCGGGGGTGCTGGGTACCCCGGGGGGGCCGCGGCACACACCGGGCCCGCCGGAGCCGCGGGGCTTCCCGGGGGCGCTGGGCAGTCCGGGGGCGCTGGGTACCCCGGGGCCGGGGGCCGTGCCGGGGGCGCTGGGTTCCCCGGGGCCGGGGGGCAACCCGGGGTCGCCGGGTATCCCGCCGCGTCCGCGCGCGCCGCCGCGCCCCCGCAGGGTGGGGCCTTCGACGCGTTCGGGCAGGGCGCGCCCCAGGGCGCTTCCGTCGCCGACGGGTACAGCCCGCCCACCACTATGGGCAACGCCCGCATCACCGACGCCCAGCGCGCCCGCGCCGAGGGGCGGTCGCCCATCATTCCGCCCGGCATGCAGCCCGCAGGGCTCACCGCGGTGCTCGGGCTGCTCCTCGCCGGCGGCGCCGCCCTCGGCCCGTACGCGCTGCTCGTCCCGCTCGTCCTGCTCCAGGCCGTCACCGCCGCCGGATGGTTCCGGCTCAACGGCATGTGGCCGGCCCGGCAGGGCATCGCGCTCGCGTTCCTCGGCGGGCTGGTCTCCGACGTCGTCCTCCTCACCGTCGGCAAGGAGAACGGCCCCGCCGCGATCCTCGGCACGCTCGGCATCTGGGTGCTGCTCACGCTCGTCCTCCAGCTCCGCAGCCACGCGGGCGCCGACGAGCGGATGCAGGGCCTGATGGCCACCGTCGCCTCCGCCGCGCTCGCCATCCTGGCCACCGGACATCTCGCTGCCGTCCCGGACGCCGTCGTCGTCGGCGCGATCGCGGTCGCCGTGGCGACGGTCGCGCGTGCGCTGCCGCTGCCCGGCGTGGTCTCCGTCGTGGTGGCCCTGCTGGCGGCGACCGGCGCCGGCGTCGTGGCGGGCGGGCTGACGGACCTCGGCGCGAAGGGCGCGCTGCTCGGCCTCGGCGCGGGGGTCTGCGCGCTGATCGGCCTGCGCGCGGCGAGTTACGACTACCCGTCGCGCTTCGTCCACATGACGGCAGGCGTCGCCCTCCCCCTCACCGCCGCCGCCCCGGCGGTCTACCTGCTGGGCCGCGCGCTGTCCTGAGCCGGGGGAGGGACCGGGGCACAGGCGGTGGGGGGCCGCCGGCCCGGAGGCGGGGGGCGCGTCGCCCGGCGCCACCGGGCCGGCCCCCCCTCACCCCCACCTGTGCCCCACCTGTGCGCCCGCTGTGTACCGCAGGCCAACTCCCGCCCGCGGACGGCCCCGTCGGGAACCGTCCGCCCCGGCCCCGCGTCGGTCCCTCCGGTGAGAGCGCTTCCGGACGGGGGTTACGCTCACCGTCGTCAGGGGGGCCGGAATCGAACAGAGCACCATCAGGGTGGGGGAAACCGAGCAATGCGCGCACTGCGAATACTGCTGATACTCGTCGTGATCTTCGGAGGGCTGTTCGTCGCCGCGGACCGCGCCGCCGTGTACTTCGCCCAAGGGCAGGTCGCCGACAAACTCCGGACGAGTCAGGGGCTCAGCTCCACCCCCACGGTCTCCATCAAGGGCTTCCCGTTCCTGACCCAGGTCGTCGGCTCCTCGCTCGACGAGGTGGACATCAGCCTCGGCAGTCTCGACGCCACCGCCGACGGCCAGACCGTCAAGGTCACCGACGTCCGCGCGAAGCTCCGGGACGTCGCGTTCGACAGCAGCTTCTCCTCCGCCACCGTCGGCGAGGCCGACGGCTCGGCCCGCGTCTCGTACGCCGACCTCGCCAGGACCGCGCCCAAGGGCGCGACCATCGGCTACGCGGGCGCCGAACGCGCCGCCAAGGGCCAGGTCAAGGTCTCGGGCCCGGCGACCGACATCCTGGAGGGCGCGAACATCCCCGTCCCCGACGTCGTGGCCGGCGCGCTCAAGGGGCAGGACATCACCGTCTACTGCACGGCGGCGCTCAAGGGCGGCAACACCGCCACGTTCGAGGCGGTCGACGTCGGCGAACTGCCGATCCCCGGCCTGGACGACCAGATCAAGGGCCTGGTCGACTCGTACGACCTCAAGATCGACGGCCTCCCGACGAGCATCACGCTCGACAAGGTCACCGCCACGGAGGAAGGCCTCCGCTTCTCCGGCACGGGCACGGACGTCGCCCTCACCGGCTGACCCCGACCGTCATCGTCCGGGCCCGAGGCGGTCCGCCAGCGCGCAGACCGCCCACACGGTCTTCCCCGGACCGTTACGGCCACTCGTCCCCCAGCGCACCGCCAGGGCGTCGACCACCCGGAGCCCCCGACCGCCGTCCGCGTCCGGGTCCCACACGCGGAGGCGGGGCAGCGCGTCGTGCGTGTCGGACACCTCTACCCGTACGAGGCCCTCACCGCCGTCGTACGTGAGCCGCAGCGCGAAGTCCCGCCCGGGGACGCGGCCGTGCCGGACGGCGTTGGCGGCCAGTTCGGCGACCACGAGGGCGACGGCGTCGGACGCCTCGGAGCCGTACGGGACGCCCCAGGCGTCCAGCTGATGCGCGGCAAGAACCCGCGCGAGCCGCGCCCCCCGCCGGGTGGCGGAGAACCGCTGCGTGAACGCGCCCACGGACAGGGACGCTTGGGAACGCGGTGCTGTCATGCACCCCAGCGTGCTGGTGAGGCCGCCGCGCCCCCAGGTACGCCACCAGTACAGATCCGCTTGTATCGCCTCACTCGGTGGACTGGGTGGGTGACTCTTCGTAATGATGATGATTCAGGTTGCACGCGCGGCGGTGGCAGGGAGAGCGGGAGGCGGTCGGCATGGTGGACATCAGCGGTGACGGTGGCGGGGCGAGGGGCGAGGCCGAACCGTCCGACAGCCTCAGGACCTTCGGCGCGGTGCTGAAGGCGCTGCGCGCGGAAGCGGGCCTGACCCAGGAGGAGTTCGGACCGCTGGTGCGGTACTCGGCGCCGTACATCGCCAAGATCGAGCAGGGCAAGCGCTACCCGCCGAGGGGTCTGGTCGACCGGGCCGGCGACGTCCTGGGCCCGGTGGCGGGCCGGGTCCTGGAGGCGGCGGGCCGCAGCCTGACGCGCAAGGCGGGGCTGGCCAGCTGGTTCCGGCAGTGGGCCGGGATCGAGGAAGAGGCGGTGTCGCTGTACGCGTACGAGTGCCGGGGGATCCCCGGCCTGTTGCAGCCCGAGTCCTACGTCAGGGAGCTCTTCGAGCGCCGACTGCCGCCGCTGGCGGAGGACGAGATCGAACAGTTGGTTGCCGCGCGACTGGCCAGGCAGCGCCTGCTGACGGAAAGGCCGAACACCGCGTTCAGCTTCATCATCGAACAGGCTCTTCTGGAGAGACGTCTCGGCGGTCCCGAGGTGACCAGGACGGTCATCGATCACCTGCTGGCAGCCGCCCTCCAGCGCAACGTCGAGATACAGCTGATGCCGCTGCGCCAGGAGGATCACATGGGCGTCGACGGACAGATGTACCTGGCCGAAACGCCGGACCATCGTTGGATCGGCTATGTCGAAGGCCACGACAGCAGCACGCTTCTCACGGATCCGAAACTCGTAAGTTCCATGCTCCAGCGCTATGGCAAGATGCGCTCACAGGCCCTGAGCCGCCAGGCCACCGTGAGCCTGCTGGAGCAGATGCGAGGAGCGCTATGAGCGGCACCGAACTGGACTGGTTCAAGAGCAGCTACAGCGGCAGCGGCGGTGACAACTGCGTCGAGGTCGCTGCCCGCGCTGACGCCGTTCTCGTACGTGACTCGAAGGACACCGGGCTCGGCCGTCTCGTTCTCTCGCCCACCGCGTGGGCCGCCTTCACCGCGTACGTGACCGTTCCGCGCGAGGAGGCGCTATGAGTCCCGCCGAACCGGATTGGTTCAAGAGCAGCTACAGCGGCACCGGCGGTGACAACTGCGTCGAGATCGCCGCCCGCGCCGACGCCGTCCACGTCCGCGACTCCAAGGACACCGGGCTCGGCAGTCTCGCCCTGTCGCCCACCGCGTGGACCGCCTTCACCGCCTACGTGACCACCCCGCGGGACTGAACATCCCGTTCTCCCCGGGATTCCTGGGGTCATCGGATTTTGTCTCGCATGGTGGGCGATCGCGTCTCGCCATGTGACACGGCGGTGACATGTCCGGCAGGACGTACCTACGATCGGAACCATGAAGCGACAGGCGGACCTCACGAAGCGGCGGGCAGTAGACCTGTGCCGCGTCTCCGCCATGCTCTGTCGCACCCTCTGAGCGGGCCTTTTCAGTTCAAGGATCTTCCCGCATTTCCCCGGGCCCCCGCGCGCCGTCCAGGGCCCACACGCGCCGTACGCAGGCCTCCCCGCCCCGTGCCCGGAAGCCGCTCCCCGTACCACTGGCACCACTCGCACCATCTCGCCGTAACTGCCCCGGAGGAGAACAGCATGAGCCGCAGTGACGTCCTGGTAGACGCCGACTGGGTCGAGGCCCACATCGACGACCCGAAGGTTGTCATCGTCGAGGTCGACGAGGACACCTCGGCCTACGACAAGAACCACATCAAGAACGCCGTCAAGATCGACTGGAAGTCCGACCTCCAGGACCCGGTCCGCCGCGACTTCGTCGACCAGGAGGGCTTCGAGAAGCTCCTCTCGGCCAAGGGCATCGCGAACGACGACACCGTCATCCTGTACGGCGGCAACAACAACTGGTTCGCGTCCTACGCGTACTGGTACTTCAAGCTGTACGGCCACGACTCCGTCAAGCTCCTCGACGGTGGCCGCAAGAAGTGGGAGCTGGACTCCCGCGACCTGGTCGAGGCCGTGCCGCAGCGCGCCGAGACCTCGTACAAGGCCAAGGCCCAGAACACCGCCATCCGCGCCTTCCGCGACGACGCCGTCGCCGCGATCGGCACGCAGAACCTGGTCGACGTGCGCTCGCCCGACGAGTTCAGCGGCAAGCTGCTCGCCCCCGCGCACCTCCCCCAGGAGCAGTCGCAGCGCCCGGGCCACATCCCGACCGCCCGCAACATCCCGTGGTCGAAGAACGCCAACGACGACGGTACGTTCCGCTCCGACGACGAGCTCAAGGAGCTGTACGCGGCCGAGCAGATCGACCTCTCCAAGGACACCGTCGCGTACTGCCGTATCGGCGAGCGCTCGGCCCTGACGTGGTTCGTGCTGCACGAGCTGCTCGGTGTCGAGAACGTCAAGAACTACGACGGCTCGTGGACCGAGTACGGCTCCCTCGTGGGTGTGCCGATCGAGCTCGGCGCCAACAAGTAATCCGTCCCGACCTGTAAGGACTGAACGTATGTGTGGAGCACAGGCCGGCGGCCCCGACGCCTCGACGATCAAGCCCGGTGAGACCACCATCCAGGGTTCCGTGACCAAGGACGGCCAGCCCGTCACCGGTTACGTACGGCTGCTGGACTCGACCGGCGAGTTCACCGCGGAGGTCCCGACCTCGGCGACCGGACAGTTCCGCTTCTACGCGGCCGAGGGAACGTGGACCGTACGGGCCCTCGTCCCCGGCGGCACGGCGGACCGCACGGTCGTCGCGCAGACGGGTGGCCTCTCGGAGGTCGCGATCGCGGTCTGAGCGACGCGCACGCGCGCAACGGATTTGACCGGCCGGAGGGCCGTGCCCCAGGGGGTTGGACGCCACTGGAAGGGGTGCGGCCCTCCGCGCCGTCCGGGAGCGTCCGACCGGTCCTGACCCGCCCGCCCGGCGCCCTCCGGTCGTACCCTGGAGGTATGTACACGCGACGCCGTCGCGGCTACTTCGTGCTCATGGGCGGATGCCTGATCCTCTTCGTCTCCGCCTGGTCCTTCGTGCGGATCTGGTCGATCCCGGCGGCCATCGGAATGTGTGTGGTGGCCATGGTCATCCCGCCCGTCGCGGCGATCGTCGGCAACAGCCGGAGCCGTGACGACCGCTGGTGGGACGAGCCACCGAAGAACGACGAGCCGAACAAGCCCGACGGGCACGACGACTCGTGGACGGACCTGGGGACGAAGGCGAAGAGGCGCCACTGACGGCGTCGTGATCAACGGCCCTCAGTAGACGAGCGCCTGCACCCCGTCCCCCATGATCTCGCTGACGAACACCTGCGACCCGGCGATCCGTACGCCCTCCAGCACATCCGCCTGCGTGATGTCACGCCGGGCCGCGCACTGCGTGCACAGCGTGATCTCCCCCGCCGACAGGATCGACTCGATCAGATCGGGCAGCGGCGCGGCGTGCGGCAGTTCGAACTCCGCCGCCCGGCCGGGCAGGGCGAACCACGCGGCCTCGCCCGTCAGCCAGAGCGAGACCCGCACCCCACTGGCCACGGCGACCGCCGCCACGGTGAACGCCTGGGAACAGCGCTCGGGCGCGTCCGCCCCCGCCGTCACTTTGATCACAAGGGTTTTCCGCGTCGTCTGTGCGGTCTGTGCCGTTCTCACCGGTTCCATGAGCCGAACTGTAATCTTCCGCCGCACAACCAGGGCGTCCCTTCGCAGGTCAGCTCTGTGCGCGGGTCGATGGAACCCGCACCCGAGGTTGTGTGGGGGGACTTTCTTTTGGAACCGAAGCCACCGCGTCGCCGTGGCCGTACGACTCTGATCGTCGGCGTGGCCGCGCTGCTCGGTGTGGTCGCGGGTACGGCGACCGGATACACGATCCAGGCGGACCGGGCGCCGACCGCGCTCCCGCCGCTCTCGCAGCCGGGCCTGGTGTACCCCGCCAAGGCGCTGCCGGCGGGGACGAAGGTGAAGGCGCTGTCCGCCGAGGAGGACAGCCAGGTGAGGCGGGACGGGGATCTGCGGAAGCTGCTGATCAGCAAGCCGGCGGGGTCGCGCGAGAACGAGGAGAGCCTGATCGAGGACGGCTGGATCCCGCTCTCCGCCTACGCGCTCTACTACGAGAGCGAGGACTACATGTTCGAGCGCCTGCTGGAGGAGGGCTTCCGGCGGGTCGCCGCGAGGGACTGGCAGCAGGGGCAGAACCGCCAGGGCGAGGTCAATCTCATCCAGTTCCGGTCCGGCGCCGACGAAGGCGTCCTCCACCTCCGGGCCAGAAACGACGGAGGCGTCCGAGGCATCGCGCGGGGACAGCTCCTCGACACCGCCTCGAAGCGCGGAGCGGGCAACCCGGGCGACCCGATCAAGGGCAGCGGCAACGGCCGCTACTTCCTCTTCAAGGTGCGGGAGAAGCCCGGCTACCTGCCGTTGTACCGGGCCAGGGCGGTCGCGTACCGGGGCGACATCATGATGGACATCAACCTCTTCGACAGCAAGCCGATCAGCAAGAAGGACATCCGCACGCTGGCCGAGCGGCAGTTGGAGCGCCTGTGAACGACGAAGCGAACCCCGTACCCGTACCTGGGCCCGAGCCCGAGTCCGCCCCTGCCCCCGCCCCCCGTCGGCGCGTGCGGCGCCTCGTCACGGTCGTGCTGCCCGCCGTCCTCGTCTTCGCGGCGGTCGCGGGCGGGATCACGTACACCAGCCGGACCGTGGACTCGGCGGACCGGACCGCGCCCACCACCCTCTGGTCCCACGAGGACAGCGACGACGAGTCGGAGAACAAGGACCCGGCCGTCAGGGCGGGCGAAGGCCGTACGGACACCGTTCTCGGCCGCAAGCTGCTGCCGGTCCCGGTCGGTTACGTCCTCGGTCCCGACGTCGGGGAGTTCGGCAACGACGGCGAGTTCACCGCCAAGCAGGCGACGGCCCTCATGAAGGCCGTCGGGGAGGGTCTGTCCGGCGCCGTGCGCCGTGATTTCGAGAAGGAGATCGACAAGCTGGGCGTCGAGGGGATCGGCGCCCGGTCCTATGCCGCGGAGGAGTCCGACGTCACGGCGGAGATCCTTCTCGTACGGATGTCGAACCGCGCGTTCGTCCACGACTGGTTCACGACCCAGACCGGCCGCCCCGGCACCCGCAAGGGGCCCGCGGTCAAGGGCCACAAGAAGGCAGCCTGCTTCCTCATGCCCAAGAGCGACAAGATCGACCTCGAAGGGATGCAGTGCGTCGCGTACGACGAGGACCTGATGGTCACTGTCGTGGCCAACGGCTCCGAGCCGTTCGACGCGGCAGCCATCGCCGATCTCGTACGGAAGCAGCTCGACCACATCGCATCCCCGGGGACATACGTATGACCGAGCAGATCACGGACAGCCCGGCGGAGACGGCGGCTCCCCTCCCGCCGGCGGAGACGGCCGCACAGCCCGAGACACCGCAGCCCGCGTCCAGCCCGCCCGGCCCGCCCGGCCCGCCCCGCCCGCCCCGCCGTGCCCTCCGCGCCGTCGCGCGCTGGACCGTCGCCGTGCTCGTCTTCGCCGGGCTCGGGGGCGGGATCGCGTACGGCATCAGTGACGCGGAGCGCCAGGACGTACCCGGTCTGGCGACCAAGAGCGACGGGCGCTGGCAGTACCCGAAGCTCTCGCTTCCCGCGCTGCCCGCCGCCGCGCCCCGCCCGTTCAGCGGCAACAACGCGGGCGAGATCCACCACGCCGACCCCCGCGCGCTCCTGCTGCCCGCCCCGGCCGGGGCCGTCGCCGACAAGAGGCTGGCCGGCGGCTGGGTGAGCGAGGAGCGGTTCCTGTCCGAGTACGAACTGGACGACAACGAGCGGTCCGACCTCCTCGTGGCCCTGCGCGACGCCGGCCTCCGGCACATCGCCGCGCGCGGCTGGACCATGCCCGACGGCACCTCCTCCCGGGTCTACCTGCTGACGTTCCCGTCGACGTCGTTCACGGCCGCCTTCCTCGCCGACGAACTCGACCAGGGGCTGGAGGTCGGCGTCCCGCTCAAGGGCAGCCCGGAAACCGTGCTGGACGAGAGCTGGACCCAGGAGGGGGCGGGCCTGGACGCGTCGGTGTACGCGTACGAGGAGACCGAACCGTACGGCTCCGCCCAGACCCGCCAGGCGTACGTCAGGGCCGGGGACACCCTCGCGCTCGTCGTCCACGAGAGGCCGGTGAAGAAGGGCCGCGCCGCCGCCGTGCCCTTCCACCAGACGCTGATCCTCCAGGACCAGCTGCTCAACTGACGGGACCGCCGCTCCCCGCACCCGGCGGCCCGGTCCTCCCCCACCTCGGGGAGAGGACCGGGCGGCCACCCATTAGGCTGGGGCCCGGTCCGTACCGCCCCACCCCTCTCCGAGGAGCACCCCGTGCTTGAGGACGTCTTCACCGCCCTGCTGGTCCTGGTCTGCGTCGGCGTGCTCGCCTTCTCCGTCCTAACCGTGAAGAAGCTGTACCAGGGCCAGCGCTGACGTCCGGATCCCGGACCCGGCCGCAGGCCGCCCCCTACCGCCTCTGTCACCGCCAGTCTCTGCCCTCTACAGATCGCCTGAGCCGCTCATGATCGAGATTCCGTCCGACCTGAACCCGGACCTCGTCCCCCTCGCCTTCCTCCTCGGCCGCTGGGAGGGCGTCGGCGTGTTCGACTTCCCCGGGGACGAGAAGGCCAACTTCGGCCAGGAAGTGACGTTCAGCCACGACGGCAGGGACTTCGTCGAGTACGTCTCGCACACGTGGGCGCTCGACGCCGAGGGCAACAAGCTCCGGCCCATCGAGTCGGAGTCCGGGTTCTGGCGCATCGACAAGGACCGCAAGGTCGAGGTCGTGATGGTCCGCGACCAGGGTGTCGTGGAGATCTGGTACGGCGAGCTGGCCGACCAGAAGCCGCAGATCGACCTGGTGACCGACGCGGTGGCCCGTACCGCCGCCGCCGGCCCGTACAGCGGCGGCAAGCGGCTCTACGGCTATGTGAAGAGCGACCTGATGTGGGTCGGCGAGAAGGCGACGCCCGAGGTGCCGCTGCGGCCGTACATGTCCGCCCACCTCAAGAAGGTCGTCACCCCGGACCAGGTCGCCGCCTGGGCGAAGGACCTCGGAGACCTGCCGGACGACGGCATCGCATTCTTCAAGTAGGTACGGGAAGCGGGTGCGGGCCGCCGGAGTACGGGGCTGTCGGCACACCAGCCACAAGCGCGTCCCGCCCGCCTACACTGGTCGCGTGGTGAGCACCGACTGGAAGAGCGACCTGCGCGAGCGCGGCTACCGGCTGACGCCCCAGCGCCAGCTTGTCCTCGAAGCCGTCGACACCCTGGAGCACGCGACCCCGGACGACATCCTCTGCGAGGTGCGCAGAACCGCCTCCGGCGTCAACATCTCCACCGTCTACCGGACCCTGGAGCTGCTGGAGGAGCTGGGCCTCGTCTCCCACACCCACCTGGGACACGGCGCTCCGACGTACCACCTCGCCGACCGCCACCACCACATCCACATGGTCTGCCGGGACTGTACGAACGTGATCGAGGCGGACGTCGCGATCGCCGCCGACTTCACCAGGAAACTCCGCGAGGACCACGGCTTCTCGACCGACATGAAGCACTTCGCGATCTTCGGGCGCTGCGCCGACTGCGCGGCCGGACTGGGCACCGACGGCGCGGACACGGAGCCGTAGCGAGTCGTACGCTTACCGGTATGAAGAGCCCCTTGCTGTTCCTGCCCGGAGCCGTCGCCGCAGAAGGATCGGACGAAGAGGTCGCCGCCCACTACGGCGACCTGTTCCGAGAACAGCGCGCGCTCGCGGACGGCACCGGACTCGTCGATCTCTCCCACCGCGGGATCGTCACGATCACCGGCGACGACCGGCTGGCCTGGCTGCACCTGCTGCTCACCCAGCACGTCAGCGAGCTGGCCCCGGGGGAGGCGACCGAGGCGCTGGTCCTCTCCGCGAACGGCCACATCGAGCACGCCCTCTACCTCGTGGACGACGGTACGACCACCTGGACGCACGTCGAACCGGGCACGCGCGAGGCGCTCGTCGCGTACCTGGAGTCGATGAAGTTCTTCTACCGGGTCGAGGTCGCGGACCGTACCGACGACATCGCACTCGTCCACCTGCCGGCCGGTTCCATCGCCGAGGTGCCCGAGGGGACGGCCGTACGGGAGACGGTGTACGGCCGGGACCTGTTCCTGCCCCGCGCCGACCTGGAGGCCTACGCGGCCGCGCACGGCCCGCTGGCCGGGATCCTCGCGTACGAGGCCCTGCGCGTCGAGAACCACCGGCCGCGCCTCGGCTTCGAGACCGACCACCGGACGATCCCGCACGAGCTGGGGTGGATCGGCAGTGCCGTACATCTCCAGAAGGGCTGCTACCGCGGCCAGGAGACCGTCGCGCGCGTCCAGAACCTGGGGAAGCCGCCGCGGCGGCTCGTCTTCCTGCACCTGGACGGCAGCGAGGTCCTGCTGCCCGGGCACGGCACCCCGATCCGGCTCGCGGCGGACGGCGCGGAGGGACGGCAGCTGGGCTTCGTCACGACGTCGGCGCGCCACCACGAGCTCGGGCCGATCGCGCTGGCCCTGATCAAGCGCAACGTGCCGGTGGACGCGGAGCTGATGGCGGGGGACACGGCGGCGGCGCAGGAAGCGGTCGTGGAGGTCTGAGCGACCGCGTCTCCGCGCGGCCCCCGCTTCCGCGCTTTTACGCGCTTCTGCGCTTTTACGCCCTCACATCTCCAGCTGCACCGTGAACGGGCCGTGATTCGTCAGCGAGACCCGCATGTCCGCCCCGAACCGGCCCGTCTCCACCGTCGCCCCCAGCTCACGCAGCCGCGCCACCACCTCGTCGACCAGCGGCTCGGCCACCGGCCCGGGCGCGGCGGCGTTCCACGTCGGGCGGCGTCCCTTGCGGGCGTCCCCGTAGAGAGTGAACTGCGAAATCACCAGGAGCGGGGCGTTCACGTCCGAACAGGACTTCTCGCCCTCCAGGATCCGCAGCGACCAGAGCTTGCGGGCGAGTTGTCCCGCCTTCTCCGCCGTGTCCTCATGGGTGACTCCGACCAGCACACACAGGCCCTCACCGATGATCTCGCCCACGGTTTCCGTCCCCGCGTCCGTCACCACGGAGACCTTCGCGCCGTCGACCCTCTGCACCACCGCTCGCATGACGACCAATCTAGCGGGGGCCGAACGGGTGCAGAGTGCCCGCACGTGCAGGTGCATGAGTGGCACCATGCTCGGAGGCGGTGCGCTCGCGCACCGGTCGAGGGATGGGGAGTACGCGTGACGAGTACATCTGGCGCCGGGCAGCCGTCCGGCCCCGTACCGAGGACCCGCACCACCAGCGGTACGGGCAGCGGCCCCGCGGCCAGGGCGGCGGGCGGCCCGGTCAGGGGCGCGGTGCAGGCCGGCGGTCACTCCGGCGGCCAGTCGGGCGGCCACTCCGGCGGGCGGCCCCCCGTCCAGCGGACCGGCGGCGAGGGCGTCCTGCCCGCCCCCCGGCCGTACGACTTCACCGTGCTGCGCCTGCCCGAGCTGCGCGCGCTGCGCCGGGACTCGCAGCGCGACGAGGCCGACCTCAGCTATCTGCGGCGGCTGCTCCAGGGGCGCATCGACATCCTGCGGGCCGAGCTGGCCCGCCGTACCGCGCCCGAGACACCGGTCGTGGACCGCGCGCCCGGGACGTCCGTGGTGGACCGGCTCTCCGAGATCCTCGCGGACGCGCCCTCCCGGCACCGCTCGTCCGCCCGGCATGTGACGCTTTCCACTCCGCGCAGCGAGGAGTACCGGCTGCTGGCGGCGGAGACGCTGGCCGAGGTCGAGCTGTCGGACCTGGAAGCCCGTACGGACGACGAACTGCACACCGCGATGGGGCGGCTGGTCCGCAACGAGCAGCAGATCTCGCGCCGCCGTCACCAGCTCCAGCGCACGGCGGACGACTGCATCGGGGAGATCGCCCGCAGGTACCGTGACGGGGAAGCACAAGTGGACGACCTGCTGACGTAAGACCGATCGGTCGAAGGCTCACGAGGCCGCGTCGGCGGGATCCGCCCCTGTCCGTACCGACCGCACCCGTCACGGAAGGCCGACGATGACGTCTCACACCCCCGCCGTACCCCCGGCGACCGCACCGGGCGCCATACCCGCGGCGGCGGCACCGGGCGCCGTATCCCCGGGCCCCGTATCGCCGGGCGCCGTACCCCCGGCGACAGCACCGGGCGGTACCTCAGTCGTCTTCCCGGCCGTGTCGCCGGGCGTCTCACCGGGCGCCGCCCCCGCCGCCCCCGCCGTCCCTGCGGCGCCGCCCGTCCTCGCGGAGGTCGTACGGTCCGGATTCACCGAGGGGTACCACCGGGGGACGCTGGTGCTGCTCGCGGCGGACGGCAGTGTGGAGTTCGCGCTGGGCGACCCCGGCGCCCCGGTCTTCCCGCGCTCCAGCAACAAGCCGATGCAGGCCGCCGCCGTCCTGCGCGCGGGGCTGGACCTGGCGGGCGAGCGGCTGGCGCTGGCCGCCGCGAGTCATTCGGGCGAGTGGTTCCACCTCGACCTCGTACGGACGATGCTCGCCGAGCACGGGCTGACCGTCACCGATCTGCGGACGCCGCCGGACCTGCCGCTGGACCAGGTGGAAGCAGAAACGTTTCTCGCCGCCGGCGGGGTGCGCGACCGGGTGGCCATGAACTGCTCGGGCAAACACGCGGCGATGCTGGCCGCCTGCGCCCTGAACGGCTGGCCCACCGACACCTACCTGGACCAGGACCATCCGCTCCAGCGGCTCGTCCACACGGTGGTCGAGGAGGTCTCGGGCGAGCGGGTCGCGGCGGTCGGTACGGACGGCTGCGGCGCCCCGCTGATGGCGATCAGCCTCACCGGTCTCGCCCGTTCCTTCCGCCACTTCGTGCTCGCCGCCCCGGGCACGTCGGAGCGTCGGGTGGCGGACGCGATGCGCGCGCACCCCGAGTACGTGGCGGGCACGCGCCGCTCCGACACCTGGCTGATGCGGGAGGTGCCGGGGGCGCTGTCGAAGATGGGCGCGGAGGCGGTCCAGGCGGTGGCGCTGCCGGACGGCCGCGCGCTGGCCTTCAAGATCGACGACGGCGGGATCCGGGCGCTGGGCCCGGTCCTGGCGCGGGCGCTGGAGCTGCTGGGGGTGACGGCGGAGGTACGGGAACGGATCGGGCGGGCGCCGCTGCTGGGCGGGGGCGTGGCGGTGGGGTCGGTGCGGGCGGCGTTCTGACGGGCGCGGTACGGGTCCTGACCTGGGCGGATCAGATCGACGCGCACCCGATTCACATCCACGCGCACCCGATCCGGATCCACATGCACCCGATTCAAAACCGCGTGCACCCGATCGGGTGAACGGCATAGCGTGAGATCCATGAGCCCTGAGGTCCGTACCGTCAGCGAAGCCGAGTTCCCCGACTGGCACCGCGCCCTGAACACCGGATTCCTGCGGCCGCCCGTCTCGGCCGACGACGTGGTGGCGTCGCGGCGGGCCGCCGCCGACCTGACCCGTACGCTGGGCGCCTTCGACGAGGGCCGCTGCGTCGCCACCTTCCGGTCGTTCCCGCAGGAGCTGACGGTCGTGGGCGGCGCCACGCTCATGGCCGACGCGATCTCGAACGTGACCGTCTCCCCGACCCACCGCAGGCGGGGGCTCCTCGGCCGGATGATGGGCGCGGACCTGGCGGCGGCGAAGGAGCGCGGCGACGCGGTTGCCACGCTGATCGCGGCGGAGTACCCGATCTACGGGCGGTTCGGCTTCGGTCCCGCCACGTGGATCACCGAGTGGGCGATCGACGTGGCGCGTACCGGACTCGACCCCCGCAGGTCCGGCCCGGACGACGGCGGCCGGATCGACCTGGTCGACCTCGCCGACGTACGGAAGATCGGCCCCGAACTCCACGACCGGTTCCGGGTCACCCAGCCGGGCGCGATCGACCGCGACGAGCGCTGGTGGCGCAGGGAGACGGGCCTGGACGCCTGGGTCGTGCCCCAGGTCGAGTCGTTCTACGCGGTGTACCGCTCGGCCGCGGGCGAAGTGGAGGGCCTGGTCAGGTACTCCGCGGACGGCACGTGGGGCGACGCGAAGACGCCGGAGTGCACGGCGTCGGTGCGCGGCCTGATCGCCCTGACGCCGGCGGCGGAGCGGGCGCTCTGGCAGTTCGTCTGCTCCATCGACTGGGTGGCGACGGTGAGGACGGGCCACCGCGGCCCGGACGACCTGGTGACCCGCTTCCTGCCGGACCCGCGCGCGGCGCGGGTCGTCACGCACGCCGACTTTCTGTGGGTACGGATCCTCGACGTCGTACGCGCCCTGGAGGCCCGCACGTACGCGGCGCCCGGCACGCTGGTCCTGGACGTCCAGGACACCGCGAACCTGGCCGCCGGCCGCTTCCGCCTGGACGCCTCCCCGGCGGGCGCGACGTGCGCGCCGACCACGGAGTCTGCGGATGTGGTGCTGGACGTAAGGGAGTTGGGCGCGCTGTACCTGGGCGACGAGTCGGCGACGACGCTGGCGGCGCTGGGCGCCCTGACGGAGGAGACGCCGGGCGCGGCGGCCCGCACGGACGTCCTGTTCCACACGGCGCGGCGCCCGTGGTGCCCGGACGTGTTCTGAGTCCGCCCGGGGGTGTCCTCCGGCCCCGGTACGGCGCGCGGCGCCCGGCAGCTGGGCCGTACCACTTCCGCTTCCGGCCCCGGACTGCTCCACCCCCCGCCCCCGGACCGCTCACGCCGTCCGGGCCCTGAACAGCACCCCCGACAGACCCGTCGCCACCGCCAGGATGCCCCCGCACCAGGCCAGGGCCGTCCACGGCGCCGAGCCGACCGGCTGGTTCAGCAGGAGGCCTCGCAGGGACTCGATCACCGACGTGACCGGCTGGTGGTCGGCGAAGGCGTGGAGCCAGGTGGGCATGGTGTCGATCGGGACGAACGCGCTGCTCGGGTAGGGCAGGAACATCATGAAGAAGGTGAAGCCGCCCGCCGCCTCGGGGGTCTTGGCGAGCAGGCCCGCCACCGCGGAGAGCCAGGAGACCGCCACGACGAACGCGAGCAGGAGGCCGGCCGCCGCGAAGGCGCCCGGCAGGGTCGCGGAGGGGCGGAAGCCGATCAGGAAGGCGACGCCGAGGACGAGGGTGGTCGAGACGAGGTTGCGGAGCGTGCTCGCCGCGACGTGGCCCGCGAGCATCGGGACGCCGCCGACGTCGAGGGAGCGGAGGCGGTCGACGATCCCGCCCTTCATGTCCTCGCTCACGCCGACCGCGGTGGTGGCGGA
Source organism: Streptomyces sp. NPDC088261 (assembly GCF_044740805.1). Taxonomy (NCBI): domain Bacteria; kingdom Bacillati; phylum Actinomycetota; class Actinomycetes; order Kitasatosporales; family Streptomycetaceae; genus Streptomyces; species Streptomyces sp. NPDC088261. The sequence continues at coordinate 72,980 of NZ_JBIURL010000023.1, forward strand.
GCCGAATCCCGCGCAGAGCAGCAGGACGCCGGGGACGACGTAGGTCACGTACCGCGTCCCGGTGTCGATGGCTCCGCCGAAGAAGTAGACGAAGATCAGCATCAGCATGACGGGGAGCATCAGCGAGGTGATGACGGCGTCGGTGTTGCGTCTGCTGAGGCGGACGACGCGGCCGGCCATCACGGCGGACTGGGTCAGCGTGTCAGACATGGGCGGCCCTCTCGGCGGGGCGCGGGGCCCGGGTCCGGCCGGTGAGGGTGAGGAAGACGTCGTCGAGGGTGGCGCCGCGGACGGTGAAGCGCGCCACCTCCGTACGGTCGGGGTCGATCTCGTCGAGCAGCCGGCGTACGTGCGCGGCGGTGCCGTCCGTCGGCAGTCCGAGGGTCAGCGCGTCCGGCGCGTGGTGCACGGCCCGGGACGCGAGGCGCAGATACGCCGCCGGACCCGTCAGCACGAGGTCGAGCCGATGTCCGGCGATACGGCTCTTCAGCTCGTCCGCCGTGCCTTCCGCGACCAGCCGCCCGGCGTCCATCACGGCGATCCGGTCCGCCAACAGGTCGGCCTCCTCCAGGTATTGGGTGGTCAGGAAGACCGTCGCGCCCCGGGCCGAGAGGTCACGCACGACCTGCCACAACTCCTGCCTGCTGCGCGGGTCGAGACCGGTGGTGGGCTCGTCCAGGAACACGACCTCGGGCTCGCCGACGAGTCCCGCCGCGAGATCGAGGCGGCGGCGCATCCCTCCTGAGTACGTACGGACGAGGCGGCCGGCCGCGTCGGCGAGGTCGAAGCGGTCGAGCAACTCCCCGGCCCGGCGGCGGGCGGCGGCACGGGAGAGGCCGCTGAGGCGGGCCGTCATCCGGAGGTTCTCCGCGCCGGTCTGCTTCTCGTCCACGGCGGCGAACTGACCGGTGAGGCTGATCGCGCCGCGTACGCGCCGCCGGTCGGCGACCACGTCGTACCCGGCGACCCGCGCGGTGCCGGCGTCGGCCTCGGTGAGCGTGGCGAGGACGCGTACGGCGGTGGTCTTGCCGGCGCCGTTGGGCCCGAGCAGCGCGAAGACGCCGGCGCGGGGGACGCGGAGGTCGATGCCGCGGAGGACGTGGAGGCGGCTTCCCCTCCCCCTTCCGTACGACTTGTGGAGCCCGATGGCCTCCACGGCCGGTTGGTCGTCGTGTCGCTGGCGCATGAGTGCGCTTCCCCCTCTTCTGCGTAACCCTTACGCGTTACTGCGTAAGAATTACGCATTACTAGGATGGGCGTCAAGCGGGAGGGGCGTACCGGCTCTTCGGGAGGCAGGAACCATGACGGACACCGGCGGTGGCACGGGGCTGCCCGCGAGCGTCGAGGCGGCGTGGGGGCTGCGGGAACGCCCCGCGAAGGGCCCGAAGCCGGGCCTCAGCCTGGACCGGATCGTCGACGCGGCGGTCGCGATCGCGGCGGCGGAGGGGCTTGGGGCGGTGTCGATGGGGCGGGTCGCGAAGGAGTTGGGCGCGTCCACGATGTCGCTGTACCGGTACGTGGGCGCGAAGGACGAGCTGTACCTGCTGATGCAGGAGGACGCGATGGGCCCGCCGCCCGCGGCGCCGCCGCCGGGGACGGGGTGGCGCGAGGCGCTCTCGCTGTGGGCGTGGGCGCAGCGGGAGGTGTTCCACCGGAACCTGTGGGCCCTCCGCATCCCGCGCTCGGGCCCGCCGGCGACGCCGAACATGGTGGCGTGGTGGGAGCGGGGCCTGGTGGCGCTGGAGGGGACGGGGCTGGACGAGGGGACGAAGATCGCGGTGATTCTGCTGGTCAGCGGCTACGTACGGAACGAGGCGACGCTGATGGCGGACTTGGGGGCGGCGGTGGAGTCGAGCGGGGTGTCGGCGGAGGAGGTGATGGCCCGCACCGCGCGCACGCTGCGGCGGCTCGCGGATCCGGAGCGGTTTCCTTCGGTGGCGCGGTCGTTGGAGGCGGGGGTGCTGGACGCGGTGGACGAGCCGGACGTGGACTTTTCGTTCGGGCTGCGGTGCGTGCTCGATGGGGTGGCGGGGGTGGTGTCCTCCACCGCCGGACGAGCGTCTGCGCCCCGGTGATGGGCGCGGCTTCCTTCTTTGTCCTCAAGCGCCGGACGGGCTGGGTTTTGGCGTCTGCCCGGTGCGCGGGCGCGGCTTACTGATGTCCTCAATCGCCGGACGGGCTTGATGGTGCGCGCGCGCCCGGTGCCGGGTGCGGGTTACTGATGTCCTCAATCGCCGGACGGGCTTGGTGGTGCCCGCTGCGGGCGGGTTGCGTATGCGCGGCTTGTCGCCGGGGGCCGGTCAGGGGTCGTGTCCTGCACTGCATGTTTTACGTCGCGTGCACCCGGTCGTATTGATTGACGATCGCCATGCGACACAAAACACGCTTTACGTTCCGGACACGACCCCTGCCCGTCCCCCTTCCAGGCCCGCGCCAAAACAACCCCGGCCCACCCCGGGTCTTTAAGCCCGTCCGGCGATTGAGGACATCGGTAACCCGCACCGGTCAACGGGCACCAAGACCCAGCCCGCCCGGACGCACCCCGAGCCCGCCCGGCGTTCGAGGACATAAGTGAGCCGCGCCCGCGTGCCGGGCCACAACCACCCCCGGGGCGGGCGGGGCCGTTCAGTTCACCCTCGGCGTGAGGGGGGTGGGGTCGGAGGAGGTGCGTGTGGCCGGACGTAAAGCGTGTTTTGTGGCGCATGACTACCGTCAAACAAAACAAGGGCTCGCACGCGCCGTAAAACATGCAGTCCGGACATACGTACCTCCGGAGGCCCCGCCCCCCGTCACCACGACAAACCCAGCCCGTCCGGCGATTGAGGACATCAGTAAGCCGCGCCCGCGCCCCGGGCAGTCGCCACAACCAAGCCCGTCCGGCGATTGAGGACAAGGAAGGAGGCGCCGGACACCCGCGTAGCCTCGCGCACATGCGTCACGACCCAGAAACCGGCCTGCGCGAACGCAAGAAGGCGCGCCAGTACCAGGCCCTCTCCGACACCGCCATCACCCTGTTCCTCACCCACGGCTTCGACCGCGTCTCCGTCGCGGAGATCGCCGCCGCCGCCCACGTCTCCAAGCCCACCCTCTTCCGCTACTTCCCCACCAAGGAAGACCTCGCCCTCCACCGCTTCGCCGACCACGAGGACGAGCCCGCCCGCGTCGTGACCGCCCGGGCCGCTGGCGTGAGCCCGCTGCACGCGCTGCGGGGGCACGTGCTCGACGGGCTCGGCCGGCGCGACCCCGTCACCGGGCTCAGTGACCACCCGGAGGTGCTCGCCTTCCACCGGCTGCTGTACGGCACGCCGAGCCTGGTCGCCCGGATGTACGGCTACCAGCAGCGCAGCGAGGCCGCGCTGGCCGCCGCGCTCGGGGGCGGGATCGAGGGCGCCCTCGCGGCGGGGCAGATCGTCGCCGTGCTCCGCGTCCTCGCGCTGGAGAACTGGCGCCGCGTCGCCGCGGGCGAGAGCGCCGACGCCGTGTACCCGGACGCGGTCGCGGCGGCGGAGCTGGCGTTCGGGCGGCTGCGCACCGGGTGGCGGGACGGGCCGGGCGATACTCAGTAAAATATGTTACCGAGTTACGTTATCCTTGGTGGAATGACCGCCCCGGACCCCGACCTCGTCCGCGAACTCGACCGCGAACGGACCTACCACCAGACCTGCCGCACCGCCCTGACCGGCATGGTCGACGACGCGGCCCAGCAGGTCGTCACCGGCGAGAACGCCTTCGCGTCCGGCGCCGACGCCGAAGTGCTCGGGCGCCATCTCCGCAGCCGCGCCAAGGAGTTGCGCCTCGAACCCGACAGCCCGCTCTTCTTCGGCCGCCTCGACTTCGACGGGGCGGCCGGTGACCACAGCCGGCAGAGCTACCACATCGGCCGCCGCCGGATCAGCGAACACCCCTCCGCCCCGCCCCTGGTGGTCGACTGGCGCGCACCCGTCTCGCGCGCCTTCTACCGGGCGAGCGCGAGCGACCCCCAGGGCGTCGCCGTCCGGCGGCGGTTCGGCTGGGCGCCGTGGAGCACGGGGGAGCCGGAGGACCTGACCGGCCTGGAGGACGAGCACCTGGCGGGGCCGCGGGCCGCGGAGGGGGCGGGCCCGGCGACGGGAGGAGCCATCCTCACCGGCGAGATCGAACGCCCCCGCGTCGGCCCCATGCGCGACATCGCGGCCACGATCCAGCCGGAGCAGGACGAGCTGGTACGGTCCGCACTCGCCCGCTCCGTCTGCGTCCAGGGCGCCCCCGGCACCGGAAAGACCGCCGTGGGCCTGCACCGGGCCGCGTACCTGCTCTACACCTACCCGCAGCGCATCCAGCGCGCCGGGCTGCTGATCCTCGGCCCCAACCGCGCGTTCCTCGCGTACATCTCCGAAGTGCTGCCCGCCCTGGGCGAGATCGGCGTCCGGCAGTCGACCGTCCGCGACGAGATCGCGCGCCATCCGGTGCGTACGGAGGACTCGGACGCGGCGGCCGCCGTCAAGCACGACGCCCGCATGGCGGAGGTGCTGCACCGGGCGCTGTACGGGAGGGTGTCGGCGCCCGCCGAACTGCTCACCGTGCCGGACGGCTCGTACCAATGGCGGCTCGGGGTGCAGGAGTTGGCGGAGATCGTCGACACGGTACGGGCCGAGGCCCCGCCGTACGCGACCGGCCGGGAGCGGGTCCGCAGCCGGGCGGTCCGGGCCCTCCAGCTCCAGGCGGAACGCCGGGCGGGGCCGCAGTCCGCGCTGTGGGCGCGGAAGTTGAGCACGTCGCGGGGCGTCACCGCCTATCTGGACCGGGTCTGGCCGAAGGCGACCCCGGAGGAGGTGCTGGCGGTGCTGCTCGCGGACCCGGAGGCGGTGGGCGGGCCGTGCGACGGCGTCCTCGACCCGGCCGAGCGCCGGGCCATCCACCGTCCCCGCCGGGGTGTGCCGACCGCGCGGACGGCCAGGACGCTGCCCTGGTCGGCGGCCGACCTCGTCCTGCTGGACGAACTCGCGGGCCTGATCGAGCGTCCCGAGGGTTACGGCCATGTGGTCGTCGACGAGGCGCAGGACCTGTCCCCGATGGAGTGCCGCGCGATCGCGCGCCGCGCGGAGTTCGGTTCGCTGACGGTGCTGGGCGACCTGGCGCAGGGCACGACGCCGTGGGCGGCGCGTTCGTGGCCCCGGCTCCTCGCGCACCTGGGCCGCCCGGAGGCCGCCGTGGTCCCGCTGACCGTCGGTTTCCGGGTGCCGGGGGCGGTGGTGGAGCTGGCCAACCGGCTGCTGGGGGCGCTGGACGTCGACGTACCGCCGTCGCGATCGCTGCGGTCCGACGGCGAGTTGACGGTCCGTCAGGTCGGCGAGCTGGTGCCCGCCGTGGTCCGTACGGTACGTGCCGCGCTCGCCCACGAGGGGTCGGTGGGCGTCATCGCGGACGGCCCGGAGGCGGACCGGCTCCGTACGGCCCTCGCGTCGGCCGGCGTCGACACGGCCACCGCCGACGAACTCGGCACGACGACGGCCCGGGTGACCGTCCTGCCCGCGAGCGCGGCGAAGGGCCTGGAGTACGACCACGTCGTCCTGGTCGAACCGGCGGCGATCGCCGGCGCGGAGGTGCGCGGACTGCACCGCCTGTACGTGGCGCTGACGCGGGCGGTCTCGCGCCTGGACATCGTCCATCACCTGCCGCTGCCGGGGGAGTTGGGCCGGCCGGCGGACGGACGCTGACAGCCCGCCGTCGGGCGGCCGGTACCGACGCGATCGGGTCGGCGGCCCTCAAACCCCCTTCGGCTGCGGGGTGTTCGCCCGTACGGCGTCCGCGACCGTCCGCGCGACGGCGGCCGGCGGGACACGGGTCGTGTCCAGGATCGTGGCCTCGCGCCGCAGCCAGGGCAGCGCCTCCTCGTACGGCGTGAGGTGGTCGAACCGCCACCGTGCGGCCGACCGGCTCTCGGGCGCGGTGTCCGTGTGGATGCGGGTGGTCAGGGTCTCGCGGTCGGTGTGCAGGACGAAGTGGTGGACGGGAATGCCCTTGGCCGCGAGGCCGGTGCGGATCTCGGCCCAGTACTCCGCCGTGAGGACCGTCTGCGGGACGACGAGGACCCCGCCGACGTAGTCGAGCACCTGCGCGGCGGTCTCCACGACGAGGCCGCGCCACGGCGTCCACTCCTGGAAGTCCGTGCAGGGCACGGAACTCAGGACGTGCCGCAGCATGGAGCCGACCTCCTCGGAGTCGAAGATCCGCGCCTGCGGGAGGAGCCCGGCCAGCTCCTTCGCCGTGGTCGTCTTCCCCGCCCCGAACGTCCCGTTCAGCCAGACAATCATGCCGTCGAGGTTATCCGGCGGGGGGTGGGGCGTTCCGGCGGCCGTGACCGCAGAGGCCCAGGCCAACGACGTCCGGAAACGGGGCCCGGCGGCCGATAAACCGGTTGTGGGTCGCCGTCGCTCTCTGTTGTAATCCCGTCGACAGCGAATCGACCCAGGAGCTGATTATGCGCGGAACGTCGGAGTCCCACCCCACGGTAATTTCTGTCTACCTGGAGGACCTGACGCTCTGTGAGTACGCTGAACCTGGGAATTCTGGCGCATGTCGACGCCGGTAAGACGAGCCTGACCGAGCGGCTGCTGCACGCCGCCGGTGTCATCGACGAGATCGGCAGTGTCGACGACGGCAGTACGCAGACCGATTCCCTCGCGCTCGAACGGCAGCGTGGCATCACGATCAAGTCCGCCGTCGTCTCGTTCGCCCTCGATGACGTCACCGTCAATCTGATCGACACCCCCGGCCACCCGGATTTCATCGCCGAGGTGGAGCGGGTGCTCAGTGTGCTCGACGGCGCGGTGCTGGTCGTGTCGGCCGTCGAGGGGGTGCAGGCGCAGACGCGCGTGCTCATGCGGACGCTGCGGCGGTTGCGCATTCCCACCCTCGTCTTCGTCAACAAGACCGACCGCCGGGGCGCGGGGTACGACCGCGTCCTGCGCGCCCTCGCCGAGAAGCTGACCCCCGCTATCGTCCCGATGGGCCGCGCGAGCGGCCTCGGCACGCCGGCGTCCGCCTTCGTCCCGTACGGGCCCGGCGACGCGGCCTTCACGGAACGGCTGGCCGACGTGATCGCCGACCACGACGACGCCTTCCTGGCCGCGTACGTGGACGAGGAGGCGCCGATCTCGTACGGGAGTCTCCGCGACGGCCTCGCGGCGCAGGTCAGGCGGGGGCTCGTGCATCCGGTGTACTTCGGGTCCGCCGTCGCCGGCGCCGGGGTGGACGCGCTGACCGCCGGCATCAGGGAGCTGCTGCCGCCCGCCGGCGGCGACCCGGACGGCCCGGTCGCGGGCACGGTCTTCAAGGTCGAGCGGGGGCCGGCCGGGGAGAAGATCGCGTACGTACGCCTCTTCTCCGGGACGGTGCGTGTGCGCGACCGGCTGCGTTTCGGACGGGCCGGAGGACGGGCCGGCGGCGCGGCGGACGACGAGGGCAAGGTCACCGCGATCAGCGTCTTCGAGCAGGGCGCGGCCGAACGCCGCGACGAGGTCACCGCCGGACGGATCGGCAAGCTCTGGGGGCTCGGCGACGTCCGGATCGGTGACGCGGTCGGAGACCCGGACGGCGACCCCGGCGGCGACCCCGGCCCCGGCCCCATCTTCGCGCCGCCCGCACTGGAAGCCGTCGTCGTCCCCACCCGCCCCGCCGACAAGGGCGCGTTGCACGTCGCGCTCGGCCAACTCGCCGAGCAGGACCCGCTGATCAACCTCCGCCAGGACGACGTACGCCAGGAAGTCCTCGTCTCGCTCTACGGCGAGGTGCAGAAAGAAGTCATCCAGGCCACTCTCGCCGACGACTTCGGTATCGAGGTCGCATTCCGCGAGACGACCACCGTCTGTATCGAACGGCCCCTCGCGACGGGCGAGGCGGTCGAGGTCAAGGGAAAGGACATCAACCCCTTTCTCGCCACCATCGGACTGCGCGTGGATCCCGCGCCGGTCAATTCCGGGGTGGTATTCCGGCGGGAGATCGAGCTGGGATCCCTGCCCTTCTCGTTCATCCGGGCGATCGAGGAGACCGTCCACGACACCCTGCGGCAGGGCCTGTACGGATGGCAGGTCACCGACTGCGTGGTCACCCTGACCAGGTCGGGCTACTCCCCGCGCCAGAGCCACGCCCACGCCGTCTTCGACAAGAGCATGTCGAGCACGTCGGGGGACTTCCGGAACCTGACGCCGCTGGTCCTGGTCGCCGCCCTGCGGGAGGCGGGGTGCGGGGTGTTCGAGCCGATGCACCGCTTCGAACTCGAGATCCCCGCCGACGCGTTCGGCCCGGTCCTGCCCGTCCTGACGAGCCTCGGGGCCGTACCGTACGCGCCGGAGACGCGGGGCGCGGTGTGCCTGCTGTCGGGTGCGATCCCGGCGGCCCGGGTGCACGAGCTGGAGCGGCGACTGCCCACCCTCACGCACGGCGAGGGCGTGCTGGAGTGCGCCTTCGACCACTACCGGCCGGTCCAGGGGGCGGTCCCCGTACGGTCGCGGGCGGACCACAACCCGCTCGACCGCAAGGAGTACCTGCTCAAGGTCGTACGGCGGGCGGGCGGGAGCCAGTGACGGTACGGCGAGGAGGGGCGCGGTCGGTACGGGCGGCGGGGCGGCCGGGAGGTCACGCCGCCCGGGACGCCCGCGAGGACTCGATCATGTCCAGCGACACCTGCCACAGCCGCGCCGCCGCCTCCGGGTCGCGCGCGTGGTCCGCGACCCCGCCGGGCGGCGTCCCCGGTACGTACCGCACCGCCTCTTCGCAGTCCTCGAAGTACCGGCCGCCCACGCCCTCGACCAGCGGCGAGGTCGCGACCAGGACGGCCGTGGCCGCCCCCTGCTCCGGGGTCTTGAACGCGCCCTCCACGGCCACCGCCGCGTCGAGGTCCTCCTTGCTCATGTGCCGGGTCAGGTTCGACAGGATCGGGCCGGGATGCACGGCGTTGACGGTGATGCCGTCCCCGGCCCACCGCCGGTTCGCCTCGACCGCGAAGAGGACGACGGCCGACTTGGACTGGGCGTACGCGACCACCGGGTCGTACGGCCGGGTACGGAAGTGGAGGTCGTCGAAGTCCACCCCGGCCCGTACGTGCCCGCGCGAGCTGAGCGCGACGACCCGTGCCCGGTCTCCCGCCGCGAGCGCCGGGCGCAGGCCGGTGGCGAGCGCGAAGTGGCCGAGGTGGTTGGTGGCGAACTGGATCTCCCACCCCTCCGGCGTCCGCCATTCGGGTGTCATCATCACGCCCGCGTTGTTGACGAGGATGTCCAGCGGGCCGTGCCAGGCGGCGACGAAGGCCGCGACCGAGCCCTGGTCGGCGAGGTCGAGCGGGGCGACGGCGAGGTGTTTGTTCCCGGTGGTCGACGCGATGTCGCCGGCGGTCCGCTCGCCGGCCGTGACGTCCCGTACCGCGAGGGTCACCTCGGCGCCCGCCCCCGCCAGGGCGCGGGCCGTCTCGACGCCGATGCCGGAGGACGCGCCGGTCACGATCGCGCGACGGCCGGTGAGGTCGGTGCCGGCGACCACCTCGGCCGCTGTGGACTCCGCGTCGAACGGGGTGGTGATGCGTGGTGCGGGCTCGGTCATGGTGCTGCCTCTCTGCTGCTTGCCGCCTGCTGTCCTGCGGGGTGTGCTGCCTGCGGGGTGCCGGTGCGGGGTGCCGTACCTCTCCCGTACTCCCGGGAGTCCCACCCCTCCAGCGAACCACCGGCGGAGCGCCCCGGCAGGGCGGTACGGGGCCCGCTTCCGCCCGGGGTCGGGCGGGCCGGGGGCCGGGCCGACCGGGGGTCCGGCAGGACCCCTTTCGCGGTGCAGGACACCGTACGGAGGCACCTCGGCCGACGAGTGATCTGACGCTCCGTGAGGTGACGACCACTCAAATGGCATGGCGGCAAAGGAATATGACGGGACCGGCTGCCTCTCGCGCTTCATGCGCGACACAGTGATCGGTAGTATCCGCCTGTGACTCCCTCCCCACAGGACCCGCTTTTCTGGGCGCTGATACTCGCCGTCGTCCTGGTCGGATCCGGGGTGCTGATCCGCCGGTACCGCAGAGCCGCACGGGGCGCCGAAGAACGGATCCGGGCCCTCCACCGCGAGATCGACATCCGGGACGCCGAGGCCAGACACCTGGCCCACACGCGCGTACCGACGCTGCTCCGGGGCATCTGGCAGGGGCGCGACACCGACGAGGTGCCCCCCGCGCTCCACCCGGACCTGGCGGGGACCCCGTTCCTCGCCACGCACGAGGCGGTGCTCCAGCAGTTCCGCGAGGTCACCACCCAGGCCACCGGGCGCGCCGAGGACGGCGCCAAGGCCGCCGTCTCCACCGTGACCCGCTCCATGCAGGGGCTGTTGAACGACACGACCAACGCGATCGACGCGATGCTGCGCCGGCACCACGACCCGGCCGTCCTGGCCGACGCCAACGACATCGACCACGCGAGCAGCCAGCTCGTGCGCCGCGCCCAGGCGGTGAACGTCCTGACCGGCTCCTGGCCGGGACGCCAGCGCCGGGACTCGCCGCTGCTGGACGTCGTCCGCGGCGGGGTGTCGAAGATCCGTGACTACGACCGCGTCAAGATCACCGGCGAGCCCGCGTACGGGGTGGTCAGCGGCGCGGTCGAGCCCGTCGTGCTGGCCATCGCCGAGCTGCTCGACAACGCGGCCCGCCACTCCGAGCCCGGCTCCGACGTCCAGGTCTGGTTCGTCCAGGCGCACAACGGCGTCAGCGTGATGATCGACGACTCGGGCGTCGGCCTCAAGCCGGAGGCGAAGGAGGCGGCGGCCCGGATGCTGAGCGGCGAGGAGGAGGTCCGGCTCACGCAGCTGGGCAGCCGGCCCAAGTTCGGCTTCCCCGTGGTGGGGGTCCTCGCGAAGCGGTACGGGTTCCGGGTCGCCGTCGACCAGGAGTCGATCTACGGCGGCGTACGGGCCGGGCTCTTCCTGCCGTCGGCCCTGCTGGTCACGGTGGACACCGAGGAGCGGCCGGCGAAGGCCCCCGAGAAGTCCGCCGACACCACCACCGGCCAGGCCACCGAGAAGTCCGCGGACAAGCCTGCCGAGAAGCCCGCCCAGAAGCCCGCCGACAAGCCCGCCAGGAAGTCCGCCGAGAGGCCCGGCGCGGACGAACGCGCGAGCAGGGCCGCCGCCAAGAACCCGCCCGAGCGGGCGGAAAGCTCCGACGACCCCGACGAACTCCTCCTCCGCCCCGACGGCCTCCCGCAGCGCCGTCGCCGTACCACCGCACGCGCCCTCCCCGAGGAACGCTCCGTGCCCGCGCCCCCCGTCCGCACCAGCCGCAACGTCGGGGCCTTCGCCCGGGGCGTACGCAACGCACAAGACCGCCGTACTTCGGAATCAGAACGAGAGGACGACTGACCCATGACGAACTCAGTTTCCAAGGTGGGTGACCTCGGCTGGATTCTGGACGAGCTGCTCAGGACCCCCCACACCCTCCGCGCGATCCTGCTGTCCTCCGACGGTCTGATGTCCGCCTCCTCCGAGGGGGTCGAGCGCGACATGGCCGACCGGATGGCGGCCGCCGTCTCCGGCATGCAGGCGCTCAGCCGTGAGGCGGCCGAATTCGCCGACTGCGAGGGGGCGTGGGAGATGACCATGATCCAGTACCGGGGCGGCTACCTCTTCGCCATGGCCGCCGGCGACGGCTCCTACCTGGCGGTCTCCGCCGACGGGGACGCGGACGTCGAGAACGTGTCGTACGCGATGGAGGAGACGGTCGACCGGCTCGGCCAGCAATTGGGGATCGCCTCGCGGGTCGTCACAGGCGCCGGCTCGTGACGCCGCCGGCCCGGCAGGGCCGGGGCAGCGGCCGGGGGAGCGGCCTGGTGCGCCCGTACGTCGTCACGGGCGGCCGGTCCGCGCCCAGCCGCAACACGTTCGACGCGGTCACCCTCGTCATGATCCTCCAGAGCGACCTGTCCCGCGCCGAACTCACCCCGGAGCAGCGCGGGGTGCTCAACCTCTGTGGCCAGGGCGCCCTTTCGGTGGCGGAGATCGCGAGCCACCTGGAACTCCCGCTCAGCGTGCTGCGTATCGTGCTCGCCGACCTGATGGAGAGCGGTCACATCACCACACGGTCGACGATCCTGACGGCGAGGACGCTCGACCGAGACATCCTGGAGGCGGTCCTTGCTGGACTCCAAGCGCTTTGAATCCGCCGCCGGCACCCATCTGCGCGGCGACGAGACGGCCGTCAAGATCCTGGTCGCGGGCCATTTCGGGGTCGGCAAGACGACGTACGTGAAAACGTTGTCGGCCATCCGCCCCCTGCTCACCGAGGAGTTGATGACCGCCGCGAGCGAGGGCACCGACGACCTCAGCGCGGTGCCGGGCAAGACCACGACGACGGTCGCGATGGACTTCGGGCGGCTCTCGCTCAGCGACGACCTGGTGCTGTACCTGTTCGGGGCGCCCGGGCAGGAACGCTTCTGGTCCGTCGTGGCGGACCTGTCGCGCGGCGCCCTCGGCGCGCTCGTGCTGGCCGACACCCGCAAGCTCGGGGACAGTTACCCGGTCCTGGGGCTGATGGAAGACCTCGGCCTGCCGTACGCGGTCGTGGTCAACCTCTTCGACGGCGCGCCCGCGTACGAACTCCCCCAGCTCCGGGACGCGATGGACCTCGCGCCGGAGACGCCGCTGGTGATCTGTGACGCCCGCGACCACGCGAGCGCGAAGAACGCCCTCGTCGAACTGGTCACCCACCTCCTCACCCTGACCCCGGAGCCCGCACGATGAGCACGCCCGTCACCCCGGACTCCTCCGCGACCGCGACCCAGGACGCGCCAGCGACCCCGCCCGCGACCGCGACCCCGGACGCACCCGCGACCCCGCCCGCGCCAGCGACCCCGCCCGCGCCCCAGGACGCCGCCGCGACCCGGCCCGCGACCGCCCATGCCTCCGCACCCGCACCCGCATCCGCGATCCTCTCCGCGCCCGTGCCCCTCGCCCCGGACACCCTCACGCCCGGCGACTCCCCGGCCTCCGTCCCGATCCACGTCCCCTCCGGCGGCTGCCCGTTCGCCGCGCGGGCCGCCGCCGGCGGGCTCGGCGACCTCCCGCGCATCCACGGCCCGGAGTTCAGCGCCGACCCGCACGCCACGTACGACAAGCTCCGCGCGCAGGGCCCGATCGTGCCGATCGAGATCGCCGAGGGGATGTACGGGTACCTCACCACCACGTACCGCGCCGCCCTCCACCTCCTGCGCAACACCCCCGACAAGTTCGCGAAGGACCCCCGCCACTGGGTGGCGCTGCGGACCGGGCAGGTCCCTCCCGGCACCCCCTCCGCCGCCATGATGGAGCCGCGCGACAACGCGCTGTGGATGGACGGCATGCCGCACACCCGGCTCCGCAAGTCCATCACCGACACCCTCGACCTCATCGACACCCACGCGCTGGTGGCGACGGTGACCCGGATCGCCGACACCCTCATCGACGCGATCGCCAGGCGCCCCGAGTTCGACCTCGTGGCCGACTTCTCCGACCCGCTGCCGATGCAGGTGCTCATCGAGCTGTTCGGCTGCCCGCCCGACCTCGGCCGCAGGATCATCGAAGCGATCGGCCGGCTCTTCGACGCCGGCGCGGACGCGGCCGAGGCCAGCGCCGAGGTCGCCACCGCCTGCCTGGAACTGACCCGTCTCAAGCGCGCCGAACCCGGCAGCGACGCGACCTCCTGGCTGATCGCCCACCCGGCCCAGCTGACGGACGTCGAGATGATCCAGCAGATCCTCCTCGTCGTCGGCGCCGCCACCACCCCCAGCTCGAACCTCATCGCCAACGCCCTGCTGCTGATGATCGACGACGAGCGGTTCAGCGGCAGTGTGTACGAAGGGGTCCACTCGGTCTCCGAGGCGATGGACCAGGTCCTCTGGGAGGACCCGCCCCTCGCCAACTACTCGCCGCTGTACGCGCGCAGGGCGGAGACGTACGAAGGGGTACGGCTGGAGCCCGGCGTCCCGATCCTGGTCAGCTTCGCCGCCGCCAACTCCGACCCCGCCCTCAACCACGCCACCCACCGGCGCGCCGGCAACCGCGCGCACCTCGCGTTCAGCGCCGGTGTCCACGGCTGCCCCGCGCCCGATCTGGCGGGCATCATCACCGAGACCGCGGTCGAGCGTGTGCTCGACCGTCTGCCGGACCTCAGGCTGGCCTGCGACCGCGAGGACCTGACCCGCAGGCCCGGCACCTTCCACTCCGGCTGGACCGCCCTACCCGTGGTCCACACCGCCGTGGCTCCCCTCTCCGCACCACACCCAGGAGTGCATTGATGGACGCCCAGCCCACCCCCGGCCCCACCGCCACCCCCGCCGCAGGCTGCCCCTTCCGCATCGACCCCGCCGCGTCGGACATCCACGCCGAGGCCGCCGCGCTCCGTGCCGGCGGCCCCGCCGTCCAGGTGGAGCTGCCCGGCGGGGTGGTGGCGTGGTCGGTCACCGAGACCGCGCTCGCGAAGCGGCTCCTCACCGACGACCGGGTGTCCAAGGACGCGCACCAGCACTGGCCGGCGTACATCCGCGGGGAGATAGCCGAGGGGTGGCCGCTGCGCCTGTGGGTGGACGTACGCAACGCCCTGACCGCGTACGGCGACGAGCACACCCGGCTGCGCCGGCTCATCGGCCCGGCGTTCAGCGCTCGCCGGGTCCGCGCGCTCACGCCCGCGATCGAGGGCATCGTCGCGGAACTGCTGGACGAGCTGGCCGCGTTGCCCGAGGGCCCGGAGGGGTACGTCGACCTGCGCGCCCGGTTCGCCTGGCTGCTGCCGCTCCGGGTGGTCAACACGCTCCTCGGGGTGCCGGAGGAGATGCACGAGGCGTTCCGCACCACGATGGGCGGCCTGTTCGCCACCGACCACACCCCGGAGGAGGCCGTCGCGGGGGTGGTCGCGGCGTACGAGCAGCTCGCCGCCCTCGTCGCCGTCAAGCAGCTCCATCCGGGGGAGGACGTCACCAGCGACCTCGTCAACGCCAAGGACGACGAGACCGGTACGGGCCTGGCCCAACAGGAGCTGCTGGACACGTTGTTGCTCCTGATCGGCGCCGGCCACGAGACGACCGTCAATCTCCTCGACCACGCGATCACCGATCTCCTCGACAACCCGGAGCAGTTGGCGAGCGCGAAGGACGGCCGGGTCGCCTGGGGGGACGTCGTGGAGGAGGCCCTTCGCCACCAGGCGCCCCTCGCCAGCATGCTGATGCGGTTCGCGGTCACGGACATCGAGGACGAGGAGAGCGGTCTGACGTTCCGTCAGGACGAGCCGATCGTCATGAACTACGGTGCCATGGGCCGCGATCCGGCGGTGCACGGGGACGACGCGGAGATCTTCGACGTCACCCGTACCACCCGCAAGGAACACCTCGCCTTCGGCTACGGCGTGCACTACTGCCTCGGCGCCGAACTGGCCCGGGTGGAGGCGAAGATCGCGCTGTCCGCGCTGTTCGACCGCTTCCCCGACCTGACCCTCGCCGTACCGGCCGCCGAGCTGCGCCCGCAGGAGTCGTTCATCTCCAACGGCCACCGCGAACTGCCGGTCCACCTCACGGGGCGCTGAGCCGGCGCCGGGCCGCCCGGGGGCCTCAGCGGGCCAGGGAGGCGGCGTCGCCCATGACCACCACGGGGTGCCGGGCCGGATCGAGGGTGCGCAGCAGCTCCTTCATGTGCGCCTCGGAGAGGCTGACGCAGCCGTGGGTCGGGCCGCCGTGGTCGACGTGGAACCAGATGCCGCCTCCCCTCGAACCGCCCAGGGGCCGCGTCCAGTCGAGCGGTGTGCGGCCCGGCTGCCGGTTGTAGTTGATGGCGACGACGTAGTCGAAGGAGCCCGCGAGCGGTTCGCCCTCGAAGCCGGTCCCGCCGATGGTGAAGGCGCCGGAGCGGTCGTACGGGAGTTTGCTGCCCGGGTTCTTGAGCAGGCCGCCGGCGTCGGTGAGGCCGAACACCCCGATGGGGGAGTGCAGGTCACCGGCGCGGTGGTGGTCGGTCCAGCCGCGCAGGGCGTTGTGCGCGGCCCAGGTGTCCCCGGCCCGCCAGCCGGCCGGGGTGCGTGCGTACAGCACGGCGTCCGAGCGCGGTGAGTCCTTGCCCGCGCCGGTGACCACGACGACCTGGCCGGCGTTTCCCGGCACGTCGGCCAGGGTCCGGGGGCCGAGTCCCGGCAGTTCGCGGGGAAGTGCCTCGGCGGTGGGCGTGGGGGCGGCGGGGGACCCCGGGGCGTTCTTGGCGGCGGTCGTGGCGGGCGGCGGGGACGGCCGGTCGCGCGCCCCGGCGGTCCCGCCGCAGCCGGTCACGGTGGCGAGGGTGACGGCGGTGACGGCGGTGAGGGCGAGGACGTGGAGGCCGGGGCGTACGCGGGGACGGGGGCGCGGGCGCGGGTGCGGGCGTGCGGACAGTATCGCGGGCATGAGTGTGGAGCTACCTTTCGCGGCCGGTGGGCCGGCAGGCGGAGGGGGAGACGGCAGAAGGGGAGATGAGGGGGGCCGGTCAGCCGGCCTGACCGTCCGGGGCGCGGGTGGACTCGGGCGTGGAGACGACGGCCCGGGTCAGGAACTTCTCGACGACGAGGACCGTCGACGGCGACGCGTTCTTGAGGCAGACGAACGCGTCCACCGCGACCGGTCTGTTGTCGCCGGTGGTGCGGGCGATGCCCCAGGCGGGGAACTCCAGGTCGCCGCCGAGCAACTGGCAGCTCTTGCTCGCCCGGACGGGCTTGTCGAGGGTGAACGTCTTCTTCCCGAGGGGGGCGTGCGGCTTGTTCGTCTCCTGGAAGGCGATCACCACCCCGTCCTCGCCGAGCGGGGACACCGGCGCGCACGCGAAGACACCGGTGATCAGGTCCGGGCAGGTGTCCCGGGACACCACGGGCTGATTGGTGACGAAGTCGGCGGCCGACGGCGTCTTGGGCCGGACGCTTTTCGCGTGCCACCCGGGGGACAGGGTCAGTTTCACCCCGAGGCCGGGGAAGCCGGTGAGCGAGGTGCCGGAGGAGGACGTGGGCGACGACGTGGGGTCGTGCGGGGCGGGCGGGGGCGCCGGGCCGTCGGAAGGGTCGGCGCGCAGGGACGATCCGAGGGGAGCCGGCGGGGCCGAGGACGCGTCGGGGGCGAACGGGCGCAGGAACGTGACCAGTACGGCCACCGCCGCGACGCCCGTCACGGCCGCCCCCAGCGCGGCACGGCGCTGCCGCCGGCGCACCACACGGCGGCGCACCTGGCCCATCCGCCCGGCGGGCGCGCCGAGGTGCGGGGTGGCGCGCTCCAGGAGGACCCGCAGGTCGTGTTCCTGATCGGGTACGGGGGGAGTCGCGTCGCGGTCGCCGGAGCCGTACCCGTCAGAGTGTCGGCGCGTCATGTGTCACCGCCCTCGTCCGACGCGGACGTCGGTACCGCCGCGGACGCCCGTACCGACGCGGACGCCGATACCGACGCGGGCACTGCCAGCCGCTCCCGCAGCACGCGCATCGCCTTGGCGGCCTGGCTCTTGACCGTGCCGGGCCGGCAGTCGAGCACCTTCGCCGTCTCCTCGACGCTCAGGTCCTCGAAGTACCGCAGCACGATCACCGCCCGCTGCCGCGCCGGCAGCCGCCGTACCGCCAACGCCAGCGAGTGCTCCAGGTCGACCGCCGCGAAGACGTCGGCGGCCGTCACCTCCGGCAGGTCGTCGTGCGGGACCTCGCTCCGCCAGCGTCGCCGGCGCCAGGACGCCGAGGTGTTGACCAGGGCCTTCCGTACGTACGCCTCCGGATTCTCGTCGGCGATGCGCGGCCACTTCGGCCACACCTTGGCGAGGACCGTCTGCAACAGGTCCTCCGCCAGGTGCGCGTCGCCCGTCAGCAGCCAGGCGACCCGCAGCAGCCGGGGCCCACGCGCGGTGACGAACTCCTCGAAGTCCCGCGTCGACCCCGTCACCGCCCGGTCCTTGCCATCGCACCTCTGTCCATGACTGTTCCTTCACATCCTGGTCAACAGGATGGGGGAGCGGTCCGGTTGCCCGAGGAGATCCAGGTCACAGAGAAGCGCCGGCGATCCGGGCCACGGAGCGTGCGCCCGCCTCGGCCCGTACGCGTGAACGCACCGGCGCCCCGCGCCGGTTGCCGCGGTCCTACGAGGAACAGGGACTGATCGTCGCGGGCCTGTCGGCCCGCATCACCTGGCTGACCCGCGACAGGGACGCGCTGGCGGAGTGCGTGGCGGAGGTACGGGGGAAGGCGGCGCCGACGACGGGCGCCGCCTCCGCCGTCCCGGCGTGAGCCCCGCCTACCTACCTACCTACCTACCTACTCGCTCGCCTGCGGGCGCCGGTGGCCGAGGACGCAGAACTCGTTGCCCTCCGGATCCGCCAGGACGACCCACGACTGCTCCCCCTGACCGATGTCGACCCGCCGCGCGCCGTGAGCCACCAGACGGGCCACCTCGGCGTCCTGGTCGTCGGGCCGGAAGTCGAGATGCAGCCGGCTCTTGGACTCCTTGGGCTCCTCGATCCGGACGAAGTCAATCCCCGGAACCCGATCGGGCGCCGGGCGGATCTCGAACTCGTCGTCGGAGGTGTGCACCACGACCCAGCCGAGAGCGTCGGCCCACCACTGCCCCAGGGCCGCCGGATCCACCGAGTGAACGATGACTTGTTCCCATTCCAAGGTCATCCGGCGAGCTTAGACCGGTGCGGGTTTCTCCGACCAGGGGTTTTTTCTCCCCCGGGAGATGCGCCCCAGACCCCGTCGCCCCTCCCGCTATCCCACCAGCTTCTGCGTCCCCAGAACCGCCAGCAGCGCCAGCCGGTCCGCGTCCTCCGTGCCCGGTTCCGCCGTGTAGATCATGAGGCGCAGGTCGCTGCCCGCCACGCTGAGCACGTCGCAGTCCAGCGTCACTGGACCCACGTCCGGGTGGTCGACGGTCTTGCGCGCCGCCTCGTGCCGGCCGACGACCCCCGTGTCCCACAGCTCGGCGAACCGGTCGCTCCGCGCGCGCAACTCCGCGACCAGCCGCCGGAGTTGGCGGTCGGCCGGATAGCGTCCCGCCGTCGCCCGCAGGTCCGCCACCAGCGCCGCCTCGAACGCCCGCCGCGCCTCCGGGGTGTGCCGGACGCGGCTGCCGGGGCCGACCAGGTTGCGCCACACCCCGTTGCGTTCGTGGCCGCGCCACCCGGACGGATCGCCCATCAGCGCCGCGTACAACGGGTTCGCGAGGAGCAGCGTCCAGGCCGCGTCGTACACCCCGACGGGACTGCCGACCAGCCGGTCCAGCAGGCGCTGGACGCTCGGGGTGATGTACGCGGGCACGGTGTCGGGCCCGGACGGGACGAGCCCGGCCATCCGGAACAGGTACGCGCGCTCGTCCGCCGACAGCCGCAGCGCGCGGGCCAGCGCCTCGACGACCTGCGCGGACGGGTGGGTGGCGCGGCCCTGTTCGAGGCGGGTCACGTAGTCGACGGAGATCCCGGCCAGGAGGGCCAGTTCCTCGCGGCGGAGCCCGGCCGCGCGCCGGTGTCCGCCGGCGGGCAGCCCCGCCGTGTCGGGGGCGACGCGGTCGCGCCAGCGCCGTACCGCCTGCCCGAATTCGGTCGCGCCCTCGCTCGTCATGCCACCAGTGAACCCCTTCCGCGGGGCATCTGCCTGGCACCGTCAGTCCCAGGAAGACGGGACTCCTGGTTGTCCCCTCCGGCGCGGCGGAGTCTGGATCCATGACAACCACACTGATCACCGGAGCGAACAAGGGGCTGGGTCTTGAGACGGCCCGCCGACTCGTCGAGGCGGGGCACACCGTCTACCTGGGCAGCCGGGACGCCGAACGGGGCCGCCGGGCGGCCGAGCGGCTGGGCGCGCGGCTCGTCCTCCTCGACATCACCGACGACGCCTCCGTCGAGGCCGCGGCGAAGACCGTCGAGGCCGACGGCGGCCTGGACGTGCTGATCAACAACGCGGGGATCGAAGGGACCGTGATCGGCGCCGGGGACACGACCGCCGACAACCTGCGGCCGCTGTTCGAGACGAACGTCTTCGGGACGGTACGTGTCACCCACGCGTTTCTGCCGCTGCTCAGGCGCTCCACCGCCCCCGTGGTGGTGAACGTCAGCAGTTCCCTCGGGTCCGCGACCCTGGTCGCCGCCTCGGGCACGCCGACGTACGGATACCCGGGCGTCGCCTACCCGGCGTCGAAGGCGGCGGTCAACATGATCACCGTGCAGTACGCCAAGGCGTTCCCGGAGATCCGGATCAACGCGGTGGAGCCGGGCTTCACCGCGACCGACCTGAACGGCCACCGGGGCACGCAGACCGTGGAGGAGGGCGCCGAGATCATCGTCCGGATGGCACGGATCGGCGCCGACGGCCCGACGGGCGGCTACTTCGACGCGGCGGGGTCCCTGCCCTGGTAGGGGTCCCCGCCCTGGTAGGGATCTCTGCCCTGGTAGGGATCTCTGCCGCCGTGGGGGTCTCTGCCCTCGCACGGGGGAGGACCGCGCGCGGGTTCCCGGCACCACCCGGACCACCCGGACTACCCGGACTACCCGGACTACCCGGACTACCCGGACTACCCGGTCGGGGACGTACGTCCGCTGCCCGCCGGCGCCCCCTTCTCCCGCCTGCTGTCCGACCTCCGGGCGCGCCTCGCGCAGATCGGCGAGGACGGCGCGTGGCCGGCCGCGGACCCGGTCCGGGCCGAGGTCGTCCGGCGGACCGGCGCCCACTCCCTGATCGTGGCACCGCTGGCGCCGCGCGGCCGGGCACTGGGGGTGGCCAGTTTCTACCGCCTCCCGGGGGAGGAACCCTTCGACGAGGAGGACGCCGAGGTGGCGGCCACCGTGTGCGCGCACGCCGCGCTCTGCGTCGACAACGCCGGCCGGTACATGCGGGAGTGGATGGTCGCGCTGACCGTCCAGCGCAGGCTCCTGCCCAGTCCGCCCACCACCCAGGGCACGGTGGACCTTTCCCACCTGCATCTTCCGGACCCGGAGGGCGGCGGCGCGTGGTTCGACGCGATCGCCCTGCCCGGCGCGCGGACCGCGCTGATCGTGGGCGAGGTGGTGGGGCGGGGCATCACCGCGGCCGGCGCGGTGGGGTTGCTGCGGACGGCCATCCACACCCTGGCGGCGCTGGATCTGGGCCCCGACGAACTGCTCGCCCGCCTGAACGACACGGCGGTCCGGCTCGCGGCGGCGCCCCTGGCGGTCCCGACGTGGCACCCCACGACCACCGCCACCCCCCTCACCGCCGGGTGCGCCGTCGCCCTCTACGACCCGGTGGAGCTGACCTGCACCCTGGCCCGCGCCGGCCTCCCCGAGCCGGTGGTGGTCCTCCCCGACGGAAGCGCGGAGACCCTGTCCGTACCACCGGGTCCCCTCCTCGCGGGGACGGACAACGCCCCCTTCCCCGCGACCACCGTCAGCCTCCCCGAAGGAAGCACCCTGGCGACGGGTACGGCCGCGCTCGCGGACGACGTCCTGGCGCCGTCCGGCCTGCGGCGCCCGCTCCTGGAAACCGCCGCGACCAGAGCCCTGCCGCAGGTGTGCGACGACCTCGCGTCCGCCCTCACCACCGGCGCCCGGCCGAGGACCGGCGAAGCGCTGATGCTGCTGGCCCGTACGAAGGCGCTGCCCAGGACCGCGTACTGACCCGGGACCTGCCCGCCGACCCCGAGGCCGCCCCGATCGCCCGTGCGGCGGCCCGGCGGCAGCGTTCACGACCGAGCTGGTCGTTAGCGAACTGGTCGTTAGCGAACTGGTCGGCAACGCGATCCGCTACGGCGCGGCCAGCGCACCGCATGGGAAACACGCCCGCACCGTGGACGAGACGGGCAGGGGACTCTTCATCATCGCGAACCTCGCCGAAGAGTGGGGCACGCGCTTCCAGGACGACGGAAAGACGGTCTGGGCGCAGTGCCCGGGCCGGGCGACCGCCGAGACGCCGGGGCTCCCCCGATGACGGGCCGGCTCCGCGAGAGCCCGCCGAGGGGGGAGGGGAAAGGGGAGTACTCACCTCTTTCCACTTTCAACCTATAGCGCATGGGGGGCCTTGCGGCAAGGCCCCGGTCATGCCGCAGAATCGTCGGCCGGGGCCAGATCGCACCCCGGGCGCCCGGCCGCAAGCGGCCCCACATCGGAGTTGAAGTGAACAACCCCCCGACCGACCCTTCGTCCGACCCGCCGACCCACCCGCCGACCGACCCTTCGTCCCCGCTCTCACCCCCGCCCCCCAGCGCCTTCAACCTCCCCGACCGCCTGTCCCCCAAGGCCGACCCCGCGCTGATCGCCACCGACGAGCAGCACTTCGCCGCCATCGCCGAGAGCCTCGACCGGTCGATCGCCGAGCTCTCCGCCCTCCTCGAAGCCGAGCTGAAATCGCCCGGCGGCGTGGGCCGGCACGCGATGGACCGGGACACGGAGGTCCACCGGCTGACCGCCCGCCTGCGCGCCCTGCGCCGCTTCGGCCTGGACCTGTGCCTCGGACGCATGGTCGGTACGGACGACCCCGAGCCCGTGTACGTGGGACGGCTCGGCCTCACCGACAGCACCGGGCGCCGGCTGCTCGTCGACTGGCGCTCCCCCGCCGCCGAGCCGTTCTTCGGCGCCACCCACGCCAACCCGATGGGCCTGGCCAGCCGCCGCAGGTACCGCTGGACCCGGGGCCGGATCAGTGACTACTGGGACGAGGTGTTCACGGCGAACGGCTTCGCCGGGCACGCCGCGCTCGACGACCAGTCCGCCTTCATCGCCAGCCTGGGCAGCAACCGCTCGCCCCGGATGCGCGACGTGCTCGGCACCATCCAGGCCGACCAGGACGCCATCATCCGCGCGGGGTCGCGCGGCGCGCTGGTGGTCGACGGCGGTCCCGGTACGGGGAAGACGGTCGTCGCCCTGCACCGCTCCGCGTACCTCCTCTACTCCGACCCGCGCCTCGGTCACCGCCGGGGCGGAGTCCTCTTCGTCGGGCCGCACCAGCCGTACCTGGGGTACGTCGCCGACGTCCTCCCCAGCCTGGGCGAGGAGGGCGTCCAGACCTGCACCCTCCGGGACCTCGTCGCCGAGGGCGCCGCGGCGGCGGTCGAGGCGGACCCGGCCGTGGCGCGCCTGAAGGCGTCGGCGGACCTGGTGAAGGGGATCGAGACGGCGGTCCGCTTCTACGAGGAGCCGCCCACCCAGGGCATGACGGTCACGACCC
Source organism: Streptomyces sp. NPDC088261 (assembly GCF_044740805.1). NCBI lineage: Bacteria > Bacillati > Actinomycetota > Actinomycetes > Kitasatosporales > Streptomycetaceae > Streptomyces > Streptomyces sp. NPDC088261. The sequence continues at coordinate 96,135 of NZ_JBIURL010000023.1, forward strand.
ACTGGTCCGACATCCACCTGAGCGCCGACGACTGGGCCGACGCGTTCGAGGCGGCCGAGCCCGGCACTCCCCACAACGACGCCCGCGACCAGATCTGGGAGGAACTGCTCACGATCCTGGTCGACAAGCACGACGACGAGGCGTCGGCCGTCCAGCTCCGCAAGTCCCTTCCGCGGAACCGGGAGTTGCGCACCGCCTTCAACCGGGCGTGGCCCCTCCTCGAAGCGACCGACCTGGTCGGCGACCTGTGGACCGTACCCGCGTACCTGCGCAAGTGCGCTCCCTGGCTGAGCCGGGACGACGTACATCTGCTGCAACGCGCGGACCCGCAGGCCTGGACCGTGTCCGACCTGCCGTTCCTGGACGCGGCGCGGCAGCGGCTCGGCGACCCGAAGGAGTCGCTGCGCCGGCGCCGGCACAAGGCGGCCGTCGCCGCCGAACGCGAGCACATGGCCAAGGTGGTCGACACCCTGCTCGCCGCCGACGACGACGGGGAGGGGGCGGTGACGATGCTGTACGGGAAGGACATGCAGGACGCCCTGATCGACGAGAACACGCCGTCGGGCGACACACCGGCGAGTGCCGAACCGGACGTGCTCGCCGGGCCGTTCGCGCATGTCGTGGTGGACGAGGCGCAGGAACTCACCGACGCGGAATGGCAGATGCTCCTGCTGCGGTGCCCGTCCCGGAGCTTCACCATCGTCGGGGACCGCGCGCAGGCCAGGCACGGGTTCACGGAGTCGTGGCAGGAACGGCTCGCGCGGGTCGGGCTCGACCGGATCAAGCTGGCCACGCTGAGCGTCAACTACCGTACGCCGGAAGAGATCATGGCGGTGGCGGAGCCGGTCATCAGGGCCGTACTGCCGGACGCGAACGTGCCGACGTCGATCCGGAGCAGTGACCTGCCCGTGGTCCACGGTCCCGCCTCGGACCGGGACGTGATCCTCGACCGCTGGCTCGCGGAACACGACGACGGGATCGCGTGTGTGATCGGCGATCCGACGTTCCGTACGACCTCCGCGACGTCCCGCGTCCGGTCGCTGACTCCGGTGCTGTCGAAGGGACTTGAGTTCGACCTGGTGGTGCTGGTCGATCCGGAGGAGTTCGGCCGGGGGATCGAGGGGGCGGTGGACCGGTACGTGGCGATGACCCGGGCGACGCAGCAGTTGGTGATCCTCACCAGCGGCTGAGGTACGGGGGCGTCTCAGGGACGGAGACCGGCGCGGAGAGCGGCATCCAGATCACGCAGGAGCTCTCCCACCCGCCCGCCTCCGGGAGACGCGGCGGGCAGCCGGCGGAGCACGGCGGTGACGGAGGCGGGGGCGTGCAGGCGCGCCCACTCCAGGGTCTCGGTGGGGACACGGGGGCGGTCGCCGGAGGCCAGCTCCTCGGCCCGGGCCGCGTGCGCCGCCGCGCCGAGAATGTGTTTCACCTGGTGCGCGCTCGCCTTCGGATGAAGGTACGCGGCGGCTGCCGCGTGGCTCGCCGCCCGCGCCGCGTCGGCTGCGGCGGCTACGGAGGCCTCCTGGGCCGCTCGGCACGCCGCCCACGCGGCCTGCCGCAGCGCGCCCGTACGCCGCTCGCCCGCGGCGAACGCGTAGGCCGCGTCGATGCTCGCTCGGCATGGGGCTCATCGTGCCGCAGACGCCAATCAGCAACAAACACAACGACGTTGGGGGTTCTTGTGACGGACGTGACGGTGGTCGGCGCCGGGCCGACCGGTCTGATGCTGGCCTGCGAGTTGCGGCTGGCCGGAGTGGGTGTGGTCGTACTGGAGAGGCTGACCGAGCCGACCGAGCAGTCGCGCGGGCGCGGCCTGCACACGCGCAGTGTCGAACTCCTGGACCAGCGGGGCCTGTTGGACCGGTTCCTCGCGGTGAGCGAGACGTTCAGGGTCGGCGGCTTCTTCGGGGGCGTACACAAGCCGTGGCCGGACGGTCTGGACACGGCGCACCCGTACGGTCTCGCCACCTCGCAGACGGACACCGTACGGCTGCTCACCGAGCGCGCTCTCGAACTGGGCGCCGAGATCCGGCGCGGCAGCGACGTGGTCGGGCTGACGCGGCACGAGGAGAGCCCCGCCCCCGGCGTGACCGTCGAGCTGGCGGACGGTACGCGCCTCCGCTCGCGCTACCTCGTCGGCTGCGACGGCGGCCGCAGTACGGTCCGCAAGCTGATCGGGGTCGGTTTTCCCGGCCAACCCGCCACGGTGGAGACGCTGTTGGGCGACATGGAGGCGACGGAGGACCGGGAGACGATCGCCGCCGTCGTGGCGGAGGTCCGTACGACCCAACTCCGTTTCGGCGTCATCCCCGACGTGGACGGGAAGGCGGGCGTGTACCGCGTCGTCGTACCGGCCGAAGGCGTCGCGGAGGACCGTACGGCCGCGCCGACCCTGGACGAGTTCAAGCAGCGGCTGCGCGCCACGGCGGGCACCGACTTCGGTGTCCACACACCGCGTTGGCTGTCCCGCTTCGGCGACGCGACCCGGCAGGCCGAGCGCTACCGGGTGGGCCGGGTGCTGCTGGCCGGCGACGCGGCGCACATCCACCCGCCGACCGGCGGGCAGGGCCTCAACCTCGGAGTGCAGGACGCGTTCAACCTCGGCTGGAAGCTGGCCGCCGAGGCCAACGGCTGGGCGCCGGAAGGGCTGTTGGACAGCTACCACACCGAACGGCACCCGGTGGGCGCCGCCGTCCTGGACAACACCCGTGCGCAGATGACGCTGTTGGGGACCGACCCGGGGGCCACCGCGCTGCGCGAGCTGTTCGCGAAGCTGATGGACTTCGAGGAGGTGAACCGGTACGTCACCGGGATGATCACCGCGGTCGATGTCCGCTACGACGTCGGCCACGAGGTCCGCTACAACGGCCGCCACGACGTCGGCCACGACCAAGGAGAAGAAGGCAACGCCCTCCTGGGCCGCCGCCTGCGCGACGTGACCCTGAAGCGGTCCGGCCGCCTCTACGCCCTCACGCACCACGCCCGGGGCCTGCTCCTGGACCGGACCGGCCGCCTCTCCGTGACGGGCTGGACGGACCGCGTCGACCACGTGGTGGACGTGAGCGACGAACTCGACGTGCCCGCCGTGCTGTTGCGCCCGGACGGCCACGTGGCCTGGGCGGGCGACGACCAGGCTGACCTGCTCGACCACCTCCCGAGGTGGTTCGGCCCGCCCACCGCCTGAGGGGGCGCGGCGGAGGTACGCGCCGGGCCGGCCCGAGCCGGTACGAGCCGGGCCCGGCCCGGCCGATCTCCGCGAGTCCGCGACGCCGTGCCCGACGCCCCCGTACCACTCCCACGAAGATCGACCGACCGGCGACCGACGGCGACGGGCCGTACGGCACCCGCCCCGGCCTCCCCGTCTAGACGGTCAACAGGCTGGTCTTCGCCGCCTGGTTCACCGGCAGGAACGCGTCCGGCACCGGGTACTGCCCCAGCACGAAGTGCAGGATCGCCGCGTGCATCGCCTCGACGGGCGCGATGGTCGCGGCCGTCTCGATCGCGCCCTGGCTCTTCACGTTGAAGGTCGCGAAGAGGTACGTCTCGGCGGCCTGGTCCTCCAGCTGGAGGGCGAGCGAGGCCACCTCGCCGACGTTCTTCGCCTTGCCCAGCGCGGCCGTGACCTGCGACTGGTTCGAGAGCGGCACATTGTTGATGGCGGGCTTGCCCGCGTTGGTCAGGACGGCGTTCCACGCCTTGGCGTGGTCGGCGTGCTGGGCCATCGCCTTGGTGACGAAGCTCGCCACGGCGGGCGGCACGGTCCCGAGCTTGCCCGCCTTCGCCGCCGCGAGGGTGGCCTTGTAGGCGCCCACGGCCTGGTTCTCCAGCGCCACCGCCAGGGCCACGATCCGCAGGTCCCCGGTGTACGTCTCCGCCTTCGCGGCGACCGCCGGGGAGTCCAGGTCCGTCGGCGCGGACGACGAGGACGAGCCCTTGCCGCTGGAGCACGCCGCCAGGACGAACGCGGCGCCGACGCCACCCGCGCCCAGCAGGAAGCTGCGGCGCCCCCGGTCGGCGGGCCTCTCCGCGTCCCTGACCTGCTCGGTGAGGGCGGCGGCACCGGCCCGCATCGCGGGCAGCGTCTCGCGATGCGCCTCGTCCATGTCCTTGGTCAGCCGGTCGAGCTGAGCCTCGCTGAGAGGCAGCTCCCAGCCGCGCTGTGTCGTACTCACTTGACGGCTCCTTCGGTGATCGGCGACGCGTTGGTGGTCGGGTAGAAGGTGTCGGGAATGCCGACGGTGCCGACGGCGGCGGGCAGCTTCGCGACGTCCGTCGGGATCGCGATCAGGCTGTCGTCACCCGAGGCGAGCAGGGACTGCACGGCCAGCAGCGTCGCGCGGTGCTGGGCCTCGACCGGCGCCACGGAGGCGAAGAGCTGGCGCAGCTGGGCGCTGCTGACCTGGCCGACGTTCTTCGTGTACGTCTGCGCCGCCACGTCCTCCAGCGTGATGGCCAGCTTGACCACGTCGGCGGAGTTCTTGATCGTGGGAAGGGTCTGCTTCACCACGGCGGCGTACTTCGGGTCCGTACCCGTCTGCGCCTTGCCGCCGGCCTGGGTGGCGGCGGCGTTGAAGGCCTTCGCGTGCGCCTGGTGCTGCTGGGTGGTCTTGGCGATGAACGTCGCGATCGTCTTGTTGCCGTTCTTGATGAACGACAGCCCGGCGGCCGTCTGGTAGACGCTCACCGCGAGGTTCTCGATCGACGCGGCCGTCTGGAGCGCCATGATGTCGTCCTTCGTGGTGGCCGCGGCCGCCCGGGCGGAGCCGAGGAGCGTGGCCGCCCCGATCGCCCCGGCCAACGCCCCGCCCCGCCGCCACCAGCGCGCCGGAGGCTCGGCCGCCCCGGCGAAGTCCGCCAGCGCGCTGCGGGTCAGTTTCACCGCATCACTGTTCAAGTCCTGCGACTGCTCGGTGAGTTGTTCGAGCAGCCGGGTGTCGACGCGTTCTGCGCCCATCACGCCCCATCTCGTCCCGGAGCCCACGCGGTCGCGGGCCCTTACACCGACACATTCGCGAGGAGGACGGGGAAGGATTGCCGACATCACCGGCATGGCCCAGCGATTCACCCCTCCGGTGGAGAAAGTGGAGCATTTGGCCCACACGATTCCGACGGCCCTTCAACCACCGACGTCGACCATTCCGCCCCCTACCGGAGCAACAACGCGGCGGCCTCCTGACGTGCCTGCCGGAGCCAGCCGGCGCGGGCCGCGTCGGACGAGTCGGTGACGGTACGGAAGACGACCCGGCGCACGTCGGCGACGCCCACGTACGGCAGGACGCACGCCGCCCAGATCTGTTGCAGCGGATCCCCGAACTCACTCTCCTCCCGCCCGGCGGGAGTGTCGGACGTGTTCAGCACCAGCGCCTTGCCGGCCTTGAGGAGCCCGGCGGGCTCCCCCTCCGCCGTACCGAGCTTGTACGCGACCCCGGGCGCGAGCACACGCTGCACCCAGCCGGTGAGAACGGCGGGCGGCATGCCCCACCAGTTCGGATGAATGAACACCAAGGCATCCACGACGGCCACCTCCCCCCGATGCAAGGCCACCTGCGAGTCCCGCGCATGCACCCCCTCAACGGTCCCGGTCTCGTCGCCCCTCATGACCGGTTCGAACCCCTCGGCACAGAGGTCGTGCGCGAACACCTCACACCCCCGCCCCCGCAACTCCTCGACCACCGCGCCGAACACGGCGTGGTTGAAACTCCCCACCCGCGGATGCGCGAGATACACGGCTATACGCATATGGCCCCCTGTGCACGCGTGCGTTCCACCGCACCTTACGGAGCCCCGACGCCGAGCGGAGTCTCCTAGGGCGTGTCCGCAAAGTGGGGTCTGGCTCGCGGCGTCCGGCACGCGCGCTCGCGGCGTTGTCGGACCCACCCCGTACGTCCGGTACGGGGTGGGTCCTCCGCCTTGCGATCGCACGCACCAGACGCCGCGA
>NZ_JBIURL010000024.1:0-93408 GCF_044740805.1 Streptomyces sp. NPDC088261
TTCCGGACACGACCCCTGCCCGTCCCCCTTCCAGGCCCGCGTCACTACCCGACCCGCTCCGGGGCGGGGCGGCAGGCAGCCCGGACCCGCACCGGAGCACTTCAAGCCCGTCCGGCGCTTGAGGACATCGGTAACCCGCACCCGGCACCGGCGCGGAGGCCACAATCCACCCCGTCCCGACGCACCCCTCAGCCCACCCGGACGACCCCCCAGCCCGTCCGGCGATTGAGGACATCAGTGAGCCGCGCTCGCGGGGCGGGCGGTAGGGACTCCGGGGCGGGCGGGGTCGTTCACCTTTCCCGGCGGCGTGAGGGGGGTGGGGTCGGAGGAGGTGCGTGTGTCCGGACGTAAAGCGTGTTTTGTGTCGCATGGCGATCGTTAATCAATGCGACCGGTCGCACGCGACGTAAAACATGCAGTCCGGACATACGTGCCTCCGGAGGCCCCGCCCCCCGTCACCACGACAAACCCAGCCCGTCCGGCGTTTGAGGACAAGCAGTAAGCCGCGCCCACCACCGCGCCGCAGAAGCCCGTCCGGCGATTGAGGACAACAAGAAGCGCCACGGACACCCCGGGGGCGCGACCCCGTCACGGCTCGCCGAGTCGCAGCGCCTCCGCAGACGCCGCCGCCAGGACACAGTCCAGCAGGCCAGGAAACAGCGCGTCCAAATCCGACCGCCGCAACCCGTTCATCTTCGCCGTCCCCCGGTAGACCTGCCGGATCACCCCGCTCTCCCGCAACACCCGGAAGTGATACGTCGTCGTCGACCTGGTGATCGGCAGCGGGATCTGCGAACAGGTCAACTCCCCCTCCGCGCACGCCAGGTCCCGGACGATGCTCAGACGCAGCGGGTCCGACAGCGCGTGCAGAACGCCCTCCAGACGGATCTCCGCGCGCAGGGGATGAACGAGTTCGCGCGTACTGCTCGCGGCACTCATCGGTGGGCTCCACTTCGTCGGGAATCCCATTGTACGAGGATTCTCGTAGTTTGACATTCGCCTTACTACGACGCGTATCGTAGTAGCGGCCCCCCGCCCCCCGTCACGTCCCCCTGGAGCCCCCTGTGAGCGCACTGTTCGAGCCGTACACCCTGCGGTCGCTGACCATCCCCAACCGCGTATGGATGGCACCCATGTGCCAGTACTCCGCCGAGGAGACGGGCCCGGAAGCGGGCGTGCCCCGCGACTGGCACTTCGCGCACCTCGCCTCCCGGGCCGTCGGCGGTACGGGGCTGATCCTCGTCGAGGCCACGGCCGTCAGCCCGGAGGGGCGGATCAGCGTCGCCGACGTCGGCATCTGGAACGACACGCAGGTCGAGGCGTTCCGCCGGATCACCCGTTTCCTCGCCTCGCAGGGGACGATTTCGGGCATCCAGCTCGCACACGCCGGGCGCAAGGCCTCCACCGACCGGCCCTGGAAGGGCGGCGGCCCGGTGGGACCCGACGCCCACGGGTGGGAGGTGCTGGCGCCGAGCCCCGTACCGTTCGCGGACGGGCATCCGGTGCCGGCCGAGCTGACGGTGGAGCAGATCCGGGAGATCGTCGGGCAGTTCGGCGCGGCGGCCCGGCGGGCCCGCGAGGCAGGGTTCCAGGTGGTGGAGGTGCACGGCGCGCACGGCTACCTGATCGGCCAGTTCCTCTCCCCGCACAGCAACAGGCGCACGGATTCCTACGGGGGTTCGTACGAGAACCGCACGCGCTTCGCCCTGGAGGTCGTGGACGCGATCCGGGCCGAGTGGCCCGGGGATCTGCCGGTGTTCTTCCGCGTCTCCGCCACCGACTGGCTCGACGAGGGCGGCTGGACCGTGGACGAGACGGTACGGCTGGCGGACGACCTGCTGGCGCACGGCGTGGACCTGCTCGACGTGTCCAGCGGCGGCAACGTGGCGCACGCCCGGATCCCGGTCGGGCCCGGCTACCAGGTGCCGTTCGCGGCGCGGGTCAGGGCGGAGACCCGGATGCCCGTGGCGGCCGTCGGCCTGATCACCGAGCCGGAGCAGGCGGAGAAGATCGTCGCCAACGGCGAGGCGGACGCGGTGCTGCTCGGCAGGGAGCTGCTGCGCGACCCGTACTGGGCCCGCCGCGCGGCCCGCGAGCTGGGCGGCACGGTGCACACGCCGCCGCAGTACGCCCGCGCCCACTGACGGGCCCGGAGAAATCGGGCGGCCGTCAGGGAAGCCGCCACTCCACCGGCTGCGCGCCCTGACGGACCAGCAGGTCGTTGGCCCGGCTGAACGGACGCGAGCCAAAGAAGCCCCGGTCCGCCGACATCGGCGAGGGGTGGGCCGACTCGATCGCCGGGTAGTCACCGAGGAGGGGGCGCGCGTTGCGCGCGTCGCGCCCCCAGAGGATGGACACCAGCGGCTTGCCCCGGGCGGCCAGGGCCCGCATCGCCTGCTCGGTGATCTCCTCCCAGCCCTTGCCGCGGTGCGCGGCGGGCTTGCGGGGCGCGGTGGTCAGCGCGCGGTTGAGCAGCAAAACCCCCTGGCGCGTCCACGGGGTCAGGTCACCGTTGGACGGGAGGGGCAGGCCGAGATCCGACTGGAGCTCGCGGAATATGTTCTGGAGGCTGCCGGGGAGCGGGCGGACGTCGGGCGCCACGGCGAAGCTGAGGCCGATGGCATGTCCCGGCGTCGGGTACGGATCCTGGCCGACGACGAGAACCCGTACCTCGTCGAAGGGCTGCTGGAACGCGCGCAGCACGTTCGCCCCCGCCGGCAGATAGGTCCGGCCCGCGGCGATCTCCGCGCGCAGGAAGTCGCCCATCGCGGTGATGCGCCCGGCGACGGGCGCCAGGGCGTCCGCCCAGCCGGGCTCGACAATTTCGTTCAGAGGTCGTGCTGCCACGAGATCACTCTACTGGTCCCCGGAGCGTGCCCCGGACCCGTCAACCGGCCGCCCGGACGCCTCACTTGCGGGCCGCCGCACCGGCCGGACCGGCCGCGACGCGCGACGGGCGCCCCCTTCCCGGGGCGCCCGGTGTCCCCTCCTTAAGGTGAAGGCCGCGTACGCCCGGCGCTGAGGAGCGTGAGGGCGGCGTGAGCCCGGCGCGGACCCGCGCCGGGCGCGCGACGAGCCGGGGGTGCCGGGATGAGCCGGGTGCGGGCATGAGCTGGGTGCTGGGCGTCGACTCGGGCGGCTCCGGGCTGCGGATCGCGCTGCGTGCCACGGACGACCCCGCCCGCGTCCTGCTCGCTGATCCGGGCGAGCCGCTCCTCACCGGACCCTCGGGCATCGACGCCGGCCAGCTGCTCCGTCAACTCCTCCCCGCCGCGAAGGAGTTGCTGGCGCGGGCCGGGGCGCGGGGACCGGTGGCCGCGGCCGTCGGCGCGGCCGGGATGGCCACGCTCGGCGACGGGCTGCGCGCGGAGCTGCCCGCCGCGCTGGAGCGGTCCCTGGGGGTACGGCGGCTCGCGCTCGCCGCCGACGCCGTCACCGCGTACGCCGGCGCCCTGGGCCAGCGGCCCGGCGTGGTCGTCGCGGCCGGCACGGGCATGATCGCGCTGGGGACGGACCTGGCCGCCTGGCACCGTGCCGACGGCTGGGGGCACTTGCTGGGCGACTGCGGCGGCGGGGCCTGGATCGGCCGCGCGGGGCTGGAGGCGGCCCTGCGGGAGTACGACGGCCGGCGCGGCGGCTCGCCCGCGCTGTTGACCGCCGCAGAGGATTTTTTCGGACCCGCCCCCGAGCTGCCGGGACGTCTCTATCCGCGCGCCGACCGGCCCGCCGTACTCGCCTCGTTCGCCCCCGAAGTGGCCCGCCTCGCGCCGGTCGATCCGGTCGCGCGGTCGATCCTCTCGGCGGCGGCGGAGCGGATCGCGGAGTCGGCCGAGGCGGTCTGCCCGAGGACCGGGGTGTGTGAAGTCGCCCTTACGGGTGGCCTGTTCAAACTGGGCGAGCCGCTGCTCGCGCCGCTGCGGGCCGAACTGGCGGACCGGCTGCCCCGCGCCCGTACGGTCCCCGCGGCCGGCGATCCGCTGGCCGGCGCGCTGAACCTGGCGGCCGCGCTCGCCACGGACACGCTGCGACTGCCGCCCGACGAGCGGCTGTTGTACATCACGACACAACAGGATAGATGAGCAGAAAAATACCTAACGGATAAATAGGGACAGATGCCTCGGTGTTGGCCCCTCCCCGAACAGCCGCACCCACAAAACCAGTAGCATTCGACGCCATGAGCACCCCCACTGGGCCTGCACCCGGCCTGCCTGTACGAATGCCGCGACCCCGTCAGTCGGGGCGCCACCGCCGCCCCGAGCCCGTGGCGGCGCCCGAAGGTGCGCCCGCGCTGGTCCTCGCCGTCCCCGGCGCTCCCTCGGACGCGGCGCGCGGCCTGGCCGAGGAAGTCATCAGCATCGCCCGGTCCGAGCTGCCGGGACTGGACGCCGCGATCGGCTTCCTCGACGGCTCCGACGACGCGGACGAGACGACCGAGCAGCCCACGCTGGAGGCCGTCCTGACCCGCCTCGCCGCCCGGCGCATCGAGCGCTACGAGCTGGCGAAGGCCGCGGGCCGCGAGGTCACCGAGCCCGAGGGTCCCGCCGCGGTGGTCGTCCCCCTGCTGACGGGTCCCGAGAGCGACCTGCTCGACCGGATACGCCGGGCTGTCGCGGACAGCGGCACGGAGGCGCGGACGACGGACGTCCTCGGTCCGCACCCGCTGCTCGCCGAAGGTCTGCACGTACGGCTGTCGGAGGCCGGGCTCGCCCGCGCCGACCGCGCCCGGCTGTTCACGGTGGCGACCGCCGCCGACGGGATCATCCTGGTCACGGTGGGCGGCGAGGAGGCGGTACGGACCGCCGGGATCACGGGCATGCTGCTGGCCGCCCGCCTCGCCGTACCGGTCATGGCCGCCGCGCTCGACGTGGAGGGTTCGGTCGCCGCCGTCGCGGAGGAGCTGCGCGGCTCCGGCGCGACGCAGCTGGCGCTCGCGCCGTACCTGGTCGGTCCCGAGCTGGCCGGCGGGCTGCTCGACACGGCTCTCAAGGAGGCCGACAGCGCCGCGGCCGAGCCGCTCGGGGCGTACCCGGCGATCGGCAAGCTGGTGCTCTCGAAGTACGCGGCGGAGCTGGGCATCGCGGAGCAGCCGCAGGGGGCACCCACCCACTGACGCCGGGCCGCGCAGCGCGGCGGAACACCACCCCGTGACGCGGAAGGGCCGCGCCGGTCAGCCTTCGGCGCAGGCCCTTCCTCGGGTGCTCTCACGGGCGCGGTGGCTCTCACGGGGAGGGTCGCGGGTGCTCGCGCGGGCCGTCCCGTACGGCCCGCGCTCAGGGGTCGTACGGTCGGCGGCACGCTCCCCCTCCCCCGGCCGGCCCGGGGGTCAGCCGAAGATCACACAGGAGGCCGCGGGGGCCGCGAAGGACCCCGCCGGGGCGGGGATCCCCGTCTCCTGGTCGATGTCGAACCAGCTCACGTCGCCGGAGTGCTCATTCGCGGCGTAGAGGCGGCGGCCCGCCGGGTCCAGCGCGAGATCGCGCGGCCAGCGGCCGCCGCACGGCACGGTGGTGACCAGCTCGGCCTTCTCGCGCGACGCGTCGAGCGCGAGGACGCTGATGCTGTCGTGCCCCCGGTTGGCCGTCCAGACGAACCGGCCGTCAAGCGCCACCACCACCTCGGAGGCGAAGCTCTCCGTCTCCACGCCGTCCGGCAGGACGGCCGTCTCGCCGACCGCCTCCAGGACCCCCGCCGCCGCGTCCCAGCGGCAGACGGTCAGGGTCGGTTCGAGTTCGTGCAGGACGTACGCGTGGCTGCCTTCCGGGTGGAAGGCGAGGTGACGCGGCCCCGAGCCCGGCCGCAGCGCTGTCTCCCCGTGCGGGACCAGCTCCCCCGAGGCGGCGTCCACGGACGAGATCTGTACGGAGTCGGTGCCGAGGTCGACGGCGAGGAGCCACCGGCCGCTCGGATCGGCCACCACCTGGTGCGCGTGCGGTCCGCGCTGCCGGTCCGGGTGCGGTCCCGCGCCCTCGTGCTGGAGCACCCCGCTGGCCGGCCGCGGCGCGCCGCCGTCGGCGAGCGGCAGCACGGTGACGCTGCCGGAGCCGTAGTTCGCGGTCACCAGGTGACCGGCGGCGAGCGTGAGGTGGGTGGGTCCCGCGCCGCACACGGGCACGGGCTCCCCGAGCGGCCGGGGCGCCCCGGTGCCGGTCACCGCGAAGGCGGCCGCCGCGCCCTCCTCGGTCTCCGAGACCGCGTAGAGCACGGACCCGCCGGGGGCCAGCGCGAGGAAGGAGGGGTCCGCCACGGCGTCGGTGGCCCCGAGTTCGGTGAGGGCGCCCGTCTCCGGGTCCACCGTCACGGCGATGACGCCGCGGCCGCCCGCCGAGGTGAACGACCCGATGTAGGCCCGCCCGTCGGTGCTGCCGCTCACGTGTGTGTCCCCTCTTCGACTGAAACTCGCCGGGGCGACGGTAGCAGGCGGTCTGGACCAATTTCCGCCGCGCCCGCGCCCGTTCCCGCCGTGTGCGTGGCGGGGCGTGCGTCCCGGCCGTATACCCGGCGTACGGCTTGGCATGCTGGGGGCATGAGCACTTCGCGCCACCCGGCGGTCATCTTCGATCTCGACGGAACCCTGATCGACAGCGAGCCCAACTACTACCAGGCCGGGCGGCTGCTGCTGGCCCGGTACGGCGTCGACGACTTCACCTGGGAGCACCACAGCCGTTTCATCGGGATCAGCACCTGGGAGACGCTGGTGGCGCTGCGCGAGGAGTACGGCATCGACGCGCCCGTCGAACGGCTGCTGGCGGAGAAGAACCGGCTCTACCTGGACCTGGTGCGGGCCTCGACAGAGGTGTTCCCGGAGATGCGGACGTTCGTGGAGCTGCTGCACGCCGAGGGGGTACGGATGGCGGTGGCGTCCGGGTCGTCCGGCGAGGCGATCGCCGTGGCGCTGGGCGTCACGGGTCTGGACGCGTACTTCACCACGACGGTCTCCGCCGAGGAGGTCCCGCACGGCAAGCCGGCCCCGGACGTCTTCCTGGAGGCGGCCCGGCGGCTGGGCGCCGAGCCCGCCGGGTGTGTGGTCGTGGAGGACGCGATCCCGGGGGTGGCCGCCGCGCACGCGGCGGGCATGCGCTGCGTCGCCGTTCCGTACGTCGCGGCCCTGGCCGCCGATCCGGTGTACGCCACCGCCGGGCTGCTGTTCCCCGGCGGGCAGAGCGCCTTCACGGCGGAGGCGGCCCGCGCGTTCGTGCTCGGGCGCGGCCCGCAGGACGAGCGTCCTTAGGAGGGTCCGTACGTCAGGAGGGCCTGCGCGTCAGCAGGGCCCGTACGTCAGGAGGGCCTGCACGTCAGGGGTCCGTACGTCGGCCTCGTACGACAGCTCTTCCTAGGACGCGTACACACCGCCCCTACTACGCCGCGGCGTCCCGCTCCTCCGGAGCCAGCGTGGCCAGCAGCAGCGCCACGTCGTCCTCCTGCCCCTGCCGGGTCTCGATCGTGTCGACGATGTACTCGGCCAGTTCGTCGAGGTCCGCGGGGCCGTCGTACAGCGCGCTCCGGATCCGGCGCTCACCCACGTCGATGTCCTCGCCCCGGAATTCGAGCAGCCCGTCGGTGCACAGCAGGAGGGTGTCGTCGGGTCCGAGGACCAGCTCGGTCGTGGGGTAGGGCGCGTCGCTGTACTGGAGCAGCCCGAACGGCAGCCCGCCCGCCACCGCGGGGCTGCTGCTGCTCCCGTCGGCGTGGCGGACCACGGGTCCGGGGTGCCCGGCCCGTACCAGCAGCGCGCGCCCGGTCGCCGGGTCGAGATCAGCGTAGACGCAGGTGGCGAGGCGGTCGGTGTCCAGGTCCTGGAGGAACTTCGACGCCCGGGCCATGACGGCCGCCGGCGGATGCCCCTCGGCGGCGTACGCGCGCAGGGCCGTGCGCAGCTGGCCCATGACGGCGGACGCCTGGATGTCGTGTCCCTGGACGTCCCCCACCACCAGGCCGACCCGCCCGCCCCGGAGGGGGACGACGTCGTACCAGTCGCCGCCGATCTGGTGCCCGGTGCGCGCGGGCTGGTAGCGGACGGCGACCCGCAGGCCCGGCATGCTCGGGATGGCCGCGGGCAGCATCGACTGCTGGAGGCCGACCGCCATGGCGTGCTCCTCGTCGTACAGCGCGGCCCGCTGCACGGACTGGGCGATGGTGGCGGCGAGGGCGATCAGGAGGGTGCGTTCCTCGGGGGTGAAGGAGGTCTTGCCCTCGTACATGATCGACAGCACGCCGCTCGCCCTGGCCTGCGCGATCAGGGGGAGGACGGCGCCCGCGGTGAGCGGGGTGTCCTTGACGTGCGGCCACAGCTGCGGGTACTCGGCCTCGACGCTCTGCCGGGTGATGAACACGGGCCGGTGGGTGCGGAACGCCTCCGCGACCGGCAGGTCGGCGTCGATCCGGGCGAACTCCATCTCCTCCCGCATGGTCATGGGCAGGCTGGCGACGGCGATACGGCGCAGTCGGTCCTGGTCGAGGACGGTGAGGGAGATCGCCTGGGCGCCCACCGGGTCGAGCACCTCGCGGCTGGTGAGCGCCGCCAGGACGTCCTCCACGGTCAGGGCCCGGGACAGGGCGGCGGTGGTCGCCTGGACCACGTCGCTCTGATGGCGGCGCTGGGGCTCCAGGACGGCCTGCTGGGCGACGTGCTGGAGTTCGGCGCTCGCGTCCCGGACGACGCCGATGGCCCGCACCGGGGTGCCCGAGGCGTCCCGTTCGATGACGCCCTGGGTGTGTGCCCAGCGCAGGGTGCCGTCGGAGCAGCGGATGCGGAAGTACGTGCCGTAGGCGCCGGGCTCGTACCGTACCCGCGACACCATCGCGCGCAGGGCGGCCGCGTCCTCGGGCACCATGAGCGCGAACAGCGTCTCCGGCCGGCCGTCGAACCCGTCGGGCGGGAGGTCGAAGACCGCGAGGGCGCCCGCGTCCAGGAAGATCATGTCGGACCTCAGGTCCCGCAGGAATCCGCCCATCCGGTTCGCCGCCAGGGTCCTCGGGAGCGCTGCCCGGAGGTCCGCGCCCAGCGCCCGGAGCGCGGCGTCACGGTCCTGCGTGGATCGGGCGCTGCGGCGCTCCATATGACCTGCCCTTCCTCAGCGGCGGTGGCGGGACAGCACTCATGACTCATGCGAGGCGCCGGCGGACGGGTATCGGCAAGGCGGCTCGTACGACTACGCGTACGGCTGTTCGTCGGACTGGACGACCATTTGTCCTGGAACCAACTATATGCATGGTTCGGTGTGCCCTTGGGTCGGCCCGGGGAGGCCGGTGCCCTTCCGGTGCACGGAGGGGGCAGGGCCCTGGCCAGAGGTGGGCGTCCACGGGATATCTTGATATCAAGCAATGTCGCAGACGTGGAGCGGAGCACCGGGTGACTGACTCGACCATCATCTATACACACACCGACGAGGCGCCGGCCCAGGCGACGTATTCCTTCCTGCCCGTGGTCGAGGCCTATGCCGCGACGGCCGGGGTCACCGTGGAGAGCCGCGACATCTCCCTCTCCGGGCGCATCATCGCCGGTTTCCCGGAGCGCCTGGAGGAGGGCCAGCGCGTCGAGGACGCGCTCGCGGAGCTCGGCAGGCTCGCGAAGACGCCCGAGGCGAACATCATCAAGCTGCCGAACATCTCGGCGTCCATCCCGCAGCTCAAGGCGGCGATCGCGGAGCTCCAGGGGCAGGGTTACGCGCTGCCGGACTACCCCGACGACCCGAAGACCGACGAGGACCGGGACGTCCGCGCGCGGTACGACAAGGTCAAGGGCAGTGCCGTCAACCCGGTCCTGCGCGAGGGCAACTCCGACCGCCGCGCGCCGGCGTCGGTGAAGAACTACGCGAAGGCCCACCCGCACTCGATGGGCGCCTGGGACCCTCAGTCCAAGACGAACGTCGCCACGATGGACGCCGACGACTTCCGTTCCGGCGAGAAGTCCGCGGTGATCGCCGAGGCGGGCTCGCTGCGGATCGAGCTGGTCGGCGACGACGGTACGACGACGGTCCTGCGGGAGTCGGTGCCCGTGCTGGCCGGGGAGATCGTGGACGCCTCGGTGATGCGCGTGGCGGCGCTGCGTGAGTTCTTCACCGCGCAGGTGGCGCGGGCCAAGGCCGAGGGCGTGCTGTTCTCGGTGCACCTCAAGGCCACGATGATGAAGGTCTCCGACCCGATCATCTTCGGCCATGTCGTACGGGCGTTCTTCCCGAAGACGTTCGCGGAGTACGGCGAGACGCTCGCGGCGGCCGGCCTGAGCCCGAACGACGGGCTCGGCGGCATCCTGGGCGGTCTGGACGCGCTGCCCGACGGCGCGGCGATCAAGGCGTCCTTCGACGCCGAGCTGGCCGACGGCCCCGCGCTGGCGATGGTCGACTCGGACCGCGGCATCACCAACCTGCACGTGCCGAGCGATGTCATCGTGGACGCCTCCATGCCGGCCATGATCCGCACCTCGGGGCACATGTGGGGCCCCGACGGCCAGGAGGCGGACACCCTCGCGGTGATCCCGGACAGCAGCTACTCGGGGATCTACCAGGTCGTCCTGGACGACTGCCGCGCGCACGGCGCCTTCGACCCGGCGACGATGGGCTCCGTGTCCAACGTCGGCCTGATGGCGCAGGCGGCGGAGGAGTACGGCAGCCACGACAAGACGTTCGAGATCCCCGCCACCGGCACGGTACGGGTGGTCGACACGGCGGGCGAGGTCGTCCTCCAGCACGCGGTGAGCGCGGGCGACGTGTGGCGCATGTGCCAGACCAAGGACGTGCCGGTCCGGGACTGGGTCAAGCTCGCCGTCTCGCGCGCCCGCGCGACGGGCGTCCCTGCCGTGTTCTGGCTGGACGAGACCCGCGCGCACGACGCGAACCTCATCGCGAAGGTCGAGGCGTACCTGCCCGAGCACGACACCGAGGGCCTGCGCATCGAGATCATGTCGCCGGTCGACGCGATCGCGTTCTCCCTGGAGCGGATCCGCCGGGGCGAGGACACCATCTCGGTCACCGGCAACGTGCTGCGTGACTACCTGACCGACCTGTTCCCGATCCTGGAGCTGGGCACGAGCGCGAAGATGCTCTCCGTCGTGCCGCTGATCAACGGGGGCGGGCTGTTCGAGACGGGTGCGGGCGGTTCCGCGCCCAAGCACGTCCAGCAGCTCATCAAGGAGAACTACCTGCGGTGGGACAGCCTGGGTGAGTTCCTCGCCCTCGCGGTCAGCTTCGAGCACCTCGCGCAGACCACGGGCAACGCGCGGGCCCAGGTACTCGCGGACACCCTCGACCGGGCGACGGGCACGTTCCTGGACCGGGACAAGTCGCCCAGCCGCCGGGTGGGTGGCATCGACAACCGCGGGAGTCACTTCTACCTGGCGCTGTACTGGGCCCAGGAGCTGGCCCGGCAGACGGACGACGTCCAGCTGGCGGAGGCGTTCGCGGCTCTCGCCAAGACGCTGTCGGAGCAGGAGACGACGATCGTCGAGGAACTGATCGCCGTCCAGGGCAAGCCCGCCGACATCGGCGGCTACTACCGCCCGGACCCGGTCAAGGCGGCGGCGGTCATGCGCCCGTCGGCGACCTTCAACCAGGCACTGGCGACGCTCGGCTGACGGTCCGTCGGCGCTGATCGCAAGAGGGCCGGGAGCCCGCACGACATGTGCGGCCTCCCGGCCCTCCGTTCGTGTCCGGTCGGCTCAACGGCCTTGCAGGGCCTTGACGTTGTCGCCGAAGGTCCAGTTCTTTGAACCGTCCCAGTTGAGGGACCAGGTCATCAGGCCCTTGAGCCCGTTGCCGTACTTGTTCCAGGCCTGCGAGACCAGGTTCGGCGCCATGTAGCCGCCGCCCGCGCCCGTTTGGGCGGGGAGTCCGGGGACCTGCTTGTCGTACGGGACCTTGATCGTGGTGCCCTGCACGACCAGTCCCTTGTTGAGGCAGTCGGTCTGGGCGGTGAAGCCCGCGACGGTGCCCGCGGCGTACGAGTCGCCCGCGCAGCCGTACATGCTGCCGTTGTAGTACTGCATGTTCAGCCACCAGAGGCGGCCGTTGTCCGCGTACTTCTTGATGATGGGCAGGTACGCGCCCCAGATCGAGCCGTACGTGATGGAGCCGCCGGTGACGTACGCCGTCTCGGGGGCCATCGTCAGGCCGAAGTTGGCGGGCATCTGGGCCAGGACGCCGTCGATGATGCGGATCAGGTTGGCCTGCGAGGTGGACGGCTTGGTGATGGTGCCGCTGCCGACCAGTCCGGTCTCGATGTCGATGTCGATGCCGTCGAAGTTGTACTTCTTGAGGATCGGCACGAGCGTCGCGACGAAGCGGTCCGCCACGGCGGTGGAGTTGAGGTCGATGCCGGCGGCGGCCCCGCCGATCGACATCAGGAGCGTCAGGCCGTTCTGCTTGGCCTGGCACATCTCGGACGGGGTCGCGACCTTGACCGTCGCGTCCATGCCGTCCTCCCACAGGACGGTGCCGTCCGAACGGATCACGGGGAAGGCCGCGTTGACGACGTTGTAGCCGTGGGCGGCGATGCGGCTGTCGGTGATCGGGATCCAGCCGAGCGGGGGGTGGACGCCGTTCGCGGCGCCGTCCCAGTTCTCCCAGTACCCCTGGAGAACCTTGCCCGCGGGCTTCGACTTGACCGCGCAGGTCTCGGCCTGCGGGGCGCTCGGCGCGGCGGTGGCGGGCGGCTGGGCGAGGAAGCCGAGCGAGGCGAGCGCCAGTCCGGCGCCGAGGGTGCGTATGGTCCGACCGATCATGCGGTAGTCCCTTCTTGCCCTCACCGGCGGGCGCCTGAGCGGGCCGGCCGGTCACGGCGGTCTGTGGGGGGGGACCCGGCCAACTCCCGGCCTGTGGGGGCCTGGAGACGTCCGTGGGGGTTCCGGTGTTCCGCCGAACGGTAATTTGGTCCAGACCTTCGGTCAATAGGTCTGGACCACACGCCCGCTGGGCCGCCGGGGCGGCCGGTCAGCACGCGGCGCCACGGGCGCGGGGCGCGACGACGGGTAAGCGGACTCCGGGCCGGAGTGGTTCCGGTCCGGAGCCCGCTCGCTCCCCCGATGTGCCCGTCAGGAGTTGTTGGATCCTGACGGACAGTCTGTGACGCGGGTGGTGGGTGGGCTCAGTAGAGCTTGGCCACCGCCACGCGGGTCGTCGTGCGGAAGCCGTTCAGGGGTGCTCCTTCGAGGTCGCCCAGCCGGCTCCAGCCGATCACCGTGACCGCCCTGCCGTCGCGGCCGACCGCGTAGAGCGCGATGTCGGTCGAGCCCACCTCGGGGTCGGCGGTGTCGACGCTGTAGACGTCGGCGCCTTCCTCCACGGCGATGCGGCCGTGGTACAGGGCCTCGCCCTCCAGCCCCGGGTACTCCGCCTGGAGGCGGTCGAGGCAGCCCTCGATCGCGGTGCGCAACTTCGCCGCCAGGGCCTTCGCCTTCTTCTCGTCGGCGGCGACCGTGATCGTCTGCCGGGCGCCGGTGTCCAGCTCGGTCCTGAACTCGCGGTGCTTGGTGTTCGCGTCCGGTGCGACGCCTTCGACACAGAAGTCGTCGGCCGCCCCGGCCCGCACCGGTCCCGCCGTCCACGGCGTGCTCGCGGCCGGCAGCTGGGAGGCCGCGAGGAAGGCGGGTGGGACGGGAGCGGCGGTGGCCGCGGTGAGCGTGGCGATGGTCATCCCCGCGGCCGCCGTGGTCAGGGCGGCGGCGCGGAACATGTTGGTGATCATGGAAGTACTTCCCCCGTGTTCGTCGTCTGCTGAACGATCACCAGCTTTGACGGCTCGTGAGGGGGGCCGCAAGCATCTGAGCCGTCCGTGGAACGCTGGAACCGTTCCACCCCCTTTGACGTGGGTCTCTTCAGTAGGGGTGGAACGCCGTCCTGTGACGGCCGGGGGGAGTGGGCACGCTGTGAGCACGCCGAAGGACGCGGAGACCGACGCGTTCGCGCGACGACTGCGCGAGATCCGGGACGGATCGGGCCGTAGTTACGGTGCGCTGGCGCGCCGGGTGGGGGTGAGCGGCTCGACGCTGCACCGGTACTGCTCGGGGAGCACGGTGCCGGTGGAGTTCGCGCCGGTCGAACGGCTGGCGCGGTTGTGCGGCTGCGAGGCCGACGACCTGATCGCCCTTCACCGCCTGTGGGTACGGGCCGACATCGAGCGCCGGAAGCGTCAGGAGGCCGGGGCGGCGGGAGTCGCCGCCGGGGCCGAAACGGGCGCCGGGGCGGCGGACGGAGCGGCCGACGCCACCGAGCCCCTCACCGTCGGTCCTCCCCCGCCCGACGCGCCCCCGCCCGCCCGGCGCCGGCTCCTGCTCCGCCGTACCGGCTACTCGGCCGCCGTCGCCGCGGCGGTCCTCGCGCTGGTCCTCCTCGTGGCCTTCGACCGCTCGCCCCTGTCCCCGGCCGACCGGCGGCGCGCCTCCGACGTACCGGCCGGCGGCCCCACCACCGGCGCCCCGCCGTCGCCGGGCGACGGCGGCACGTCCGGCGCCTCCCCTTCACCTGGCGCCCGCACCTCGGGTACGGCCACGGCTCCCACCCGAGCCCCCCGTCCGGGCGATCCGAAGCAGACGAAGAACCCCCGCCCGGGGACCACGGCCGGCAAGAAACCGTCCGGTCCGTCGTCGGGCGCCAAGGGGGGCGGCAAGGGTGCAGGCGTCACCGGCGGCATCCCTTTCACCTGGAGCACCAACCGCTATGTCTGGGAAGGCGGTTGCGGCCACGCATTCCTCGTCGACCGCGCCCCCTCCGCCGTGCCCCCGCCCCCCACCGAGGCCGACGCCGAGCCCTGGGCGCGGTCCGTCGGGGCGGTGGACGCCGGGGAGAGCAGCGTGCGGATCACCGTGCAGGGCAAGAGCGACACGGCGGTGGTCCTCCAGGCCCTGCACGTCCGGATCGTCGCGAAGCGGACACCGCTGCCGTACCACACGTACCACATGAGCCCCGGTTGCGGCGGCTCCCTCACCCCCCGCCTCTTCGACATCGACCTCGACGCCTCCCGCCCCCTCGCCCGCTCCCAGGCGGGCAACGACGCGGGCGAGCCGATCCCCGCCGTCTCCTTCCCCTACCGGGTGTCGGCCACGGATCCCGAGATCCTGCTGGCCACCGGCCGTACGGTCGCCTGTGACTGCGAGTGGTACCTGGAGCTGGAGTGGAGCAGCGGGGCGCGCTCCGGGACCGTCCGCGTCGACGACCACGGGGAGCCGTTCCGTACGAGCGGCCTCCGGGGCCGCCCCGCCTACGACTACGACACGGGATCGCGCCGCTGGGTCCCGGCCGAGTCGGACCTGACAGCCGACCCGGCCGGAATCACGGACACACCCCAGGACAGCCCTGACAGCTGAGAACTGAGACCTGTCCGCGAGGAGCGGCGCGCTAGTTCCAGCCCGTCAGCCCCGCCCCGTACTGGTAGAGCGGATTCCCGTACGTGGGCGGCACCGGCTGGCCCGCGTCGATCTTCGCGCGGATGTCCGCCCGTTCGGCGTCGGTCGCGCCGAGGTCGTACGGCAGGTCCCACTTCTCGTTGGCGTCCGCCTGGACGTCACCGCCGCCGGGCTTGAGGACCTGGTCGAGGCTCCTCGGCATCTGCCACGGCAGCTTCCCGCGCGGGGTGTAGTCGCCGAAGAGCAGGGAGGCCGTGGCCGGTCCCACTTCCTCGCCGCCCCGGTAGGTGACCACGATGGCGTCGGCCAGACCGTTCCACTCGCTGATCACGATCGGCCGCGGCAGGGTGAGCACCACGACCACCGGGATGCCCTGGTTCTTGAAGTTCCGGATCAGGGCGAGTTGGTCGGCCGGCAGATAGGGCTGGGTGTTCGGCCACGAGGTGGCGTGAGTGTACGACGGCTCGCCCACGGCCACGACCGCCAGTTTCGGCGCGGGACCGCTGTCCTGGTAGACGTTGACCCCGGCGGTCGCGGCTCTCGCCCTGATCGCCTCCAGCGTCGTCTGCGAACCGTAGTTGGGGTGGAAGTAGCTGGACCAGATGCAGCACGCGGAGCCGTCCGTGGCCCGGGCGCCCGCGACGACGATGTTGTCGCCCCGGTTGAGCCGGACCGGCAGGACACCGTTGTTCTTGAGCAGGGTGTTGGACTCGCGCGCCGCCTTGTTGGCGAGAGCGACGTAGCTCGGCTGGTGGAAGCGGTACGGGCCGTTGACCGGGTCGCCGTACGGCCGGTCGAAGACGCCCAGCTGGAACTTGAGCCGCAGGATCCGGGTCACCGCATCGTTGATCCGCGCGATCGGGACCTGCTGCTGGAAGCCCGCCATGGTGAATCCGGCCGCGCCCGGGTCGGCGCCGCCCATCACGTCGGAGCCGGCGTTGGCCGCGTTCACCCAGGCGCCGGACGGCAGCCAGTCGGTGGTGATGAGGCCCGTGTAGCCGAGGTTCTGGCGCAGGTACGCGAGGATCTTGGCGCTGTCGCCCGCGCCGGGACCGCCCGGGTCGAGGAACGAACTGCCCGCGTAGCCGGGCATGATGTTGACGGCCCCGGCCTCCATCGCCGCCCGGAACGGGATCATGTGGTACTTGATGGTGACCCCGTCGTAGACGATGCCCGCCTCGCCGCCGGCCCCTTCACCGGGCCAGTGCTTGACGGTCGCGAGGACGGAGGCGGGGTTCAGCTCGGGCCCGCCCTGGAGTCCCGCCACCAGCGCGCGCAGCTGCGCGCCGACGGCGTCGGCGTTCTCGCCGCCGCCCTCCTGGATGCGGGGGTAGAGCACCTTGGTGCCGACCTCCGCGAGCGGGGAGAGGGTGCCGCGCGCGCCGACCTCCAGCTGCTCCCTGCGCTGCATGTCGCCGAGTTGGTAGTCGAGCGGGTAGTCCTTGCTCGCGCCCAGCGTGCTCTGGAGCGGGTACGTGGTCTGGTAGCCGGCGGTGGTGTCGCCCGCCGAGACCGGGGGGATGCCGAGCCGCGTCGCGGCCGTCGAGAGCAGGATGTCGTGCAGGTCGCCCGGTTGCGCGGGGCCGAAGTGCCAGCCGGAGCGCGGGAACGACTGGACGTTGTAGAACATCTGGTACGCCTTCTCCTCCGGCGTCATCCTGCCGAGGAGATCGCTGACCCGGGTCTCGACCGGCTGGCGCCAGTCCTCGTACGGTTCCAGGGTCCCGTTCTTGTTGAGGTCCCGCGCGCCGTTGACCAGGCCGACCCCGTCACTGACGGTCTCGACGTCGGGCTTGTAGACGCTGAACGTACGGATGTTGGACGTGGTCTTCGCCCCGGAGCCGCTCACCGCGACGACGTACCACTTGTAGGTCCAGCGGTCGGTGATGTCCCAGGAGGGCGCGTACGTGGTGCCGGTGGGCTCGGCGACCTTGGTGTACAGGTCGAGGAGGTTGCCCGACGCGGTGAAGTCGTAGTCGGTACGGCTGACGTTGAGCCACACCTCGTAGCGGGCGGCGCCGGGGACTGCCGCCCATGAGAACGCGGGCCTGCGGGTGCTCGTGACCATGGCCCGGTCGGCCGGCGCGGAGAGCGCGAACTGGTTGAGGGTGCCGGGGGCCTTGGTGGGCGGGGACAGCAGCGGCGCGGTGGCGGCGGAGCTGTCGACGGACCCGAAGACCTGGAACTCCCAGAGCGAGACGCCGTAGCCGGTGGCGCGCGTCGTGGCGAACAGCCGTACGTAGCGCGCCTTGCCGGTGACGGCCGGCCGCTCGACGCCGCCCTTCCCCGTGGTGGTGGAGTGGACCGTCCTCCAGTTCGTGCCGTCGTCGGACAGCTCGACGCGATAGCTGGAGGCGTACGCGGACTCCCAGTTCAGCTCGACACCGGTGATGGTGGCCGATCCGCCGAGGTCCACCTGCAACCACTGGTTGTCGGCGAACTGGCTCGACCACCGGGTGTCGGTCCGCCCGTCGAGCGCCGCCGCGGGCGCGTTGGCGCCCTCCCAGGTCGACGCGGACACCTGCTTGTAGGCGGAGATGGGCGTGCCGGTGGGGGTGGGGCCACCGCCACCGCCGCCCGCGGTGCCGTACACCTGGAACTCCCAGAGGGAGTAGCCGTAGCCGGTGGCGCGGGCGGTGCCGTACACCCGCACGTACCGCCCGGACCCGTTGACGGCGATCGTCTGGTTGCCGCCTGGGCCGGTGGTCGTGGAGTGGATGTCGGTCCAGTTCTGGTCGTCGCCCGAGACCTGGATCTTGAACGACGTGGCGTACGCCGTCTCCCAGTTGAGGACGACGGAGCTGATGGTGGCGGTGGCGCCGAGGTCGACCCGGAGCCACTGCGGGTCCGCGGCGGCGCTGGACCAGCGGGTCCCCGCGTCCCCGTCGACCGCCGCGGAGGCGGGGGTTCCGGCGTTCTCGGTCGAGGAGGTGGTGACGGCCTTGCCCTGCGACAGCAGGGTGTCGGCCGCCTGGGCGGTACCGGCCGAGGTGGCGGCGGCACCGCCCATCGCGAGGCTCATCGCGACGGCCACCGCGATCAGCGGTCTCCGGCGCCGGACGGTTCGCAGTAACGAGGACAGGAGGCGCATGCGGGTCTCCACGGGTTGTGATGCCTCTCCACCACAACGCCGGGGCACGCTCGGCGACGGCGCGTGCGGGGCGGCTGTCGGTGACTCAGGACTCATCGCTCCGTGGTCGGAAACGACCAAGGAGAGCGCTCTCCCGCGAGAGTGGCTTCATGACTGACCACTGTCAACCCTTGGAACCGTTCCCGGTACGCGATCTCCCGCCGCGCGCCCCCTCAGGCCTCGTCGGCAGCCGCGTACAGGGCGGCGATGTCGAGCTTCTTCATGCCGAACATCGCCTTCATGGCCCGCTGCGCGCGTGCCTGGTCCGGGCCGCTCATCAGCTCCGCCATCGCCGCGGGGACCACCTGCCACGACAGGCCGTACCGGTCCTTGAGCCAGCCGCAGGGGCCTTCCTCGCCGCCGTTCGAGAGCTTGTCCCAGTAGTAGTCGATCTCCGCCTGGTCGGCGCAGTCGATCGCGAAGGAGACCGCCTCGTCGAAGGTGAACTGGGGGCCGCCGTTGATCGCGAGGTACTCCTGGCCGTCGAGCACGAACTCGACGGTCAGGACCGTGCCCGCCTCCCCCGGACCGGCCTCGCCGTAGTAGGAGACGTTCTTGATCTTCGAGTTCGGGAAGACCGAGACGTAGAACCCGGCAGCTTCCTCGGCCTGGGTGTCGAACCAGAGATTGGGAGTGATACGGGGCATGACCGCCTCCTGGTGGCGTCGATGGCGCGCGACTGGTGTCCGCTGTCAGTAGTGACCGTCGCGGCGGCCGGAACTCATCGCGATACGGTATCGGGACAAATCGACTCATGGCGGCTGCGGCGCAGAACGGGAGACCGCTCGATGGCGGGACTGGAGATCGCCCTCGTCCTGGTGACGGCCGTTCTGCTGCTGACGTGGGTGTCCCGCCGTCTGCACGTCAGCGAACCGGTGGCCCTGCTCCTGGGCGGCGTCCTGGTCGGGCTCATCCCCGAGTTCCGTCACGTGCACCTGTCGTCCGACCTCATCCTGCTGATCTTCCTGCCGCCACTGCTGTACGCGGAGTCCCTGAAGATCTCGCTCCACCAGATCCTCGCCAACCTCCGGGTCATCGTCCTGCTCGCGGTGGGACTGGTCCTGATCACCGCGGTGACCGTGGCGGCCACCGCGCACGGCTTCGGCATGGCCTGGCCGCTGGCGTTCGTCCTGGGCGCCGTGCTGGCGCCGACCGACGCGACGGCGGTCGCGAGCGTGGCCCGGGGCATGCCGCGCAGGACGCTCACCACCATGCGGGCCGAGAGCCTGGTCAACGACGGTACGGCGCTGGCCGTCTTCGCGGTCGCCGTGGAGATCGCCACCGGCGAGCACTCCTTCCAGTGGGGCGGGGCCGTCCTGCGGTTCGTCCTGTCGTACGCGGGCGGGGCGGCGATCGGCGCGGCGATCGCGGTGCTCGTGCTGGCCGCGCGGCGCAGAACCCACGACAGCACGATCGAGAGCGGGATCAGTGTCCTCACCCCGTTCGCCGTCTACGTCCCGGCGGAACTGGCCGACGTGTCGGGCGTGCTGGCCGTGGTGGTGTGCGGGCTGATCGTCAGCCGGGCGAGTCCGCTGCTGATGCCGGCCAGCACCCGCGTCCAGAGCTTCGCGTTCTGGCAGGTCACCACCTTCCTCCTCAACGGGTCGCTGTTCGTCCTGATCGGCATGCAACTGCCCGACGTGATCGGGTCGCTCCCCACGCTCGGCCAGGGTGACGTGGTCGCGCTGGCGGCGTCCGTCACGGGAGCGGTGATCCTCACCCGGCTGGTGTACCTGTACACCACGCCGTACCTGATCCGGGCGGTGGACCGGCGCCCGCAGCAGCGGGCCCGCCGCATCGGCGCCCGGCAGCGCATGCCGGTCGCGTGGGGCGGGGTACGGGGCGGGGTCTCCCTGGCGGCCGCGCTCGCCGTACCGACCCTGGCCGCCGACGGTACGAGGCTGGCGGACCGGAACGTGATCGTCTTCGTGACGGCCGTGGTCATCGTGGCGACCCTGCTGCTCCAGGGGCAGACCCTGCCCGCGGTGATCCGGTGGTCGCGGCTGTCCCCGGACCCCACCGAGGCCGGCGAGGAACTGCTGGCGCGCCAAGAGATGACCGCCGGCGCGCTGGCGGCGCTGCGGGAGCGGGCGGAGCGGTGCGGGGCGCCGCCGGAGGTCGAACGGCACCTCGCCGAGGAGCTGGAGTCGTACGCGGAGAGCCTGCGCGGGACCGGACCACCGGCGCACCACACCGAACTGCGCCTGCGTCAGGAGCTGATCGGGGTGAAACGCGCCCGGCTGGTCACGCTGCGGGACGCGGGCCGCATCGACGACACCGTGCTGCGGCGGGTGCAGGAGACGCTGGACAGCGAGGAGACCCGGCTCAACCTGCGGATCGCGGAGGGGCGCGCGACGGCGGGCGGGCTGCGTGCCCAGGGGGAGGGACGGGACGAGGGCGGCACTCCCTAGATCCCCTGGGCCCGCTCCGAATCGGCCACCGAGCGCAGGAGCAGCAGGGCGATGTCGTCGTTGCGGACCGGGCCGCACGGCCCCGGGAGCAGCAGGTCGTCCGCGAGGGCGTCCAGGGACCGGCCCTCGCTGCGGGCCAGGCGCCGGGCGACCTCGTCCACCACCTCGTCCATGTCGACTCCCGGGCACTCGACGAGACCGTCGGTGTACAGCATCAGCAGGCTGCCCGGCGGCAGCGCGACGTCCACGGTCTCGTACCTGGCACCGGACTCCACGCCCAGCAGGACCCCGGCCGGCAGGGGGATCGTCTCGGCGCGCCCGCCGGGCGCGTACAGCAGCGGCGGCGGGTGGCCCGCCGTGACCAGCCGGGCCCGGTGGGCCGCGAGGTCCACCTGGACGTAGAGGCAGCTGGTGGACAGGTCGGGGGCGAGGTCGGTGAGCAGGCGGTTGGTCCTGGCGAGGACCTCACCGGGGGCCGCGCCGGCGGTGGCGTAGGCGTGGACGGCGGTACGGACCTGTCCCATCAGCGCCGCCGCCGTGACGTTGTGGCCCTCGACGTCGCCGATCACCGCCGCGACCGTGGTGTCGTCCAGCCGGATGAGGTCGTAGAAGTCGCCCCCGATGTCCATGCCGTACGTGGCGGGCAGATAGCGCCCCGTCACGTCCAGGCCGGTGACGCCGGGGAGCCTCTGCGGGAGCAGCCCCTCCTGGAGTCCCTGGGCGAGCTCGTGCTTGGCGTCGTACAGCCGGCCCCGGTCGAGCGCCTGGGCGATGAGTCCCGCCAGTGAGGTGAGGGCCGCGCGCTCCTCGTGGGGGAAGGGGTGCGGTTTGTCGTACGCGAGCAGGCAGACGCCCACGGTACGGCCCGACGCGATGAGGGGCAGGAACGCCCAGGCGCCCTTCGTCGTCCGCGAGATCACTTCGGGGAACGCCTCGGCCAGCTCGTCGCGGGTGGCGAAGAAGCCAGCGGTCCCGGTGCGGGCGACGAGCGACGCCGGGCTGACGCCGGAGACGTGCAGCGCGTCGAAGCGCTCCAGGAGGTCGGGGCCGAAGCCGTGCGAGCCGATGATCCGCAGCCGGCCTTCCTGGAGCGTCGCCAGCGCCACCGCCTCGGCGTCGAAGGCGCTCACGATCTGGTCGGCGATCAGCTCGACGACGTCGTCCACCCCGACGGCCTCGGTGAGGGAGGCGGCCAGGTGCATCAGGTGGTAGAGGGTGCCGGGTCTGACCGGCGCGGGGGTCTCGGTGTGCGGCGGCTGCCGGGCGCCCTCGGGTTCGCCGGAGGGGGCCGGGGTGATCACGACGCTGATGCCGGAGGGGTCGGGGTGGAGGCGGAAGGTCAGCCAGGTGTCGGGAGGGCGCAGGGCGGTGAAGGTCATGGGCTGCTGGCTGAGCACCGCCGACCGGTAACGGTCCTCGAACACGGGGTCGTTGAGCCACGGCAGTTTCTCGGCGGGAAGGAAGCCGACCAGGTCCGCCGGGTCCCGGCCGACGAGTTCGCCGGCCCGCGGGCTGATGAAGACGATCCGTCCGTCCAGGTCCAGGGAGCAGGCCCCCTCGGGAAGGCGCGCGGCGAAGTCGACGGCGGCCAGGGCCTGCGCGGGTCCCGGCGGCTCGGAGGGGCGCGGGGACAGGACGCGCGGCTCGGGGCCGATCAGGGTGGAGCGGCCCCGGGCCGCGGCGCGGCGGCACACTGCCGCCAGGTCCGCGCAGGCCGTCTCGGCGGCGGTCCGTTCGGCCTCGCTGAGCTCGGCGGGGTGGGTGCCGGGCCAGAGCAGGACCAGCGCGCCCCAGACCGTACCGCCGCTCGCGATCGGGGCCGCGATCATAGCGAACGAGTACGGCAGGATCAGCCCGGTCCGCGGGTAGTGGCGGGACAGCGCCCCGTCGGGGCTGAGCCACACCAGCCGGCGCTCACGGGTGGCGTCGGCGACCGGCACGGAGGCGGCCACGGAGACCCGCTCCCACGGCCGGGTCACGGTCTGGGGCACCCCGGTGGTGACCACGAGCCGCAGGATCTTCCGGTCGCTCGGGGAGAGGAGCCACACCCCGCCCGCGTACGCGCCCGTGTCCCGGACGGCCCGCTCCAGTACGGAGTCCAGCGCGAGGCCGGGGCCCGTACGGGAGAGGAAGGACATCGGACCGGCCATGCACGCTCACCTCCGCCCCTGGTGGGCGGCCCACCGGCGCCGCCGGAGACCACGCGCGTGCCCGAACGGACACTGTGGGCCTTACAAGAACAATAAGCGATGAGCCGTATATACGAAGAATGTCCGCCCCCAGCGCGAACGGTTCTAAAATGGTGCGTACAGGGCCCCAGGCCGCCGTGGGCGGGCGTGCGTTTCCGCCACTCTTCGCACTCACCCGCCTACCGGATGTATGCGATGTGACACGCGGCCCCGCGGGCGAGGCCGGGCAGTGGCAGGAAAGGGGCTCGCGATGAGCGATCCCATCGACGACTGGACCTCCCGCCTCCAGGACATGGCGGGCGAGAAGGAATCCGGCACCGAGGACGCACGGCGCTTCGTCAAGGATCTCTACACGGCGGCGCAGGTCGAGCAGGACAGGACACGCGCGCAGGCGGAGTTCGAACGGGAGGAGTGACACGGCGCGACATGCGCCACCGGCACATGCCAACCGCCGTACCGGGGGCCGCGCCCCGTTTTGGGTTCATGTAACACGTTTCACGAAACAGCAGGTCAGAGGCGCGGCCTGACATATGCCCAGACCTCACCTTTCCGCCCGCTTTACATGACGTCACCGTCAAAAGCAGGGAACATCTGGGTTTCCTCACCCCACAGAGGTAGTTGAGATGTGAACGTTCGTCCGGCTGCGATCACTCGCGGCAGCCGAGACGTCGGACTCATCCGCGCGGACGCCAGTCGCCCGCGCACACCGAAGTGAGGTCAGGCAACAGGTGGACATATCAAGACCCACGCGGACGTGGCTGCGTCCGCTCGCCGGAGGAACAGCGGGCCTGCTGGTCCTGGGCGTTCTCTCGATGACCGGGGCTCTACCGGCCGCCGCGTCGGACGGCCCCTCGACGGGCCCCGGCGCGTCGGTGGTTCGCTCGGGTGACGGATGGACCGTGACCCGGGCCGCCGGCGGCTATGTCGTGTCGCTGAAGCTGGACACGGAACTCCCCGTCAGGAGCGACCTGCCCGAACTGGTCGCCGACGGTACGGATCTCGGCCCCGCCAAGGAGTCCCGCGACGGGCGCACCCTGACGGTGACGACCTCCGATCCGTCGGTCGCCACGGCCGGGAAGGTCGACTGGCGGTGGTCCACCGGTGGCGACAGCACCGCCACCGGGCCGACCGGCCTCCTCTCCGCGGGCGCCCAGGCCAAGGCCAGGAAGCTGACCGAGTCGACGGCGAAGGCCGACGCCGAGGACAGCCCGGGGACCGGCGTGGTCGCCCAGGGCGTCGGCGGATCGGGGACGACCGCCGACGATCCCACGACCATCGGCCAGGGCTCCTACACGGTCGCCGACTACAACTTCGGTACGCAGTCGATCCCGCTCACCAACATCGGCGGGATCCGGGGCGAGTTCGAGGGCCGGATCTACCTGCCGACCGACGGCAAGGCGCACCCGGTCGCGGTCTTCCTGCACGGCCGGCACAGCTCCTGCTACAACACCACCACCCTGCGGGGCGCCAGCGGCTGGCCCTGTCCGGTGGGTACGGCCCCGATCCTCAGCTACGCCGGGTACGACGCGGCCGCCGAGGCACTGGCGGCGGACGGCGTCACCGTCGTCTCGATCTCGGCCAACGCCATCAACGCCAACGACAACCAGCTCGCCCCCGACAACGGGGCCAACAGCCGGGGCCAGTTGGTCCTCGACACCCTGGCCATGCTGAAGAAGGCCAACGCGGGTGAGCCGGTCGCGTACCACGACGCGGCGACCGACCAGGACGTCACCCTGGCCCAGGCCCTCGACGCGGGCGACGCCACCCACCCCGGCGGCACGGTGACGCCGCAACAGCTCGTCGGCACCATGGACTTCGGCTCGATCGGCCTGATGGGCCACTCGCGGGGCGGCGAGGGCGTCGTGTCCGCCGCCGCGCTCAACGCGGGCCTGCCGCAGCCGTGGCACCTCACGTCCGTACTCCCGCTGGCCCCGGTCGACTTCACCCGGACGACGCTGCCGGACGTGGTCACCACCACGATGCTGCCGTACTGCGACGGTGACGTCTCCGACCAGCAGGGCCAGCACTTCTACGCGGACTCCCGGGACGCGTTCCCGGACGACGACGTCCTGCGGTCCAACGTCTGGGTCATGGGCGCCGACCACAACTTCTTCAACTCCCAGTGGACCCCGCCCACTCCGGGCGGCTCCGACGACTGGTCGAGCACCGCGGACGCCGTCTGCGGGACGAGCGCCGCGGCGCTGGCCTCGGGCAAGAACATCCGGCTCACGGCGGCTCAGCAGTACCAGGTGGGCGCCGCCTACCTCGCCGGGTTCTTCGAGGCGACCCTCGGCGGCCGGACCCAGTTCCGGGGCCTGTTCGACGGTTCCGAGCTGGTGCCGCCGTCGGTGGCCGCCTTCGCCGACGTCCGTACGATCGCGCAGCAACCGGCCTCGGCACGGCGGGACCTCGCCTCGTTCAAGACGACCAGCCCGCTCATCGGCACCACGTCGACGGCCACGGCCACGGTCTGCGCCAACAAGTCGGGGCGTACCGTTCCGCAGCCGTACCCGCTCTGCACCAACCCGGGGAGCACGCTCACCAACCAGCAGCTCCCGCACTGGACCCCGGCGTCGTTCGCCCCGAACGTGCCGCTGAACGTGATGACGCACCTGACGTGGACGGCGGCGACCGGCGCCCTCGGGGTGACGCTCGCGGCCAACGCGCAGAACGCGTCGCGCTACGACGAGCTGAGCGTCGGCATGTCGCCGGACGAGAGTGTCACCACCGGCACGGACATGACCCTGAGCGTGGCCGACGCGTCGGGCCACACGTGGAGCAGCCCGGTGTCGGCCCTCAACCCGTGGGGGGTCACCAGGATGCCGGCGAGCGGCTCGACGACGCTGGGCAAGATCGTGCTCCAGCAGGTACGGGTCCCCACCGCCACCCTGGCCGCCGCCGGGCTCGATCTCACCCACCTCACCAAGGTCACCTTCACCGGGGCCGTCGGCGCGGACGGCGTACCGGGCGGCGGGGTGTACCTCTCCGACCTGGGCTTCAACAACAAGGCGCTGGGGACGCCGAAGGTCCAGGCCAGGCCGACGGTCAACGTCGCGTCGACCAGGGCCGAGGAGGGCAACGGACCGGGCGTGTCCACGGCGGCGGTGTACCTGTCGCGGCCGAGCACGGCCCCGGTCTCCGCGTACCTCACCGTGGTGGGTTCCGCGACCGGCAAGGTCGGGCTCGCCATGCAGAAGGTCACCTTCGCGCCGGGCACGACCTGCCAGGTGACCGACATCCCGGCGACCGGTGACACCGTGCCGGGAACGGCCGCCACCACCGCCTTCAAGCTCGGGGTGTCCAACTCCACCTCCGCGGTCCTGGGTGTCCAGGACTTCGGCACCCTCACGGTGCGCGAGGACGACGGGGTGACCGGCACCGCGACCGCGGCACCGCCGGTCGGCGTCCAGGGCGATCCCTGCGCGGAGTACGAGGCGCTCTCCCGGCCGGGAGCGCTGACGGTCGGCGACCCGAAGCCGGAGCCGGGAGCCGCCGTCACCCTCGGCGGGTCCGGCTACCGCGCCGGGGAGAGCGTGGCGTTCACGCTCGGCCCGGTCGCGCTCGGCAGCGCGCTCGCCGGCGGCGACGGTACGGTCTCGTTCCAGGCGACCGTCCCGGCGGACCAGGCCTACGGCAGCGCGCAGGTCAGCGCGGTCGGGGCGGGGTCCGGCTACACCCGTACGGCGTCCGTCGAGGTCCTCGCGACCACCACGACGGCGCTCACCCTCTCCCCCGCCGCGCCCCGGATCAACGAGGCGGTCACGCTCAGGGCGGCGGTCACCGGGGCGGGCACCGACGGCGCGGTGGTCACCTTCCGCGACGGCGCCACCGTGCTGGGCTCGGCCCCCGTCGACGGCGGGACGGCGTCCCTGCGGATTCCGTCCGGTTTCAAGGCGGGGACGCACTCCTTCACCGCCTCGTTCGCGGGCTCCGCGTCCGCCGATGTGTCGGCGTCCGACCCGGTGGGGCTGGTCCTGACGAAGGGCCAGAGTTCCCTCGCCATGTCGCTGGTGGCGAACTCCACCCGCTACGGCCACGCGGTCTCCGGGGTCTTCGCGGTGGCCGGGGCGAAGGAGGGCACGGTGAGCGTCACGTACGGCACGGGGTCCGGCCTGAAGGCGAAGGTCGGGGCCTCGGGAACGGGTACGTTCACGCTGCCCGCCTCCCTCGCCGTCGGCGCGCACACGGTCTCCGTCTCCTACGACGGAACGGACTTCGTGGCTCCGAGCGGGATCGCCTCGCAGAAGCTCACGGTCCTGAAGGCGAAGACCACCACGGCGCTCAGCCTCTCCAAGACCAAGCTGGCGCGCGGGAAGTCGCAGACCGTCAAGGTCACGGTGGGCGGGCACAGCGCCGCCGCGTACCCGTCCGGCACGATCACGGTGACGGCCAAGGTCGGCGGGAGCACGACCACCAAGAAGGTCAGCCTGTCCACCGCCAAGAAGGGTGTGCTCAGCTTCTCCGTCACCCTGCCGAAGAAGAAGGGCACGGCGACCGTGACCGCCGTCTACGGCGGCAACGGCAGCTTCCTGTCCAGTACGTCAACGCCCAAGAAGGTGACGCTGACCTGAGCCGGAGGGCCTAGCGCAGAAGGGGGGAGGGGGTCCGGTCCCATCCGGGCCCCCTCCACCGCGTGTCAGGGCGGCCCGCCGTCGGATCGGTGCTCAGCTCAGGGCCGCGAGTTCGTGGTTCAGTTCCACGACGTTGACCGCCCGCTGGCCCAGGAAGCCCGCGTTCCGGCTCTTCACGTGGTGCGAGACCGTCTCCCGTACGAGGTCAGGGCTCAGCCCGCGGGCCCTGGCGACCCTGGCCACCTGCTGGTGCGCGTACGCCGTCGAGATGTCCGGGTCGATGCCCGAGCCCGAGGACGTCAGCGCGTCGGCGGGCACGGTCTCCGGCCGTACCCCGTCGAACGCGGCCACCGCGGCCCTGCGCTGCCTGATGGTGGCCACCAGCCCCGCGTCGTTGGGGCCCAGGTTCGAGGCGCCGGTGGCGGTCGGGTCGTACCCGGCGGTGCCGGCGGCCGGCGGGCGCGGCTGGAACCACCGGGGGTCGGGGCGGCCGGTGGTCTCGCCTTCGCGGAGCGGCAGGGTGAAGTTCTGGCCGATCAGGCTGGAGCCGACGGTCCGCCCGCCGTCCTTGATCAGTGAGCCGTTGGCCTGGTGGGCGAAGAGCCCCTGGGCGATCCCGGTCAGGGCCAGCGGGTACGCGACGCCGGTGATCACACTGAACAGCAGCAGCATCCGCAGCGCCGCCAGATGCTGCCGGACGACGGAGGAGAGGGAGGAGGGCATGACGGGGCGTTCTCCTGGGGTCAGCGCAGGCCGGGGATGAACTGGACGATCAGGTCGATGACTTTGATCCCCGCGAAGGGGAGGACCAGGCCGCCCAGCCCGTACAGCAGGATGTTGCGGGTCAGGAGCGCGGACGCGGACGACGGCCGGTAGCGGACGCCGCGCAGGGCCAGCGGGATCATCGCCACAATGATCAGCGCGTTGAAGATGACCGCGGCGGAGATCGCCGAGGTCGGGCTGTGCAGGCGCATGACGTTGAGCTGGTCCAGCCCGGGGATGACGGCGGCGAACATGGCCGGGATGATCGCGAAATACTTCGCGACGTCGTTGGCGATGGAGAAGGTCGTGAGCGCGCCGCGCGTGATGAGCAGCTGCTTGCCGATCTCCACGATCTCGATGAGCTTGGTCGGGTTGGAGTCCAGGTCCACCATGTTCCCGGCCTCCTTGGCGGCCGAGGTGCCGGTGTTCATGGCCACCCCCACGTCCGCCTGCGCCAGCGCCGGAGCGTCGTTCGTCCCGTCGCCCGCCATGGCCACCAGCTTGCCGCCGGACTGCTCGCGGCGGATCAGCGCGATCTTGTCCTCCGGGGTGGCCTCCGCGAGGAAGTCGTCGACACCCGCCTCGTCCGCGATGGCCCGGGCGGTCAGCGGGTTGTCGCCCGTGATCATGACGGTCTTGATCCCCATCAGCCGCAGCTCGGCGAACCGCTCGCGCATGCCCTCCTTGACGACGTCCTTGAGGTGGATCACCCCGAGGACCCGGGCGGTACGGGTGTCTCCCCGGCGGACCGACTCGGCGACGACCAGCGGCGTTCCGCCGCTGGCGGAGATGCCGTCCACAAGGGCGCCGACCCCGCCCATCGCCTCGCCGCCGTTCTCCCGCACCCAGCGCATCACCGCGGCGGCCGCGCCCTTGCGCAACGCGTGCCCGCCGTCCGGGCCTTCGAGGTCGACACCGCTCATCCGGGTCTGCGCGGTGAACGGGACGAAGGAGGCGCCCGCCAACTCCCCCTCGCCCCGGGCGCGCAGCGCGTATTGCCGCTTGGCCAGGACGACGATCGAGCGGCCCTCGGGGGTCTCGTCCACGAGCGACGACAGCTGGGCGGCGTCGGCCAGTTCCTCCGCTCCGACACCTTCGGCGGGCAGGAACTCGGCGGCCTGCCGGTTGCCGAGGGTGATGGTGCCGGTCTTGTCCAGCAGCAGGGTGTTGACGTCCCCGGCCGCCTCCACCGCGCGGCCCGACATGGCCAGCACGTTGCGCTGCACCAGCCGGTCCATGCCCGCGATGCCGATCGCCGAGAGCAGGGCGCCGATGGTCGTCGGGATGAGCGCGACCGTCAGGGCCACCAGGATGACGATGGTCTGCTCGGCGTGCGCGAAGATCGCGAAGGGCTGGAGAGTCGTCACGGCGACGAGGAAGACGACGGTCAGGGACGCCAGCAGGATGTTGAGGGCGATCTCGTTCGGGGTCTTCTGCCGGGCCGCGCCCTCGACCAGGGCGATCATCCGGTCGATGAAGGTCTCGCCCGGCTTCGAGGTGATCCGTACGACCACCCGGTCCGACAGCACCTTCGTCCCGCCGGTGACCCCCGAACGGTCGCCGCCCGACTCACGGATGACCGGCGCCGACTCCCCGGTGATCGCCGACTCGTCCACGCTGGCGACCCCTTCGACCACGTCGCCGTCGCCGGGGATCACCTGCCCGGCCTCGACCACCACGAAGTCGCCCACCCGCAACCGGTCGGCGGCCACCTCCTCCTCGTCCTCGTCCCGGCCGGCGCCGCCCGGCCGCCACCCGTGCGTGAGGCGGCGGGCGGCGGTGTCCGTTCGCGTACGGCGCAGCGTCTCGGCCTGTGCCTTGCCGCGCCCCTCGGCGACCGCCTCGGACAGGTTGGCGAAGACACTGGTCAGCCAGAGCCACACGGTGATCACCCAGGCGAAGACACTGGGGTCCTTGATCGCCGAGTACGTGGTCAGGACCGCGCCCACCTCGACGACGAACATGACGGGGTTGCGGAACATCACCCGCGGATCGAGCTTGCGCAGCGCCTCGGGGAACGACGCCATCAGCTGCCGCGGGTCCAGCAGGCCGCCCGAGACCCGGGAGGCGTCCTGCGCGGGCGGGCCCGGGGGCGGGGCCGGGGTCGTGGCCATCAGTGCAGCCCTTCCGCGAGCGGACCCAGCGCGAGCGCGGGGAAGTAGGTGAGGCCGACGACGATGAGGATGACGGCGATCAGCAGGCCGACGAAGAGCGGCCGGTGCGTGGGCAGCGTGCCCGCCGTGGCGGGGACCGCCTGCTGCTGGGCGAGGGACCCGGCGAGGGCCAGGACGAACACGATCGGCAGATAGCGGCCGACGGCCATCGCCAGGCCGAGCGCGGTGTTGTACCAGACGGTGTTCACCGACAGCCCGGCGAAGGCCGATCCGTTGTTGTTGGCCGCCGAGGTGAAGGCGTACAGCACCTCGGAGAAGCCGTGCGGCCCGGAGTTGAGCATCGCGGCCCGCTCCCCCGGCAGCGACATCGCGACGCCCGCCCCGACCAGGACGACCGCGGGGGTCGTGAGGATGTACAGCGAGGCGAACTTCATCTGCTGTCCGCGCAGCTTCTTGCCCAGGTACTCGGGCGTACGGCCCACCATCAGGCCCGCCACGAACACCCCGACGATCGCCAGGATCAGGATGCCGTAGAGGCCGGAGCCCGTACCGCCGGGGGCGATCTCCCCGAGCATCATGTTGAAGATCGTCATGCCGCCGCCGAGCGGGGTGTACGAGTCGAGGAAGGAGTTCACCGCGCCGGTGGACGTCAGGGTGGTGGACGCGGCGAACAGGGCGGAGGCCCAGACGCCGAACCGCTGCTCCTTGCCCTCCATCATGCCGCCGGCCGCGTGGCCCGCCGTACTGCTCACCCTGTACAGCTCGTTGACGGTCACGATCGCCACGGAGGCGGCCCAGATCACCGCCATGACGGCGACGATCGCGTACCCCTGCCTGCGGTCGCCGACCATCGTGCCGAAGGTGCGGGGCAGGCAGACGGCGATCACCATCAGCAGGTAGATCTGGAGCCAGTTGGTGAATCCGTTGGGGTTCTCGAAGGGGTGGGCGGAGTTGGCGTTGTAGAACCCGCCGCCGCTGGTGCCCAGTTCCTTGATGACCTCCTGGGAGGCGACCGGGCCGCCCGTGATGCGCTGCTCGCCGCCCGCGACGGTGGTGACCGACTGGAGGCCGTGGAGGTTCTGCACCACCCCGGCCGCGACCAGCACGATCGCGAAGACGACACAGACGGGCAGCAGGACGCGCAGCACGATCCTGGTGACGTCCACCCAGAAGTTGCCGACCCGGTCGGTCCGTTGCCGGGTGAAGCCGCGGATGAGGGCGGCCACGACGGCGATGCCGACGGCGGCGGAGACGAAGTTCTGGACGGCGAGACCCGACATCTGCACGAGATGGCCGAGGGCCGACTCGCCCGCGTACGACTGCCAGTTGGTGTTGGTCACGAACGACACGGCGGTGTTGAAGGACTGGTCGGTGTCCATGGCCGGGGTGCCGAGGCCCAGCACGAAGTGGTTCTGGAGCCGCAGGAAGCCGTAGAGGAAGAGCACGGAGACGAGCGCGAAGGCGAGCACACCGCGCAGGAACGCGGACCAGGGCCGGTCGGCGTCGGCGTTGATCCCTCCGAGGCGGTACAGCGCGCGTTCCACCGCCGAGTGGCGGGGCGAGGTGAGGACGTACGCCATGTAGTCGCCCAGCGGCCGGAAGGTCAGCGCGAGCGCCGCCACCAGGGCGAGGATCTGGAGCCACCCCGCGAGGGTGTCGTTCATCGAGGGCTTTCCACCGTTCGAGGCGTTGCGGGAGGGAGGGCGGAGGCGGGTACGGGCGCGGTCAGAAGCGCTCGGGGAACATCAGGCAGAGGACGAGGTACGCGACGAGCAGCGCCGCCGCCGACAGGCCGACGATGTTGTCGGTGCTCACAGCCGGCCGACCCCCTTCGCGATCAGATGGAGCAGGGCGAACACGGCGACTGTGACCACGACGAAGACAAGATCCGCCACGTGCGGTACCCCCAGGGGAGCGGTCGGGAGAGACTCCGACGTTATCGACCGCGGCCCCGGCCGGCCGGTGACACGCCGGTCGCGCGGACCCGGGGCACGGCGGACCCCTGCCGGGCAGATTTTCCTACGAACCTTCCCTTGACCCACCGTTCACCGGCCGGACACCGCGACCCCGCCCGGAATGATCAACGGCTGCTCCATCCTGTTGACCGTGTGCTCGTCCGCGGATCGGACGAGCCGTCAACGAAGGGTCGTCACCGTGGTGTTGTCCCGTACCGCGTCCCGTACCGCGTCCTCCGGCCGGCGCCGCAGCCTGGCGGTCTGTCGCGGTGTCACGCTGGCGCTCGTCGCCGGTCTCTCCGTACCCGCCGCCCTCCCGGCCGCCGCCGCGGCCCCCGCCACCCCCACCATCAGCCTCTCCAACGCCTACGTGTCCGGCGCGGTGGGCGCGACGGGAGACCCGACGGTCACGGTGCGGGTGGCGCAGCAGGCCACCGACGCGGCGGCGCTGACGGTCCGCGCCTCGGCCAGTTCCCGCGCCTCGGTCGCGGGTACGGGAGACGTCACCGTCACCGGCACCGGCGGCAGTCGTGAGATCGCCGTCCAGGCGCGTGCCACCGGCTACACCGACCTGACGATCCAGGTCACCGGCGCGGGCGGCAAGACCGCCACCACGAAGCTGCACTACGCGGCGTCCGCGGCGGTGCGCTCCCCCGCCGACACCCGCTACCTCACCGGCTCCAGCGACGCCTCCGCGGCGGTGGACGCCGGCGGCGGCTACGCGGTGGTCGCCGACGACGAGTCCAACACCCTGCGCCTGTACCGGCGGGACGCGTCGGGCGCCCCGGTGAGGACCTGGGACTTCAGCTCCCAGCTCAAGGTCGACGGCGAGATCGACATCGAGGCGGGGACCCGCGTCGGCGACACGATCTACTGGAACGGCTCCCTGGGCAACAACAAGGACGGCAAGGTGAAGGCGGAGCGTTCGACGCTCTTCACCACGACCGTGTCCGGTTCCGGCGCCGACACCCAGCTGGCCCTGGCCGGCTCGTACCAGGGGCTGCGCGCGGACCTGATCGCCTGGGACAAGGCGGCCCAGAACCGGTACGGCTTCGCGGCGGGCGCCGCGTCCGGCCAGGTCCCCAAGCAGATCGACGGGTTCAACGCGGAGGGCCTGGAGTTCGCCCCCGGCAGCACCACCACCGCCTACGTCGGCTTCCGGGCGCCCCTCGTACCGCCGGCCGACGGCGGGAAGGCGCTGCTGGTGCCGGTGACCAACATGGACAAGCTCGCCACGTCCGTCGGCGGCAAGGTCCACGCCACCTTCGGTACGCCCGTCACGCTCGACCTCGGCGGCCTGAGCGTCCGGGACATCCGGCGCGACCCCTCGGGCGGGCTGCTCCTCCTCGCCGGTTCCTGGGCGGCCGAGGACAACTCCGCGCCGTACGCCCTCTACTCCTGGGACGGTGTCGCGGGACACGCGCCGGTCAAGCGCCTCGACCTGCCGACCACGGACCCGGGCGGCTGGGAGGCCATCGTCGACGTGCCCGGCGCGGGCGCGCAGGACCCGCGCGTCCAGCTGATCACCGACAACGGCTCGGCGGACCTGTACGGGGACGGGACCGAGGCCAAGGACCTCGACCACGCGGAGTGGAAGAAGTCCAGGACGGTGCGGTTCGCCCTCCAGCCCTGACAGCACGGCTCGCATGCCCGCCCGCCCGTACGCGACCACGTACGGGCGTGTGGGCGTGTGGGCGTGTGGGCGTGTGGGCGTGTGGGCGTGTGGGCGTGTGGGCGTGTGGGCGTGTGGGCGTGTGGGCGTGTGGGCGTGTGGGCCGAACGAACCACGGTACGGGGCATATGGCGGCGCGCTGGAGGGTCGGCTTGAGCGGGTGACCGGCGGGTGTCAGCATCCGCAGACCTCTGCCGGAAGGAACGCACGTCATGGGCACCCTCACCACGACCGACGGGACCGACCTCCACTACAAGGACTGGGGGTCGGGACAGCCCGTCGTGTTCAGCCACGGCTGGCCGCTCAACGCCGACGCCTGGGACGACCAGATGCACCTCGTCGCCCGCGAGGGCTTCCGGGCCGTCGCGCACGACCGCCGGGGGCACGGCCGGTCGGAACAGCCGTGGGACGGCAACGACATGGACACGTACGCGGACGACCTCGCCCAGCTGATCGAGGCGCTGGACCTGCGGGACGTGATCCTCGTCGGCCACTCCACCGGCGGCGGTGAGGTCACCCGCTACATCGGCAGGCACGGGACGTCCCGGGTCGCCAAGGCGGTGCTCCTGAGCGCGATCCCGCCGCTGATGCTCCGGACGGACGCCAACCCGGAGGGCACCCCGATCGGGGCCTTCGACGACATCCGGGCCGGTCTGCTGGCCGACCGGTCGCAGTTCTACGCCGACCTCAGCGCGCCGTTCTACGGGGCGAACCGCGAGGGTTCGGAGGTCTCGCGGGGCGTGCGGGACGCGTTCTGGATGTGGTCGATGCAGGTCGGGTTCAAGGGCGCGTACGACTGCGTGAAGGTCTTCTCGGAGACCGACCTGACCGAGGATCTCAAGCGCTTCGACATCCCGACCCTCATCGTCCACGGGGACGACGACCAGATCGTGCCCATCGTGGCGGCGGGCCCGAAGTCGGCGAAGATCGTGAAGGACGCGACGCTCAAGGTCTATGAGGGGGCGCCGCACGGGCTGATGTCGGTCAGCCCGTTCAAGGAGCGCTTCAACGCCGACCTGCTGGCGTTCATCAGGAGCTGACCCTCCCGGCGCGGCGCTGGGTCCGCAGGGTCTCCAGCAGCCGGAGCCAGACCTCCGACGGCGTGGGGTAGCTGGGGACGACGTGCCACAGGACGGGCACCGGGATCCGCGCGACGACGGCCGTGGTCGCCGCGTGGACGAGGTCCGCGACGTCCGGTCCGACGAACGTCGCCCCCACCACGGTGTCCGTGGCCCGGTCG
The DNA here is from genome assembly GCF_044740805.1 of Streptomyces sp. NPDC088261. Lineage (NCBI taxonomy): Bacteria > Bacillati > Actinomycetota > Actinomycetes > Kitasatosporales > Streptomycetaceae > Streptomyces > Streptomyces sp. NPDC088261. Next base: position 35,379 of record NZ_JBIURL010000024.1, read on the forward strand.
AGGACCAGCCGGGCCCGGCCGGTGTAGTCGTCGCGCATCACGTACGTACCGGCGAGGCCGGCCATGTCGTACTCGACCGTCTCGACGTCGATGCCCGCCGCGCGCGCCTCCCGCTCGGTGAGGCCGGCCGAGCCGACCTCCGGGTCGGTGAAGGTCACCTGCGGGGCGCCGCGGTGTCCGGCGGCGGCGTTCAGCGGGCTGTCCTCCGCGCTGTCCGGCCGCTGCCCCGCGGCGCGCGCGGCGATGACCTCGCCGGCCACCCGCGCCTGGTACTTGCCCATGTGGGTCAGCAGCGCCCGTCCGCAGGCGTCGCCGACGGCGTAGAGCCACTCGCCCGGTACGGCGCACACGGACTGGTGGTGGTCGACCTCCAGATAGCCGCCGTCGGGGCGGCCCACCGACGACAGCCCGATGTCCCCGGTGTTCGGGGTGCGCCCGGCGGCGACCACCAGCTCGTCGGCGACCAGGGTCGTCCCGTCGTCCAGCACGCACGTCACCTCGCCGCCGTGCCGCGTCCCCGTCCCCGTGTCGCGGGAGTCCTCCCGGCGCACCTCCGTGATCGCCCGGCCCGGCAGCAAGCGCACGCCCGCGGCGCTCAGCGCGTCGCCGACCATGCGCCCGGCGAAGGGCTCGGAGCGCGGGAGGAGGCCGTCGTCGCGGTAGACGAGGGTCAGTTCGGCGACGCCCAGCGAGCGGAGCCAGGTCGCCGACTCGCAGGCCACCACCCCTCCGCCGAGGATCACCACGCGGGGCGGCACCTCGTGCAGGTTGGTGACGTCCCGTGAGGTCCACGGGCGGGCGTCGGCCAGGCCGGGGATCGGGGGCACGGTGCTGGTGGATCCCGTGTCGATCACGACCGCGTGACGGGCCGTCAGCGTACGGACGCCGCCGTCCGGCCCGGTCACCCGTACGACGCGCTCCCCCGCCAGCCTTCCGTACCCCCGCACCACGTCGATGCCCGTGTCCAGCGCCCACTGGATCTGCGAGGTGTCGTCGAGGTGGTTGACGACGGCGTCCCGGCGGGCCAGTACGGCGGGGACGTCGAGGGTGGCGCCCGCCACCAGGGCGGCGACGCCGGGCACGTGGCGCGCGGTGTCCAGGACGTCGGCCGGGCGCAGGAGTGCCTTGCTGGGCATGCACGCCCAGTACGAGCACTCGCCGCCGAGCAGTTCCGCCTCGACCAGCACCGCGTCGAGACCGGAGAACTGGGTGGCGTACTGGGCCGCGTTCTCGCCGGCGGCGGCGCCTCCCAGGACGATGACGTCCCATTCCGTACGGTCGGGGTCGACGGAACCCGCCATGGGCGACCTCCCCTTTCCTCTGTCCGCACGTCGCTGCGTGCACCGCCTTCCAGCCTGCGCCGGGGCAGGACCCTCCGCAATCGGGCCCCGCCGGGGCGGGATGATGGGACGAGGTGCGGGCCGCCCGGTGTGGGCCGCCCGCGGGAGTCCCACCAGCGTAGGGAGACAGCGTGTCGGAGACCGGGTCCGTGACCGTGCAGGACGTCGAGGAGCACAACCGCTTCGAAGCCCGGGTGGACGGGAGACCGGCCGGCTTCGCCGACTACATCCGTACGGGAAACCTGGTGGTCTACCCGCACACGGAGGTGGAGCCGGAGTACGAGGGCCGGGGCGTCGGCGGTGCGCTGGCCCGAGCGGTTCTCGACGACGCGCGGGCCCGGGATCTGCCGGTGCTGGCGACGTGCCCGTTCATCTCGTCGTGGATGAGCCGGCACCCGGAGTACCTGGACCTGGCGTACCAGAACCGCAGCCGGGTCACGGACTGAGGAGGCCGTCCGGGGAGGGGCGCCCGGCTTGAGAAACGGCTTGACGTTGACGCGCACGTCAGGGGTTAGCGTCACCGGGCTCTCGTGGTGGGCGCGTCCCGCTCCGCCGCGCCGTACCGTCCAGGAGTCCGCCCATGACCGCAGCCCTCCCCGGCCTCCCCGCCCTCACCCGCGAGGTCCGGCTCGTCGCCACGCCTCCGGGGCTGCCCGCTCCGGAGCACTTCGCCGTCGCCGAAGTGCCTCTTCCTGCGCCGGGGCCGGGGCAGGTGGTCGTCAGGAACAGCCACTTCCTCGTCTTCCCCGGTCTGCGCACCCTCATCGGCGGGGAGGTCGACGGGGTCCCGCTGCCCGCGCTGCACGCGGGTGACGCCCTCTTCGGGCCGGCCGTCGGCCAGGTGGTCGCGGCGGCGGACGACAGCCCCCTGCGCCCCGGAGAGGCGGTCTCGCACCTGCTCGGCTGGCGGGAGCACGCCCTGCTCCCCGTCACCGGGTGCACGCCTCTGGACGGCGTGCTGCCGGACCCGGTCGCCCACCTCGCCCAGGGGTCGGCCCCATACGGCGCGCTGACCCGGCTCGCCCGGGTCGGCCCCGGTGACACCGTCCTCGTCACCGGCGCGGCGGGGGCGGTGGGCTCGCTGGCCGGGCGGATCGCGCGGCTGCTGGGCGCGGACCGGGTCATCGGCAGCACGCGTTCGCCGGAGAAGGCGGCGCGACTGGTGTCCGAGTGCGGTTACGACGCCGTCGTACCAGCGGGAGCCGGGCCCTTCGCGGCGCGGCTCGCCGAGGTGGCGCCCGGCGGCATCGACGTCCTGCTGGACACCGTCGGGGGCGAGCAGCTGACCGCCGCGCTCGGCGCGGCCCGGCAGGGAGCGCGTTTCGCGCTGGTCGGCGCGCTCTCCGGGCAGTTGTCGGCGCAGCGGCGCGGCGGCAGCGCGCCGACCGAGATCGACGCCTTCCGGATCGTCGTCAAGGGGATCTCCGTACGCGGCTACAGCGGCGCGGGCCACCCCGGGGTGGAGGCGGAGTGGACCGAGCGCTTCGGCGGCTGGCTCCGCGCCGGTGAGATCGGCTTTCCGCATGTCCGGATCCCCGGCATGGCCCGGGCCCCGCGGGCGTGGTCGGAACTGATGGAAGGACGGCACTTCGGGGCCGTGGTCGTGGAGTTGTGACGGTGACGAAGCCGTGGTGAAGCGGCGGGGGGCGGGGTCGGGATGCGGATCGGTGACGCGGCAGCGGCGGCGGGGACGACGCCGAGGGCACTGCGGTTCTACGAGGAGCGCGGGCTGCTGCCCCCGCCCGTGCGCACCGCCTCCGGCCAGCGCGACTACGGTCCCGGTGAGGTGGCCCGCGTCCGGGTCGTGCGCGACCTGCTGGCGCTCGGGCTCACGGTGGAGGATCTGCGCGGCTTCGTGGACCGCATCGACCTGCTGACCGAGGACCCGCCGCGGCGGTGCGGCTCCGCCGAGCCCGGGGCCCGTACCCCCGAGATCGTCGACCGCAGGCTCGCCGCGCTCGACGCGGAGATCGACCGCCTGACCCGGCTGCGCGACCGCCTCGCCCGGCTGACCGGCCGGGCGCCGGGCGAATAATGCGATGCGGGCGCGCCGGCGCGGGGCATAGGGTCGGCGCCCGTGGAACCACTCAGTGAGAACCAGATCCGCTCGTCCTTCGTGAACAGCACCAAGGGCGAGGCGGCCCGGCTGCGGCTGCCGCTCGACTTCGCCGAACTGCCCTGGGACGACCTGGACTTCCTGGGGTGGGTGGATCCGGGGGCGCCGCTGCGGGCCCATCTCGTACTGCCCGGGGCGCGGGGGCCGCTGGGGATCTCCCTGCGGGTCCCGTCCGTGAACCGCACCAGCGTGGTGAAGTCCAGCCTGTGCCAGATCTGCCTGACGGGCCACGCCTCCTCCGGGGTCGCCCTGCTCGTCGCCCCGCTGGCGGGCGCACAGGGCCGCCAGGGCAACACGGTCGGCACGTACATCTGCGCGGACCTGGCCTGTCCGCTGTACGTACGGGGCAAGCGGCAGCCGAGGCTGCGGGCCGGGCGGTACGAGGAGTCCCTGAGCCTGGACGAACGGCTCGCGCGCATGACGGGCAACCTGGACGCCTTCGCCGCGAGGGTCGTCGCGGAGTGAGCGGCCAGATATACAGCTAGACTGTATTATTGCTCCATGGAGAACGAGGAGATCCTGGCCGACCGGCTGCGGGAGTCGATCGGCCGTTTCGTACGGGTCACCCGCGCGCACACCGACTCGCTGAGCGGGCCCCACACGTCCACCCTCGGCCTGCTCAGCCGCGAGGGCGACGCCACGATCGCGTCACTGGCCCAGCGGCGGGGCGTACGGCACCAGAGCGCGAGCCGCACGGTGCTGGAGCTGGGAGACCTCGGTTACGTGCGCCGCCGCCCCGACCCGGCGGACGGCAGGGCCGTCCTGGTCACCCTGACGGAGGCCGGGCGCGAGGCCGTCGAGGCGGACCGCCGGGCCCGGCGCGACTGGATGGCGGGCGCGATCGCGGCCACCCTCGACGCGGACGAGCGCCGGCAGCTGGAGGCGCTGCCCGGGCTGCTGGACAAGCTGGCGGCGTACGAGGACGGGCAGGTCTAGGTCAGGTCCAGGGCAGGTCCGGGGCCGGTCCGGCGGGCCCACGGCGCCCCTCCGCCGAGTGTCTTATACAGCCAAGTTGTACACTCGGGTTGTACAGTTCGCCGCCGTCCGTGAGGAGCCACCATGAAGCTGACGAAGTACGCCCACGCCTGCGTCGCCCTGGAGAAGGACGGCGTGACCCTCGTACTCGATCCGGGGAAGTACACCCCCGAGGCGGGGGAAGCGGTGGCGGGTGCGGCGGCGGTGCTGGTGACGCACGAACACGCCGACCACTTCGACGCCGAGCTGATCGGCGCGGCGCTCGACGCGCGGCCCGACCTGGTGGTCTTCGGCCCCGCGGTCGTCACGGAACAGCTCGGGGAGCACGCCGGCCGGGTGACGGCCGTGACCGCCGGGGACACGTTCACCGTCGGCGGCTTCTCCGTGGCGGTCGACGGGGAGCGGCACGCCCCCATCCACCCGGACATCCCGGTCGCGGACAACGTCGGCTACCTGGTCGACGGCACCGTCTTCCACCCCGGCGACTCGTACCACGTACCGAACGCGCTGGTCGGGACACTGCTGCTGCCGACGAGCGGACCGTGGACCAAGCTGAGCGAGGCCGCCGACTACGTACGGGCGGTGAAGCCGCGGCGGGTCGTCCAGATCCACGAACTGCTGCTCAGTGAGCTGGGGCAGAAGTCCACCGCGGCGATCCTGGGTGAGGGCGGCCTGACCGGGACGGCCCTGACGATCCTCGCCCCCGGTGAGTCGCTGACGGTGTGACCGTACCGAAACGGACGGCGGTCAGACCGCGCCCGTCGCGCCCCGGTGCTCCAGCTGCCTGAGCCGGCGGGCGCGTCCCTCCGCCGCGAGCGCGCCCGCGCGGTCGGCGAGCAGGGCGCCGCCGTCCGCGAGGTGCCCGGCCAGGACCCGCAGGGCGGCCGTACGGACGAGGTCGAACACCGGCGTCCCGCGCACGGCCAGCAGGTGCTCGCGCTGCTCGCCGCCGAGCCCGGCGGCGGCCGGTGCCGCCTCGACGGCATGGACGGCGTGGGCGTCGAGGACCTGGTAGGCGGCGGGCAGCTCCACCCGGTCGAGGTCGGTGCCTGACAGGTCCGCGGCAAGGGCCCGGTCGTGAAGGGCCGCCGCGACCAGCACCACCACGGGTCCGTGATGCTCCTGGATCTCCTCCGCCCGGTCCTGCCGGGCCGCGGCGGTCCCGAGGTGCCAGAGCACCAGTTCGTCGGCCGCGGCGAGCGCGTACTCCCAGAGCCCGGGGGCCGGTTCCACTGTGCGATCGTCCATTCCGGCACGCTATCCCGCCGCCGATCACGCCGCCCCGGCGGGCCGGACGACCGGGGGGCGGCCGCCGGCCGACCGCCGTCAGCCCAGGTAGGCCGGGGCGACGGCGGACCGCATCAGGCGCCGGGGTGCCCCGGTGCCGTCGGCGGGAACCGTCCACAGGTCGGAGCCGTAGTCGCCCGGCAGCGCGTACACGAGGGTGGAGCCGTCCGCCCACAGCGCCTGGTCGTCCACGTCGCGGTGCTCGGCGGTGGCGGTCTCCGTCAGGTCGCGGAGATTCAGCACGTACAGCCGCCAGGGCGCGTCCGCCGGGGCGCCGGGGACGCGTTTCTTGTAGGCGATCCGGCTGCCGTCGGGCGAGAGCGACGGGCATTCGACGTTGCGGTGCAGGGTCGTCAGCGTCCGTGCGGTCAGGTCCCCTCGGACCAGGTACGTCTGCCCGCCGGTGGCGAGCGTCGCGTAGAAGCGGGAGTCGTCGGCGAAGGTGACACCCCAGATGTTGACGTCGGAGGCATGGTAGGGGCGGCCGTCCTTGACGACGGCGAACGTCTCCAGGTTGTCGTCGATCGCCCCCGTACGGACGTCGGCGATCGAGGTGCGGGTGGAGAAGGCGGTGCCCGCGTACGAGTCGCCGCTGACGAAGACCGTCCAGGCGACCAGGTGCCCGGAGGGCGAGACCCGGGCCCGGGTGGGGATGCCCGCCACGGGATAGTGGCGCACTTCGCGCAGGTCCGCGTCGAGCACGACAGCGCGGTACGTGTCCTCCAGCGCGCCGCGCCGGGCCTGGAGGCAGATGCCGGTCCCGGCGGCGGCGTGGAAGCGCAGGCACTTGACGCCGGAGACGGTGCGCGGTCCTTCGGGGCGGGAGGCGGGGACGGTGGCGATCTCGTCGCGGTGCGGCCCCCAGGCCAGGTTGCGGACGAGGAGGCGCCGGCCGGTGTCCGGCCGGAGCGAGACCGTACCGGTCCTGACGGGCGCGCCGCCCGCCTGTTCCTGGTTCCGCTCGCCGGACCGGTGCGCGGCGTGCAGCACCGCGCCGGCGCCGGCCGCCCCGAGCAGCAGGACGGCGGCGAACAGGATCACCAGGCGGGTGGTGCGGGTCATGCGGGCACCTCATCGGCGGTACGGAGGACGAGGGAGGCCGCGACGGCGGCGGCGACGAGCGCGGCGGCGGTGACCGCGAGGGCGGTCCTGCCGCCCCACAGGGTCCAGGCCGCGCCGAAGGCGAGCGAGCAGACGAACCGGGCCAGCGCCTGGCCGGTGCCCACCAGGGCCTGCCCGGCGCCCTGGTGCTCCGCCGGGACCACACGGGCGGTGGCCGCCGCCAGCACGCCGTCGGTGGCCGCGTAGAACGCGCCGTGCAGGACGAGGACGGCCACCACCACGGACGCGTCGGCCTTCCCGGAGGCGAGGAGGACCAACCCGTACCCCAGCAGCAGGAATCCGTGTCCCGCCAGGAAGAGGCGGCGCCGTCCCACGCGGTCGGCGACCGCGCCCATCGGTACCGCCAGCAGCAGGAAGGTGGCGGCCGTGCCCAGCGGCAGCAGCGGGAACAGGTGGACGGGCAGGCGCAGTTCGCGCTGGAGCAGCAGGTAGAGGAAGGAGTCGCTGACGGTGGTGAGGCCGAGGAGCACGGCGCACAGGGTGAGCCGCCGGAGCGCGGGCCGGCGCAGCAGGGCGAGCGAGTCGCGCAGCGTGGCCCGCGGCCCGGGGGCCTCGGGTCCGCCCGCGTCGGGACGGGGGGTGCGGTGACGTGGCGCGACCTGCCGGGGTACGAAGAGCACCAGCACCAGGACGCCCAGCGCCGCGACGCACCCGCTGACCGCGAAGACCGCGTCGTACCCGTCCACGGTGACCCGGAGCACGGCGAAGGCGGCGAGCGGACCGAGGAGCGCGCCGGTGGTGTCCATGGCGCGGTGCACCCCGAAGGCCCTGCCGAGGCGCTCGGGCGGGGTCGAGAGCGAGATCATCGCGTCCCGGGGTGCCGTACGGAGCCCCTTGCCGGTGCGGTCCAGGGCGAGCACGGCGCTGATCACGGGGAGCGTGTGCGCGAGGAGCAGGAGGGGCTTGCAGAGCGCGGACAGGCCGTAGCCGACCCCCGCGACCACCTTGTGCCGCCGTCCGCCGCGGTCGGCGAGGTGGCCGCCGGCCAGCCGGACCAGGGCGCCGACGCCGTTGTTGATGCCGTCGAGCAGGCCGAAGCCGAGGGGGGAGAGTCCGAGGGCGGCGACCACGTAGAGCGGGAGGACCGCGGTGACCATCTCGGAGGAGATGTCGGTGATGAGGCTGACCGCGCCGAGGGCCAGGACGGTGCCCGGCACGGCGGGCCCCCGCCGCCCCGGACGGATGCCGGTGTCCGGGGCGGCGGGGGCCTTGCCCGCGCGGGAGTCCGCGAGGTACACGGGGGTCAGTTCCAGATGCCCGTGACGGCGGAGGCCGAGGCGGCGTTGCCGGCGTGGGTGGTCAGGCCGGCCAGGTCCTCCAGGGTGCGGAGGACGTTGTAGTGGTTGTAGGTGGTGGCCACGGAGCTGCCGGGGGTGACGTGCTGCCCGTAGAAGAGGGTGGGGATGCGGTTGCCCGACAGCTTGTTGTCCTCGTCGAAGGTCACCACGAGCATGCTGTTGTGGGTCTTCGCCCAGGAGGCGTACGCGCCGAGCTTGTTCTTGATCCAGGTGTCCCCGGTGGAGACCGAGCAGTCGTGCATGTCGTTGCACAGGTTCGGCACGACGAAGGAGACCTTCGGCAGGGTGGTGTAGTCGGTGGGGAACTGCGTCATCGTCTTCGCCGTGCTGGTGGGCACGTTGGAGAAGCCGAACCACGGGTTGTGCTTCTGCGCGTAGTCGCCGCTGCTGCACGTGGTGGAGCCCTGGCTGGGCAGCGACTCGTTGTAACTCGCCCACGTCTTGCCCGCCTTGATCAGCTCGGAGGCGAGGTTGGGGGCGGAGAGGGAGCCGACCTTGACACAACCGTCGTCGGTACGGCCCTGGTTGGAGCCCGAGAAGAGCATGTAGTAGTTGGGCTCGCTCGGGTGGGTGAGGCCGAAGGACTGGGTGAGGGTGGCGCCCCCGGCCTTCAGTGTGTTGTTGAGGTACGGCGCGCCGGAGGCGCCGATGACCTGGCTGTAGGCGTGGTTCTCCATGACGACGACCACGACGTGGTCGGGGGCCGGGAGCGCCGCCGCCTGGGCGGTGGATCCGGTCGCCGCCCAGAGGCCGAGCGAGGCGGCGGCGAGGCCGGCGGCCCCGGCCAGCGCGGTGAGGGAAAGTCGTCGGCTCCTGCGGGCCTTGGATGCGCTCATGGCTCTCCTCGGGGAAGTGGCGTGCCCCTGTGGGGTGTTGGGGCGCCGCAAACCCTAGGAGCGGTCCGACCCCGCGTCCGCCGTACCTGAGTGAAAATCAGAAGAACAAATGGCCGCTACATCCATCGCCGCCGAACCCGGGTGGTGTCAGGACGGCTGGGGGACGATCGCCACCGGGCAGGGGGCGTGGTGCAGGGCTCCGTGGCTGATCGGGCCCAGCTGGAGGCCGAACGCGCGCTGGAGGCGCCGCGAGCCGACCACGAGCAGGTCGGCGGAGGCCGCCGCCCGCAGGAGACCGTCCCGCGCGGAGCCGCAGTACGCCTCCTGGCTGATGACCTTCACCCCGGGGTGGCGCGCGGCGGGTCCCTTGAGGGTCTCCTCCAGGTGTTCCTTCGCCGCGAACATCATCGGACCGCAGGGGATGCCGTCCTTCATCGCCTCGTCCTGGCCGGACTGGAGGTGCCAGGCGTGCACGGCGTGCAGTTCGCAGTTCCGCGCCTCGGCCTCCCGGAACGCGAACTCCGCCGCCGCGGGCGCGTCGTCCGTCTCGCGTACGCCGAGGACGACCCTGCCGAACTCGCCGGCGATGTTCGACTTCTCCCCCCGGATGATGACCACGGGGCACTCGGCCCGTCCGGCCACTTCGAGGCCCACCGAGCCCAGCAGCAGCCCGGTGAGCGCGCCGCGGCCCCGGTGCCCGAGGACCAGGGCGAGCGCGCGCCCGCTCTCGCCCAGCAGGGCGGTCACCGCCTCGCCGGGCAACACCTCGGCGGTCACCTTCACACCGGGTGCCCGCCGCCTCACTCGTTCGGCCGCCGCCCCGACGACCTCGTCGCCCTCTTCCACCGCCTGTTCGCGGGTCTGGGGCGGGGCGAAGGGCAGCGCCTCGTCCTCCTGCGGCTCCGGGCGGTTGGCCTGCACCACGCCGTGGACGATACGCAGCGGCACATCCTGCCTGGCCGCTTCGTCCGCGGCCCAGTCCACCGCTTCGAGGCTGGACGGGGATCCGTCGACAGCGACCACCAGGGGAGACACCATGGCCCCCACCGCCTTTCACACCGGTCGGTTTGCTCTCTTCCCAGCTTCACACTTCGCACCCGCACATGGACACCGCCGGGCCGCCGACACGGCCGGACTCGCCGGACGGGGGGCCGCAGGGCGGCGGATCAGAGGCGTGCCGGCCCGTGCCCCCGCCCGGGTGACGGAGGCGTTTTCGACGGCCGGGACAGCCCTTTTCGCCGGGCTCGCCCGCCCTGGGGAGCCGTGGTAAGCGTTGACCGACGAATCGGACGATCCGCGTGCAAGGGAGAAGCGCATGACCGAGGCGCAGCCCGCGAAGGACGGGGCATTCACGGCCGGGCCGGTGAGCGACCCGTACCAGGTGCCCGCATTCCGTTCCGAGGCCGTGACCGACCTCCGGCGTACGGGGATCGACCCGAATTTCTGGTATCCCGTCGCCGTGGCCCGGAGTGTCCGGAAGAACAAGGCGTTCGCCGCCACGTTCGCCGGGGAGCGGATCGCGCTGTACCGGGGCGCGAGCGGCACGGTCTACGCGCTGGAGGACCGGTGCGCCCACCGCCAGGTGCCGCTGAGCATGGGCGTGGTGGAGGGGGAGGCGCTGCGCTGCTGCTATCACGCCTGGGCGTATCGCGGGAACGGTCACCTCTCGCAGATCCCCTATCTGCCCAAGGGGGTCGCGCGGCCGCCGCGCGGGGTGCGCGCCTATCCGGTCCGCGAGGCGTACGGATTCGTCTTCGTCTTTCCCGGCGACCCGGAGAAGGCGGCCACGACGCCGATGCCCGAGCTGCCGGAATTCCATTCGGCGCGGCACCGGACGATGACGTTCTCGCGCACCGTGAAATGCCACTACTCGTTCATGCACGAGAATCTGCTCGACATGAACCACCAATTCCTCCACCGGGGTGTTCTCGGGCGGATCCAGCCCAAGCTCCTCGGGTCCGAGTCCGGTCCGCGCTTTGTCGAGGCGCGGTACCTGTTCACGCCGTCGGGCGGGAAGAAGGACCCCGGCGCCGGCCTGCTCTCCGCCGAGGGGATCGGCGGGTCCAGCTCCCCCGACGTCGTCACGGTCCGTACCGACTATCCGTACCAGACCCTCCAGGTGGTCCCCGAGAAGGCCGACCTCCCCGCGTTCTCGCTGTGGGTGGCGTACGTACCGGAGGACGCCGAGCAGCGCACCAACCACGTCTACGGCCTGCTGATGATCGAGAAGCCGCCGGTCCCGGGGGCGCTGCGGCTGGCCTGGCCGTTCATCCGGCGCTTCACCGAGCGGGTGTTCGCCGAGGACAGGATGGCGGTCGAGGCCGAGCAGCGGGCCTGGGACGAGCAGGGGGAGGACTGGAACCAGGAGGTCTTCCCGCTGATCCTGGAGGTCCGTGACGTGCTGCGCGCGAACGGCGTGCCCATCCGCCCGGAGTCCGCCCTGTGCGGAGCCGCGGCGCTCTGCGCCGGCGCCGTGCCGGCCGAGACGAACCAGCCCGGCTGAATCGCCCTCCTCGTCCGCGCCGCCCTTCTCGTCCGCACCGCCCTCGTCGTCCGCACCACCCTCCTCGTCCGCACCGCCGTCCCCGCTCCCCCCGCCGTCGGCCCGTCACCCCTGGCCCGGGATTTATAGTGAACGCGACGTCCAGAAATGAGGCGTGCGATTCCCGGGGGACGTGACCCGTGGGAGCGGGCGCGGGACGCGTGGAGGAGAGGGCCCGATGGATCCGAGGGATCACAGCCGGACATGCCCGGCGGGACCCGGCGCGGGCGGGCCGTCCCCGGAGGCGCCGCGCCGGTCGCGCGTCCCCCGGCCGTCCGGCGGGCGGGAGCCGTCGCAGGCCCCGACGCCCGCGCCACCGGCACCCGAGGGCACGCTGTCCCCCGCCCGGTTGCGGCGTGTGGTGCTGCTCCTCGCCGTCGCGTGCGGCGTGACCGTGGCGAACATCTACTACGCGCAGCCGCTCCTGTCCCCCATCGCCTCGACCTTCGGCGTCAGCGCGGGCAGCACCGCGCTGGTGGTCACCCTCACCCAGCTCGGGTACGCCCTCGGGCTGGTGCTCCTGCTGCCCCTCGGGGACCTGCTGGAGAACCGGGCGCTGGCCTCGCGCACCCTGCTGGTGACGGCGGCGGCCCTGGTGGCCGCCGGCCTGTCGCCGTACTTCGGCGTGTTCCTGGCGGCGTCGGTGCTGGTCGGGACCACCTCGGTGGTCGCCCAGATCCTCGTCGCGTTCGGGGTGCACCTGGCGCCGGAACGGGAGCGGGGGAAGTTCGTCGGGACGGTGATGGGCGGTCTGCTGCTGGGCATCCTCCTGGCGCGTACGGTCTCCAGCCTGGTCGCCGCCGCCTGGGGCTGGCGGGCCATCTACCTGATCTCCGCCGTCCTCATGGTCGCCCTGTCGGTCCTGCTGGTCCGCGTGCTCCCCGAGCGGCGGCCGGTCCACAACGGCGGCTATCCGAGGCTGCTGCTCTCGCTCGGCCGCCTCGTCCGGGAGGAACCGGCGCTGCGCCGCCGCGCGCTGGTCCAGGCGCTGATGTTCGGCGCGTTCAGCTGCTTCTGGACGTCGGTGGCGTTCGAACTGATCACCCGCCACCACCTCGGCCAGGTCGGGATCGGCGCGTTCGCGCTGGTGGGCGCGGCGGGCGCGGCGGCGGCGCCGCTGGCGGGCCGGCTCAGCGACCGCGGCCATGCCCGTATCGGCAGCGGCCTGGCACTGGTGCTGGCCGCGGGCTCCCTGGTGCTGGCCCGCCTCGGTGCGGGCAGCCTGGTCCTGCTGGCGCTGGCCGGGGTGCTGCTGGACTTCGCCGTCCAGAGCCACCAGGTGTTCAGCCAGCGGGAGATATTCGGGCTGCGGGCCGACGCCCGGGCCCGCGTCAACACGGTCTTCATGGGCTCGGTCTTCCTCGGCGGGGCGGCGGGTTCCGGAGTCGCGGGCGTCCTGCACGACGGGTACGGCTGGACGGGCGTCACCCTCTTCGGCGCCGCGCTGCCCGTGGCCGGACTGGCCGTCTGGACCGTCGCCACCCTCCGGCAGCGGCGGACGGAGGCCGCGTCGTGACCGTCGGGCCGGTCCGCGAGGTCACCCGCCCCTCACGCCGTCCCTGTCCCCGTCCCCGTCCCCGCCGTCGCCGGAGGTCGGGGGGCGTGCACTCCGTACCCCGTCCAGCAGTTGCCTGACGAGCGTCGCCGCCAGCGCTCCGTCCAGGGGTTCGTGCCCCATCAGCAGCCGGTGGTAGACGGGCGCGAAGAGCTGATCGACCGCGGCCGCCACGTCGATCCGGGGGTCCAGTTCCCCTCGCTCGACGGCCTCCCGCAGCAGCCGCGCCCCCACCTGGCGGCGCGGGCGCAGCCACTCGTCGTCGAGCGCCGCGCGGATCTCCGGGTCGGCCTGCGCCGCCGCCACCAGGTCACCCATCAACGGCCCCGCCGCCGTGTCGCGGAACAGGTCCGACAGCGACGCCAGCTGGAAGGTCAGCACGTCCTGGAGCGAGGCGCCCTCGTCGACCACGATGGTGCTCTTCGTCAGGCTGAAGAAACTCTCCAGCATCACGTGCGCGCGCGACGGCCACCACTTGTAGAGGGTCCCCTTGCTGACCTTGGCCCGGGCGGCGATGGCCTCCATCGTCACCGCGTCGATCCCGCCGGTCACCAACAGGTCGGAAGCGGCGTCCAGAACGGCGGCCCGCGCCCGCTCACTGCGCGGCCGGCCCCTGACGGCGCGTCCCGGACCTTCGTTCTCCACCACTCACTCCACTCCCACCGGATACGGGCCCATAGTAGAAGGGCGCGGCCGACCCGGTCGGGCCGTCCGGTGGCGCAGCTCACAGGCCGTGGGGAAGGCCCGGGGAACATCCCGTATTGGTTGTCCGTTCATGTCTACGTGGGTACGGAGGGGACAGTGTCCCCGGGCCTCACCTCCAGCCCATGGGGACGATCGTTCGGCTGAAGCCCCATGGAGCCTTTCGCCGCGTAGGCGACCGCCTCTCCGGACCCACACCTCATGACCACCCTGGCCGGCATCCCCCGTACCGGCCGGGGTTCCCGCCCCGGCCCGGGTCCCCCGCCTCGGCCGGGGCTCCCCTTTGCCCCGGGGACGAAGCCCCGGGGAGGCGCCCTTCCGTCAGTCGTGCGGGGCGGCGCCGCTCAGCCGGTGGTCCGCCAGGCTCAGCGCCTCCTCGATGACCCGCCGCAGATGCCCGTCGGAGAGTCCGTACACCATGCGGCGCCCCTCCCGCCGTACGGACACCAGCCCCGCCAGGCGCAGCTTGGCCAGGTGCTGGCTGACCGCCGGGCGCGCCACGTCGCACACCGCCGTGAGGCTGCCGACGTCCGCCTCGCCCGAGGTCAGGGCGTGGAGCAGCGTGAGGCGGGTCCGGTCGGCGAGCAGCCCCAGGACCTCGGCCGCGAGCGCGAACTGTTCGGCGCCCGGGTCTCGCGGGTGCGCATCCTGCGCAGGTGATAGGTGCATGCGTGCGCTCATACGCACATAATGGGACCGGGCGCGTTCGCGTGTCCACCTCTGTCCCGCGTCGGAAGGCCGGTTTCGTGAGCGACCAGCACGGACACACCCACCCGCACGAGCACCCCCACCCCCACTCTCACCCCCACGACCGGGGCCACCAGCACGGCCACCCGGCCGGACACGTCCTCAGGCCCCACTCGCACCACAGCGGCGACAAGGTCGATTCCGCCCTGGAGTCCTCCGCGCGGGGCATGCGGGCGCTGTGGATCTCGCTCGCGGTCCTCGGCGTCACGGCGGCGGCGCAGGCGGTCGTCGTCGTCCTCTCCGGCTCGGTCGCGCTGCTCGGCGACACGGTCCACAACGCCGCGGACGCCCTGACCGCGCTGCCGCTCGGGATCGCGTTCGTCCTGGGACGGCGTGCCGCCGACCGCCGCTTCACGTACGGCTACGGCCGCGCCGAGGATCTGGCCGGCATCGTCATCGTGCTCACCATCGCCGCCTCCGCCGTCCTCGCCGCCTGGACCGCCGTCGACCGCCTGGTGAACCCCCGGGAGCTCAGCCACCTGCCCGCCGTCGCGGCGGCGGCCGTGGTCGGTTTCCTCGGCAACGAGTGGGTGGCGCGCTACCGCGTCCGCGTGGGCCGCGAGATCGGCTCGGCCGCGCTCGTCGCCGACGGGCTGCACGCCCGTACCGACGGATTCACCTCGCTCGCCGTGCTGCTCGGCGCGGGCGGCGCCGCCCTCGGCTGGCGGCTCGCCGACCCCGTCGTGGGCCTGGCCATCACCGCCGCCCTCCTCCTCGTGCTGCGCGACGCAGGCCGGGAGGTCTTCCGGCGTGTGATGGACGCCGTGGACCCCGCGCTCGTCGACACCGCGGAACAGGCCCTCGTCCGGGTGCCCGGGGTGCGGTCCGTCGGGGAACTGCGCATGCGCTGGATCGGCCACCGGCTGCGCGCCGAGGTCGCGATCGTCGTGGACCCGGACCTCACCGTGCGCGCCGCCCACCAGGTGGCCGTCGAGGCGGAACACGCGCTGCTGCACGCCGTACCGAAACTCGCCGCGGCCCTCGTGCACGCCGACCCGGCCCCCGCGCCGGGCACTCCGGACCCGCATCTGGCCCTGGCCCATCACACCGGGTGAGCCGGCCGGTGCCCCGGGTCCGCCGGGCCGTCAGGTGCCGGCGTTCCCGGCGGCACCCGGCACCCGGCGGGTCTGCTCGCCGGCGGAAAGGTCGACGCCGTACGCGCGGCGCGCCTCCTCGCCCAGTGCTTCGAGGTGCCGGCGGCCTTCCTTCTCGTACCCCTCGACGATCAGCAGCCGGCCGTCGAGCACGCCCGCCCGGAGCCGGTCCCGGTGGGTCAGCCACATCTCGCCCCGGCGCAGTTCGTCCAGGTGCGCGCGTGCGTCCGCGAACCGCGCCTCCTCGAAGGCGAGATGGGCCGTCAGCGTCAGCAACTCCTGGTTGAGCAGCGGCGTCCCCACATAACCCAGCGCGGACGCCGCCTCCTTCAGGCGCGCGGCGGCCGGCCCGGTCAGCGGCGGGCGGCTCTGGAGGTAGAGCGAGGCGGCGGCCAGCCGCAGGCGTGCCCACAGGGTCACGTCGGCGCGGCTGTCGAGCCCCTGGATCGCCCGCTCGATGTGGTCCCTGGCCGCTTCCTGGTGGCCCTGACGGAACCGTACGGTCGCCGCCGACCAGAGCGCTTCCGCCCTGAGGGTGGTGCCGCCGCATCCGCCGACCAGCCCGACCAACTCGTCCACGTGCGCGCGGGCTTCGGGCAGCCGCCCCTCCTCGGCCTCCGCGGACACGAGCGCCATCAGGGCGGCGGCGGTGTCCGGCAGGGCCAGTCCGGCCTCCCGCGCCAGCCGGACGGCCCTGCCCGCCACGTCGATCGCCCGGCCCGTCTCGCCCGTGGAGCGCAGACATCGTGCGAGGGAGGACCGGGCCCGGCACCGCAGCTCGGGTAACCCCAACGAGTCGGCGAGTCGGTCCAGTTCCTCCAGGCAGGCCAGTTCCTCGGCGGTGTTGCCCAGCTTCCGCCATCTGCGGGCGACCAGCCACAGCGCCCGCCAGCGCAGCAGCGGGTCCCCGCCGTCGGGCGTGCCGAGGGCGGACAGCAGGCCCTCCACCGCCTCGTCACCGTCCGTGGAGGACGCGATGCTCAGCGCCCGGGCCAGTGCCGTACCGCTCGACGGCGCCTCGAAGACACGCCGGTCGACTCCCAACCGCTCTGCCACGTAGGCGATGACGCGCTCGGTGGGTTGCCGCGCCCCTGATTCCAGGCGGGACAGGTACCCGGTGGAGAGTTCGTCGCCCGCGAGAGCGGCTTGAGAGAGTCCGCGCGCGCGTCTCAGCTCTTTCACGCGGCGGCCGAAGAGCGGTTGTTCCATCATCTGCATCCCAATACTCAGGGTGCGCGACGGCGTTGACCCCATCAGATGAGAATTCCCGCGGCACCAAGGGGCACGATCCCGCCGGGAGCATAGCCAAGGTCTCGCATTCTGGGCAACCACTTGCCCAGGCCACGACCTGGTATGGAGTCCGCCTCCACCCAGTCTTGAGTGATTCCGGTTGCCAACATCAGGCAAACCGTTGCCATCGATGGCCGACGTCGCGCGCCCCGCACGGCACGGCTCCGCCCGGCCGAAACGTACGTATGTTGTATTGTCCCTCAATCGTGTGTCCCCTCCTGGGGACTTAGGAGTGGGTGGGGGCGGGTGACGGGGTTCGTTCTGTTCCGGATCAGGGCGCACCGACTGCTGCTCGCCGCGGCGTTTCTGGCCGTCCTGCTGACCACGTGCGTGCTGACCGCCCTCGTGGCGCTGTCCGGTTCCGTCGGTGACGCCTCGCTGCGGCATGCCCTGGCCCGGGACGAGGGGGCGTCGACCGCGCTGGTCGTCACCGCCCATCTGCCCGAGGAGCGGCTGGACGCGGCGCAGGCGGCCGTGGTGCGCGGGGCGCGGCAGACCTTCGGCGGGCTGCCGACGACGGTGCGCCGGCTGGAGCGTTCGGGTGCGTACGCGCTGCCCCGCGCCCTCCAGGACCCGGCCGGCGACGCCACGTACCCCGATCTGACCCACTTCGCGGCGCTGGACCCGTCCAAGGTCGAGCTGACGGCCGGGACGATGCCCGGTCCCACCCCAGGGACCGCCGCCGCGGCGCGCGCCGGCGCACCCCTGCCCGTCGCCCTCCCCCAGGTCGCCGCCCAGCAGTTGGGGCTGCGGCCCGGCGCGCTGCTCACGCTCACCGACCGGGTGTCCGACAAGACGCTGACCGTACGGCTGACCGGCCTGTACCGGCCCAGGGACCCGAGCGATCCGTACTGGACCCTGGACAGTCTCGATGGCCGCGGTGTGAGCCATCTCGTCTTCACCACGTACGGACCGCTCCTCGCCGATCCGTCCGTGCTGTCGTCGGGCCGCACCAGCCGCGGCGACACGGGCTGGCTCGTGACCGCCGACTTCGCGGGGACGAGCACCGGGGAGATCGGCGCGCTGCGGACGGCGGCCACCGAAGGGGTCGCGGCGCTGGGCAAGGATCCCGCGCTCGTCGGTTCGGTGGACGTACGCGGCGACTTGGCCACGGTCCTCACGCGCGCCGAGCGCGCGCTGCTGGTCTCCCGCTCCACCCTGATGATCGTCGCGCTCCAGCTCGTCCTGCTGGCCGCGTACGCCCTGCTCCTGGTGGCGCGGCTGCTGACCACCGAGCGGACGGCCGAGACCCAACTCCTGCGGGCCCGGGGGGCGTCGAGGGCGCGGCTGGCGGGGCTCGCGTCGCTGGAGGCGCTGCTGCTCTCCCTCCCCGCGGCGGTGGGCGCGCCGCTGCTGGCGGGGCCGCTGGTGCGGCTGATGACCCGGGGGTCCGTCCTCGGCCGGCTGGACCTGACGCTCGACACCGTCCCGCGACCGGACGTCTGGTTCACGGCGTGCCTGGTCGCCGCGTGCTGCGCGGTGGCGGTGCTGGTGCCCGCGCTCGCCGGTTCCGCCGGGGCGCTGGGCCGGGGCCGGGCCGCCTCGCTGCCCGCGCCGGTGCGCGCGGGGGCCGACGTGGGGCTGCTGCTGGTGGCGGCCGTGGCGCTCTGGCAGCTGGCCCGGCGGACGGGCGGCGCCCTCACCGGCGGCCGGGACGGCGACCTCGGCATCGATCCGCTGCTGGTGGCGGCCCCGGCGCTGGCGCTGCTGGCCGGAACCGTCCTCACGCTGCGGCTGCTGCCCCCGGCCGCGCGCCTGGCGGAGCGGCTCGCGGCACGCGGGCGCGGGCTGTCGGCGGCGCTGGCGGGCTGGCAGTTCAGCCGCCGGCTGCTGGGCAGCGCGGGCTCGGTGCTGCTGCTGGTCCTGGCGGTGGCGACGGGGATGCTGGCGATCGGCCAGAACGCCTCCTGGGAATGGTCGCAGCACGACCAGGCGGACTTCGGCACGGGCACGTCGGTCCGGGTCCTGTCCCACCAGACCGTCACGCCCGGGGAGGCCGGACGCTACGCCGGGCTGCCGGGGGTACGGGCGGCGGCGCCCGCCCACCGTACGACCACGGCCCTCTCCGACGGCCGCACCGCCACCGTCCTGGCCCTGGACACCGGCGACGCGCGCGACCGGTTGCTCCTGCGGGAGGACGTGGCGCGGGAGGGGGCCGGGCCTCCGCTCGCACCGCTCCGCCCCCGGGACACACCGCGCCCCGGCATTCCCCTGCCCGCGGACACCCGGCGGCTCACCCTCGAGGTCAGGATCGGCCAGGACGGTACGGGCCGGGCCGGTGCCCGGGCCCGCTTCGCGCCCAGGGTCACGGCCCTCGTCGAGGACGGGTACGGCCTCCACTACCGCCTGCCCGCCGGGGAGGTGTCCGCCGACGGCCGCGTCCGTTCGCTGTCCCTCGACCTGGATCTGGGCCCGGACGCGGGCAGCGGCCCCGAACACGGCTCCTTCCACGGCGCGTTGACCCTGACCGGTCTTCACGTGGACGGACCGGTGCCTCCCGGCGCGCGGAGCGGTCAGCGGCTGGAGGTCGTACGGGTCGGCGTCACGGACCGGGCGGGCGCGGCCCGGACCGTCCCCGTACCGGAGGGACTTCGCTGGAAGGGTTCCGGTACGACGACGCGGGACGCGGTCGCGGGGAAGCCGGTGGCCCTGCGGCCCGCCGCAACCGGTACGACGCCCCTGTCCGTGCCGTACCCGCTGCGTTCGAGCGTGGGCGCGGACACTCCGTACCCGCCGGCCGAGAGCCTGGAGCTGCGCGTCGACGCCGTACGGTCACCCGTCCCCCAGCTGGTCCCGGCCATCGCCACCGACGGGTTCCTGCGGGCGACCGGGGCCGGCGAGGGGCAGCGCGTCGACGTGACCCTGGCGGGCGAGCGGATCCAGGTCAGCCTTCTCCGCGCGGTGCGGCAGCTTCCCACCACCGCTCCGGACGAGGCGGGAGCGTCCTCCGGCGCGAAGGAGCCGTCGGAGGGCGGGAAGAGCGCGGACGGTGGGGCGCTGCTGCTCGATCTCCGTACCGTCAACGAGGTGCTCACGCAGCGGGACGGCGGCTCGCTCGTGCCCAACGAGTGGTGGCTGAGCACGGACCCGGGCGCCGCCGGGCAGGTGGCGAAGGCGCTCCGCGCCGGTCCTGACGTCGACCCGGCGGACGTGCTGGTACGGGACGAGGTCGCCGGCGACCTGTTCGACGACCCGCTGGGCGCCGGGCCCTACGCGGCGCTGCTGGCCGTCGCCGTGGCCGCCGCCGCGCTCGCCGCGGTGGGATTCGCCGTCACGGTGGTGGGCACGCTGCGGGAGCGTTCCGCGGAGCTGGCCGTCCTGCACGCCCTGGGCGCGCCGCGGCGCAAGCTGGTGGTGGCGGTCGCCGCCGAGCACGGTGTATTGGTCGGCATCGCCCTGCTGGTGGGGCTGGTCCTGGGCGCCGCGCTGACCAGGACGGTGGTCCCGCTCATCGTCCTGACGAGCCGTGCCACCGCTCCCCTGCCGCCCGTCCTGGTCGAACTGCCGCTCCCGCAGGTGGCCCTGCTGGTCGCGGGGGTCGCCGCCCTGCCTCTGCTGACCGTCGCGGTCGTCGCCGCCCGCGCGGCCGACCCCGCCGTGACACCGCGCCTCCGGGGGGCGAACTGAGATGACCGGCCGTGCTCGTGACCAGAGGCGGGAGAAGCACCGGGAGGGACACACCGGCGGCCGCCGTGAGCGGCCCGTCGCCCCCTGGGTGCGGACCCGGCTGCGCACCGCGCCGGGAACGGCACTCGTCCTCGGCCTGCTTGTCGTCCTGACCGCGTTCCTCGCCGCCGCCTTCCCCCGCACCGTGGACACGTACGAGACACGCGGCCTGCGGGACGCCGTCGCCGAGGCGTCGCCCGAGCGCCGGGTGCTGGACTTCCGCTCGCCCGAGCGTTCCTTCGAACTCCCCCTGTCCGCACGGGAGGAGAAACTGCGGCCGGGCGGGGTGGACGCCGTACAGCGAGAGGTGTCCGGCCTGCTCGCCGATCCGCTCCGCGCGGACACAAGCCAGTCCGCCCGTGGGGTACGGACCGGCAGGAGCCTGATCGGGAGTGACGCCTGGCTGCCGCGCCACGACGGACTGCCCCCGCAGTTCGCCCTGGCCGCACAGGCCGGACTGGCGGCCCACTCCACCGTGCGCCATGGCCAACTGCCCACCGCTGACGGGCGGGTGACCGCGACGACCAGAACCGTGGAGGCGGCGGTGTCGTCGGCCACGGCGACCACACTGCGCCTCTCCGTCGGTTCGATGGTGCACGTCGGCAGGGCGGGCAGCCCGACCCTCACCGTCCGGATCAGCGGCATCGTCGACCCGGTCCGGCCGTCGGGGAGTTACTGGACGTCGGACAGTCTCCTGCGGACGCCGCACCTCAGCACCACGGGCGCCAAACCGCCGCAGTTCTACTGGGAGGCGGCGCTGTTGCTCGCCCCCGAGGCGGCCCCGGCCCTGCTGGGGACGGCGGGTGAGCCCGAGCGCTACTGGCGGGTGGCGCCGGACACGAGCCGCCTCACCGGACCGCAGGTGGGCGCGCTGTCGGAGCGCATCGCCTCGCTCCAGGACGGACCGGCGCTGTCGCGCCTGAGGTCGGCCGCGGGGACCAACGCGTCCCTGGACACCGACCTGGACGACATCCTCCACGGGTACGCGTCGCTGCGCTCGGCGATCACCCCCGTGGTCGCTGTCGCGGCCGTCGGGATCGGTACGGTCGCCGTGGTGGTCCTGGCGCTGGCCGGCGGCCTGTCCGCACGCCGCCGGCACACCGAACTGGTGCTGGTACGGGCCCGTGGCGGCTCGCTGAGGGGCATCGGCGGCCGGCTGCTGGCCGAGACGGCCGTGGTCACCCTGCCCGCCGCCGCGCTCGGGCTCCTGGTGGCCGTCCTCCTCGTGCCCGGGGGCCGCACGGGCCCCGCCGTGCTCGCCGCGACGGCGGTCGCCGTGGTGGCCTGCGCCGCGCTCCCGCTCCGCGCGGTGCTGGCCCACCGCACCCCGCAGGTGTACGGGGAGCGCGACGACCTCGTGCGCGGCCGGCCGAGCCGTCGCCGTACCGTCGCCGAACTGACCCTGCTGGTCCTGGCCGTCGGCGCGGTCACGGCACTGCGGCAGCGCGGCACGACCGACTCCGGCGACCACCTCGTCAGCGCCGCGCCCGTGCTGATCGGGCTGATCACGGCGACGCTGCTCGTCCGGCTGTACCCGCTGCCGCTGCGCCTGGCCGCCCGCCCGGCGAAGCGCCTGCGCGGCGCGGTCGGGTTCCTGTCCCTGGCGCGGGCCGGCCGCGCTCCGGCGACGGGGACGCTCACCCTGCTCGTGCTCGTCGTCGCGCTGAGCACCGCCGCCTTCGGACAGGCGGTCCTCGCGGGCACGGCGGACGCCCGGGACCGGGCGGCCCTGCTCGCCGTCCGCGCCGACGCGCGGATCTCGTCGCCCAACGACACCCTCGTGGTGCCGGCCGGTACGGAACGTGCGGTCCGGGACGTTCCCGGCGTGCGCTCGGTCGTCGCCGTACGCGCGGAGCACCAGGTGAACGTCGGTACGCGGGCGGGCAGTTCGAGCCCCGTCCACGCGACCCTGGTCGGCGTGGATCCGGAGCCGTACGCGGGGCTGGCGCGCGACACCGACCTGGGCGGCTTCCCCGCCGGCGTGTTGGGCACGGACACCCCGCCCGGCGCGTCCGGGGGCGGGGTCCTGCCGGTGGTCGCCTCCCCGGGCGTCGCCGACGCCCTCGGCCGTACCCCGCGGAGGATCACCACCCTCGTGGGCGTGGTTACGGTACGGGTCGTCGCGGTCCGTTCGCGGACGCCCGCCACGGCGTCCTCGGAGTTCCTGCTCGTCGACCGCGCGGGGTTGCCGCAGCGTGCGGCGACCACGCTGCTGGTCTCCGGCGGCGGCCCGGACGGGACGGCACTGGACGGGAAGGCCCTGCGGGCCGCGGTCCGCGCGTCGGGCGCGGAGCACTCCGTACACCTGCGCGGCGAGATCCGGGCGCGGCTGGTCGACTCGCCGCTCCAGACCGGTGCCAAGCTGATCTACCACGCCTCCATCCTGGCGGGCGGTGGGTACATCGTGGTCGCCCTGCTGCTCTCGCTGGTGCACACCACGCCCGAGCGCGTCTCCCTGCTGGCTCTCCTGCGCACCCTCGGCCTCACGTCCCGGCAGGGGCGGCGGCTGCTCGCGCTGGAGGCCCTGCCGCAGGCGGTGCTCGCCGCCGCGGGCGGCGCGCTCGCGGGCTGGGCGACGATCCTGCTGATCGCGCCCGGGGTCGACGTGACGCGGCTCGCCCTCGCCGCCGCGCCCGGCCTGGCCACCGGCCTCACCGCCGCGGGCGGCGCCGCGCTGCGGCCGGAACCGTGGTCCCTCACGCTCTCCGCGCTGGCCGTGGTGGTGCTCACCGGTACGGTGACGGCGGCGCAGGCCCGGTGGGCGGCCCGCCGGGGATCCGCAGACCGACTCAGGACAGGGGACGCACGATGACCGACACCACGCTCGCGGAGCTGGAGCGGCGCGCGACCGCCCGCCGGGACGCGGTGCGCGACGACCACGACGCGCTGATCGCCTGCGACCGCCTCGTCCGGATCTTCGCCACGGACGGGGTGGAGGTGCAGGCGCTCCAAGGGCTCGATCTCCGGGTCGGGAAAGGCGACTTGATCGCGCTCGTCGGGGCGTCGGGCAGCGGCAAGTCCACCCTGATGAACATCCTCGCGGGCCTGGACGTGCCCACCGCGGGGGCGGCCCGGGTCGGCGGCCACAACCTCCTCGCCATGGACGCCAGGGCGCGGCTGGGCTACCGGCGCGACGTGGTGGGTTTTGTATGGCAGCAGACCGCCCGCAACCTGCTCCCCTATTTGACGGCCTCTCAGAACATCGCCCTGCCGATGCAGTTGCGGGGGCGCTCCCGCGAGAAGGCCGGGCGGGTGGAGTCCCTGCTGTCCATGCTGGAGATCACCGAGTGCCGGGACCGCCGCCCGTACCAGCTGTCCGGCGGCCAGCAGCAGCGGGTGGCCATCGCGGTGGCGCTGGCCAACTCCCCGTCCGTGGTGCTGGCGGACGAGCCGACGGGTGAGCTGGACTCGGCCACCGGTGAGCAGGTCTTCGCCGCGTTCCGCCGGGCCAACGACGAACTCGGCACCACGATCGTCATCGTCACCCACGACCAGGCCGTGGCGAGCGAGGTACGGCGCACGGTCGCCATCCGGGACGGCCGCACCTCCTCCGAGGTGCTGCGCCGCACGGAGGTCGACGCGGAGGGAAGGGAGTCGGTGGTGTCACGGGAGTACGCGATGCTGGACCGCGCGGGACGGCTCCAGCTGCCCGCCGACCACCTCGCCGCGCTGGGGATGAAACACCGGGTCGCACTGGAACTCGAACGGGACCACATCGGTGTGTGGCCGTCCGACGAACCGGAGCAGCGGGCGTCCGGCGACGACACCACTGACGGGGGTATGTGATGGCGGCCGAGGCAATCGATCCGGGCCCCGCCGGCGTTTCGGTGGAGACGGCGGTCCAGGACCCGATGGTGCGGGCCGAGGGGCTGCGCCGCTCGTACGGCACCGGCGAGCACGCCGTACACGCCCTGCGGGGCGTCTCGTTCACGGTCGGGCGTGGCGAACTGGTCGCGCTGAAGGGCCGGTCGGGCTCCGGGAAGACCACCCTGCTCAACCTGATCGGCGGTCTGGACACCCCGGACGACGGGAGTGTCACCGTGGACGGGGTGAGCCTGGCCGGCCTGAACGAGGCGGGGCTGCTGCGGCTGCGCCGCGACCGGATCGGCTTTGTGTTCCAGTCGTTCGGACTCATTCCGATCCTCACGGCGGCCGAGAACGTCGGCATCCCCCTGCGCATCAGCGAGTCGGACCCCCGCGCGCGTGAGGAGCGGGTGGCGCTGCTGCTCTCGCTCGTCGGCCTCGACGGACACGCCGCCCAGCGGCCCGGTGAACTGTCCGGCGGCCAGCAGCAGCGGGTCGCGATCGCCCGCGCCCTGGCCAACCGGCCGGCGCTGCTGATCGCCGACGAGCCGACGGGCCAACTCGACGCGGAGACGGGCATGGTGGTGATGAACCTGATCCGCGCGGTGGTACGGAGCGAGGGCGTGACGGCCCTGGTGGCCACGCACGACGCCCAGTGGCTCGGGCTGGCGGACCGCGTCCTGGAACTGAACGACGGCGATATCACCGAGGAGCACGGCCCCCGGTGACGGGCGCGCGGAACGCCGTACGGGGAGGGAGCCGGTGGTCACCGGCGTTCGCGCCGGGCGGTACGCCCAGGGCCTGTCCGCGAAGTGGGGTCGTCCGCCCGGAGGGCGGGGCTCGCGGCGTCTGGTGCGTGCGATCGCAAGGCGGAGGACCCACCCCGTACCGGACGTACGGGGTGGGTCCGACAACGCCGCGAGCGCGCGTGCCGGGCGCCGCGAGCCAGACCCCACTTTGCGGACACGCCCTAGAACGCGTTCGGGTCCACCGTCCCGGTGACCAGCCCCGCGAGGAACCGCCGCATCAGGGAACCCCGCCGTCTCCGCTCCCCGTCCCCGTCCCTGCCCCGCGTCTCCGCGTCCTCGGTGTCGGCGGGGGGCACCGGCTCGCTCTCCTTGACCTCGTACCGTACGGGCAGCGCGCGCAGCCCCCGTACGAACGGTGAGGAGCGCCAGGGGAGTTGATCCTCCGGTACGGCCAGGTCGAGCCGCGCGAACCTCTCGAACAGGCGCTCAAGCGCCAGCGTCGTGAGGAGGGTGGAGAGTTCACGGGCCGGGCACTGCCGCGGGCCGGCGCCCCAGGACAGGTGGGCGCGGGTGCCGGCCGCCCGGCCCGCCGGGAGGGCGCCCGCGAAGCGCGGGTCGGCGTGGGTGGCGGCCGTGGCGATCCACACCGGTTCGCCCGCGCGGATGACGTACTCGCCCAACCGTTCGTCCTTCAGGGGGAACCGCGGAACGAAGTTGGCCAACGGCGGCTTCCTGAGGGCGACATGGTTGACGGCCTCGCGGATCATTCCGGCGGACAGGCTGGCGCGTGCGCGGCCGTCGCCGGTGATGATCTCGACCACGGCGTTGGTGATGAGGATGCTCGCGTGGTCCGAGATCATCCCCATGAGCATGGTGAGTTCGTGGGCCAGCTCCGACGTGGTCAGGCGGGGGTGCGCGGCGAGCAGGTAGGAGGGGAAGTCCTCGCCCGGCCGGTTCCGCTTCTCCTCGCCCAGCCTTCCCATGGCGGCCAGGACCCGGGCGGACGCGTCGGCCGCGTCCGGTCCCGCGTCGAGGATCCGCCAGATGTCCATGAGCGCCTCGTCGCCCTGGGATCCCGAGGCGCCCAGCAGTTCGCCGGCGACCATCAGGGGCAGCGGGCGCGAGAACTGCGCGGCGAGGTCCGCCGTACCCGAACGGCCCCCGCGTACCAGGATGGTGATGAGTTCGTCCGCCGTCCCGCGAATGTTGTCCCTGAGCCTGCGGGCCTGCGGATGGCCGGGGACCTGGAACGGTTTGAGCGCCGCGTCCCAGGCGGCCCGGTAGCGGGCGTGGTCGGGGCCACCGCGCGCCATCATGTTCTGGGCCGTCAGCGCGGGGGCGACCGGCCAGTCGGCGGGCACGCGGCCCTCGTTGCGGGCCCGCCAGTACTGCATGCCCTTGGGCCAGCGCTCGTCGTTCTGGAGCACGTACAGGGCCTCCGGATAGCCGAGCACCAGCCAGACGGGCACCCCCAGCAGGTCCACGGGGGCCACCGCCCCGTGCCGGCGGCGCAGGCGCTCGTGCACCACGTCCGGGTGGTCCCGGTACTCGCGCCCGAGCAGGGGCTCCGGGCTCAGTGACTCCAGGGTCGGGGCTCCGTCGCCCGTCCCGCCGACTCGTTCCACGTCTGTCTCTCCCACGGTGTTCCCACCAACCCGGTGGGGCCGATGATCACACACTGCTCCGAGGGGAACACGCGGCCAAGCCCGCCGACGTCAAAAGCTTGGCCAACAATCGCGGGAGGGGCCGGTGGGGCGCGGCGACGCGCCCGGCCGGCCGGAGACCGCCCGCGGCGCCGGGCCTTAAGCTCGGCGGATGGCCAAGTACTTCGATGTGAACCCAGAGAACCCCCAGCGGCGCACCATCAGCGGTGTGGCGGACAACATCCGGTCCGGCGCGCTCGTCGCGTACCCCACCGACTCCTGCTACGCCCTGGGATGCCAGCTGGGCAGCCGTGACGGCATCGACCGCATCCGGTCGATCAGGAAGCTCGACGATCGTCACCACTTCACGCTGGTGTGCCAGAACTTCGCGCAACTTGGCCAGTTCGTGCACATCGACAACGACGTGTTCCGCGCGATCAAGGCGGCGACGCCCGGCAGTTACACCTTCATCCTGCCCGCGACGAGGGAGGTGCCGCGTCAGCTGCTGCACCCGAAGAAGAAGACGGTCGGGGTGCGGATCCCCGACCATGTCGTCGCCCAGGCCCTCGTCGCCGAACTGGGTGAGCCGCTGCTGTCCAGCACCCTCCTCCTGCCCGACGAGGAGGAGCCGCTGACGCAGGGCTGGGAGATCAAGGAGCGGCTCGACCATGTGGTGGACGTCGTGATCGACTCGGGCGACTGCGGCACCGAGCCGACGACGGTCATCGACTTCTCGGGCGACGAGATGGAGATCGTACGGCGCGGGGCGGGCGACACGACGCGGTTCGAGTAGCCGGGGGGCGACCACCGGCCGGCCGCCGAGCCGCCACCGGCTTTCACGTCGGCAGGCTTCCCGGGGCCGGAGTCCGGCACACCCCGTTACGGTGGTCCCCCCATCCCATCCGCAGGGGGCAGCCGTGAAAGTGTCGTTCTGGACCGTCCTCGCCGTCCTCCTCGCCGCCCTCGCGGTCGGCAGCTTCGCGTCGGCGGGCCCGGGGACCGGCGGGCCCAGCGAGGTCGGTGACCTGGTCGTCACCGCCGTGCTCGCCGTCGGGGCGTGGGCGAGCTGGAAGATGCGGCGGCGCCGGTGACCGCCTGATCAGGCGGGCGCCTTCGCCAGGTTCTTCTCCAGGTTCTTCAGGTAGGCGCCCATGAAGTGGTCGCGGATCCCGTCCGAGGCGGGGGCCAGGAGGTCGGCGGTCAGGCCCTTGGCCCGGTCGCGCATCCCGGTCAACAGCGGCATCCTGTCGTGCAGTTCGCCGTCGGCGTCGAAGTAGCGGATGGCGTCGACGTGCGTGAACACCGGCTCCGGCGGGACCTGCGGCACGATGTCGTTGTTGTTGACGAACCGGTAGGTGCGGTTCTTGAGCGCGGTGTTGTGCGCGGCGGCGAGCAGGCGGTCGCAGGTCCGGGGCTGCCCGTACGTGTAGATGCCGTGCGGTACGACTCCGGGCCGGTCGAGGCAGAGCCGGGTGCCGGCCAGCATGGCGAGCGCGCCGCCGAGGCTGTGCCCGGTGAACCAGACGCTCTGCCCATCGGCGCGGAACTCGGTGACGGTGTCGCGTACTTCGGGGTAGACCGAGGCGAGCGCCTGGTGGAAGCCGTAGTGCACGAAGCCCTTGCCGCCGGGGCCGGGGACGGGCGGGGTGGTGGTGTCGGAGAGCCAGTCCTTGATCTGCGTCGGCTCGGTGCCCCGGAACGCGACCACCACCATCCGGTCGCTGCCCGCCACGTACGCCTGTGTGTCCTCCAGCGGGAAGGGCAGGGCGTGCGGCGACACGAAGTGCCGGAAGCGGTCGAACCCCCAGGCGGCCGTCTCGTCCCGCGCCGCGTCGGCGTCGCTGTACGCCAGCTCGGCGGCCCTCGCCAGCCAGTACGCGTGCGTGAGGTCGTACCGGGTGACGGAGTGGTCGATGGGGGTGAGGGGCACGGAGCCTCCTGCGACTCGGCGGGGCGGGGCGGTTGATGACGATGATCATCAACCACGCGGGGCGCGCCCGCACCACGCGCCTACACCCGATCGGTCGGCGCGCGGGAGCCCGCCGGGCCGGGGCCGCACGCCCTCCGTCCGCCGCGTGCCGTCTGCCGCCCGCCGCCTGCCGCCTGCCGTCGGGCCTGGCCGATGCCCGGCGCGGCCGTGCGGCCCGCCCTCGCCCGCGTCGTGAGCAGCCGCCTCAGGGCGAGGGCGCCGCGTCGACCACCGCGAAGAGGTCGCGGGCCGTGGTGCCGTCCGGCAGGAGCCACGCGGCGGAGACGTATCCCAGCGGTTGTTCCGCGCGGGCGGCCGCGTCGTCCTCGCCGGGGCGCAGGACGCGGTTCAGGAGGACGGTCAGCCCGGTGTCCGGGACGGGCCGCGCGCCGGCGGAGGGCGCGGCGGCGGTCCGTACGAGAAGACGTGTGCCGTACGTCCCGTCCGTCACCCGCGTGGACCTGATCGGCCCCGGCCTCGGCCCACCGCTCCCCCCGAAGAAGGTGGTGACCGTCGGGTCGGGGGTGTGGCTCACGCTCTGGTCCTGTGCCCGCGCCTCGCCCCTGATGAGGGCGAGCAGTTGGGCGACCACCACCGGGTCATGGGTCCCGTCGTAGACCCAGCGCCGCCCCAGCACCTCGTGCTCGGTGGTGCCGACGAGCGCGTGGTCCGCACCGTCGAGCGGCGCGTCGCGATAGCTGAGCGGGACCTGGTACGAGACCGGCTCGTCGCCGGACCAGTCGGTCACCACGATGAACTCGATGCCCACCGCGCCGTCCGGGTCGTCGAGCCGGAAGCCGCCCACCTTGGCCAGTTCCGCCTCGTCGCCCTTGCCGACGTACCACGGCCGGCCGGGCAGCCACCCGGCGAGCAGCTCCAGCTTGCCGGGTTTCAGTGTGACGTGGTGGATGAGCGCCATGCCTGATCTCGCTTCCCCTGAGCCGCGCGGGCCCCGCGATCATCTCACCGCACCCCGGGTCCTGCCGAACGATTTTTTCCGCGGCCCGTGCGCAGTCGGGGACTCCGCCCGCGCGAGGGTGTCCGCCACGGTGGTGACGGCGATCCGTACGACGGAGCGCAGCTCGGCGTCCGGGGTGCCGGCGCGGCTCAGCACCGCGAGCGACTGGACGACGGCGACGACGAACACGGACAGGTCCTCGATCACCTCGGCGTCGGCGCCGGAGGCCGACAACGCCCCGCGCACGCGCGCCCGTTGCTGTCCGAGCAGAGTCCGGACGCGCTCACGGCTGCTCGCGGTGAGGGTCGCCGACTGGGCGGTCGACTGCGCGACGAGGCAGCCGTCGGGGACGTCCGGGTCGGCGATGCGGTCCAGCACCACACCGAGGAACGCCTCGACGGCGCGCACGGGCTCGTCGGGATGCGCGGCGAGCGCCTGCTCGTAGCGGGCGCCGTAGATCGAGGAGTAGCGGTCGAGGCACTGCCGGAACAAGGCGTCCTTGCCGCCGAAGGTTCCGTAGAGCGATCCGCGGCCCAGGCCGGTGGCGACGCCGAGACGGTCGACGGAGGCGTCCGCGTACCCCTGCTGCCAGAAGACGCGCATCGCCCGGTCCAGGGCCGCGTCGACGTCGAACTGCTTCCGCCCCGCCATGCCGTACCTCCTGATGCGCGTGAACCGCCCCGGCGGCGGCTGTACCGGAGAGCGTACCCGCGTCTTGGAACGATCGGTCAAAGTATCTTGTACCGATCGATCCAACATGTGTACGGTCCCTCTCACGCCCCCCTGGAACTCCACCCCTTCCGGAAAGAGGACCGCCATGCACGCGTCACCCACCCGTCCGCCCGCACCGCAGGGCCCCGGCTCGGTGTCCGGGGTGCCGCACCTCCCGGCGGGTTTCGCCGATACCTTCACCAGCCGGTACGTCGACACGGGCCGGGACGTCGACACCGGCCCGGACGTCGACACGGGCCGCGGCCCCGCCACCGGCCGGCTCCGCCTGCACGCGGTCACCGGCGGCGACGGGCCTCCGCTGCTGCTGCTCGGCGGGTGGCCGCAGACCTGGTACGCCTGGCGCCTCCTGATGCCCGCCCTCGCCCGGGACCACCAGGTCGTCGCGGTCGATCCGCGGGGCGTCGGACTCTCCGACAAGCCCCTGGACGGGTACGACACCGGCACGCTCGCGGCCGACATGGTGGCGCTCATGGCCGCGCTCGGGCACGAGCGTTTCGCGATGGTCGGTCACGACATCGGGATGTGGACCGGCTACGCGCTCGCCGCGGACCACCCCGGCCGGCTCGGCCGGCTGGTGGTCGCCGAGGCCGCCGTCCCGGGCCTGTCCCCGTCACCGCCCCTGTTCGGGAACCGTGAACTGAACGACCGGCTTTGGCACTTCGGCTTCAACCGGCTGGGAGAGCTGAACGAGTTGCTGGTCAGGGGGCGGGAACACGCCTTCTTCTCCCACCAGTTCGCCTCGAAGGCGGCGAGCCCGACGGCCCTGCCGGCCCACGCCGTCCAGGTCTACGTCGACGCCCTCGCGGCCAGTCCCGAGGCGCTGCGGTCCAGTTTCGCGTTCTACCGCGCGCTCGACACGACGATGGAACAGAACAACCGCCGCAAGGAACACCGGTTGACGCTTCCCGTCCTGACGCTCGCCGGAGCGGAGTGCTCGGGCGAGCTGGTCGGGAACACGATGCGGCTGGCCGCCGACCACGTGGAGAGCCTGATCCTGCCCGGCTGCGGCCACTATCCCGCCGAGGAGGCACCGGAGGCCACCCTCGCCGCCCTGACCGCGTTCCTGGAGCCGTACCGGCGGGAGCCTGGACCGTACGAGAAGACGTCCTAGCGCGCGTCCGTGGGGGCGGGGAGGCGGCCGCAGAGTGCGTTGCCCGGTTCCGCCGGATCGTCGCTCATCCAGAACTGGCGCCACAGCAGGGCGAATTCCTCGCGGCTGAGGTGTCCGTCGCCGTTCAGGTCGAGGAGTTCGAAGACGCCGGTCAGGTCCATGGGCCGGCCGTTCCAGGTCTCGACCAGGCGGCGGTGCTCCTCGGGAGAGATCACGCCGTCCCCGTTGGCGTCCACGGCGTCGAAGACGGTCTCGGCGGTCGCGGTGACGTCCGCGACCATCGCGGGCAACTTGTCCACGAGCGCCAGCAGTTCGCCCATGTCGATCGCGCCGTCCCCGTTCGTGTCGCCGGTCTCCAGCAGCGCCGCCCACCACCCCATCAGCAGCGTCTCCACCCGGTCGCGCAGTTCCGTCCCCGGGTCCACGCCCGGGAGGTGGTTCCAGCGGGCGACCAGCGCCCTGAAGTCCCCTTCGCGCAGGTAGCCGTCGCCGTCCGTGTCGAACGCGGCGAACATCGTCCTGAGCTTGCGCTCCTGAAACGTACTGGCCATGAGCGGCCTCCCTCTCGGCGCGGGACAACGGCGGTCCGACCAACTGCTTTTCACCCTAGGCCGAGAAGCGCCTCCGCTCCCACGGGCACATCCACGCGAAGAGTCACCCACAAGTGCGACAATGAGAAAAGGCCACCGCGTGTTCGTGGAGGGACCGCACATCTCTCCAACAACACACGGTGGCCGCCTCAAGACCGTCAGAGCAGTTCCAGCCTGGTGATCTCCCGTCCCGCCGACCGGTCCATCACCATCAGCAGCCCGGCCGCCCGGGTCCTCTCGTACGCGGCCTCGTCCGTGACGTCCAGCTGGAACCAGACCGCCTTCGCGCCGAGCGCCACCGCCTGGTCGGCCACCTCGCCGGCCAGGTCGGAGTTGACGAACACGTTCACCACGTCCACGGGGAACGGGATCTCCGCGAGCGAGGTGTACCCCTGCTCGCCCCCCACCGTCTCGGCCTTGGGGTGCACGGGCACCACCCTCTTGCCGATGCGCCGCAGCTTGTCGGCCACCCGGTAGGCGGCCCGTTCCTCGTTGTTGGACAGGCCGACCACGGCCCAGGTGTCCCCCGTTTCGGTAAGAATGTGTCTTATCGTCTCATCATCGCCATAGATCGTCATGCGGGTTCAACGTCGGTGACGGCGACGGCGTTCCAGGACCGGGCAGGCGAATCCACCGCACGGCGGGCCCGCCTACCGGCGGTGCAGCCTGACGCCGATGCCGCGGATCGGGACCTCCAGGGTGACGGTGGTGCCTTCCCCGGGTGACGAGTGCACGGTGAGGTGCGCGTCCAGGAGGTCGGCGCGCTCGCGCATCGCCGCCACCCCCATGCCTCCGGACACGGTCGTACGGGGCGGGGCGCGGAGGGCCGCCGCGGCGGCGGGCGTCAGGCCGACGCCGTCGTCCGTGACCTTGGTGGAGAGGGAGTGGCTGTCGCTGTCCAGGTCGACGCGGATGCGGGTCGGCCGGGCGTGCTTGACGGCGTTGGTCACCGCCTCCTGCACGATGCGGTAGACGTGGGCCTGCGCCTCGGGGCTGAGTTTCGCGCCGAGTTGGTCCCACCGCGCCCCCACGCGCAGTTCTGCGTCGATGCCGAAGTTGTCCGACGTGCTCCGGCACAGCGCCTCCAGCGCGGGACGCAGGCCGAGTTGGTCGAGGGCGACCGGGCGCAGTTCCGCGATGAGGTGGCGCAACGAGGTGATCTGGTTGCCGACCAGGCGCCGCGCCTGGTCGATGGCCTCCTTCATGGCGCCGGGGCGGCCGCTCGCGGACGCCGAGGTCAGCACGATCTGCACGGCGCCCAGTTCCTGGAGTGTGTCGTCGTGCAGTTCCCGCGCCCAGTGCCGCCGCTCCCGTTCCTCCCCGTCCCGGCGGGCCTGGGTCCACTCGCGGTCGAGGCTGCGGTGGCGCAGGGCGGACCGGCGTCCCATGGCGGCGGCGAACGCGATCAGCGTGAGGGGCACGAGGTGCAGGCCGTTGAGGAGGGGCGCCTCGACGATACGGACCAGGAGCGCGACGGCGATGACGTACGAGATCCCGCCGATGACGGCGAGCCAGGGCCGGCGGGCCTCGGGGCTCAGGACGGCGGCCGCCAGGAAGGACGTGCCGGCGGCGAGGCAGAGCGCGAACTCGACGCTCAGCGAGTGGTGGGCGACCTCGAACGCCAGCGTGATCAGCAGCAGGAACGAACCGGCCGCCTCGACGACCGCGCCGGCCCGTGCCCGTGACAGGCGGATCATGCCAGCAGCCCGCGCTCACGTGCGGCGGTGACCAGGTCCGCCTTGGTCTCGGCGCCCAGCTTCTCCCGGATCCTGGCCCGGTGCGTCTCCACCGTCCGTACCGACACGTGCTCCTGCCGCGCGATCTCCTGGTTGGTGTGACCCCGCGCCAGCAGGGCCAGCACCTCCGCCTCGCGCGCCGTCAGGGCGCCGTCGTCCCCCGCGGCGGGAACGTCCGGACCGGTGACGGCCAGCCGGGCGCCCAGCGAGGGCTGTACGTACGTGTCCCCCGCGCCGACCTGGCGGGCCGCCCCCAGCAGCTCCTCGGCCGCCGCCTCCTTCAGCAGGTAGCCGGTGGCCCCGGCCCGCAGCGCCTCGCGGGCGAACGCGGGATCCTCCTGCATGGTGAGGACCAGGATGCGGGTACGGGGCGAGGCGGCCAGCAGGTCGGGGATCGACCGCAGGCTGGACCGCCTCGCCAGGGTCAGGTCCAGCACGAGGACCGCGGGGCGGTGCCGCTCCACGGCCTCGAAGGTCTCCGGCAGGGTGGCGCTCTCCGCGACGATCTCGAACGCGGGGTCCTGGGCCAGGAGGAGCCGCATGCCCGCGCGGACCACGAGATGGTCGTCGGCGAGCACCACGCTCAGGCGTGGCGAGGTGTCCCCACCGGTGACACGGCCGACGTCGTCCATGCCCCAACCGTAGATCGCGGGACCGCTCCGCGAGAACTCGGCGATCAAGGATGCGGGGAACCCGCACCGGGCCTGCGGCAACCGTGCGGGCCGGCGGGGACGGGACCGCATCCGGTGGTACGGAAGGCGGCAGAGAGCGTGCGGGGCAGTGCCGACGCCACGGCGCCGCCCGGGCGTCAGGCTCGGAAGGGACAGGTTCGGCACTCCCTCCCAGGATGCACACGATGACCTCCCGTCCCACCGCCCGCGGAAGCGCGGCACCGTCCGCGCTCCCCTCCGACACCTCCTCCGCGGTCCTCTCCCGGAAACTCTTCGAGGCGGCCCAGAACCTCACGGGCGCCGCTGTCCCCACGCTGGCCGACGCGTCCTCCGTGGACGTGCTCGAACAACTCCTGCGCGGTGAGGTGCCGCCGCCCGGACCCGTCCACGCGAGCGAACAGTTCCGGGCCGCGGCCTTCGCCACCACGCGCGGGGACGTCGCCCGGAGCGCGTACGAGGTCGGCGGGACGAGCCACGTCCCGCACGCGACGCCGTTCCGGCAGAGCCTGTCGGATCTGCGGCCGCGCCTGATCCGCCATCTGAGCCACAGCAGCCGGTGGCTCGCCCGCGACCCGGGGCGGGCCCGTCTGATCCGCGAGGCGGGGGCCCACTCCCTGATCGTGCTTCCGCTGACGGTCCGGGGCGTGGTCCTCGGCCTGTTCGTCCTGTACCGGCTGGCCGGGTCGAACCCGTTCGGCGAGGACAGCCTCCAGGAGGCCGTCCGGCTCGCGAACCACGCCGCGCTGACCCTGGACACCGTCCGCCGCCGCATCGAGGAGGACGCGCTCGCCCGGCTCCTGCGGACCTCCCCCGAGGCGGAGGAGCCCCCGGCGCTCAGCGCGCTCGAAGCGGCCCACGGGCGCGGCCCCGCCGAGTCCATGGCCGCGCAGTGGTACGACGTGCTCCCGCTGTCCGGCGCGCGGGTGGCCCTGGTGGTGGGCACGGCGGCCGGGCGGGGGGTGCCCGCCGCGGTCGCCATGCACCAGCTCAGAGCCGTGATCACCGCCCTGTCGGCTCTCGACCTGCCGCCCGACGAGCTGCTGGCCCGTCTGGACGACGCGGTGACGCGGCTGGGCCGCCGGCCGCCGGCCCCGTACCGGGCACCGCCCGACCTGAGCCGGCCCGGCACCAGCTGCCTGTACGTGGTGTACGACCCCACCACCGAGCGCTGTGTCTCGGCCCGCGCGGGCGATCCGTCGGTCCTGGTCGCCGACCCGGACGGCGAGGTCACCCTCCCCCGCCTCGCCCCGCACGGCGCCCTGGGCACGAGCGACGAGCCCTTCGAGACCACCGAGTTCGAGGCGCCGGCCGGGAGCACCCTGCTCCTGAGGGGTGGCGGCACCGGTGTCCGGGAACAGCACGGACCGCCCGAGCGGTACGACGAACCGCACGAACCGCACCCGCCGCAGTGCGCCGGCGCCGAGGACGACGCCGACGACCCGACCACGGAACGGCTCCGTGAAGCCATGATCCACTCCGCACCGCATCTGCCCCGGCTCGCCGACCGCGTCCTGCGCCACCTGCCCCTCGACCGGAGGCCGCCCGTCCTGCTGGCCCGTACGAGGGCGCTGGACGCCAAGGACGTCGCCGCCGTGACCCTGCCGCCCGACCCCGCCACCGTCTCCACGGCCCGTGCCTGGGCCGGCCGTCAGCTGGCGGCCTGGCTGCTGGACGACCTCGCGTACGACACCGCCCTGGTGGTCAGCGAACTGGTGACGAACGCCGTCCGCTACTCCGGCGGGCCCATCGGGCTACGGCTGATCCGCGACGAGCGGGTACTGATCTGCGAGGTCTCCGACACCAACGGGGCCGGCCCGCACCCGTACCGTCCGCGCGCGACCGACGAGGGCGGGCGGGGCCTGACGATCGTCGGCCGGCTCACCCAGCACCAGGGCACCCGGTACACGTCCTCGGGCAAGACGGTCTGGACCGAGCAGTCCCTGCCGGAGTGAGTCCGTCCCGCGTGACCCTCCGCGGATCACGCGGGACCCTCAGCGAAGGGAGTCCGGCGTCCCCGCGGCGGGCGGGGCCGTCAGCGGCTTGGCGTAGCAGAGGCTCAGTTCGTGGAAGCGGTAGTGGCCGAACTTGGCGCAGGGTTCGTAGCCGCTGGACGCGTAGAGCGCGAGCGCCTCGGGCTGCTTGGTGCCGGTCTCCAGCACCATGCGGGTACGGCCGGCGGCCCGGGCGTCGTCCTCCAGGGCGGCCAGGATCAACCGGGCCAGGCCGCGCCCGCGCACCTCGGGGGTCACGTACATGCGTTTGATCTCGGCGTCCCCGTCGGAGTACCCGTCCTCGTTCTTCTCCTGGCTGCGCCAGCCGCCGGTGGCGACCGGGACGCCGAGGTCGTCGTAGGCGATCAGGTACCGGCCGCGCGGCGGGTCGAACATGTCCGGCGCGAGAAAGGTGACGTCGCCCTCGTCGCCGTACCGCTCGCCGTATTCGAGCTGTACACGATCGTTGAGCCGGACGGCGTCGGGGTGGCCGAAGGAGACAGTGCGTATATCCATCGAAATGATTGTAGTTCCATACATCGCTGCGGTGAGCCACCCCCGCCACCTCTCGGACGGGCGCGGGCCGGAGATCACACCTACAGTGAATCGAACGGCATGAGGGAAGGTGCGACATGGCCAGGACCAACGGCGCACGAGCGACGACGGACCCGGCCGGCGTGCTGGACACGCTGGTCGTCTTCGGCATCACCGGGGATCTCGGCCGCAAGATGACGCTCCGGTCCCTCTACCGCCTGGAGCGGCGGGGCCTGCTCGACTGCCGCGTCATCGGTGTGGCGTCCACGGACATGAGCACCGCGCAGCTCGCCGCGTACGCGCGCGACGCGATCGCCGCCACCGGGGAGCCGGTGGAGGACGCGGTCTTCCAGCGGTTCGCCGGACGGCTGACGTATCTGCCCGGCGATGTCATGGACGACGCGCTCTACGAACGGCTGGCGCGGGAGATCGGACCGGGACACCGCCCCCTCTTCTACCTGGAGATGCCCCCGTCGCTGTTCGCGCCCATCGTCGAGCGGCTCGGCAAGGCGGACATCCTGGGGAACGCCTGCGTCGCGGTGGAGAAGCCCTTCGGGAACGACCTGGAGTCCGCGCGTCAGCTGAACGCGCGGCTGCGCGCGGTGCTGGACGAGGACCAACTGCTGCGGGTCGACCACTTCCTCGGCAAGGAACCGGTGATCGAGCTGGAGTACCTGCGGTTCGCGAACCCGGCGCTGGCCGGCCTGTGGGACCGGAACAGTGTGTCGGCCGTCCAGATCACCATGGCGGAGGACTTCGGCATCGAGGACCGCGGGAAGTTCTACGACTCCGTGGGCGCGCTCCGCGACGTCGTACAGAATCACCTTCTCCAGGTGCTCGCGCTGGTCACGATGGATCCGCCGACCCGCTCCGACGCGGACAGCGTGCGCGACAAGAAGGCCGAGATCCTCAGCGCCGTACGCCCGGCCGATCCGGCGCACTGCGTCCGGGGCCAGTACGAGGGCTACGGGGACGTTCCCGGGGTGGCCGCGGGCTCCACCACCGAGACGTTCACCGCCCTGCGCCTGGAGGTGGAGAACTGGCGGTGGACCGACGTCCCGTTCTTCCTGCGGGCGGGGAAGATGCTGCCGCTGCGGGCGACGGAGGTACGGCTCCTGCTGCGCCGCGCACCGCGGCTGGCCTGCCTACCCGCGCCGACGCAGGCGGAGCAGAACCAGATCGTGCTCCGTATCGACCCCGACCCCGGCCTGCGGGTCCAGCTGGTCGGGCAGGGCGACGACGAGTCCTGGCAGCCGATCAACCTCAGCGCGTCGTTCGCCCCGGATGTCGGTGAGCCCTTCGAGCCGTACGAGCGGCTGCTGCACACCGCCCTGACGGGCGATCACCGGCTGTTCACCCGCGAGGACAGCGTCGAGGAGTCCTGGCGCATCGTGCAGCCCCTCCTCGACAACCCGCCCGAGGTGCATCCGTACCGGCCGGGTTCGTGGGGCCCCGAGGAGGCCAAGAAGCTGGTGCGCGGCCATCCTGCGTGGCGCGAGCCGTGGGTGGGCCCGGCGCGCTGAGACCACGCGCGCGGCCCGGTTTTGCCCTGCGCGCGGTGTGCGCTACCGTTGATCTTGAGCTTGCGGCCGACACACCGGATCGCGGGCCTCGCGTTGGTGGTCCAAGGAAAGACGCCCCGCTTCCTGCGGGGAAATGCAGGTGCAAGGCCTGCCCAGCGCTCCATCGCTCCACCGAAGGCCCCGGACTCGCTCGGAGTCCGGGGCCTTCCGCGTACTCCAGTGCCGTCGCGACCGGCGCGCACCGCCCCTGATCGCCCTGGTCACCTCCGGCGCGACGTGGCACGCTTCCGGGGTGACCACCAGACCCACCCCGGAGCAGCACCTCCGCGACCTCGCGCGGCTGCGCCGGGTCCGCGACCGGATCGACCGGGAGTACGCGCGGCCCCTCAACGTCGAGGCGCTCGCCCGTGGGGCGCACATGTCGGCCGGGCACCTCAGCCGCGCGTTCCGGGTCGCGTACGGCGAGTCACCGTACGCGTACCTGATGACCCGTCGCATCGAGCGGGCGATGGCACTGCTGCGGCGGGGGGACCTCAGCGTCACCGAGGTGTGTTTCGCGGTCGGCTGTTCG
Source organism: Streptomyces sp. NPDC088261 (assembly GCF_044740805.1). Lineage (NCBI taxonomy): Bacteria > Bacillati > Actinomycetota > Actinomycetes > Kitasatosporales > Streptomycetaceae > Streptomyces > Streptomyces sp. NPDC088261. Next base: position 74,531 of record NZ_JBIURL010000024.1, read on the forward strand.
TCGCTGGGCACCTTCAGCACCCGCTTCACCGAGCTGGTCGGTGTGCCGCCCAGCACCTACCGGCGCCGCACGGCGGACGCCACGGCGGAGATGCCGTCGTGTGTCACGAAACAGGTGACGCGACCGGTCAGGAATCGAGAAGCGCGCGCGTCCGAGCGCACCTAGTGTGACCGGCATGGACCTCACGATTCACACCACGTTCCTCCCGCACGTCGACGCCGACGAGTCCCTGGCCTTCTACCGCGACACCCTCGGCTTCGAGGTGCGCAACGACGTCGGATACGGCGGGATGCGCTGGATCACCGTCGGACCCGCCGGCCAGCCCGGCACGTCCATCGTCCTGGAGCCGCCGGCCGGCGACCCCGGCACCACCGACGACGAGCGCCGTACCATCGTCGAGATGATGGCCAAGGGAACGTATGTACGTATCATTCTGGCCACCGCCGACGTCGACTCCACCTTCGCCCAGCTCCAGGCCGCCGGCGCCGAGGTCGTCCAGGAGCCGACCGACCAGCCCTACGGTGTACGGGACTGCGCCTTCCGTGATCCCGCGGGCAACCTGATCCGGATCAACGAGGTCCGCTGAGCGGTCCTGGACCGTTCGACGAGGAAAGACAGATGGAGACACGATGAGCAGGGCCCCCAGGGCGGACGCGCAGTCCTCCGCGCCCCACGTCGCCGACAGCCACGAGCTGATCCGCGTGCACGGAGCGCGGGTGAACAACCTCCAGGACGTCAGCATCGAGATCCCGAAGCGGCGCCTGACCGTGTTCACCGGGGTCTCGGGATCGGGCAAGAGCTCGCTCGTGTTCCACACGATCGCCGCCGAGTCGCAGCGCCTGATCAACGAGACGTACAGCGCCTTCGTCCAGGGCTTCATGCCGACGCTGGCGCGCCCCGAGGTGGACGTCCTCGAAGGGCTGACCACCGCGATCATCGTGGACCAGCAGCGGATGGGCTCCGACCCCCGCTCCACGGTCGGCACCGCCACCGACGCCAACGCGATGCTGCGCATCCTCTTCAGCCGCCTCGGGCAGCCGCACATCGGGCCGCCCGGCGCGTACGCCTTCAACGTGCCCTCCGTCCGGGCGAGCGGTGCCATCACCGTCGAGCGCGGGGACAAGAGGACGGTGAAGGCGACCTTCAACCGCACCGGCGGCATGTGCACCCGCTGCGAGGGCCGGGGCGCGGTTTCCGACATCGACCTCACCCAGCTCTACGACGACTCCAAGTCGCTCGCGGAGGGGGCGTTCACCATCCCCGGCTGGAAGTCCGACAGCTTCTGGACCGTGCGGGTCTACGCCGAGTCGGGCCTCCTCGACCCGCACAAGCCGATCCGCGAGTTCACCGAGCAGGAGATGCGGGACTTCCTCCACCGGGAGCCGACCAAGGTGAAGGTCGAGGGCGTGAACCTCACCTACGAGGGGCTGATCCCCAAGATCCAGAAGTCGATGCTCTCGAAGGACAAGGAAGCGCTCCAGCCGCACATCCGCGCGTTCGTGGAGCGGGCGGTCACGTTCACCACCTGCCCGGAGTGCGACGGTACGCGGCTCGGCGAGGGGCCCCGCTCCTCGAAGATCGGGGGGATCAGCATCGCCGACGCGTGCGGGATGCAGATCAGCGACCTGGCCGCGTGGGTCGGCGACCTGGCGGAGCCGTCGGTGGCGCCGCTGCTCACCACCCTGCGGCAGACCCTCGACTCGTTCGTGGAGATCGGTCTCGGCTACCTCTCGCTCGACCGGTCGTCGGGCACCCTGTCGGGCGGCGAGGCGCAGCGCGTCAAGATGATCCGGCACCTCGGGTCCTCGCTGACCGACACCACGTACGTCTTCGACGAGCCGACCGCCGGCCTGCACCCCCATGACATCCAGCGGATGAACGACCTCCTCCTGCGGCTGCGGGACAAGGGCAACACGGTGCTCGTCGTGGAGCACAAGCCTGAGACGATAGCCATCGCCGACCATGTGGTCGACCTCGGTCCCGGAGCCGGTACGGCGGGGGGCACCGTCTGTTTCGAGGGCTCCGTCGAGGGGTTGCGGACCGGCGGCACCCTGACCGGGCGCCATTTCGACGACCGGGCCGCCGTCAAGGAGACGGTACGGAAGCCCACCGGGGCGCTGGAGATCCGGGGCGCGTCGGCGCACAACCTGCGGGACGTCGATGTCGACATTCCGCTCGGGGTGCTCGCGGTCGTGACGGGTGTCGCCGGTTCCGGCAAGAGCTCGCTGATCCACGGCTCGGTGTCCGGGCGGGACGGCGTGGTGGCGATCGACCAGAGCGCGATCCGCGGCTCGCGGCGCAGCAATCCGGCCACGTACACGGGTCTGCTCGACCCGATCCGCAAGGCGTTCGCCAAGGCCAACGGGGTGAAGCCGGCGCTGTTCAGCGCCAACTCCGAGGGCGCGTGCCCGACGTGCAACGGCGCCGGGGTCGTCTACACCGACCTGGCGATGATGGCCGGTGTCGCGTCACCCTGCGAGGAGTGCGAGGGGAAGCGGTTCCAGGCGTCGGTGCTGGACTACCACCTCGGCGGCCGTGACATCAGCGAGGTGCTCGCGATGTCGGTGAAGGAGGCGGAGGAGTTCTTCGGCGCGGGCGAGGCGCGGACGCCCGCCGCGCACACCGTTCTCGGCCGGCTGGCCGACGTCGGGCTCGGCTACCTCAGCCTCGGACAGCCGCTCACCACGCTGTCCGGCGGGGAGCGGCAGCGGCTCAAGCTGGCGACCCACATGGCGGAGAAGGGCGGGGTGTACGTCCTCGACGAGCCGACCACCGGCCTGCACCTGGCCGACGTCGAGCAGTTGCTCGGGCTGCTGGACCGGCTCGTGGACTCGGGGAAGTCGGTCATCGTCATCGAGCACCACCAGGCGGTGATGGCGCACGCGGACTGGATCATCGACCTGGGCCCGGGGGCGGGTCACGACGGTGGGCGGATCGTCTTCGAGGGCACTCCCGCGGACCTGGTCGCGGACCGTACGACCCTGACGGGCGAGCACCTCGCGGCGTACGTCGGCGGCTGACGGGGAGGCGGCCGGCGGAGGGGCGGCCGGCGGGGGCGGTCGTCAGGGGGCGGCGGGGTCCGGCGGGGCCGGTCAGGGTGCCAGCAGGTCGTCCAGCTCGGCGGTGAAGAGCAGGCCGCTGTCGAATCCCATGCCGGTGAAGTGGCCCGCGAGTTCGAGGGACAGGACGCCGTGCAGCCGGGTCCAGAAGACCAGGGCCCGGTGGAGGGTCACGGCGGGGGCGGGGTGGTCGCGCGCCCACCGCCGGTGGTCTTCGAGGTGCGTCTCGAACGGCGTCGCGGGGCTGTCCGGCGGCGGAGCGGCGAACGCGTCGAGGACGGTCGTCATGATCTCGGACGCGATGGCGGTGATGTCGTCGGGCGCGTGGTAGCCGGGGACGGGGGTGCCGTAGATCAGGAAGTACCGGTGGGGGTCCGCCAGGGCCCAGTCGCGCAGGACGTGCGCCAGCGCGGGCAGGTCGGCGCCGGACGTGGCGGCCGTACGGAAGCTGTCGGCGAGGCTTCGGTACGCGTCCCGGATGAGTTCGGTGATCAGGTCGTCGCGGCTGGCGAAGTACCGGTAGAGCGCGGGTCCGCTCATGCCCATCCGCTTGGCGATCGCGTTGAGGGAGAGCGCGGACGCCCCGGCCGTGGCGATCTGCTCCCACGCGTGTTCCTTGACCTCCGCGCGCACCTGGGTGCGGTAGCGCTCGCGGGGGGTCGTGGTGCCCGCCTCTGCCATGGCCTGCCGCCCTTCCGCACCCGCGCTTCTACAGTCTCAAGGTTTAGTTAGACGCTATCACGAGACCCGATTGGGGTTGAGGCCGAGCCACTGGCCGGGCAGGTGCCGGGCGGCCCCGATGATCTCCACCGGCGGCTCGGGGATCTCCGGGTCGAACCCGTCGGCGATCTCTGTCATGCGAGTCCTTCACTTCCGTCCGGCTGTGCCGGGGTGCCGGGTGGTGTCCAGCGATACGACGGGCCCGCCGGGCGGCCCGAGGAGGAGGCGGCCCCCGGCCGCGTCCGACAGTGCGAGCCGGACGCCCAGTTCGTACGCCGTGAGGGCGGCCAGCGCCTCGGCGAAGGCGGCGTTCGCCGCGTCGGCCTCCAGGCGGGCGAGGAGCAGCCGGAACTGCTGCGTCCGTGTCAGACCGGCGGCGCGCACGGAGATCCGGTCGCCCTGGAGGGACGCCTCCGCGTACGTGTCGAGCGCCAACGGGATGTGGAGGGACGTCAGTTGAGCCGTGGAGACCATCTCGTACGGTGAGAGCAGCGGCTCCGTACCGGGAATCCGGTCCTCCGCGTCCGGACCGTCCCCGGCCAGCCGGCTGTCCAGCCACGCCGCCAGCGCCTCGGGGGTGGCCGATCCGGGTCCTGCGCCGAGCAGGTGGGGGACATCCCGGTCCAGTGCGGCGACGAGCAGGCGGGCGAACGCGCCCGGGCCGAGGTCGAGAGCGGCCCGGGTGGCGTCGGTCCGGTGGGCCCGGTCGGCCGCCCGCTGCCGGATCAGCAACGCCTGCTCGGCGCTGCTGAGGCAGGCGTCGGCGACCGACAGCGGCGCGGCGCCGCCGAGCAGGGCCGCGTGGATCTGCCGCGCGCCGGTCAACTCGATCCCGGCCCGGACGAGTTCGTCGGGGGTGACCGGCTCGCTCGGGTCCAGCGGGGCGAGGTCCGCCGGTGCGTCGACCTCCGGTGCCGCGTCGCTGCCCTCGTAGTGGTTGGAGCCGTTGTAGTAGACCTCTATGTGCCGTACGGCGCTGTCGGGCCCCGCGACACCGCTCAGCCGCCGGTACCCCGACCCCAATGGCCGTACCACGTCGACCTGTACGTCGAACACGTGGGCCAGGAGCGGCAGGAAGATCTCCCCCGCCGCCGTCTCCCAGCGGCTCTCCCAGTTCTCCACCGCGTCCAGGAGCCGGGCCAACTCCTCGCTGTCCAGGGGCGCGTGGCTCAGCGGATACACCGCGCCGAGCAGGCGGCGCAGTTGTCCGTCCGTCAGGGAGTCCAGCCCTGGAAGCCGGCCCTGCTCCTCCACATGGGCGAACATCCGCCTCGGCGCCAGGCTGCCCGCCCGTGCCTCCTCGGCTCGGGCGTCGTCGGCGGACAGGCCCTCGGGCGCGGGTTCCGACGCCAGGCGGGTGTCGACGTAGAGGCGCAGCAGCTCGTCGGGGTCGAACGCCTCCGGGAGGGAGACGTGTTCGACACCGTGGTGGGCGAGGTGGGCGAGCAGCTCGGCCCGGTCCATCCGCGCCACCCGGTGGGCGAAGGCATCGGTGACCGTCCTGCGGAACTGGCCCGCGATCTGCGGATGGAGGACCCCGTCGCTGCGGCCCACGTACTCCGCCACGACGCCCCGCACGGCCTCGATGACGGCGTTCCACGGGCCGCGGGGGCGCCAGGTGGTGGCGTGGCTGCGCAGGTCCCGGTGGACCGCGTCCGGATTCCCGAGCCAGTCGTGCGCGGCCCGGTCGACGGAGGCGAGGCCGAGGCGCTCGCGCAGCCGCTCGGGGTCGCTGGCCATGAACGCGTAGAGCAGGCACTCGCCGTTGCGGGGCACCCGTACGGCCCGGCCCCGTGCGGTGGCGCCGGGGTCGGCGGCGGGGGGCGGGGCGGGGGGCTGGGCCGGGGGTGCGAAGGCGGGCGGAGGCGGGGGCGGGGTGACCGCGACCTCGGCGGTGTCCGTGACCGGCGGCACGGGAGGCAGAGGCAGGGCAGGCGGCGGCACGGGGGGCAGGGTGGCCGGAGGCGGTGTCAGGGTGGGGTCGACCGACAGGCCAGGGGCGATGGTCGACGCCGTCGTGTCACCGGTCGACAACGCCGGATCCGTCGGCGGCGGCACCGGTGGCGTCGTCGTGCCCGATCGCGTCGACTCCCCCGCCGGCACGGCCAGTTGATAGTGGAGGTCCGCAAGGCTCAGCACCACCTGCGGGAGATCACGGTCGGCGTCCGCCACCAAACCCCGGAGGTTCCCCGTGCCCGCCCGGCCCCCCGGTGTGAAGTGCTGGAAGCCGCCGTCCTCGCCGACCACCGTGATCCGTACCCCGAACGTCCGCGCCGCCAGCGTCGGCAGCAGGTCCGCGGCGGAGTGGTTCCAGCCGGTCCCGTCGTCGGCGTCGCCCTTCCGCAGGAGTTGCGCCTCCGCGAGGCCCGCCCGCACCTCCGGGCTCAGGTCGGCGGCGTACGGCATGAGCCCGCCCAGTGCGTCGAACTCACGGCGGGCCGGGGTGTCCGCCCCCAGGTCGAGCCCCGCGCCGCCGATCTCGCCGTCGCTGAAGACGTCGGTGTCGTCGGGCGCGACAAAGGCCAGCAGATCCGCGTCCGCCGGATCGGTCAGCCGGGCGGCCAGCCGCCGCCGCAGCAGGGGCATCGCGTTCGTGTCGGCGAGGTCGATGCCGACGGACGTCAGCAGCTCCGGATCGGCCCGCTCCAGGCCCTCGGCGAGCGCGCGGAAGAACGACTCGCCGTCCCTGGGCCCGTCATGGAGCGTGTACGTCTCCTGCTCGGGCGAGGTGAGTACGGTGCCGGGGCCGGTGCCGGTCCGCGTGTAGCGAGGACGGTCCACGGGCGCGGGCCGGGCCGGCTTGGGCGGGGCCTGGTACGTCACCGGCGGCGGCTCCTCCAGGCCGTCGAGCTGCCGTACGCCCTCCTCGGTGGCCGCCAGCCGGTGCCAGCGGGTGAGCTGGTCGACCGCCGCCCGTACCCGGTGGTACTCCGCAGCCGCCCGTTCCGCCGCCTCCCTGAGCCCGCGCAGCTCGGCGGCGGCCGCCTCGAAGGCGTCCCGTTCCGTGTCCCGGCGGGCGGTGGCGGCCGTGAGCGCCAGGGCGGCCTCGTCCGCGGGCCGTTGGAGCGCGGCGAGCCGGTCGGCCGCCTCCGTCCGTCCCGTACGCGCGGCTTCGAGCCGGACACCGGCCGCCTCGCGCAGTGCGGCGGCGGCCGTCACGGCGGCCGCCAACCGGCCCCGGGCGGCCTCGTGTTCGTCCCGCAGGAGCCGGGCCCAGCCGTCGTGGTCCGGCTCGGCGTCGGCCTCGTACCGGGCATGGTTGTCCAGCTCGGCCCGGGCGGCGGCGACGGCGTCCCGCGCGCTGTCGTGGTCCCGGGCGGCGGCGTCCCGGGCCTCTCGCAGCGCGGTGTCCGCCGCGTCGAGGGCGGTACGGGCGGGGCCGAGCGGAAGGCCCGCCACCCGGGCGGCCTCCACGGCCGTGTCCAGGGCGCCCTGCGCGGCGTCGAGGGCCTCGCGCAGACCGGCGGCGCCGCGCCGCTTCTTCCAGTACGCCTTGTCCCCGTCGACCCATCCCTTGCTCGCGCTGCCGACCGCGTCCCACGCCTTGCCGACCCGCTCGGGGAAGTTCGTGTCGGTGATCAGCATCAGTTCGCGGGCGACGTCCTCCCGTATCCAGGCGACGACGTACGCCTCGGACGTCATCGCCCGCGGACCCGACCGTGCCTGGCTGACGGTCCCGCCCCGGATCCGGTTCGCGACCCGCGAGTCCACGATGTTGCGGTGGACGTCACCGACACTCAGCCAGGAGCCCGGGACGGCGAACAGGAACGAACGGCCGGTCTTCGGCTTGAGGTTGCGCGACGTCAGGTGGTCGTCGCCGACCGGCATCCCGCTGCCGTCCAGGTCGTTGGGGCCGGGGAGGGCAAGTCCCACCTGGTTGAGGCCCACGCCGTTCGGGGAGTCGTACAGGAACGCGCCGCCGAGGACGCCCGACTGGGTGTGCTCGTCGGCGGAGGAGGTGCCCGCGATCTCCCCGTACCGCCTGAGCACTTCCAGCTTCTTGCCGTCGGCGACCGTCAGCAGCAGTGCGCGGGAGAAGTCGGGGGTCGAGCGCAGCGAGAGCTGCCCGGTGTCGGTCCCGAGGAACGACTTCTCGCTCAGCCCGGCCAGTTGGTAGGCCTCGGGCTCCAGGGTGCGCGGGTAGAACGAGGTGACCGCCATGGTGCTGGTGCCGTCCTCCAGCGCCTGGGCGGAGCCGGTGCCGACCCGGGTCAGGCCGGTCCGCCTGGTCGTGCGGAGGAGGGCGGTCAGGGTGGCGGCGGAGGGGCCGTCGTCGCCCTCCAGGGCGCGGAGGGAGAAGCCGGCGTCGTAGGCGCGGGTGAGGAGGAGGTCGTTCGCGACGCGGATGTTCTCCAGGCCAATGATCCCGCGCGGGTGGAAGCCGTTCTCCGGGAAGGTGAACGCCCGCTCCACACCGTCCCCGTAACGGACCATCAACTTCTTCGGCACCGCCGGTACGGGCACCGGCCTGGGGGCCCTGCCCCGGGCGAGAACGGCCCGCGGGTCGGGGGCCGGCAGGCGCGGTCCTGCGGGCGACGGACCGCCGCCGGACGGTGACGGCTCCATCAGACTCAGCGGTATGTGCTCGCGCAGGCCGCCGATGCCGGCCTCCTCGACGATCCGGTCCCTGCCCCGGAAACGGTCGAAGGCCGTGACCGTCGTGTCCCGCCCGTCCCCGGACTCCGGTGAACGGCCCGCAGGCGCGCCCGTGTTGGGGGTGTCATCGGCCTCCAGGGTGATGCGCATCCGGTACGGGGTGACGATCTCCGCGTGCGGTTCGGTGGACGCGGCCCGGTAGATCGTGACGGTGGTGGTCGAGTGACCCGACGCCACCGTCTTCCGGTGGGAGCCGCTTTCGGTGTACGTGACGCCGGCGGCCGGGACGTGGGTGTCGCCGGTGTGCAGCATCTGGGTGGTCAGGATCCCGACGTCCGGCCCGGACGAGATCTCCGAGTTCTTCTGGACGGTCTCGATGGCCCGCCGGTTCTCCTCCAGCTCCGCGCTGTGGTCCAGCCCCTCGAACACCGGTGTGCCGGGGATCAGTTCGACCCGCGCCCTGACCCACCGGTCGCCGATCCGCACCCGGCCCCAGCCCCACCCGCCGACGGTGACCATCGTGGAGGGGCCGGTGGACGTCATCTCGCCCTTCAGGGCCCGGGTGGCACGGGCCGTCACCAGCTGCCGGATCCGCTCCCGGCTCGCGTCGTCCAGGCCCAGTCGCGCGATCCGCCGCTCGAACGCGCGCAACACCTCGGTCGGGTCGAGCGTGTTCACCGCGTACGTGCCGAATCCGGCGCCGTGCAGCCAGGGTTGGGCGGACCACAGCCGTTCCGTGTACCGGGGGACGTCGCCCAGGCCGTCGTCGAGCAGCCCCAGCCGGTGCGCGCTCTTCTCCGGCAGGTGCCCCAGCAGGCCGCCCGGCGTCGTGAGGGCCGTCCCCGCCGCTCCGGCGACGGACCGCGGCACGAGGGAACTGCCCGCCGCCGCCCGACCGACCGAGCCCATCCCGACCCGGCTCGCCGTCAGCGCGAACAGGTGGTGGACGTCCCCGGCGACCAGCACCTGGTGGGTGAAGCCCTTGCGGTTCATGTCCGCGACGACGGTCCGTACGACGTTGAGGCTCCGCGCGGCCGACCGCGACAGGGGGTTGGCGGCCACTCCGTACGCGCTCATGAGGCCGTGCCCGGGGGCCTGGCCGTGGGAGAAGATCACCTGGCCGCCGAAGACCAGGGTCGTACTCCTGCTGATCTTGCCCGCGGCCTGCCGGGTGCCGCCGAGGATCATCTCGGTGTCCATGGCCATCGAGGGGGTGAGGGCGGTCATGCCGCCCACCGAGGTCGCGTAACGGAACGTCCCCCACAGCTCGCCGAAGGGGCCCTTGCCCAGCAGGCCGGTGCCCGGCATCCCCAGGGGCCCGGAGCTCTGGTCGAAGCCGGCCGCCATGTACTGGGGGGTGAAGGTGCGGACGATCGCCTCCCGGGTCGGCGCGCCCTCCTTCACCAGCTGCCAGGCGCCTCCCGACGCCGCCTCCAGGACCCGGTCCACCTCCGCGGTCAGGAGGGGGGACAGCACCACGCTGACGATCACGAACGGGTGCTGCTGGAACGCGTGGAACCAGTCCGATCCCCGCGCCGTGTGCGGCCCGCCGCCGTCCCCGGGCGGCGCGAGGTCGCCCTTCGCCAGCGCGAGCGCGCGTTCCGTCGTCAGGGGTACGGGGGCGGGCTCGACGGCCTTGTACAGGTTGAGCGCCCCGTCCGCGTGCGGGTCGGCGGCGGGGGTGTGCTGGACGGGTACGCCGATCAGCACCTGCCCGGTGACCGCCCCGCCGCCGTGCAGCCGGAACCGGTCCCCCACCAGGGTCCGGCCGAAGAGCACGTTGCGCGGCTCGTCCAGGACGAGCAGTCCCGGCAGCCCCAGGCCCAGACCGCGGATCAGGCCGCGGGGCCGCCAGTGGCCGCCCATCGCGGCGGTGAGCGCGAGGTCGTAGCGGTACAGGTGGGTGGGTTCGTTGCTCACCGACATCGGCTCGTTGGTGACGGTCGAGCCGAAGGAGGTCTCGGCGTCCCCCTGCCACCCCTTGCGCATGCCCAGCGTGACCCCGAGCGTGTTCTTCGGCAGGTCCGCGCTGTCGACGCTGTGGTCGCGGCCCGAGAACGTACCTTCGAAGCCCAGTTCCGTGCCGTGCTTCGCACTCGTCTGGCCGTCCAGCCGGTCGATGCCCTGGGCGCTGAAACGCATGCCCTCGTTGATGTCCTTGCCCTCGTACCGCCGCCCCGTCAGCGTCCCGTGCACCCACAGGTCGTAGGAGGTCTGCCCGATCAGGTCCGGGTCGGTGAGCCTGATCCGCAGGCCGACGGTGCTCAGGGCCTCCAGGTTGGCGGTGACGTTCTGTGCGGAGATCACTCCGAGGATCTGGAGGGTGTTCTGGAGCGCTGTGTGGTACTTCGCCCGGCTGGACCACTGGGGCGGTGCGGGCAGGGTCCTGGCCGCGTCCAGCACCTCGTCGGGGCGGCGCCTCAGCAGGTCGTCGAAGCGGGCGCGCCAGCTCTTCGGCAGGCCGGGCGGCAGGAGGTGGTCGAGCGGCGCCACCAGTCCCCGGCGCCGGGCGGCGACGGCGTTCACGACGCTGTCGGCGAACGCGTCGAGCAGCGTACGGCCCACGTCGTCCGCGTCGACCCGGGTCCGCAGGCCGTCGTCGAAGGTGAACTCCTTGACCCGGTGCATGCCCAGGGTCCGCGGCCTGTTCTCGGCCAGGTACGCCGGGACGAACGGCGTGGAGCCGTGGCGCAGGACCAGCGCCGTCCCGTCGTCCCAGCCGGCCAGCCGGCGCGCCTCGGCGCTGGTCATCCGGTCCAGGCTCCAGGTGAGGAACCGCGCCGGCGGGCCGGTGTCCCCCGCCCGCCGTACCCGGACCGACTTCACGACCAGATAGAGGGCGGTCCTGGGGCCCTTGACCTGGCCGGCCGACTTGAGGGTCCCGGCGCCGCCGAGTCCGGCGGTGAAGGTCCGGGAATGCCCGTACTGGGCGCTCGGGCCGAACAGGAGCCGCAGGTCGAACGGCACCGGAAGCATGTCGCGGAAGTTGAACGCGGGCCCGGCCGCGGCCTGGAGCAGCACGTTCCTGCCCTGCGCGCGGCTCCGCTCGCTGCGGACCGTCGACGTGTTGATGTCCCGCATCTCGGCCTTGTCGGTCTCGCCGACGAGCACGGCGGCGCGGGGGATCAGCTCCTCCACCACGAAGACGCCGAGGGGCGACTTCCTGTCGTCGTCGGCGAAGAGGGGCGGGGTGGTGACCCGGCCGCGCGCCATCATGCCGCCGTGCCGCTGGAAGCTGTCCCCGGAGAAGAACGTGTCCAGCTCGGCGTAGGCGGTACTGCCCGGCAGCGCTCCGACGCGCGCGGCCGCCCAGTCGCGGATCGCCGCCACGGGGCCGAACCCCTCGATCCGGACGAGGCGGTACTGGGAGTTGCGGTCCAGGGTGATCGACGCCGGGATCCGGCCCGGCCTGGCGGTCTTGAGCACGCTGTCGGGCAGGCGCACCAGCAGCCCGTTGCGGACGGCGAAGCCGAAACGTTCGAGCGTGGCCCGGTCGGCGTCGGGGTCGAGCACGGCGCCGGTGACGCGCGCCTCCAGGTAGGCGTCGTCCAGATACGACCGGGAGTCGTCGAGGGTACGGGTCTCCATCTGGTTCATCCGCGCGTTCGTCAGCGTGTATCCGACCTTGTTGACGAACCCGAACCGGAAGGCGAGGCGCCCGAAGCCGCTGAACGCGGCGGTGCTCAGCGGGCCGAGGGGAGCGCCGAGGCCGTAGTTGTAGTTGGCCTGCATGTTCTTGGTCAGGCCGAAGGTCGCGGCGCCGCGGTGCATGCTGTCGATCTTCGAGGCGTGCCCGAAGCCGTCCTCGAACGGCGTCCAGCGGCCGTAGTGGCGCGCCTTGAGGTGGAAGACGCGGACCTTTCCCTTCGCGTTGACGTACGGGAAGGGGCGGCCGCTCTCCGTGCCCAGCGTCTTCGGCTTCTCGCGGAGCGTCTGCCTGATGTCGGACAGGAGTTGGGTGTCGCCGTCGGGCGGCCGCGCGTCCGGGCGGCTGTTCAGCTCGTCCGCGATCGCCCGCATGATCGCGTCGATACCGCGCACGGCGACGGTGCCCTGGCCGAACGTGCCGGGGTTGGCGAGGAGTTCGTCCACCTCGTTCTTGGTGAGGTCGCCGGGCAGCAGGGACCTGAGGTGGTCGACGTAGGCGGGCATGCGCCTGCCGTCGGCGAAGGTGACGGGGGTGGCGGGGGTCTTCGAGGGCGGGGGGAGGGCGCGGTCGACGACGGGCGGGCGTGTGGGGTCGTCGGGGTCGGGGGCGGGCTCGGGGTTGGGCTCGGGCTCGGGGTTGGGCTCCTCGGTCCGGATCAGGTCCGAAGCGGGGTCGGAGCCCGAGGCCGGGTCCGAGGTCGGCTCCGACACCGGGTCCGACGCCGGGTCAGGAGTCGCGAAGACGACGCCCGTATCGCCGAGAGGCGCGGGGGCACCTCCCGGGAGCAGGTCGCGCGGCCGGACGGCCGCCCAGTCGCCGGCCGCCGGGCTTCCCGGTACGAGGGGGAGCAGGGAGGGTACGTACAGATTCGGCCGGGCCTCCACCAGACTCGCGCCGCCCCGGGACGCCCACACCCCCCGGCCGGTCGCCGCGCTGACCACGGCGCGCGGGTCGGGGTCCGGGGCGGCAGTGGCCGCCGATGCGGGTCCAGTTGGGGCCGCGGGAGCAGCGGGGACCTCCGGGGCGACCTTCGAGGCGGCCAGCACCACCTCCACGTCCAGGCGGCGGCCGGACAGGACCGGGTCGCGCGACAACAGCTCGGCGACCTCGTCGTACGGCACCGGGCGGCTGAACCCGCCGGGCAGGGTCAGGGTCAGGCCGCCCGCCGTGCCACCCGCCCACACCAGGTACGGCGCGGGCCGGCCGGGCGCGGTCCAGGGCGAGGCCTCCGTGCTGACGGGGCGGTAGCCGCCGTCCTGCGCCGGGGCGGCGACGACGGCGCGGTCCGTCACCACCTTGGCGTTGGTCACCCCGACGGCGTTCGGGGCCGCATCGGCGTTCGGCGCCGGCTTGGCCCAGTTCCGCCCCGTCGGCACGCCCTTCGGATCGACCAGCCGGGTCTCCGGGGCGAAGGCTCCGAGCACTTCGAGATGGAAGGCGGCCAGCTCCGTCGGGTTGTACGGGTCACGTCCTGCCGCCGCCGCCCGGGCGACCAGCAGGAGCAGTTCGTCACGCCGAGCCGGGTCCGGGCGGTCCAGATGGAGGACCTTGCCGGTGAGTACGTCCGCGTCGGGCGTCCGGCTCTCCCATTCCAGGGCCTTCACCGCCGCCCAGAACAGCCGGGCCCGCTCGGGCTCTCCGACCGCCGCCGGACCGCCGGACAGGCCCAGGATCCTGACGGCCTCGGCGTCCGGGTCCGCGAGGCCGCCCAGCCGCCGGGCCGCGGCGGTGACGTGCGGCAGGTGGGCGAAGTCCCCCAGGGCGAGGCCCGGTTGCCTGTGCACGGCCCCGGCGGCCTCGGCCAGCACCTGCCGGAAGTCGTCGGGCCCCAGGTCACCGTCCGCCCCGCCGGGCCGCCGCGCCCGGATCGCGCGGGCGGCCCGCTCGAACAGGTCGAGGGAGAACGGCCCGAAGCCGCCGAGCACCGGATCGGCGGCGCGCAGGGCCTCCAGCGCCCCGATGCCGCCGAGCAGATCCCCGTACCCGCTCTCGTCCTCGACGGCCGGCCCGAACGTCAGGCGCAGGGCACGGACCAGCCGCAGCGTCCGGTGCCGGACCGCGTCCGTGGCCGGCCCGGGTCCGTGGTGCAGGCCGGCCGCCCGGGCGCGGTCGTCGAGCGCGTCCCCGGCGGGCTCGGGCCGGTGCTCCACCCACCTGCCGCGCCGCCCCCGGGCGTCGGTCAACGAGACGTGGACGTAACCCCGCCCGGGGAGGAACTGGAGACCGACGCCCCGGGTGGCGCCGTACACCGTGCGCCCGGTCTCGTTGGCGGCGTGCTGCGCCTTGCCGATGGTCTCGAGCGGGTCGGGGACGAAGGCGTCGGGGGCGGCGCCGCGTGCGGCCGTGAGCCCTTCGCCCGCCGCCGTCCAGCACTCCTCCATCAGGATGCCGTACTCCTGCGGCAGCCGGGCGAGGCTCGGGCGCCGCTTGAGCATGCCCCCGGTCTCCCGTTCCCGGGCGATCTTGACCGTCTTTCCGTCCAGCGGCACATGGGTCTCGCCCGTCCTGCCGTGGGCGGCGAAGACGTACACCGGCTTCCCGGCGAACGGCAGGGGCTCGTCGTCTCGGGTCCAGACCTCGGTCGCCGGGTTCCTGTGCCAGTGCTCCGTCGCCTCCGTCGCGTGGCTGAGGTGCTCCAGGACGGCCGGGGCCTCGGCGTCGTCGAACACGCCTCTGCCGATCGTCCCGTTGTCGGACACGAGGGTATGGCTCACCATGCGGCGCTCCCAGGAGGGGGCGTTCTCGTGCGTGCCGGGGGCGGGCACCTGACCGGGGTCGCTGGGGATCCAGTCGGCACGCCGCAGACCGGGACCGGCCAGCAGGGAGATGCCGCGGGGCAGCGCCGGGTCCCGCCGAGGGCTCAGTTTCACCAGGCCGTTGGCCGACCAGAGGCGCCGGCCGAGCCGGTCCGCCGTGCGGCGGGGCAGCTCCAGGCCCCGGTCGCCCGCGCCGGGAATCAGCAGGAGTACGGGGACGTCCGAGGGAAGCGCGGCCAACTCGGGGTCGAGCGCCAGCAGTTCGACGAACACGTCGATCGGCACCCGGCGCGGCGCACCGTCGAAGCCGCGTACCACGACGTGGTCGTGGGCGCCGTCCGCCGTCACCACGTACGGCTGCGGCCTGCCGGGGCCGTACCAGCGCGCCGTACGGACGTCAGCGCGCTCCAGCAGGCCGTCGGGCCGGTAGGAGACCTTCCCGGTGGTCGTCAGGTCGAGGTCCCTGCGCGGAGAGCCCGTCCAGTCACGGCCCCGGAAGCCGCTGGGGTCGGACACCGCGCGGGTGGGCGACAGGACGCCCCGGAGCCGGAGGTGGAACGCCGCGAGGGCGGCCAGGCTCGCCGCCGACTCGACCGCCTCGTCCATCGCCACCCGGAACAGCTCGCCGTGGTGCGCACCGGTCACCGGGGCCGCGGGGTCCAGGAGGAGCACGCGGCGGGCCAGGACGTCGAGTTCGAGCGGGCCGTCCCGCAGCGCGGGATCGGCCTGCCGCAGCCGGTCGAGGCGGTCGAGGGCCGCGCGGAGGGCGGGGTAGAGGCGGCTCGACCCGATGGCGGAGCCGAACACGCCCACCAGCAGCGGGTGGGGCGGGGTCTCCGGGGAGGAAGTGGCCGGTGTTTCCCGGGAGGAAGTGGCGGGGGCGGGCTGCCGTGGGGTGCGGTCGGCGGACGTCGGTGAACCGCCGGTCTGCGTGGCGGGGGCGCCGCCCGGCCCCCGGGGGCGCAGTCCGAGGCCGTGCCGGAGGCGTCCGGCGACGTGTACGGCCGTACGGTGGTCCGCGCCCTCCGTCGCCAGGTGGGCGGCGACCTGCCGGACCGCGTCGCGGTACTCGTCCCCGGCGTAGCGGGAGTCGGCGAGCACGGGGTGCAGCTCCAGGGGCAGCACGAGGCCGACGGCCGTGTCCCAGGCGCGGGCGGCGGGCGTGTCCCTCCCCGGCTCCGACGCGGACTCCGGGCCGCCGGCCGGATCCGTACCCTCGAAGTCCGCGGACGCCGTCCGCCAGATCCGCCGCGACGCGTTGGCCGCGACGGTGTCGAGCGCGAGGGGCCAGGAGGCGGAGCGCACCATCAGCAGGCGTACCTGGTCGAGAGGGGTCAGCAGGTCGGCGTCCAGTGGAAGGTGAGCCGGTGTGACGCCCGCGGCGTCCAGTTCGGCGGGCGTGACGGTGTCGGCGTTGTCGAGAGCGGGCGGGTTGTCGGGCAGGTCCTCGGCCGTCACGTGCTGGGCGATCCAGTGGCGCGCGGCCTCGTCGCGCCGGACGACGGGCACCTGGTCCGCGCTGCCGAAACCGCGCCGGGGGCCCAGGTCGTAGGGGTCGGCGCCCAGTTGGATCAACCGCGCCTCGGCATCCTCCAGTTGCCCGCGCGCCTGCTCTTCCCGCTCCGTGGCCGTCTGGAGCACGGTGGTGTCGGAACTGCTGGGCGCGTCGGGCGGGAGCTGTCTGATGCTCTCGGCGGCACGGTTCGCCTCGGCGTAGGTACGCAGGGCGTCGGCGTGCTCGTCCCGGGCATGGGCGACGGCGTCCGCGATGGCATCCGCGTCCGGGCGCTCGGGCAGGCTCTCGGGCAGGTCGCTCAGGAACGCTGCCCGGCCCTTCCCCTTGCCGGCGTCATGGGCGTCGGTGTCGTCGCGGGCATCGGCGCCCCGGTCCGTACTGGCCTCCGGGCTGTGGGTGTCCTGGGACTCGGTCGGAACGGGCCGGTACGGCGGCGGGATCTCCGATCCGGTCCGCGGCGATGCCGCCGGCCGCGCCGATTCCTCCGGGGACGGCGGGGTACGGAGGTCGGAGTGGTCGTCCTGCGCGGACACCGGCGCCACCTCGGCGGATCCGGGCGGTCCGTCGGTGGCGGAGGCGTCGGCGGGCACTTCCTCGGAGACGACGGGCTCGACGGACGAGGTCTGCGGCCGGGGCGGCGGGGTGGGGGCCTGCTGGCCACCGGGTGCGGTGGCGGCGGCGGGCGCGAGCGCCGCCGCCGGTGCGCCGCCACCGGTGCCCGCGCCCTCACCGAACGACGCCGGGCTGTCCTCGTCCCCCGACCCTTCTCGTACGGTCTCGTCGGCGGACAGCCTCTCGGTGTCCTGGTGGCCGGAGACGACCGGCCCGCCGGCCGGAGTGAACGCGGGCAGGGGTGTGGACGCCCCCACCGGGGGCGGGACGGCCGGCAGCGCGCCGGGGCCCAGGTCCCCGGGCAGGGTGCTCGGCTGCGGGGTGAGCGTGGAGAAGACGGAGTCGGCGATCTCGCCGTCCGCCTGCACGGGGAGGTCGTACGGGTAGGGCGGCTTCGCCACAAAGCCAGGGCCCGTCCCGATCGGCGGCCCTTGCTGCCCGTACACGTCCGGGCCGTAGTCCGAGACGGACGAGACGTCGTCAACATCGCTGCTGTCACTGAAAACTGACGACCCGTCACTGTCGCCGCCGACGGTCGACGCGAAGTCCTCGGGCCCCGAGTTGTAGACGAACGCGGCCCCGGGGTCGTACGGCGCAACGTACGCGTCGTCGGCCGAAGCCGTGGAGGGGCGCGGCACAGGCGCGACCCCGTAGTCGGCCGGGGGATCGTACCGATACGCGTTCCCGTCAGGACCGGTGTCGAAGGCCCTCCGGGGAGGCGGCGTGTGCTCGCCGGCCCCGCTCCCCTCACGGCCGCCCGGCGGCAGGTGGTTGACGCCCTGCCCGAAGTCGAGGTTCTGGAAGAACTTGTGGTTCAGCCACTTCCCGCCGTACTCGATGCTCGTAGAGGCGGCATCGGTGAGAAGTCCGCTGGTTCCGGCGCTCACGAACGTGGCGGGGTTGAGGGAGAACGTGCCCTGGAAGATGAGCTTGGTGAACGCCTCCGCGAACGTCTCGGCCTGCCCTTCGTTGACAAAGGCGGCCGGAAGCTCGAACAGGTCCTTCCACGGCGAGTGCTTCTTGAAGAGGTCGCGGAAGAACGGTGCCGCCGCGCCGGAGAAGATCCCGGCGAAGGCCCCCGCCAGCGCGCCCGCGACCGCCGACTGCCCGATGTCGCCCCAGTCGAAATCCCGGCGCCTGCGCCTCGGATCGTCGGGCGAGACCATCGAGATCACCTGGGACGCGAACGTGACGAACGCTTCCTGGATCGCTTCGAGCAACGCCGACAGCGGAGTCGGCACCGCGTGCCCCAACCGCTGGAGGATCAGCAGCATCGACAGCGCGGTACGTGATCGCACCGCCGCGATCTCGGCCAGCGACGTACCACCGGTGAAAAAGGCGAGCGCCGCGATCAGGGCGAGTTCCAGATTCATCAGGATGAACTCAAGAAGGATCTGGTACTTCGCCTCACTGAGCTTGATCGACCGGTCCACCTGCCGGTCGCCGATCGTCCGGACCTCCGCGGCGAAGTCCGCCAGGTGGTTCCGCCCGCCGTCGTCCACGAACACCCGCAGCGCGGCGACGAACTCCTTGGCCACCGCCGGCGGTAGCGAGTCCCCCGAGGTCAGGATCGCCGACTTCATCGCATCGGACATCGTCCCGATGTCGTCCGACAACCGGTAGTAGGGCCTGCTGCTGTCGAATCCGTCCCGTGCGTTACCGCTCGCGACGCTCGCGCCGACCCAGACCTCTAGGAACTCCCGCAGAGCGGGAGGGAAGTTGATGTCCATCGCCGCGGCCAGTCCACCCCGGCCAGATGACAAGCGCGGGGCGCGGCGGGGTGACCACCGGATGACGAACAGAAGAAGGAACGGGAGAACGCCCCAAGTCCCGCGCCGGGAAAGGGATTCGGGCCCGGGCTACGACCCCCGTCCGCCCCTAGGGCGTGTCCGCAAAGTGGGGTCTGGCTCGCGGCGTCTGGCACGCGCGCTCGCGGCGTTGTCGGACCCACCCCGTACGTCCAGTACGGG
>NZ_JBIURL010000025.1:0-90232 GCF_044740805.1 Streptomyces sp. NPDC088261
AATAACGGGGCTATTATGGCGTAGGGCACCGCTCCGTGGGCCTGGGGGTGTTGTTTGTGGCGCCGCCAGGGCGGGTATTGTTTGGTGGTGGCCACGGGGGATTCCTTCGGGGGGGTGGTGGGGGGGGCGGGGGGCCGGCGGCCGCCGGACGGGACTGTTCGGCCCGTCCGGCGGCCGGCACGCCGGGTCAGCGGGTGAGCTTCTGGATCCGTTCGTCCGTCGTCTTCCACGCGGAGTCCGGGCTCTTGCCCTGCTCGATCAGTTGCAGGCCGAGCGAGAACGTGTCCTTGATCGTGCCGTCCTTGCGTCCCAGCACCTGCTTCGCCGGGATCTCCTTCGCCGCGTCACCGAAGATCTGGCCGATCGGGGCGTCACTGAAGTACGGGGAGGTGCCGTTCGCGACGGCGGGGATGTCGAGCGCCGTCTTCGAGGAGGGGAAGTTGCCGAGCTTCTCGAAGATGTACGCCTGCTGCTCGGGCGCGGTCAGCCAGGCGACGAGCTTCTCCGCCTCCTTCTTGACGGGGCTGTCCTCCATCACGCCGAGGAACGAGCCGCCCCAGTTGGCGCCCTTGGGCGCCTTGGCGACGTCCCACTTGCCCTGGTTGGCGGGGCCGGCCTTCTCGCTGATGTGGGCGAGCATCCAGGCCGGGCAGACGGCGGTGGCGAAGGTGCCGTTCGCCAGACCGGGGTCCCAGCCGGGCTGGAACTGGCGGAGCTTGGCGGTCAGCCCCGACGTGGCCGCGTCCGCGGCGAGGTTCCAGGCGTCCTTCACCACCGGGTTGTCCTGGTAGATCAGCTTGCCGTCCTCGCCGTAGAACTGCTTCTCCTCGCCGTAGATCATCGCGTTGAACAGCCCGGTGGCGGTGTCCATGTACGCGACCTTGGGGTTCTTGGTCCCCTGCTTGAACGTCCGGCCGACATCGACATACTTCGACCAGTCGCCCTCCCAGAGCTTCGCCACCTCCGCCCGGTCGGTTGGGAGTCCGGCCTGCTCGAACAGGTCCTTGCGGTAACAGACCGCCATCGGGCCGATGTCCGTGCCCAGGCCGATCATCTTGCCGTCGCCGGTGGTGACCTGGGCCTGCTTCCAGGGCAGGAAGTGGTCCAGGCCCGGCGTCTTCGACAGGTCGGCGAACTTGTCGGCCTGGGTGTCGACCAGTTCCTTCGCCCGGCCGATCTCTATGCCCTGGATGTCCTTGAGACCGCTGCCGGCGGCGAGGTGCGTCTGGAGCGCGGTGTAGTACGTCTGCTCGTCCCCGGCCACGTCGGTCTCGATCGTGACGTCGGGGTTCTCCTTCATGTAGCGGTCCAGGAGATCGGTCTCCTTGTAGCCCATGACTCCGAAGAGCCCGAGGCTGATGACGGTCTTGCCGTCCTTGGTCCGCGCCTTGTCCTCGTCGCCGCCTCCGCAGCCGGCGACGAGGACGAGCGACACCGCGAGGGCGGTGGCGGAAACGAGGGTGGATCCGAAGCGCTTGCGGGCAGTGCCCATGTGCTTCCTCCTAGCAGCGGCGCTCAGGCGCGCGCCTGCTGCGGCTCACGGTCGACTGGATCAGAGAGCTGTTCCCGGATAAACTGGGAGCGCTCCCAAACGGTTGTGGAAGACTCTCGGGAGACGCCAGGCCGTGTCAAGAGTCGAAGTCGGTTCCGTTGCGTGAATGTGTCCGGACGACGGCTCTCCGCTTCCGTCGTCCGCACCATCGAGCACAGTCACCACGTGAGCGCTTCGGCGCACCACCGGAGCGAGAGTCAGGAGACGTGATGAGCAGCCGCAACCCGAGAGGTCAGAGGCCGACTCTTGAAGCCGTCGCCGCCCTGGCGGGCGTCGGCAGGGGGACGGTCTCCCGGGTCGTGAACGGCGCGCCCGGCGTCAGCGCCAAGGCCCGTACGGCCGTCGAGGCGGCGATCGCGGAGCTCAACTACGTACCGAATCCGGCCGCTCGCAGCCTGGTCACGAGCAGGACCGACAGCATCGCGCTGGTGATACCCGAGTCGGAGAGCCGGCTGGCGGCGGAGCCGTACTTCAACGCGGTCATCCGGGGGGTCAGTACGGAACTGGCCGACACGGAGATGCAGTTGCTGCTGATTCTCGTACGGAACCCGCGCGAGCTGTACCGGCTGACGCGGTTCGTGGAGGCGCGGCGGGTGGACGGTGTCCTGCTGGTCGCGGTCCACCAGGACGACCCGCTGGTCGCGTTCCTGGAGAAGACGCAGATGCCGACCGTGCTGGCCGGCCGGCGCTCGCCGGACGAGTCGCTCAGCCATGTGCACTCCGACAACGTGGGCGGGGCGGCGCAGGCCGTACGGCATTTGCTCGGCCAGGGCCGTACCACCGTCGCCACCGTCGCGGGCCCGCTGGACATGGACGTCGGCCGGAGCCGTCTCCAGGGGTGGCGGGACGCCCACACCGAGCACGGCACTCCCCCGGACGAGTCGCTGGCGGTGTCCGCCGACTTCACCGAGGAGGGCGGCCGGGCCGCGATGGGCGAGCTGCTGGACCGGCACCCCGGGCTCGACGCGGTCTTCGTCGCGTCCGACGTCATGGCGGCGGGCGCGCTGACCGAGCTGCGCGAGCGGGGGCGGCGGGTCCCGGAGGACGTGGCCATCATCGGCTTCGACGACTCGATCGTGGCGCGGCACACCGTCCCGCCGCTGACCAGTGTCAATCAGGCCAGTGAGGACATCGGGCGGGCCATCACGCGGCTGCTGCTGGAGGAGATCAACGATCCGTCGGCACCCCGGCAGTACCTCACGCTTCCCACGACGCTCACCCATCGCAGGACCACCTGACCCGGAGGGGCCGTACCCGGCCGGGTACGGCCCCTCCGGGTCGGGATCGCCGCTCAGGCGGTGGTGACGAACGCGTCGACGCCGGTCAGTTCGGCCGAGAGCGCCCACAGCCGGGCCGCCTGCTCGGGGTCGGTCGCGTACTCCCGTACCCCTCCCTTGAACTCGCCGTCACCGGCCGGCTCGGCGATGTCGCAGTCCTCGCAGTACACCCCGCCCCGGTCCGCGAGCAGCGGCGAGGTGGCCGCCCACACCTGGGTCGACGCGCCCTGCTCGGGTGTCTTGAACGCCGGGTTGATCGGATTGCCGTCGCTGTCGATCCAGCCCGCCGCGACCATCTCCTCCTGGGCGAGGTGGCGTTGCAGCGGCGTGAGGATCCCGCCCGGGTGCAGGGAGAACGCCCGTACCCCGGACTCCTTGCCCAGCCGGTCGAGGTGGACGGCGAACAGCGCGTTGGCCGTCTTCGCCTGGCCGTACGCCTGCCACTTGTCGTACCCCTGCTGGAAGTGGAGGTCGTCCCAGCGGACGGGCGAGTTGCGGTGGCCGGCCGAGGAGACGGAGATCACCCGGGCCCGGCCGCGCACCAGCGCGGGCCAGAGGCGGTTGACGAGGGCGAAGTGACCGAGGTGGTTCGTCGCGAACTGCATTTCCCAGCCGGGGCCGACCCGGGTCTCCGGACTCGCCATGACGGCGGCGCTGTTGATGATCAGGTCGACGGCGCGGTGCGAGGCCAGGAACCGTTCCGCGAAGCCGCGCACGCTGCCGAGGTCGGCGAGGTCCAGTTCGTCGACCTCGGTGCCCTCGATGC
This sequence comes from Streptomyces sp. NPDC088261, assembly GCF_044740805.1. Lineage (NCBI taxonomy): Bacteria > Bacillati > Actinomycetota > Actinomycetes > Kitasatosporales > Streptomycetaceae > Streptomyces > Streptomyces sp. NPDC088261. The sequence continues at coordinate 3,596 of NZ_JBIURL010000025.1, forward strand.
CGTGCAGCGCCTCCCGCGCGGCCGCCGGCCGCCTGGCGGGTACGACGACATGGGCGCCGGCGCCGGCCAGGGCGCGGGTGGTCTCCAGGCCGAGGCCGGAGTAGCCGCCGGTCACGATCGCGAGCTTCCCGGTGAGGTCGATCCCCCGCAGGACCTCCCGCGCGGTGCTCCGTTCTCCGAAACCGGAGCCGATCTTGTGCTGAGGCGTGGTCGTGGGGCGAGGCGTAGTCATGGGCCGAGGCTACGAATTGGAGCGCACTCGAAGTCAAGGGGGCGTCCACCGCCCCGGCTCGGACCGGAGTGCGCGCCGGGGGTGCGGGTCCCGCCCGGTGCCCCCCGGATCGGTCCGGCTGAGCGAGAGTCGAATGGACCAGCGGACCGGGAGGCGCGAACCGCCCACGATCGGGTCAGTGATGTCCGGTCGGGGCGGGCCAACTGCTAGGCAGGGACGTTGTTGTCCGTACCGGAGCTCTGGAGTCACCCATGACCATCGACGCCGTCCTCGCCCAGGACCAGGAATCGCCCCGTGCTCGCCCTCTGATCCCGGGGCAGGCGGTCGACGGTCGCACGGACGGCACGACCGGCCGGGTCGAGGAACGGGATCTCACCTTCGACGGGTTCCGGTACACGTGCCGCGTCGTCCACCACGACGACCCGGTGACGGAGCCCGTGCTCGTGCTGGGCGGCTCCTCCCAGGACCGCAACTCCTGGGTGCGGCACGAGAAATGGCTCGGACCGGTGGGGCAGGTGATCACGGTGGACCTGCCGGGGTACGGCACCGCCGACTTCCTTCCCGCGAAGTACGGGGTCGACTTCCTCGCCGCGACCGTCCGGCACCTCCTCACGGAACTGGACGTGCCGCGCGTCAACCTGGTGGCCGCCTGTTACGGGGGCGCCGTGGGGCTGCGCTTCGCCCAGCACTACCCGGATCTGGTGGCGCGGCTGCTGCTGGTCGGCATGACCACCCGGATCCCGGCGGACTACGCGGCGGCGATGGAGCGCTGGGCCGTGATGATCGAGCGGGGCGAGACCGAGACGATCGCGCGGGAGCTGGCCGACCGCTTCATGTCCCCGCCCGGGACGGGCCGGGTCCGCAAGCACGCGGCGGTGTCCCGACTCGTCTACCAGCAGATCGCCGGGCAGGATCCCGAACAGCTGAGCAAGTCGGCGGAGCACAACACCCGGCTGATGCGGCACGAGTGGTACCGCCCGGAGCCGGTGCCCGCCGTGCCGAGCCTGGTGGTGACGGGCGAGCACGACACCCTCTGCACCCCCGCCATGGGGCGGGAGGTGGCGGCGCGGCTCCCGGAGGCGCGGTTCCTGACCATCGACGAGACCGACCATCTGGCGCCCGTCGAGCGGATCGCGGACTTCGCGGACCTCATGGCGCGCTTCTGCACGGACCGGCCGCTGGAGGGGCTGCCGTACGCGAGCGCGCCCGAGACGCTGGGTCTGGGCGTCGCGGCCGTGGACGTACCGTGAACCGGGCCGGGTGCGGCGCGCGCTCCCGCCGGGCCGCTCCCGGGCGGGGGCCTGATCTCTGTGGCAGGCCCTGGGGGCGTGGGGTTCCCGGCCCGGGAGCGGCGGTCCTCCGTGGAGGTCAGCCGCCGAGCGGCCGCAGCGCCGCCAGTTGTTCCGTGCGCCGCTTCGTCACTTCTCCGGCGAGTTTCCTCGCCTCCGCCGCGGCGCCCGCGCTCTGTTCGCCCCGGGAGACGAGCACGCTCTGCTCCAGGTGCTCGCGGAGGTAGGTCATGGAGAGGTCGTCGAACGCGGTACCGCGCTTCGCGCCGATCTTCCGCAGTTCGTCGTCGGTCACCATCCCCTTCATGTCGTGGCCCTCGTGCGGATTGGCCCCGTCCGCCCCCGTCTTCTCGAGGATGGTGCGGAGCCGGGTGAGTTCCGCCCGGTGGGTCACCTTCGCGCTCCGGGCCAGGTCCGCCAGTTCCGCGTCGCTCGCGCGGTCGGCGACGAGGTCGAGCAGGAGCAGCGTCCGCTCGTCCATGGCCGCCATCAACTGCGCCCAGCCCCGGTCGGTGTCGTTGAACCCGCCCGCCGCGACGGCGGAGGCGGAGGGCGCCGGAGCGGCCTGTGCGCCCCGCTCCTTCACCGCGGCCGTCCGCGCGGGTCCGGTGTCGGACGGTGCCGGCGAGGCACCGCAGCCCAGCGGTCCGAGGACCGCGAGGACCAGAAGGATCCCCGGCAGTACGGTCCTGCCGGTCCCCCGCGCCGTTCCGCTCGTACGCCCCCGGCCGGGCCCGTCCGGCCGGGAGCCGGGACGGGACGGCGGTCCGCCGGGGTGCGGCCGACCGCCGCCCCGCGGCATCACGAGGGAATTCCGTTGGCGCCGCACTTGATGATCGGCCGGATGCAGTCCCGCACCCGGCGGTCCATCTCGGCGACCGGCCACGCGTTGAAGAAGTCGCCGTGCATGGTATATCCGGGCCCGGAGGCCAGTCTGAAGCCGGCCGGGTTGCCGTTCACCGGGTACCGCAGGACCTGACGCAGCTTCGGAACCGGCACCGGGTGGCTCGCCGGGCATGTTCCGTCGACCGGGTAGGACATGTGGCTCTTGTGGTCCGCCGAGTCGAGGTCCCTGCCGTTCCAGCACTGCGGGAAGTCGAGGTACGACTCCAGCATCGTGCCGGCCGGGCAGTTGACGAAGTCCGTCGACGGGTTCACCTGTCCGGCGTGCAGGCAGGACCAGCGCGCGCGGGTGTTGTCGTTCGGACCGGTGGCCTTGGCGTTGCCCGCCACGATCTTGAGGCCTTCGGGGATGGGCTGGGTACGGGCGATGACGTCGTCGCGCACGCCCTCACCCAGGTAGTAGAACGTCGTGCCGGTGGGCTCGACGGGCTGGTTGTTCACGAACAGGGTCGGCACCCAGTACGACGAGAGGTCGACCTGCGGGTCGCAGGTGGTCGCCGACGTCTTGAGGTCTCCGAGGTTCGTGTACGCGTTCGTCGCGTGGCTCCCGAAGAAGCTGTGCATGTGCGAGCCGCCGGGGATGCCGGGGACGACGATGGGGTCGTCGGGCAGGCGGTGGCTGAAGTTGCATTCGGCGAGGAACTCCGCCACGCGCACGACCTGGGCGCCGGCCGGCTGGGCGGCTGCCTTCTGGGGGACGCCGGTGGGCCCGAGCACGAGCTGGGCGGCGACCGCCAACGCCGCGATTAATCCCGCGAGAAGGGCCTTGCGGCGTCCCCCGCGGACGGGGCGGCCGTTCTCGGACCGCGTTGATCTCATGGGCGCTCCAAAGGGAGTCGTGGATCCCGCGCCCGGCACGCTCCGGCGGCGGGCCGGAGCATCGGCAGGACGGGAAATCCGGTGGTGGGGGGCCAGGGGTTCCGTATCGGTGCCCCTGAGTGCCGGACGTTAGGGCTGCGTAAAGGGGTCGTCAAGGTGCTGCGTCAAGTTCCGGAACTGACGAGTCGTCAGGTATTTAACACAAAGGAGACATTGGGACGTCCCGTTCGCGCGTCGGCAGGGAGAGCGCTCTCCCTGTCGGGGGCCTTCTGGCGGGGGTACGGGTGGTGGGGTGTCCGCGCAGGTGGGAGGGGTCGGCGACGGGGCGGGCGGGGCCCTCTTCCGTACGGGGGGAATCGGGGCGCGGAGGCGTCGGCCGAGGCGTTCGGCGGCCTCACGGCCGGTCAGGAAAAAACTTTCCGGCCCTTCACTTGATGAACACGACCCGACACGGCGTCATGGGCTCACTTCGACAAGCGAATTACGGCGTTCCGGCGGCGCCTTCGCCGGGGGCCGCCCCAGGCGGCCGATGAGATTCCGCTTCTGGGTCCGGTACCGGTTCCGGGACCGATTCCGGCACCGGTACCGGGACCGGTCGCGGGATCGCCTCCGGGATCGGGTCCTGAACCACGTCCTGGATCACGTCCTGAACCACGTCCGGGACCGGCCTCATCCGCGGGGCGGTATCCGCGCCCCGATGAGCGTGATGTCGTCACGCGTGTCGCCCAGGTGCCTGGCCATGTCGATGCACAACCGGTCGAGCGGCTGGGTGTGATGGGCGGCGGTGTACCCGCGCAGCCGCCGCAGTCCGCTGTCGATGTCCTGGGTCCGCGACTCGATCAGCCCGTCGGTGTACAGCAGGAGCGTGGAGCCCGGGGGCAGTTCGGTCGTGACCGTGGGCCGGGAGGTGGCCGGCAGCAGGCCGATGAGCATGGCGTGCGCCTCGTCCAGGTAGCGGGTCGTGCCGTCCGCGGCGACGACCAGCGGCGGCGGATGGCCCGCGGTGGACCAACTGAGGCGCCAGGAACCGTCCTTGCCCGCCCGCAGGCGGGCGAGCACGACCGTGGCGGCGTCGGCGAGCCGCAGGTGCGCCTGGGCGCGGTCGAGGCGCTGGAGGATGCCGCCGGGATCCTCCTCGGGCCGGTCGACGGCCAACGCCCGCAGCATGTTGCGCAGTTCGCTCATCCGGGCGGCGGCCTGGATGTCGTGGCCCGTGACGTCGCCGACGACCAGGGCGAGATCGCCGTCCGGCAGCAGGAACGCGTCGTACCAGTCACCGCCGACCTCGGCGGTGTGCTCCGCCGGCTGGTAGTGCGCGGCCAGTTCCAGCGTCTCGACCTGGGGCAGGTCGGTGAGGAGGGCGCGCTGGAGGGTGGCGGCGATGTCGGCCTGCTGCGCGTGCAGCCGGGCGTTCTCCAGCCCGAGGGCGGTACGGCGGGCGACCTCCTCGGCCAGCACCCGGTCGGCGTCGTTGAAGGGCGGGGTGCTGGCGGACCGGGTGAGGATGAGCGTGCCGAAGGTGCTGTCGCGGAGGCGGAGGGGCACGATGAGCGCCTCGGCGGCGCCGAGGTCGGCGAGCATCGCGGTGGTGGCGCGGCCCAGGGCGTCGGCACGGACGGGGGCGGCTCCGGTCGGTGCGGCGGCCGCCGGTACGGGGACGGCTCCGGGCGGCGCGGGGGCGGCCACCGGTGCGGGGGCGGAGGACGTACCGGACAGGGGCGTACCGAAAGGCGCGGTCAGCTGCTGGGTGGGGCCGCCCCGCAGCACCTGGGCCAGCGGGGCGGTCGAGGCGTCGCCGAACAGCGGCGGGTCGGCCTCCAGCGCCGCGGCGGGCACCTGGTCCGGTTCCCGGTGGGTCCACGCGGTCCTGCGGACCCGGCCGCGGTCGGCGATCAGGTCGATCACGGCCCCGTCGGCGAGGCGGGGCACCAGCAGCCGGGCCAGACGCGCCAGCCCCTCCTCCGCCTCCAGCGTGCTCACCAGCGCCAGGGTCAGTTCACTGAGCCAGGTGGCTTCCGCAAGGTCGAATTCGGCCTGTTCCCGGGCGATCTCGCTGTGGGCGTAGCGATCGGACCGCCGGTCGTTCCGCTCCCCGTCGGTTCCGGTGTCGTGGAAGACCACCACGGTGCCCCGCCGCCCGGGGAGGGGCGCGGACGTCCACCAGACGGGCAGCGGGGTGCCGTCGGCGCGGAGCAGGACGGCGCGCTCGCCGGGCGTGGAGTCGTCGTGCGACGCGTGCAGGAGACTCTTGGCGTCCAGGCCGCTCAGGCCGCCGGGGCGGTGGCCGAGAATCCGTTCCGCCCAGGGGTTGCAGGCGACGACCCGGCCGGAGGCGTCCAGGGCGTACATCCCCGCGGTGGCGTGGGCGAACAGCGCGGACAGCAGCTCGCCGTCCGTCGTCCCACCGGTCGTCCCGGTCGGTGCCGGGGCCCCTTCGGACATGCTCTCTCCCAGACGGTGCGCGCCGGACACCGGCGGAGGTCTCGATGTGGTGCGCGGTGCGGCGATCGCCGAGCCGGATCTCACCGGCCGGGGACCGGGGCCGGATCGCCGGAGCGGGAGCGGCCGACCTCACCGTACGCGACTCCGCGCGGGACACGCGCGGAGTCGGGGGGGAAGGGAAGGGGCCCGTACGGATGGCTGCGGAGGATTCGGGTGACCGAAAAGAAATGGTCCGGCCGGAGCCGCCCCGTCCCGCCGCCTTCCGCACGGGCCGGGTGGCCGAGCCGCCGCCCGGGGCGGCGGCTCGGCCCCCGGGCCTACGGAGCGGGCAGGAAGCCCGTCTTGTGGAAGTAGGTCAGGTAGCGGGTGACGACCTCGTCCGTCAGGGGGGGTTGGTGGGCGCCCAGGGCCGCCGCCGCCTTCGTCGTCTGGCCCGAGTCGAAGCGGCGGTGGTCGCCCGGCTCGGGGCGGGGGCCGGTCTCTTCGCCGAGGAAGAGCTGGGCCGCGTTGTCCGGTTGGGCCGCCACCAGGGACTCCCACTCCGGGGCGGGGACCGTTCGCAGGTCGTGGCCGAGGCGGGCGGCGGCCTCGAAGACGCGGTCCAGGCCCGGTGCGTCCGGGTTGGTGAGGTGGTACGTCTCCGCTCCCGTCTGGCCCGCCGTGGAGAGCGCCACCACCGCCGCGCTGACGTGGTCGACGGGGACCCAGTCGGTCGACCCGTACGGCAGGTCCGGTACGGCTCCGGCCTGGAGGCAGCCCTTGATGAGCTGCCACAGCAGGTCACGGTCCTGGCAGGCGCCGGTGGTGGTGTCGCCGCTGATCCGGCCGGGGCGGTAGACGGTCACCGGCAGGCCGCGTTCACGGGCCAGGCCGACCAGCCCCTCCGCGACCCACTTGCTGCGCGCGTACCCGTCGGGCAGCGAGGACGCGGGGCCCGTCGGGGTCGACTCCGTGATGGTGACGGGATCGGGACCGGGCGCCGGCGCGTAGACGCTGGTGGTCGAGATGTAGTGCATCCCGGGTGAGGCGGAGTCGGCGAGCAGGCGCAGCAGTTCCTCGGTGCCGCCGACGTTGGGGGCGCGCAGATCACCGTACGGCGCGGCGAAGTTGACGCGTGCGCCGTTGTGCAGGACGGGGCCGAGGCGGCGGACGAGGGCGGCCCGGTCCCCCGGCGGCAGGCCGAGGCCGGGGGCGGCGAGGTCGCCGGGGAGGGGGCGGATCAGGGCCTCGTACCGGGGCCGCCAGAGGCCGTACCGCTCCAGGTTGGCCCGCAGCCGGTCCCCCGCCTCCCGCTCGTCCTTGGCCCGTACGAGGCAGTCGACCGGGCCGTCGGTGGTCTCGACGAGGTCGCGCAGGAGGAACGCGCCGAGGAAGCCCGAGGCGCCGGTGAGCAGGGGCCGGGCGGTGGGGCCGGAGAGCCGTACGCGGGCCGCGAGGAGACCGTCCCGGCCCGCGCCCGTGATGTCCGGGGCCAGGCGCACCTCGGCGGTGAGGTCGGGACCGGCAGAGGGGTCGTCCCGCTCGTCGTCCGCCGTACGCCCCACAAGGCGGTCGACGCCCTCGGGCGTGGGCGCCGCGAACAGGGCGCGCAGGGAGACCCGGTGACCGCACCGCTCCTCGATCCGCTGGACCAGGGTCACGGCCAGCAGGGAGTGACCGCCGAGCGCGAAGAAGTCGTCCGTGACGCCGACCGCGGGCACGCCCAGCGTCTCCGCGAACGCCTCGCACAGGGCGCGCTCGCGGGCGGTGCGGGGGGCACGGCCTCCGGCCGTCACCGCCGGGCCGGGCGCGGGCAGGGCGCGCCGGTCGGTCTTGCCGTTGGGGGTGACGGGCAGGGCGTCGAGCCGGACGAAGGCGGCGGGGACCAGGTGGGCGGGCAGGGTGGCGGCGAGGTGGGCGCGCGGGTCGGCCTCCGTCCCGCCCACCGTGTACGCGACCAGGCGCCGGTCCCCCGGCCGGTCCTCGCGGACGACCGCACAGGCCGCGGTGACACCGGGCAGGTCGGTGAGCGCGGCCTCGATCTCGCCGAGTTCGATGCGGAAGCCGCGCAGCTTGACCTGGTCGTCGGCGCGGGAGACGTAGACGAGTTCCCCGTCGGCGGTCCAGCGCACCAGGTCGCCGGTGCGGTACATCCGGCCCCCCGCCGGGTCGTACGGGTCGGCCACGAAGCGGGACGCGGTCAGGGCTGCCCTGCCGTGGTAGCCGCGGGCCAACCCGGCGCCGGACACGTAGAGTTCGCCGACGACGCCGGGCGGCACGGGCGCCAGCCGGTCGTCCAGGACATGGACGCGGGTGCCGTCGACGGGTATGCCGATGGGCACGGTACGGACGGGCGCACCCGGCCCGTCGGCCTGCTGGAAGGTGCTCATGGTGGCGCAGACCGTGGTCTCGGTGGGGCCGTACGCGTTGGTCAGGAACCGGTCCCCCGCCCAGGCGTGCACCAGGGCCGGCGCGCACGCCTCACCGGCGAGGACCATCGTGGTCCCGGCGGGCAGCGAGCCGGGCGGCATCACGGCGAGGGCGGCGGGCGGCAGGGTGAGGTGGGTGACGCCCCGTTCACGGACCAGGGCGGCGAGGGTGGGACCGGGCAGCAGGGCGTCGCGTTCGTCGATCTCCAGGCAGGCCCCGGAGAGCAGCCCCATGCACAGCTCCCAGAACGCGGCGTCGAAGCTGACCGACGCCATGTGCAGCACGCGGCTGCCGGGGCCGACGCGCAGGCGTTCGCTCTGGGTCCTGGCCAGGGCGCCGACACCCCGGTGGGTGACGACGACGCCCTTGGGGCGGCCGGTGGAGCCTGACGTGTAGATGACGTACGCGGGATGCGCCGGGAGAGGCGAGGGGGCGGGGCCCGTACGGGCGTCGGGGTGGACGGCCTCCGGGGTTCCGTCCCCGAGGTCTTCCGCGTACAGGCAGGGCACCGAGGAGTCCGGGAGACCGCGGCGGACGGCGGGGGTGGTGAGGAGCAGCCGGGGCCGGGCGTCGTCGAGCATGTAGGTGAGGCGCGGCGCGGGGTATTCGGGGTCGAGCGGCACGTACGCCGCCCCGGCCTTGAGGACGCCGAGGAGGGCCACCACGAGGTCGTGGGTACGGGGCAGGGCGACGGCCACCCGGTCCTCGGGGCCGATGCCCCGCGCGGTGAGGTGGCGGGCCAACGCGTCCGCACGGCTGTTCAGTTCACCGTACGTGAGGGTGGTGGCGGCGTCGCGGACCGCCGGGGCGTCCGGAGTGCGCCGGGCCCACTGGTCGAAGAGCGCGGGGACCGTCGACGCGGGCCGGTCCTCGGCGGGCCCGGTCCCCCAGGCGGCGAGGCGGGTGCGCTCGGCGCCGGTGAGCACGTCGTACGTGCGCAGCGGGCGGTCGGGGTCGGTGGTGACGGCGCCGAGGAGCAGGACGAGCCGTTCGGCGAGGCCGCGGACGGTGGCCGGGTCGAAGAGTTCCGTCGCGTAGTCGACGGTGGCCCGCATGCCGCTGGGCGTACCGCCGGTGTCGTACGTCTCGGTGAAGGTGAACGACAGGTCGAACTTGCTGACGCCGAGGTCGACCGGTACGCCGGTGACGGTGAGGCCGGGCAGGTCGACGGGGGCGCCCGCGGTGTGGTTCTGGAGGATGAGCACGGTCTGGAAGAGCGGATGGTGGTTCTGCGAGCGCGCGGGGTTGAGGAGTTCGACGAGGCGCTCGAAGGGGACGTCCTGGTGGGCGTACGCGGAGAGGTCGAACTCCTTGACCCGGTCGAGGAGTTCGAGGAACGTCGGGTCGCCCGAGAGGTCCGTGCGCAGCACGAGGGTGTTGACGAAGAAGCCGACGAGATCGGTGGTGGCCTCGTCGGTGCGTCCGGCGACCACCGTGCCCAGCGGGATGTCGTCGCCCGCGCCGTGCCGGGAGAGGACCGTGGACAGGGCGGCCTGGAGCACCATGAAGACGCTGCATCCGGCGGCGCGGGCGAGGTCCGCGATCCGCCGGGCGGTGTCACCGTCGAGGGTGAAGTCGTGGGTGGCGCCGGTGTGCCGGGGCACGGCGGGGCGCGGCCGGTCCCTCGGCAGGTCGATCACCTCCGGCAGCCCGTGCAACGCGTCTTTCCAATGGGCGAGTTGACGGGCGACGAGGCTGTCCGGGTCGTTCTCGTCGCCGAGCAGCCGGCGCTGCCAGAGGGTGTAGTCGGCGTAGTCGACGGGAAGCGCGGTCCAGTCCGGTTCCCCGTCGCGGGTCCTGGCGCGGTAGGCGGCGCCGAGGTCCCGGGTGAGGGGGGCGAGGGACGAGCCGTCGGCGGCGATGTGGTGGATCACGAGGACCAGGACGTGCGCGTCGTCGGCCAGGCGCAGCAGGGTCGCCCGGAGCGGGAGGTGGCGCTCGATGTCGATCGGTTCGGTCGCGGCGGCTCTGATCCGGTCGGTGAGCCGGGTCGCGTCCACGGTCTCGACCGCGAGGGGCAGTCGGGCGTCGTCGGGCGCGGTGAGGTGCTGGCGCGGTCCGCCGTCGTCCCCGGGGAAGACGGTGCGCAGGGCGGCGTGCCGGGTGACGAGGTCGTGGAGGGCCCGGCGCAGGGCGCCGGTGTCGAGCGGGCCGTCCATGCGGATCGCGAAGGGGATGTTGTACGTGGCGGACGGGCCGTCGAGCCGGTGGAGGAACCACAGGCGCTGCTGCGCGTACGACAGCGGGAGCACGGCGGGGCGTTCGCGCGGGACGAGGGCGGGGCGGGCCGGGCGGGCCGCGTCCGCCAGGGCGGTGGCGAACGTGGCGACGGTGGGATTCTGGAAGAGGGTACGGATCTCGCTCTCGGTGCCCAGGGCGGTGCGGACGCGGCCGATGAGCCGGGTGGCGAGCAGGGAGTGGCCGCCCAGGGCGAAGAAGTTGTCGTCCACGCCGACCCGGTCCACGCCGAGGACGTCGGCGAACAGTCCCGCGAGGATCTCCTCGTGGGCGCCGCGTGGCGGCCGGCCCGACGCGCCGGGCGCGGGGGCGGGCGCGGGCAGGGCGGCGCGGTCGAGTTTGCCGTTGGGGGTCAGGGGCAGCGCGTCGAGCGGCTGGATCGCGGTGGGCACCATGTAGGCGGGCAGGTGGCGGCCGACGTGCGCGGCGAGCAGGTCCGGGTCGGGGGTGTGGCCGGGGGCGGGGACGACGTACGCGGTGAGGGTGCGGTCGCCGGGCAGGTCCTCGCGGACCAGGACGCAGGCGGCGCGCACGGACGGGTCGGTGCGGAGGACCGCCTCGATCTCGCCGGGTTCGATGCGGTGGCCGCGCAGTTTGATCTGCTGGTCGGCCCGGGCCACGTGGTGCAGGGTGCCGTCGGCGTCCCGGCGCGCGAGGTCGCCGGTGCGGTACATCCGGCTCCCGTCGCCGGCGAACGGGTCGGCGACGAAGCGGGTGGCGGTGAGGCCGGGGCGGCCCAGGTAGCCGCGTGCCACTCCGGGGCCCGCGACGTACAACTCGCCCTCGGCGCCCGGCGGTACGAGCCGCATCGCGGCGTCCAGGACGTACCCGCGCATGCCGTCGAGCGGCCGGCCGATCGGGGGCACGCGGCCGGGGGTGTCGTCGGGGCGGACGCGGTGCAGGGTGGCGAAGGTGGTCGTCTCGGTGGGCCCGTAGGCGTTGAGGACGGCGGTGCCGGGGTGGGCGGCGGCGAGGCGCTGGAGCACGCCGGGCGCGGCGGCCTCGCCGCCGGCGGCGGCCAGCCGCAGCAGGCCGAGGGCGCCGGGGTCGGTCTCGGCGATGACGTTGAACAGGGCCGTGGTCAGGAAGGCCGCGGTGACGCCGTACAGGGCGACGAGATCGCGGAGCACGGCGGGCTGGAGGCTGCCGTCGGGGGCCACGACCACCCGGCCGCCGTTGAGGAGCGGGGCCCAGATCTCGAAGGTGGAGGCGTCGAAGACGTATGCCGAGTGCAGCAGGACGGCGTCGGCCGCGCCGTCCCGCCAGGTCCGCTCGGCCGCGAGGGCGGTGATGTCGGCGTGGGTGACGCCGACGCCCTTGGGCAGGCCGGTGGAGCCGGAGGTGAACATGACGTACGCGAGGCGGGCGCCGCCCGGGACGGCGGGGAGGGCTCCAGGGGTGGCGGGGCCGCCCTGCCGGACCCGGCCCGCGGCGTCCACGGTCACGAGCGCGACCTCGGGGCCCAGGCGCTCCACCCAGGGGTGGGAGCGGGTGGACTCGTCGACGATCAGGGCGCGTACGGCGGCGACTCCGGCGACGCGGACGAGCCGTTCGACGGGCCAGCGCGGGTCGAGGGGCACGTAGGCGGCGCCCGCGCGCAGGACCCCGAGGGAACCGGTCACCAGGGCGGCGGAGCGGCCGAGGAGAATGCCGACACCGTCCTCGGCTCCGATCCCGAGCCCGGTGAGGGTCCGGGCCATGTCGTCGGCACCATCGGTCAGCTGACGGTACGTCAACTCTTCTGCGGCTCCCGTCACGGCCACCGCGTCCGGGTGGCGGGCCGCGTGGCGGGCGACGGCGTCGGGAACACTCATGTCCAGGTCGGTGCCGGTGAGTTCGGCGCCGCGCCCCTGGGAGAGCAGGGTGTCGTGCTCCCCGTCCAGGAGGACGGGGACGGTGTCGGCGCGGCCGTCGAGCCCTTCGGCCATCACGGCCAGCAGGCGCCGCATGCGGGCGACGGTACGGGCCACCTCGTCGCGGTCGAGGACGGCGGCCCGGTAGCCGAAGGTGATCCGCAGGGCGTCGCCCGGCGCGATGGTGAGGGTGAGCGGGTAGTGCGCGGCGTCGGTGCCGCTGAACCCGGTGACCGCGAGATCGGGCAGCCCTTGCTGGGCGGTGCGCAGGGACTCCGCGTCCAGGGGGTAGTTCTCGAACACGGCAAGGGTGTCGAAGAGTTCGCCGAGCCCGGTGACGCCGCGTAACTCGGTGAGGCCCACGTACTGGCTGCCGAGGAGGCGCCCCTGCTCCTCCTGGAGCCGGGTCAGGAGCGCGCCCAGGGTCTCGCCGGGCGCGGGGCGGAGCCGTACCGGCACGGTGTTGATGAACAGGCCGACCATCGACTCGATGCCCGGGATCTCCGGCGGACGGCCGGACACGGTGGTGCCGAACAGGACGTCCTGGCGTCCCGTGAGGTGCGTGAGCAGCAGCCCCCAGGCGCCCTGCACCAGGGTGTTGAGCGTGAGCCGGTGGGCGCGGGCCGTCTCGCGCAGCCGGAGCGTGGTGGCCTCGTCCAGGTCGAGGACGAGGGTCTCCGGCAGTTCGCCGGCGTTCGGCACGTCGGCCGCCCCGCGCCCGGCGAGCAGGGTGGGCGCCTCGACCCCGGCCAGGGCGGTGCGCCAGGCGTCGAGAGCGGCGGTACGGTCCTGCGCGGCCAGCCAGGCGAGGTAGGTCCGGTACGGGGCGACGCGCGGCAGGGCGCTGTCGTCGCCCCGGCTCGCGTACAGCTCGAACAGCTCCCGCACCAGCAGGGGCACCGACCAGCCGTCGAGGAGGATGTGATGGCTCGTCATGACCAGGCGGTGGCGGCGCGGCCCGGTGTGCACCAGGGTGAACCGCATCAGCGGCGGGGTGGCGAGGTCGAAGCGGCGCGTGCGGTCGGCGGCGAGGAACGCGGCGAGGCGTTCCTCCGCCGTGTCAGGGCCGTCCGTATCCGGCCCGTCCGTGGCGGCTCCCGCCCCGGTCAGGTCCAACTCCGCCAGCTGCACCGCCACTTCGGCGGCGACCGCCTGCACGGGCTCGTCCAGGTCCTCGTGGAGGAAACCCACCCGCAGGTTGGCGTGCCGCCGCAGGAGGCCGGCGATCGCGGCGCGCAGCGTGGGGACGCTGACGGTGCCTTCGAGGTCGAAGACGAACTGCGCGGTGTAGACGTCCACGGCGTGGGAGTCGTACAGCGCGTGGAAGTGCATGCCCGCCTGCAACGGCGTCAGCGGCAGTACGTCTTCCAGTTGGAACCCGGTCACTTGCGTCCACCCCACTTGTTCTGAAGTCGGTCGATCTGGGCCTGGTTGAGCGAGACCAGGGGAAGGTCGGACGGCGTGTAGCCGCCCGCGTCGGTTCGTTCGGTGTGTTCGGCGAGGGCGCGCAGGGCGCGGCCGAAGGTGTCGGACAGGGCCTCCACGTCCTCCTCCTTGAGGAGGTCGCTGGGCCAGGTCCAGCGGATCACCAGGCGCGGCCCTTCCGGCAGGTCCTCGGTGTGCGCGTTGATGTCGAGGACGTGGTGGACGGGCATGTCCGGGTCCTGGCTGCGCGGTCCGCCGCCGTCGAGCACCACGTCCCAGTCGGCGCCCGCTCCCGGGCCCCCGTCCTCGTGCTCCTCGGACCGACCGGCGTACCGGCCCAGGTAGTTGAAGCCGATCTGGGGCGCGGGCGCGCATGCCAGCCGGGGGGCGGTGGCGGGGTTGAGGTGGCGCAGCATGCCGTGGCCGACGCCGTGGTCGGGGACGGTCCGCAGCTGTTCCTTGACGCGTTTGAGGGCGCGTTCGACCAGGGCGGTGTCGAAGTGCCGGGGGTCGCGGGCGTCGCCGGGCCCCGGGTCGAGCCGGACCGGGTAGAGGCTGGTGAACCAGCCGACCGTACGGGACAGGTCGAGGTGGTCGGCGAGCTGCTCGCGGCCGTGGCTCTCCAGGTCGAGCAGGACGCCGGTGTCGGCGGGACGGTGTTCGCCGCGTGCGGCGGCCCGTTCGGCGCGCCAGGAGCGTACGGCGAGGGCGAAGCCGGTGAGCAGGACGTCGTCCACCCCGGCGTGGAAGGCGGCGGGGACGGTGGTGAGCAGGGGGGTGGTCCAGGTGGCGGGCAGGTGGGTGGTCAGGGTGCGCGTGCGGTCGGCGGTGTCCAGGTGGGGGTCGAGCGGCCGGTATCCCAGCTGGGGGTCGGGGGCGCTCACCACCTCTTCCCACAGGGGCACTTCGGCCTCGCGGGCGGCGCCGCGCGCCTGGGACGTGAGGAGTTGGGCCCAGCGCCGGTAGGACGTGGTGACGGGGGGCAGGGCCGCGGGGACCCCACTGCCGACGGCGCGCCAGGCGGTGGCCAGATCGGCGGCGAGGATCCGCCAGGAGACCGCGTCGACGGCCAGGTGGTGCACGACGAGGAGCAGGCGGCCGCGGGCCCGCGGCCCCGCGTCGGCCCAGACGGCCTGGACCACGTTCCCGTCCGCGGGCCGCAGCCGTCTGCGGGCCTGTTCGCCGGCCTCCGTGACGGCGGCGCGGACGGCGTCGGCGCCCAGGCCCGCGACGTCGACGCGCGTGAGGCGGTCGCGGGCGGAGACGGCGTCCGGCGGCAGGGCTTCGAGGACGGGTGCGCCCCCGTCCTCGCGGGTGACCCGCAGCCGCAGCATCGCGTGGTGGTCGATGAGGAGTTGGAGGGTGGCGGCGAGGGAGTCCTCGTCGGCGCCCGCAGGGGTGCGCAGCACCCCGGACTGGTTGTAGCCGTCGACGGCGCCGGGCCGCTCCAGGAGCCAGGCGATGATGGGCGTCGGCGGCAGCTCGCCGGTGCCGGGATCGGCGGGGGCCGCGACCTGCTGGTCGAGTGCGGTGGCCGAGGCCGCGATCGCTTCGGGGGTGCGGTGGGCGAAGACGTCGCGCGGGGTGACTCCGAGGCCGGCCTCGCGGAGACGGCTGACCAGCTGGATCGAGAGGATGCTGTCGCCGCCGAGCGCGAAGAAGTCGTCGTCGGTGCGCACCACCGGGGCGTGCAGGACGGAGGCGAACACGTCGCAGAGGACCCGCTCCCGCGCGGTACGGGGTTCTCCGCCGGGCCGGGTGGCGGCCGGGCGCTCCGGGGCGGGCAGGGACCGGCGGTCGGTCTTGCCGTTGGGGAGCAGCGGCAGCGCGTCGAGCGGGACGAACGCGGTGGGCACCATGTACGGCGGCAGGACCGAGGCCAGCCGTGCGCGCAACTCCCCGTCGGTCAGGGGTACGTTGCCGGTCCCGGTGCCGGGAACGGTGTAGGCGACCAGACGCCGCTCGCCCGGCCGGTCCTCGCGGACGAGGGCGCAGGCGGCGCCGATGCCGTCGATCCCGGTGAGAGCGGCCTCGATCTCGCCGAGTTCGATGCGGAAGCCGTGCAGCTTGACCTGGTCGTCGGCGCGGGACACGTACGTGAGCAGTCCGTCGGCGTCCCGCCGGACGAGGTCGCCCGTACGGTACATGCGGCTTCCGGCGGGACCGTACGGATCGGCGACGAACCGGGCGGCCGTCAGGCCGGGGCGCCCCAGGTAGCCGCGCGCGAGACCGTCGCCCGCCACGTACAGCTCGCCGGTGACGCCCGGCGGCACCGGCCGCAGACCGGCGTCCAGGACATGGGCGCGGGTGTTGTCGACGGGCCGGCCGAGCGGTACGCCCCCGTCCCGCGCGGACGTGTCCTTCTCCCCGCCCCGGTGGTGGTGGGCGGTGGCGTCGATGGTCGTCTCGGTGGGCCCGTACAGGTTGTGCACCTCGGCCCGCCAGGCCCGTCCGACCCGCTCCGCCAGGGAGCGGGACAGCGGTTCGCCGCCGCACAGGACGGCCCGCAGGGTCGCGGGCGCGTCGTCGGGACCGGTCTCGGTGAGGACGAGCGAGAGGTGCGAGGGGACGAACTGCGCGACGGTCACACCCGTGTCCCGCATCCGGGCCAGCAGTCCGGCGGGGTCGCGGTTGGCGGCCGGCGGCACGGGGCAGGTGGAGCCGCCGTGCAGGAGCGGCAGCCAGGTCTCCCACACCGAGGCGTCGAAGCTCGGCGAGGTGCGGGCGAGGACCCGGTCGTCGTCGGTGAGGCCGAGGTGTCCCGCCATCCAGGCCATGTGGTTGGTCAGGGAGGCGTGGGTGACGACGACGCCCTTGGGGCGGCCGGTGGAGCCCGAGGTGTAGATGACGTACGCCGCGTCGCGCGGGTCCGGCGCGGCGGCGGGCGGCGCGGCGCGCCCGGTGGACCAGGCGGCGCGGTCGTCGAGGGCCAGGCTGGGCAGGGACAGGCCGTGGCGGGCGGCGCGGTCGGCGCCGTGGGTCAGGAGCAGCGCGGGGCGGGCGTCGGCGAGCATGTGGGCGATCCGGGCCGCCGGGTACTCCAGGTCGACCGGCAGGTAGGCGGCCCCGGCCTTGGTGACCGCCAGCATCGCCACGACGTGGTCGGCGGTGCCTTCCAGGGCGAGCGCGACGAGGTCGTCACGGCCGATGCCCCGGTCGTGCAGGTGGTGCGCCAAGTCGTCGGAGAGCTGGTCGAGTTCGCGGAAGGTGAGACGGTACGCGCCGTCCCGTACGGCGATCGCGTCGGGCGTTCTGGCGCACTGGGCGCGGAACGCCTCGGGCGCGGTGGTCGCCTCCCCGGGCCGGATGGGTCCGTGGGCGGCCTGTTCGACGCTCCGCCGCTCGGTGGCGTCCAGGGCGTCGACGGTGTGGACGCGCAGGCCAGGATCGGCGGCGAGCACGGCGAGCAGGCGGGTGAGCCGGGCCGCCAGGGTGTGGGCGGTGGCGGGGGTGAAGAGTTCGGTGGAGAACTCCAGGCCGCCGTCGAGGCCGGCGGGCCGGCCCGTGCCGTCGTGTCTCTCGGCGAAGGTGAAGGTCAGGTCGAACTTGCTGATGCCGGTCCGCACGGGCTGCTCCGTCACCGTGAGACCCGGCAGGTCGACGGTGGCGTCCGCCTGGTTCTGGAGGACGAGCATGGTCTGGAAGAGCGGGTGGTGGTTCTGGGCCCTGACCGGGCTGAGGGAGTCCACCAGCCGTTCGAAGGGCACGTCCTGGTGGGCGTAGGCGGCCAGGTCGAACTCCCGTACCCGGTCCAGCACGTCGGCGAAGGTGGGGTCCCCGGTGAGGTCGGTGCGCAGGACCAGGGTGTTGACGAAGAAGCCCACCAGATCGTCCAGGGCTTCGTCGGTGCGTCCCGCGACGGCGGTGCCGAGCGGGATGTCGTCACCGGCGCCGTGCCGGGACAGGAGCACCGACAGGGCCGCCTGGAGCACCATGAAGAGGCTGCATCCCCGGGCCCGGGCGAGGTCGGCGAGCGCCCGGTGGGTGTCCGCGCCGACCGGGAAGGCGAAGGCGTCGCCGCCGTACGCCGTCACGGCGGGTCTCGGGTGGTCGCAGGGCAGTTCGAGCAGGTCCGGGGCGCCGGCGAGGGCCGTGCGCCAGAAGTCCAGCTGGCGGGCGGCCGGGCTGGCCGGGTCGTCCTCGTCGCCGAGCAGCGCGCGCTGCCACAGGGCGTAGTCGGCGTACTGGACGCCCAGTGCGGTCCAGCCGGGCTCCTCGCCCTCGGTGCGCGCCCGGTAGGCCGTGCCCAGGTCGCGGGCGAGCGGGGCGAGGGACCAGCCGTCGCCCGCGATGTGGTGGACGAGCAGCACGAGGACGTGCGCCTCGGCGCCGAGCCGTACCAGCCGGGCCCGTACGGGGAGTTCGGCGCTCACGTCGAAGGCGTGCGCGACCTCGGCGGACAGCACCTCGTCCAGGCGGACGGGATCGGTGTGGGTGCCGGAGTCAGGGTCACGGTCAGGGTCAAGGTCGCGGTCAGGCTCGGGGTCGAGGTGACGAGGCGTCAGGTCGATGTCGGCGTCATCGGCGTCCAGGACGAGCTGGCGCGCCACGCCGTCGGTGTCGGGGAAGACGGTACGAAGGCTCTCGTGCCGCTCCACGACGTCCACGAGGGCGCTCTCCAGGGCGTCCGCGTCGAGAGGACCGTCCAGGCGCAGCACGAGCGGCACGTTGTACGTGGCGCTCGGCCCCTCGAACCGGTTGAGGAACCAGAGGCGTTGCTGGGCGAAGGACAGCGGCAGCGGATCGGGGCGGTCGGGAACCCGCTCCAGGCGGCTCCTGGCCTTCTCGGCGCCGTCCAGCGCGGCGGCGAGCGCGGCCGGGGTGGGGTGCTCGAAGAGGGTCTTGACCTGGACCTCCACCCCCAGCACGGTGCGGATGCGGGCGGTGAGACGGGTGGCGAGCAGCGAATGGCCGCCCAGGGCGAAGAAGTTGTCGTCCACCCCCGCCCCGTCGAGGCCGAGCACGTCGGCGAAGAGCCCGCACACGATCTCCTCGCGGGCGGTACGGGCCGCGCGCCCGCGGACCGGGGCGCGGTGGGCGGGCGCCGGGAGGGCGCGCCGGTCGACCTTGCCGTTGACGGTCAGCGGCAGCGCGTCGAGCAGGACGAACGCGGCGGGCACCATGTAGGCGGGCAGGGACCGGCCGACGGCCAGGGCCAGTTCGCCGGGTTCGGGGCTCGCCCCGGCGGTGGGCACGACGTACGCGACGAGGCGCCGGTCTCCCGGGGTGTCCTCGCGGACGACGGCGAACGAGTCGGCGACCCCTTCGCAGGAGGCCAGTACGCCCTCGATCTCGCCGAGTTCGATGCGGTAGCCGCGCAGCTTCACCTGACCGTCGGCGCGGGTGACGTACGCGATCTGCCCGTCGCGGGTCCAGCGGACCAGGTCGCCGGTGCGGTACATGCGCCCGCCCGCCGGGTCGAACGGGTCGGCGACAAAACGCGCGGCGGTCAGGGCGGGCAGCCCGGTGTACCCGCGGGCGACGCCCCGGCCTGCGAGGTACAACTCCCCCACCACGCCGGGCGGTACGGGTCCCAGGGACGTGTCCAGGACGTACAGGCGCATGCCGTCCAGGGGGCGCCCGATGGGCGGCGGGCCCGACGGCAGGGCGGCCGCCACCTCGTAGCGCGTGGCGAAGGTGGTGGTCTCGGTGGGCCCGTACACATGGAGGATCCGTGCGCCGGGCGCGGTGGCGGCGACGCGCTGCATCGCGTCCGGGGAGGCCAACTCCCCACCGGCGCAGACGAGTCGCAGCCCGGCGAAGGCGCCGGGGTCGGTCTCGGCGATCACGTTGAACAGGGCCGTCGTCAGGAACACGGCGGTCACGCCGTGCTCGTGGACGGCGACGTCGAGGGTGCGCGCCTCCAGGACGCCGTCCGGTGCGACGACCACCCGGCCGCCGTGCAGGAGGGGGGCCCAGATCTCGAACGTGGAGGCGTCGAAGACGTACGCCGAGTGCATCAGGACCGCGTCGGTGGCGCCGTCCCGCCAGGCGGAGTCGGCCGTGAGCGCGACCACGTCGGCGTGGGTGACGCCGACGCCCTTGGGCAGGCCGGTGGAGCCGGAGGTGAACATCACGTACGCGAGGGCGCCGGGGCCGGGCACGCCGGCCGGGCGGCCCGGCCGTTCGGGCGCGCCCCGCAGGACGCGGCCGAGCCGGTCCACCACAACCACCGGTACGTGGCGGGCCTTTGCGGTCACCCAGGGGGCGGCGGCGGTGTCCTCGCCGACGACCAGGACCCGTACGTCCGCCACCTCGGCGACCTGGTCGAGCCGCTCCTCGGGCCAGCGGGCGTCGAGCGGGACGTACGCGCCGGCCGCCCGGACCGCGCCGAGCGACGCCGACACCACGGCGGCCGAGCGGCCGAGCACCACCCCGACCCCGTCCTCGGGTCCGACACCGAGGCCCGCCAGGGTGCGGGCGAGGTCGGCGGAGATCCGGTCGAGTGCGGCGTACGTGAGGGTGGTGTCCTCGCCGGTGACGGCCACGGCGTCCGGGGTGCGGGCCGCCTGGGCCGCGAAGAGGGCGGGCAGGGTGGCCGCGTCCGGGCTCTCCGGGGTGTCCGGCGCGGCGGCGGGCAGGCCGCGGCCGGTGCCCCAGCGCGCCACCCGGGTGTGTTCGTCCGGTGTCATCAGGTCGTAGCCCGCCACGGGCCGCCCGGGGTCGGCCGCCACCTGCTCCAGGAGGCCGACCAGGCGGGCCGCGAGGGCCTCCACGGTGGTCCGGTCGAAGAGAGCGGTCGCGTACTCGATCCCGGCGGTGAGGCCGCCCCCGCCCGGCTCCTCGGTGAAGGCGAAGGTGAGGTCGAACTTGCTGAGGCCGTTGTGGACGAGCCGGTCCTCGACGGTGAGCCCCGGCAGGTCGGGGCGGACGGCCTCCTGGTTCTGGAGCACCAGCATGGTCTGGAACAGCGGGTGGTGGTCGCGCGCCCGGACCGGGTTGAGACTCTCCACGAGACGCTCGAACGGGACGTCCTGGTGCCCGTAGGCCGCGAGGTCGAACTCCCGCACCCGCACGAGGAGTTCGCGGAAGGTCGGGGTGCCGGACAGGTCCGTGCGCAGGACGAGCGTGTTGACGAAGAACCCGACCAGGTCCTCCAGCGCCTCGTCCGTACGCCCGGCGACGGGCGAGCCGAGCGGGATGTCGTTCCCCGCGCCGTGGCGGTGCAGCAGGGTCGCGACCGCCGCCTGGAGCACCATGAAGAGGCTGCTGCCGGATTCCCTTGCCAGGAGCAGGAGTTGGGCGTGCAGGGACGGCGGTACGTCGAAGGTGTGGACGGCCCCTCTCGGGTCGGCGGTGACCGGGCGCGGCCGGTCCAGCGGCAGGTCGATCAGGCCGGGCAGACCGGCGAGGGCCGTGTGCCAGTGGTCGAGTTGGTGCCGCAGCACGCTCGGGGGGGTGTCCTGGCCATCGCGATCTTTGTCGTCGCCGTCGCCGTCGCCCAGCGCGGCGCGTTGCCAGAGCGTGTAGTCGGCGTACTGGAGCGGGGTTCCGGCCGCCGGCTCCGGTGCCCGGCCCGCGAGACGGGCCCGGTACGCGTCGCCGAGATGACGGGCGAGCGGCGCGAGCGACCAGCCGTCGCCCGCGATGTGGTGCAGGACGAGCACGAGGACGTGGTGGGCGGGTGACGAGCGCAGGAGCAGGGCGCGCAGCGGCAGGTCCGTGACCACGTCGAACGGCTCGCGCACGGCGGCCAGGACGGCCGCCTCCAGGTCGGTGGGCGCCGTGCTCACGACCGGCAGGGCGGGCGTGGCGGTGCCGGCGGGGAGGATCAACTGGTGCGGTACGCCGTCCCGTTCGGGGAACAGCGTGCGCAGCGCCTCGTGCCGCTCCACGACATCGGCGAGAGCCGCGCGCAGGGCGTCCGGGTCGAGCCGGCCGCCGAGCTCCAGGACGAGCGGGATGTTGTACGCGGAGCTGGGGCCTTCGAGCCGGTTGAGGAACCACAACCGCTGTTGCGCGAAGGACAGGGGCAGCGGATCGGGCCGCGACGCGGCGGGCACCACCGGCGGGCGGGCCGGGCCCGGTGTGCCGAGGACGCGGGCCAGGCCCGCGACGGTCGGGTGCTCGAAGAGGGTGCGTACGGCGACCTCGGCGCCCAGGACGGCACGGACGCGGCTGACGACCCGCATGGCGAGCAGCGAGTGGCCCCCGAGGTCGAAGAAGCTGTCGTGCGGGCCCACCGAGGGCACGTGCAGGACATCGGCGAAGATCCCGGCGAGCAGGTCCTCCTGGAGCGTGCGCCGCCCCGCGCCGTCGGAGGTGTCGGGGCCGGGGCCGGGCGCGGGCAGGGCGCGCCGGTCCACCTTGCCGTTGGGCAGGAGCGGGAGGTCGTCCAGGACGACGACGGCGCCGGGCACCATGTAGTGCGGCAGCGTCTCGGCGAGGTCGTCACGGAGGGCGGCGGGGCGCGGGGCCGGGTCGCCGGTGACGGCGTACGCGACGAGGAGGCGGCGGCCGGGTTCGTCCTCGCGGATCACGGCGCAGGCGGCGGTGACGCCGGGGCGCGCCAGGAGCGCGGCCTCGACCTCGCCCAACTCGATGCGGAAACCCCGCAGTTTGACCTGGTCGTCGGCGCGGGACACGTAGTCGAGCAGGCCCCGCCCGTTCCACCGTACGAGATCGCCCGTCCGGTACATGCGGGCGCCGGCGGCGGCGAACGGGTCGGCGACGAACCGTTCTGCGGTCAGCCCCGGGCGGCGCAGGTACCCTCGGGCGAGGTTGGGGCCCGACAGGTACAACTCCCCGGTGACGCCCGGCGGTACGGGCCGCAGCCGGCCGTCGAGGACATAGGCGCGCATGGTGTCGACGGGGCGGCCGAGGGACACGGTCTCGGACGGCGCGCCGGGATCCGCGAGTCCGCCGGAGTCCGGGGTCCCGCTGCCCGGGCCGCTGGAGTCCGGACCGCTGGAGTCCGGTCCCCCGGAGTCCGGACCGCCGGCCCGGTGGGCGGTCGCGTCGATGGTCGCCTCGGTCGGCCCGTACAGGTTGTGCGCCTCGGCCCGCCACAGTCCGGTGATGTCGGCGGCGAGGGCGCGCGGCAGCGGTTCGCCGCCGCACAGGACGGCGCGCAGGTGGGGCAGGGGCGCGGCGTGCGCCGCTTCGGCGAGGACGAGGGCCAGGTGCGCGGGCACGAACTGGGCGACGGTGACGTCGAACCGGCTCATCCAGGAGACCAGGGCGTGCGGGTCCCGGTTGGCGTCGTCCGGCAGGACGCAGACCTCGGCGCCGTTCATCAGCGGGAGCCACAGCTCCCACACGGAGGCGTCGAAACTGGTGGACGTACGGGCGAGGACCCGGTCGTCCGGGGTGAGGGCGAGATACCGCGCAATCCACCCCATGTGATTGGCCAGGGCGCCGTGCGTCACGACCACGCCCTTGGGGCGGCCGGTGGAGCCGGAGGTGTGGATGACGTACGCGGGGTCCGCCGGGTGGGGGGTGTCCGAAGCGGGCACGGGGGGATCCGTGGGCAGGGCGGCGGGGTCGTCGAGGGCGAGCCACGGCACGTCGTGGGCGGGCAGGCCCGCTTGCACGTCGGTGGTGGTGAGCAGCAGAACGGGCCGGGCGTCGTCCAGCATGTGCCGGATGCGCGCGGCCGGATACCGCGGGTCCACGGGCAGATAGGCGGCGCCCGCCCGCAGGACGGCCAGCATGGCGACGAGCGTGTCGGCGGAGGAGGGCATCGCGAGGGCCACCAGGTCCTCACGGCCCGCGCCGCGCTGGCGCAGGACGTGGGCGACGGCGTCGGCGCGGGCGTCGAGTTCGGCGTAGGTGAGGCTCCCGCGCGCGTCGCGCACGGCGACCGCGTGGGGGGTACGGACGGCCCAGGCGCGGACCGCTTCGGGGGCGGTACGGGTGGGCGGCGGCCGCTCCGTACCGCGTCCCCGGCCGAGGAGGACGTCCCGCTCGCCCGGTACCAGCGGGTCGAGGTCGGCGACGGGGCGGTCGGGGGCGGTCACGGCCTGGGTGAGGACGTGGGCGAAGCGGGCGCTGAGGGCGCGGGCGGTGGGGGCGTCGAAGAGGTCGGTGGCGTACTCGAGGTAACCGGCGAGGCCGGTCGGGCCCGCTGTCGTGGGCGTGGTGGGTGCGGCAGAGTCCGCCTGTTCCGTGATCTCGGTGACCTCGGTGACCTCGGTGAGCGAGAACGTGAGGTCGAACTTGCTGATCCCGGTGTGCCGCGACCGGTCGTGGACGGTGACGCCGGGCAGGTCGAGCCCCGCCCGTTCCTGGCTCTGGAGGACCAGCATGGTCTGGAACAGCGGGTGGTGGTCCCCGGACCGCTCGGGGTTGACGGCCTCCACCAGCCGTTCGAAGGGCACGTCACCGTGGCTGAAGGCCGCGATGTCGAACTCCTTGACCCGGTCCAGCAGTTCACGGAAGGTCGGGTCGCCGGACAGATCCGTGCGCAGGACGAGGGTGTTGACGAAGAACCCGACCAGATCGTCCAGGGCCTCGTCCGTGCGTCCGGCGACGGCGGTGCCCAGCGGGATGTCGTCACCGGCGCCGTGGGCGCGCAGGGTCACGGCGAGGGCCGCCTGGAGCACCATGAAGGGGGTGCAGGCGGCGGCGCGGGCGAGCCGGGTGAGCGCGGCGTGCGCGGAGGCGGGCAGCGCGAAGGGGACGGTGTCGCCCCGGTGGCTGGGTACGGCGGGGCGCGGCCGGTCCAGCGGCAGGTCGAGCAGGTCGGGGGCGCCGCGCAGCGCGTCCTGCCAGTAGGCGAGCTGACGGGCGGCCAGGCTGTCCGGGTCGCTGTCGTCGCCGAGCAGCCGGCGCTGCCAGAGGGCGTAGTCGGCGTACTGCACACGCGGCGCCGGCCGAGCGGACGCGGTGTCGCCCGCCCCCTCGGTCCTGGCGCGATAGGCGGCGCCCAGGTCACGGCTCAGCGGGGCGAGGGACCAGCCGTCGGCGACGACGTGGTGGAGGACGAGGACCAGGATGTGACGGGCGGGGTCCAGGCGGAGCAGATGGGCGCGGACGGCGAGGTCCCCGGCCAGGTCGAAGGGCACGGCGGTCAGCCGGTCCACCGTTTCCACGGCCCAGGCGTCCGCGGGCTCCCCCGGCGGGGGCGTCTCCACGACGAGGGGGACGAGCGACGCGGCGGCGTCCGCGTCCAGGATCTCCTGACGGGCGACCCCGTCGTCCTCGGCGAAGACGGTGCGCAGGCTCTCGTGCCGTACGACCACGTCGGCCAGTGCGCCGCGCAGGGAGTCGGGGTCCAGCGGCCCTTCGAGTTCCAGGACGAGCGGCACGTTGTAGGTGGCGCTGGGGCCTTCGAGCCGGTTGAGGAACCACAATCGCTGCTGCGCGAAGGACAGCGGCACGGTGTCGGGCCGGTCCTGCGGGACGAGGGCCGGCCGGCCCACCCCGGAGGTGTCGAGGACGGCGGCGAGAGAGGCGACCGTGGGGTGGTCGAAGAGGGTACGGAGGTCGAGTTCGGCGCCCAGGGCGGCCCGGGTCCTGCCGATGAGACGGGTGGCGAGCAGCGAATGGCCGCCCAGGGAGAAGAAGTTGTCGTCCACGCCGACGGCGGCCATGCCCAGGACGTCGGCGAACAGCCCGGCCAGGACCTCTTCGTAGGCCGTGCGCGGCACACCGCCCGTGGTGACGGCGGCGCGGGGCACGGGCAGCGCGCGGCGGTCGACCTTGCCGTTGGCGTTGAGGGGCAGCGCGTCGAGCGGGACGAACGCGGAGGGCACCATGTACGCGGGCAGGGTGCGCCCCAGTCTTCCGGCCAGGGCGGCCTCGTCCAGCAGGGCGCCGGGGGCGGGCACGACGTACGCGACGAGCCTGCGGTCGCCGGGCAGGTCCTCGCGGACCAGGACGCACGCGGCGCGCACCTCCGGGTCGGCGGCCAAGGCGTTCTCGACCTCGCCCGGCTCGATCCGGAATCCGCGGAGTTTGACCTGCCCGTCCGCGCGTCCGACGTACTCGACGGTGCCGCTCCCGGTCCAGCGCACGAGGTCGCCGGTACGGTACATGCGCCCGCCGGACCCGTCGTACGGGTCGGCGACGAACCGGGTGGCGGTCAGCCCGGGGCAGCCCTGGTACCCACGGGCGACGCCCCGGCCGCTCACGTACAGCTCCCCGACGACACCGGGCGGCACCAGGCCGAGCGAGCCGTCGAGTACGTACAGGCGCATCCCGTCGAGGGGCCCGCCGATGGGCGGCACGCCCGCCGTACCGGCGTCGACCGGGTGGCGGGTGGCGAAGGTCGTGGTCTCGGTGGGGCCGTACACGTGCAGCACGCGGGTGCCGGGCGCGGCGGCGGCCACGCGCCGCATCACGTCGGGGGCTGCCGCCTCGCCCCCGGCGGCGACCAGGCGCAGCCCGGCGAACGCGGCCGGGTCGGTCTCGGCAACGACGTTGAACAGGGCGGTCGTCAGGAACAGCGCGGTCACCCCGTGCCGGTCCACCAGCTCGGCGAGGACCCGGGCCTCCAGGACGCCCGGCGGTGCGACCACCACGCGGCCGCCGTTCAGGAGCGGTACCCAGATCTCGAACGTGGAGGCGTCGAAGACGTAGGCGGAGTGCATCAGCACCGCGTCGGACACCCCGTCCTGCCAGGTGGTGTCGGCGGTCAGCGCGAGGACGTCGGCGTGGGTGACGGCGACGCCCTTGGGCTGGCCGGTGGACCCGGAGGTGAACATGACGTAGGCGAGCCGGCCGCCGCGCGTCACGGCCGGCGCCGCTCCCCGCCGCGGGGGAGCCCCGCGCAGGACGCCGCCGTGCGCGTCGAGGACGATCACCGGCAGGGTGGCCGCCGTCTCCCGTACCCACGGCCGGTCGGCGTGGGCCGCGTCCACCACCAGGGCACGGACACGGGCGACTCCGGCGACCCGGTCGAGCCGCTCGACGGGCCAGTCCGCGTCCATCGGTACGTACGCGGCGCCCGCGCCGACCACGCCCAGCGTGGCGGACACCCGGGCCGCCGAACGTCCCACCAGGACACCGATGCCGTCCTCGGCCCCGACACCCCAGCCGTGCAGGACTTCTGACAGTTCGTCGGCGGATGCGGCCAGCTCCCGGTAGGTGCGTGTGACGGCGCCGTCCACCACCGCGGGGGCGTCCGGCGTCCGCCGTACCTGCGCGCGGAACGCCTCCGGCAGGGTCGGTCCGGCGGTCTCCGCGGGCAGTTCGGCACCCCGGCCCCGGGCGAGCAGCGCCCCGGCGCCGGTCGCGTCGAGGAACGGCAGGTCGCGGAGGAGGAGGTCGGCGTCCGCGCCGGCCAGCGCCGACAGGAAGGAGACCACGGCCTTCTGGTGCAGCCGCACGTCCTCCGGCCGGTACAGCTCGGGGTTGGTGTCGAAGCCGAGCAACGGGTCCTCGCCCTCGGCCCGTTCGGAGACGAAGAGGGACAGGTCGTCCACCGGGCCGAGGGACAGCAGCCGGGAGGGGGCGGGGGTGCCGGCGAGGTCGAGGTCGTAGTTGTAGCCCATGATGTTGACGACGATGTCGCTCAGCCGCGCGGCGGCGTCCGTCATCCTCAGTTCACGGGCGAGCTGTTCGCGGGAGAAGCGGCGGTGGCGCAGGGCGCCGCGCATCTCGGCGGCGACGCTGCGCACGAGGGCGCCGACGGTCATGTCACCGGTGACGGTCAGGCGCAGCGGCAGGACGTTGGATGTCATGCCGACGATGTGCCGCAACCCGCCGTGGCGGCCGTTGGAGGCGAGGCCGACGGTGACGTCCTGGTTCCCGGTGACCCGGGCGACGTAGGCGGCGATCGCGCTCACGAACACCGCGGACCAGGTGGTGCGGTGGGCGGCGGCCAGCTGGCGCAGGTCGTCGAAGACGGCGAAGGGCAGCGTCTCGCCGGTGTGCAGACCGCCGGGAGTGCCGGAGAGCTCGTCGGGCGCCGGAGTGTCGGTGCGGCGGCGGATCAGCGCCGTACCGTCGCGCCCGTCCCGTCCGTCGCGCCCGCCGTGCCCGTCCCGACCGGCCGGTTCGCCTCCGACGTCGGCGAACTTGCCGGTCCAGTACGCGCGGTCCGCGTCGTACTGGTCCGATGCCCGGTAGGCCACCTCACCGGCCACGAGGTCGCGCAGCGGCGCGGCGGGCAGCTCGACCGCGTCCAGGTCCTCGCCCCGCACGGCGCGGGTGTACAGATCGGCGACGGTACGGGTGAAGAGGGCGCCGCCGAGACCGTCGATCGCGAGGTGGTGGAAGCGGAGGTACCAGTAGTGCAGCCGGGGGGCGAGACGCAGCAGCGCGTAGTGGTGGTGCGGTGCGTCGAGCCGGTCGACGGTGCCCATGTCGGCGGCCATGTAGCGCTCGGCGGCGGCGACGGGATCGTCCGCGCCCGACAGGTCGACCCGGCGGAGGAGACCGGTCCGGGGCACGGAGGGGCGGGCGACCCGCTGGCGAACCGTTCCGTCCCGGGTGACGATCTCCAGGTTGAGGCTGTCACACAGGGCGACGGCCCGGTCGAGGGCGGCCGCCAATAACCTCTCGTCGAGGTCACCACGGATCTCGAAGCATTCTCCGATATTGCATTTCGGGCTGTCCGGGTCGACGAGCTGCCCGTACCACATGCCCTGCTGGGCCGTGGTCAGTTCGAAAGTCTCTTGCATCTCCTGGGGAGATATTCCTGTGGAGAGGGGACTGTTTTCCTGCATGCCGATCTACACCTTCGGGAAGATTTTCAGGGACAGCGAGAAAGGCATGGCGAAACCACCCTCGCCGTTGCGCCCGTTTTTCAGGACGGGCCGGTGAAAGCCAAAGGGAAGTCGCCGCGCCTTCGCGTCCGGCGCCGCGGCGGCCTCGTACCGGGAAACGGTGATGGAAATGGCGGCCCGGTACGGGGCCGGGCTTCCTTAGCACATGACGGACGGCGGCAGAGCGGGCCGCCGATGTTTTATGGACTGTGCAGGAAGGCGACCGGGTACACGGACCGGACGCGACCGATCTCCGATCATCTCTGATCGATTTTGCTCGGACGAGAGCACGCTCGAAGAAGACGGAGCCTCGGTGCCGCGCCGGCCGGGCCGATCACCCTCGACGGCCCCGCCACCTCGGGCGGTCCGGCCGCCCGGCCGTCCGACCTACCCGGCGCTGTCCTCCATGGCCCGCACCAGACTGGCGGGCCGCATGTCGCTCCAGGCGGCCTCGATCGCGTCCAGGCATTCCTGTCGCGAGCTTTCCGGGCCCTCGGCGCGCCAGCCGCCCGGAATGTCGAGACGCGCGGGCCACAGCGAGTACTGCCCCTCGCCGTTCATCAACACCACGAACCGCTCGGATTCGTCATCGAAAGGATTGGTCACGGTTTTCCCCCACCTGTTGTTCGTCTTTCCACGGCGTGTTCATCAGCCTTGTCCCCCGCGTGCCGCTTCGGGCGTCACTTCGCAGCGACACCGTTCGGCACTCGGCCCCCTCGCGGCACGAACTCGGCCACGCGGAGCGGCGATAACACCCCCCATACCGGCGTGCACGGCAGACCGGGTACAAGTACCCCGCCGTCATGCGTTCACGCCAGTCACCTTAGAGGATCGCGACACTCAAAGACGAACATTTGCGCCGTTACTGACAAGTACTTGACCAGGGTCAATAAACGAGCTAGCCGAGGTCATATGCCAATCGGAGCCAAGCGGCGGGTTCCGGCCAATCGATGCACCTTTTGGCTGAATATTGTCGAATGCAGACCAATCATTTCGGCCACCCAGCGCATTCACGCGTGAGCGGCGGGCGCGAATGCGCCGGGCGTGCGCCCCTTCTCCTCCGTGCCTCCGTTGAACGCGGCCAGTAACCGAGAGAAGCACGCCCTCAGGCGTGCTTCTCCGGTGGTCGGCCGGGCTCGGACGGCGTCGCGGCCGCGTCACTCCCCCGTCGGCGGGGGCAGGCGCACGGGCACCGCGAACGCGCCGTCGTGATGGACCAGGGCGTCCCCCTCGCCGTGCCCGCCGCCCGCGTCGATCTCGCCGACGACCAGGAGGTGGTCGCCGATCCGCCGGCGGAGCGTCACCCGGGCGGTGAGCCAGGCCGGTACGCCGTCCAGCAGCGGCAGCCCGTCGGCCTCCTCCGCCCACGGGATCCCGGCGAAGCGGTCGACGCCGCTGCGGGCGAACTGCCGGGCCAGTGCGGTGTTCCCGGCGCCCAGCACGTGGACGGCGAAGCGGTCCGCGCGCCGCACGGCCGGGAACGCCGACGCCGTGAGGCCGAGGCAGAAGGAGACGAGGGCGGGCTCCAGGGAGACGGAGGTGAAGGAGGTCGCCGTGAAACCGGCGGGGCCCGGGACCGTGATCACGGTGACCCCGGCCGCGTGCCGCCGCAGGGTGCGCCGGAGTATCTCGTCGCCGGTGGCGGGCCCCGGGGCCCGGCCGACTCCGGCAGCGCGTTCGATGGACACGGTCATGCCGCTTCCCTTTCTGCGAGGTGGTGGCTCACGAACGCGCGCCTTCCGCGCCTTCGCCGCCCTGTTCGACCGCCGGTGCCGCGTCGTCCGCCTCTTCGAGCGTGAGGATCGGGCGCCCGGCGGGATCCGCGCGCAGCCGCTCCAGCCACAGGACGACCACCGCCGCCGTGGTCCGGTGCGCGGCGTCGTTGAGGATGTCGTGCAGCCCGTCGTGCACCACCCCGAGGGTGGCGCGCGGCAGCCGGGCCGCCAGGTCCCGCGCCTGGCCCAGGGGTGTGACCGGGTCGGCCCCGCCGTGCAGGACGAGGGCGGGTACGGCGGGCCGCGCCCCGGACCGGAGCTGGTCCGGTACAGGGGCGCCGAGGCTTCCCCGTACGAACTCCTCGTCGTCGGTGAGCCGTTGGCGGTGCGCCGGGCAGGCGGTACGGGCCGCCAGCTCGGCCTCCCAGGGGCCCGCCTCGTCTCGTGCCACGCCCGCCGCGTTCCGCGCCGCGCCGGCCGCGGGGGCGGGCGCGGTCGGTGCGGCCCCGGCGACGACGATTCCCGCCACGGGCAGCCGGGGGCCGGCTCCGGCGGCCGTGTGGAGGGCCTGGAGGGCGCCGGTGTCACTGCCGACGAGGACCACCGGGGCGACGGGCGCGGGCCCCGCGGCCTCCGCCGCCCGGGCCAGGACGTCCTCGACCAGGTCGTCGGGACCGGTGGGGAACGCGTGGACCTGGTACCCGTCGGCGGCGAGACGGCGCCCGAACCGCTCGTA
This sequence comes from Streptomyces sp. NPDC088261, assembly GCF_044740805.1. Taxonomy (NCBI): domain Bacteria; kingdom Bacillati; phylum Actinomycetota; class Actinomycetes; order Kitasatosporales; family Streptomycetaceae; genus Streptomyces; species Streptomyces sp. NPDC088261. The sequence goes on from NZ_JBIURL010000025.1 coordinate 34,308, forward strand.
CACCAGCGGGTGTTCGCCCCGGCCCGGCAGGACGAGCAGTGTGCCGCGCGGGGCGATCCCTTCGGGCGGGTGCCAACCGCGAGCGGGTGTACGGGTGCTGAGGGCCGGGGCGGTGAACAGGCCGGTCATCGGGCGCTTCCGGCGGGAGCGGGAGCGGCCCCGGCGGGGGCGGACGCGGCTGCCCGGTGGGCGAGTTCCTGGCGGACGAGCGGGAGCAGGTGGCGGCCGTAGTCGATCGCGTCGTCCAGCGGGTCGTACCCCCGGATGAGCAGGGTCGTCACCCCGAGGTCCACGTAGTCGAGTAGGGCCTGGGCGACGGTCTCCGGAGTGCCCACGAGAGCCGTGGTGTTGCCCCCCGCGCCGGTCGCGGAGGCGGTCGGCGTCCACAGCGCGCGGTCGTGCAGATCGCCCTTCGCGGCGGCGGCGAGGAGCCGTTGCGAGCCGGTGTTCTGCGGTCCTTCGGGGCCCTGGTGACGGCGGGCCTGGGCGAAGAAGGGCTTGCCCGCCCCGGACTTGATGGTGTCCAGGATGTGATGGGCGCGTTCCCAGGCGAGTTCCTCGGTGGGCCCGAGGATCGGGCGGAACGAGACGCTGATGCCGGGGAGTTCGGTGCGGCCGGCCGCGACGGCCGCCGCGCGGACGGACGCGATCTGCTCGGCCGTCTCGGCGAGCGGCTCGCCCCACAGCGCGAAGGTGTCGGCGTGCTTGCCGCCCACGCGGTACGCGGCCTCGGAGGAACCGCCGAAGTAGAGCGGGATGCCGGACGCGTGGACGGGCAGCACCTCGGAGCCGTAGTCCTCGAAGCGGTAGTGGCGGCCCTGGTGGCTGAACGGCTCGCCGGAGGACCAGGCGCGGCGCAGGACGGTGAGGTATTCGTCGGTGCGGTCGTACCGCTCCTCCTTGTCCAGATAGTCGCCGTCCCTGCGCTGCTCGACGTCGTGGCCGCCGGTGATGGTGTGCACGGCGACCCGTCCGCCGGTGAACTGGTCGAGGGTGGCGAAGCTGCGGGCGGCGAGCGTCGGCGCGATGAAGCCGGGGCGGTGCGCGACGAGCAGGCCGAGCCGTTCCGTGTGCGCGGCGACGTACGCGGCGACCTGGGCGCCGTCGGGCCTCCCCGAGCTGTAGCCGATGAGGATCCGGTCGAATCCGGCGTCCTCGTGGGCCCGGGCGAAGCGGGCGGTGTACGCCCGGTCGATCTGGGGGCCGCTGGGCGGCCTCGTCTCCGAGGTGTCCTGCGTACCGATCATGCCGATGAACTCGACGGAGTGCGGGGCGCGGGCGGCGGGGGCGGGGGACGGGAGGGAGGTGCTCGGGTCGGTCATGGGTCAGTTGCCTTTCGGTACGGGGTGGCCGGACGGGCCGGGTTCGTAGGAGGCGGCTTCGCGGGCGCCGGCTCCATGGGCGCCGGCTTCGTGGGCGAAAGGTTCGCGGGCGAGGGGTTCGCGCGCGCGGGCCAGGGCCTCACGGCCGGCGGTGAGGAGTACGGAGTCGTCCTGCGGGGTGTGCACGCGGCCGCACAGGACGTCCCGGTAGTGCCGCTGGAGCGGATTCACGCGGGTCAGCCCGTGGTTGCCGGTCAAGGCGACGGCCTGTTCGACGGCCGTGATGGCGGCCCGGACGGCGAGGACCTTGACGGCGCCCGCCTGTTCGGCCGCCGTACGGTCCCCGCTGTCGACCCGCGCGGCGAGCGTGTCGACCAGGGTGTCCGCGCCGAACAGCGCGGTCTCGATCTCGCCCACGGCGCTCTGGAAGCGCGGCAGGGTGGCGAGCGGCGCCCCGAGGGACGTCGGGACGCGTTCGTGGAGGAAGCGGGTGAGCCAGTCGCGGGCCTCGCCCGCCACACCGAGGTACAGCGCGCTCAGCCCGAGGGCGTTCCAGGCACCCGTCTCCGGATCAGGACGGGCCCCGGGGGTCTCGCCCGCCTCGGCGAGGCCGAGGACGTCGCCGAGCGGTACGGGCACGGAGTCGAGGACGACGTCGTCGCTGCGGCTGGCGCGCAGCCCGACATGGTCCCAGGTCGGCTCGATCTCCAGCCCGGGGCTGCCCGCGCGGACGACGAACGAGCCGACGCGCACGGGGTGTTCGTCGGTCCGCGCGAAGACCAGCAGCCGGCTGAGGCCGACGGCTCCGGTGGAGTAGATCTTCCGTCCGGTGAGCAGCCACCGGTCGCCGTCGCGGCGGGCGGTGGTGGCGGGCAGGCCGCCCCGTACCGGACTGCCCAACTCGGGCTCCACGCGCAGGGAGTTGACCAGGGTGGGGCCCGTGGCCGACTCGTCGAGGAGGTCCGCGTACAGGGCGGGTGGCCAGCCGCCGGGTGTACGGGCCTCGGCCGCGTGGGTGAACAGGGTCATCGCCGTGACGAGCGCGACGGCGGGGTCCCCCGCGCCCAGCGCCCGCAGGATGCGAGCGGTGTCGGCGAGCCCCGCGCCGGGGCCGCCGTGCCGGGCGGCGACCGTGGCGGTGAGCAGCCCCGCCCCGTGCAGGAGGGGAAAGGCCTCGGCGGGGAAGGACGCCTCGCGGTCGTGGACGGCCGCGCGGGCGGCGAGGCTGTCGGTGACGGCGGGCAGCAGATCGAGCCGCAGGGGCGGCAGCGCCGGCGCGCCGCCCTGGGCCGCGGTCCTGTTCGTACGGGTCACGGGGTCGCGGATCACGGGGCCTCCGGCCGGTCGGGGTGAGGGTGGTCGGCGGGGCGGCGCGCGGCGCGCCGGTGGCGGGGCACGGTTCCGCCGTCGATCAGCGGCGACGGGCGCCGGACCGTCACCGGCGGGGCGTCGACGGTGTACTTCGCCGCCACGACCCGTGCGTGCCGGCCGGTGCGGCCCCGGGTGAGGGGGGAGGTGGGCGCGCCGGCCGTCAGGGTGTCGGGGTGGCAGTGCGCGCCCCACGGCGGCCGGTCCGGCTCCTGTCGCGGTACGGGGTCGCTGTCCCGGACCGCGATCAGCGGGAGGGGGTGGCGGTCGGCCGCGGGGCCGCCGGTCCACTCCTCGATAGTGCGCGGCGGCGGGGACGGCGAGAGGTCCGCCGGGTGGGGCCGGATGCCGAGATCGGCGTGGGGCGCACTGCCGGGGCCGCCCCTGGCGCCTGCACGGCGGCGCGCGCCGTACGCGCCCCGGTGTGCGGTCGCCGGGCGGGAGCCTGTCGGGGGCGCGGCGGGGCCCGGGGCGGGAGGGGTGGTCATGCGGGGACCTTGAGGTGGGCCGCTCCGGTGCGCTCGGCGCCCGCGCGGACGAGGTCGATGAGCGTGCCGTAGTCGCGGGCGTCGGCGAGGGGGGAGAAGCCGCGGATGAGGAGGGTGGACACGCCGAGGGAGACGTAGTCGAGGAGGGATTCGGCGACCTGCTCGTAACTGCCCACCAGAGCCGTGGAGTTGCCCGCCGCTCCGGTGGTCCGCGCGATGGCGGTCCACAGCCGCTTGTCGTGGACGTCGCCCTGGGCCGCGTACTCCAGCAGTCGTTGGGAGCCGCGCTGCGCGGAGTGGTCGAGGGGGAAGGCCCCGGCGCTCCCGCCGACCCGCTCCTCGGTGAGCCGCAGGATCTCCCGCGCTCGGTCCCAGGCCTGTTCCTCGGTGGCGGCGGGGATGGGGCGCAGGCTCACGCTGAAGCGCGGTTCGCGGCCGTACGGCGCGGCGGCGGCCCGTACCTCACGGATCCGCTCGGCGATCCCGGCGAGCGGTTCGCCCCAGAAGGCGTAGACGTCGGCGTGCTTGCCGCCGACACGGACGGCGTCCGCGGAGGCGCCGCCGAAGTAGACGGGGATCGGGGCGGCGGGGCGTACGGCGGAGAAGCCGCCCTTCACGCGGTAGAACTCCCCTTCGTGGTCAAAGGGTTCGGCGGAGTCCCACTCCTTGCGGACCACGTCGAGGAAGTCGTCGGTGCGGCGGTAGCGGGTGGGCTTGTCGCTGAAGTCGCCGTCGCGCGCCTGGTCGGCGTCGTCGCCGCCGGTGATGACGTGCAGGGCGATCCGGCCGGGGTGGAAGGCGTCGAGGGTGGCGTACTTGCGGGCGGCGAGGGTGGGCGAGACGAAGCCGGGGCGGTGGGCGAGCAGGACGCCGAGCCGTTCGGTGTGGGAGAGGATCTGGTCGGCGACGGTGAAGCCGTCGGGGCTCGCGGAGGAGTGGGCGACGAGGACCCGGTCGAAGCCCGACTCCTCGTGGGCGCGGGCCAGTTCGCGGAGGTAGCCGGGCTGGACGACGGGTCCCGCCGCCTGTTCGGTCTCCGTCTGGGTGGAGACGCCGTCGCGGCCGGTGACGGGGGTGCGGGAGCCGCTCTCGCTGGTCTCCTGGGTGGCGGCGATGCCGATGAATTCGAGGGCCATGGCGGTGGGTTCCTGTTCCTGTTCAGCCGATACCGCCGCGCCAGGTGGCGGCGTGGTGGCAGGCGACGGTGTGGGACGGCCTGGACGGGTCGGATTCCCCTGCGGGGGAAGGTAGTTGCGTCGTGGTGGGTCGAGCGGTGGCTTGAGGGGCGGTTTCTACGGCGGTTTCCGCGGCAGCTTGCGGGGCGGTTTCCCCCGTGCCCCGGGGGGCGTGGGCCGCTGGGGCGGTGCGGGCGGTGCGGGCGGTGGGAGCGTCCCGGGCCGCTTCTCCTTCGGGTACGGGCGCGGAGCGCGGCTCCTCCCGGCACTCGGGCCCCGCGAAGCGGCAGCGGGGCGCGAAGACGCAGCCCTCGTCGTCGGGCCAGGGCGCACGGCCGGCGGCGACGGCCGGGTCCGGGCGCAACTGCGCGGGCAGGAGCCGGTGTTCGCGGCGCACGCTCGGCGCGGAGGCGGTGAGCAGGGCGGTGTACGGGTGCCTGGGGTGTTCCAGGACCTCGCCGATGGGGCCCTGCTCCACGAGCCGGCCCCGGTAGAGGACGGCGACCCGGTCGGCGACGCCCGCGAGCGAGCTGAGGTCGTGGGAGATGACGACGACGGCGAGGCCCAGTTCGCGGCGGAGCCGGTCGAGCAGGCTCAGGACGAGGTTGCGGTTGGAGGCGTCCAGGGCGCTGACCGGCTCGTCGCTGAGCAGCAGCCGGGGGCGGGTGACGAGGGCGCGGGCCAGCGAGACGCGCTGGCGCTGCCCGCCGGAGAGCTGGGCGGGGGTACGCGGGCCGAGCGCCCCGGCGTCGAGCCCGACGAGGGTCAGGGCCTCGTCGGCGCGGCGCGCGCGTTCCTGGCGGGTGGCGGCGCCGACCGACGCGAGGGGTTCCGCCACGATCTGACGTACCGTCAACTCCGGGTCCTGGGACCGGAGCGGGTCCTGGAACATGTACTGGACGCGGCCGGTGCGGCGGAAGTCCCGGAGGTCCCGGCGGTTCAGCCGGGTGACGTCGCGGCCCTCAAACCCGATCTCCCCGGCGTCGGGGCGGACCAGGCCGACGGTGGCACGGGCCAGGGTCGTCTTGCCCGAGCCGGTCTCGCCGATGATCCCGAGGATCTCCCCGGCCCGTACCGTGAGGTCGACGCCGGAGAGCACCCGGGTGCTGCCCGCGCGGCGCAGGGCGGTGGCGCGGCGGCCGTACGAGACGGTCAGTCCGCGGATCTCCAGGAGCGGGGCCGGGTTCTCCCGGGTGAGGACGGCGTCGTTCTCCTGGGTGAGGACGGCGTTCATACGGCGGCTCCGGAGGCGGCGGGACGCAGGCAGCGGGCGCGGCGCCCGTCACCGAGCTCGTACAGGGCGACGGCTCCCGCCGTGCACTGCGGGACGGTGTGGGCGCAGCGGTCGGCGAAGCGGCAGCCGGGCAGGTCCGCGCCGGCCTCGGGCGGGCGGCCGGGGATGACGTCCAGTTCGCGGCGCCCCCACACCCCGAGGGACGCGACGCGCAGCAGCGCCTCGGTGTAGGGGTGGGAGGGCGCGGCGAGCACCTCGGCGGTGGGGCCGTCCTCGACGATCTGGCCCGCGTACATGACGAGGATGCGGTCGCAGCTCTCGGCGACGACGGCGAGGTCGTGGGTGACGAGGAGCAGCGCGAGGCCCTGCTCGGCCCTGAGCCGGGCGAGCAGTTCGAGGATCTCGGCCTGGATGACGACGTCGAGGGCGGTGGTGGCCTCGTCGGCGATGAGCAGTTCCGGCTCGCAGGAGACGGCGATCGCGATGAGGACCCGCTGGAGCATGCCGCCGGACAGTTCGTGCGGGAACTGGTGGAAGACCTCGTCGGGCCGGTGCAGTCCGACGGCGCCGAACAGCTCGACGGCGCGGGTGTGGGCGGCGGCCCTGGGCAGTCCGCGTCCGACGCGGAGCTGTTCCGCGAGCTGGCGGCCCACGGTCAGAGAGGGGTTGAGGTACGAGGCGGGGTCCTGGAACACGGCGCCGACGCGGCTGCCCCGGACGGCGTCCCACTGTTTACGGGTGAGCGCGCCCAGTTCGGTGGGCGCGCCGGAGCCGGTGGCGGCCAGGGTGATGCGGCCGCCGGTGACCTCGCAGCCGGCGGGCAGGACGCCGAGCGCGGAGCGGCAGGTCAGGCTCTTGCCGCTGCCGGACTCCCCGACCAGCCCGACGGCCTCACCGCGCCCGAGCGTGAACGACACCCCCCGCACGGCGCGCGCACCGCCCGATACGGTGACGTCGAGCCCGTCGACGCTCAGAACGGGCCCGGCGGCCCCCGGAATCTCAGCCAGTACTGACATGGCGCTCCCCCTCCTCACGCTGCCCGCCCCCGGCCACGACGGCACGGGACTCGTCGTACGACTCACCGTCAGGGGCTCGACCGACGCCCCCGCCTCCCCCAGCCACGCCCGCACCGGGCCCGCCCCCGTCGGCCGACGGGACCGGCGGACCGAGGACCACGCCCTCGCCCGACTCCAGGCCCGATTCCAGGCCCGACTCCGGGCCCAACTCCGGGCCCAACTCCGGCCCCCGCCACGGAACTCGATCCGGAACCCGGTCCGGCGCCCGGTTCCCGTCCGGCCCCGCGGCCCCCGCCCGGTCACCGGCCGGAGGCCGCCCCCGGACTTCGGCCCGGTCAGGGACCTGCTCCTCGGCCGGAGCCCCGGCCCGTACCGCAGACCAGGACCGAGGTGCGCTCCCAGGCTCCACCGGTGCGTCGGCCCGATCCGGGCCCCGGCCCTGACCCCGCTCCGAGCCCGAACCCCGGGCCAGGGCCGGCGCCTCCTCCGGAGCCGAGCCCCATGCCCCTGCCGATGCCGGTACCAGGGCCCGGGCCACGTCCTCGGCCCGCGCCGGAGCCGGCGACTCCGGTCGGTTCACGGGCGTCGGCCGGGACGTCGGCCCGGACCCCGCCCCGTACAGCCCGCGCAACCGTCTCGCCCGCTTCGGACGTGCCGCGGCCGCCGTCCCGCCGCTGTCGCGTACCGCGTCCGCCAGGATGTTCAGGGCGCCGACCGTGAGCATGATGGCCGCGCCCGGGATCAGCGGGGCCCACGGCTGCTGCGACAGGTAGCCCAGGTCCGAGGCGAGCATGCCGCCCCACGTCGGGGCCGGGGGCTGGACGCCGAGGCCAAGGAAGGTCAGGGAGGCGACGACCAGCAGCGCCTGGCCCACCGCCTGGGCCGTCGTCACCGCGACCGTCGGCAGGATCTTGCCCCAGACGTGGACCCGCAGGATCCACCACCGCGACGCGCCCATCAGCTCGGCGGCCTCCACGTACTGCGCCTGCTTGAGGCCCAGCGCGGCGGCCCGCGTCACCCGGAAGTACAGCGGTGCGAAGAGCACGCCCAGCGCGAGCATCGCCTGGTGCACGCCGTTGCCCAGCGCGCCGACCACGGCGATCGCGAAGACCGTGAAGGGCATGATCATCAGCGTGTCGGCGGCCCGCTGCGCCGTCCATTCGACGGTACGGCCCAGCCACACCGAGGCGATGCCCGGCACGATGCCGAGCAGCATCGCGGCCCCGACGGCCTCCAGCGCGCCCACCACCGACCGCCCGGTACCGGCCAGGACCCGGCTGAGGACGTCCCGTCCCAGATAGTCCGTACCGAGCGGATGACCGGCGCCCGGACCCTGGAGCATGTCCGCGGGACTCTGCGCCAGCGGATCGTGCGGGGCCACGGCGCCCCCGGCGACCGCCAGCAGGGCGACCACGGCGAGCACGGCCAGGGCGATCCGGGCGGACCGCAGCCGCCACGTACGGCGAAGGGTCCTCATGACGCGCCCCCGTCCGCCGCGGCCCGCCGGCCCGCCCGGCGCGCCGCCGGATTCAGCGCCGCGAGCGCCGCGTTGACCGCGATGTTCGCGATCAGCACCACCACCACCGTGACCAGCAACGTCCCCTGGATGACCGGGATGTCGTGCTGCTCCGCCGACTGAAGGGACAGCTGCGCGATCCCCGGCAGGTTGAAGATCTTCTCGGTGACCACCGCCCCGCCCAGGATCACCGGCACGCTCAGCCCGAGGACGCTCAGCGCGGGCCCCGCCGCGTTGCGCAGGACGTGCCCGAACAGCACCCGCCGCGACGAGAATCCCCGCATCTCCGCCCCCGTCACATAGTTCTCGCGCAAGGCGCCGACCAGCGACGTCCTCAACTGCCGTGCGAGGGAGGCCGCCGCGTCCAGGCTGAGCGCGAACGCGGGCAGGATCGCGTACCGCAGCCACTCCCCCGGGCTCTCGCCGAGCGGTACGTACCCGCCCGTCGGCAGCGCCCCGAGCTGCACCGCGAAGACCACGATCAGCACGATGCCGATGAGGAACGGCGGCAGCGTGGCCAGCACCGAGCAGACCAGCGTGACCGCCCGGTCGAACCGCCCGCCGTTGTCCAGCGCCGCCCCGATCCCCGCCCCGCCGCCGAGCAGGACGGCCAGCAGGAGCGCGAGACCGGCGATGGACAGGTCCACCGGCAGCGCCTGGGAGATGCTGTCGGCCACCGGCGCGCTGGTGAACCAGGACACCCCGAGGTCGCCGGTGAGCGCGTGCCCGAGCCAGCTCAGGTATTGCGCGTACAGCGGCCGGTCGAGGCCGAACTCCGCCTGCATCCGGGCGATGTCGGCCGGAGTGGCCTGGTCGCCGAGCACTGCGGCGGCCGGGTTCGCGTCCGACAGCGCGCCGAGCGCGAAGGTCAGGAGCGACGCCAGCACGAACACGGTGGCGGTGACGGCGAGCACCCGGCCCAGCGAGCGCGGCGCTCCGGACAGCCGGCGTCGCAGCAGGGGGAGCCAGGACGGCCGGGCTCCCTCGGGCGGTGACGGCCGGGCCGCCCCGGTGAGTGCGGGGGCGGTCATGCGACGGTCACCCCCTCGAACCGCTGAACGACGGTGTACGCGGGGATCTCCGACACCTTGGTGTTGCGGGCGAGGATCCGCGGCACGGTGTAGAGGAAGACGTTCGGCATGGTCCGCACCGCGACGCCGGTGGCCTTCTGGAGCACGGCCGGGTAGTCGGCGGAGTCGAGCGGTGTACGGCGCACGACGTCGAGCGCCTTCTCCAGTTCGGGCGAGACGGTACGCCCCGGGTTCATCAGCCCCTCCTTGCCGAAGAGCACCTGGAAGGCCTGTGTCGCGGAGTCCCGCCCGGCGAACTGGTCGACGAAGAGCGCCTTGCTCCGCTGGATGTAGACGAGTTGGGTCGCCTGCGTCTGCGGGACAGTGTCGATCGTGACGTTCACGCCGACCTTCTTGAGCTGCGCCTGGATCAGTTCCGGCACGCCCTCGGGGGTGGACGTGGAGAGCGTCAGGTCGAGCCCGTCGGCGTGACCGGCTTTCGCGAGCAACCGCTTGGCCTTCTCGGGGTCGTACGGGAAGAGCTGGTCGAGCGCGTCGTCGTGACCGGCGTACCCCTGCGGGAAGGGCTGGACGGTGACCTCGCCGTGCCCGAAGGCCGCGGTCTTGAGCAACTCCTGCCGGTCGATGGCGTATTTGATGGCCAGTGCGACGTCGGGGTCGCCGTCGAACGGCGCCTTGCCGAGGTTGAGGTCGAGGACGGCGACCACCATGGAGGGGATGACCTGGACCGCCAGGCTCGCGGCCTTCGCGGCCTCGACCTGACTGCCGGGGATCTGGGCGACGTTGTACTGCCCGGAGGTGAGCGCGGCGACGACCGTGGACGCTTCGGGCAGCGGATAGATCTCGAAGTTCTCGACCTTGATGTGGTCCGCGTCCCAGTACGCGGGGTTGCGGCGCAGCACGGCCTTGGCGTTCTGGACGTACGAGACCAGCGTGTAGGGACCGGATCCGGCGGGCCTGGTGGCGATGCCGGCGGCGTCGCTCTCGAAGACCTTGGGGTTGACGATCATGCCGGTCTTGCCCGCGAGGAGCGCCGGGACCTGGAAGTCCGGTGCGGCGAGGGTCAGCCGTACGGTGCCGGGGCTGACGGCGGTGATGTCCTTGACGCCGACCAGTTGGGAGGCGACGAGCGACTTCGCGTAGTCGCGGCCGCGTTCGAGGCTCTTCTTCACGGCGGTGGCGTCGATGGGGGTCCCGTCGCTGAACTTCTGCCCCTCGCGCAGGGTGAAGGTGACGACCGTGCCGTCGGTGTTGTACGTCCAGGAGGTGGCGAGCGCGGGGACGGCCCTGCCGGTGAGGTCGAGCTTGGTCAGGCCCGCATAGACGAGCGAGAGGGAGTGCACGTCCCAGCCGGCGGACGAGGTGACCGGGTCCCACGACGTGGGCAGCGCCCAGCCCCACTTGAGGGTGGCGGTACGGCCGCCCGCGGTCGAGGCGGACCCTCCGCCGCAGGCGGTGAGGGCCAGCGCCGCGCCGGCGCCGAGCGAGAGCCCGAGGAAGGACCGCCGCCCGAGACCGGGGCGGGACGGACTTCCGGGCAGCGAAGGGGCGTTGGTGCTGGTGGAGGGGCGGAGGATCGGCATGGGAGCGCCACCTTTCTCGGCCGTACCGGAGCGTTCGGGTACGCGGGCGGGCCTGGACGCCCGGTCGGGCGGCCCGGACGGAGCGGGACAAGGACAGGGAGGAACGCGGAACGGAGACGTCAGGAGCAAGCGGCAAGGAGGCCGGGAGGGGCATGACGGAGACACGCGTCAACAACGGTGTGGGCGCGGGGTGTTGGCGATGACGCGTTGGCGATGACGTCTCTGCGCGGGGCGGCGGGGCTCCGGAGCCGGGAACGGGGGCGGCCGGTCATGCCCTGGACGCGGGAGATTTCACGGGGATACGGCGCCGGCCGTCGCGTCACTGGGACGGGGCGGCGCCGGGAACTCCGGTCGCGGAGAGACGCGGTGGGGGGAAGGAGATCGCTCCCGGCCGCAACGGCCCCCGGGCGCACCCGCCGTCGCGGTGCGGGGAGGGAACGAGGCCGGAACGGGCCACGGTCCGCCCGGCGCGTTCCCCGCGGATCAGCTCACGGCCGGTCCGCCGGACGGGTCCGGGCAGGGCCGGAGTGCCGAAGGCCTCACGCGGGGGGCCGGTTCGGCGGTCGGGTCAGCGACAGAGGGCGCTGGAAGTGCGCCGGTAATCCACGTAGCGGCAGACCACACCGGGGTGCTTCGAATGCATGCCCGTATCCTCACGGCCCGGCGCCCGGCTGTCAATGGACACCTCTAGGTGTCTCATGGGACGAGACCCTGACGACCTGCGGTTTCGTCAGTGGCGGGGTGTATTTCCGTGGGATGCAGCCACAGGGGCCCGTTGCCCGTGTCGACGCGTACGGCGTCCTCCGGAGGCTCCGACTCGCGCGTGAGCAGGGCGAGTTCGGGGCCGGTCAGGGTGCGCCAGCGCTCCAGTGCCTCCCGGGCGGGGAGGGGTACGGGAGGGGCCGGCGCGGTCGTGCCCGCAGCGGTGCGGGCGGCTTCGAGATAGGTCTCCGCAGGACGCCATCCCGGGACGCACACCCGGCCCCCGGGGCCGTCGAAGACCAGGGTCGGCAGGGCGTAACGGCGGTGGTCCCCCACCTCCTTGGCCCGGCCCGGGTGCGGGCCCGGCGCGTCCAGATCCACCACCTCGGGCAGCGGACGCCGGGTCTCCGCCCAGTCGGCGCGGACCGCCTCCCGGGTGCCCGGGGCCGCCGCGTCGTCCCGCAGCCGGGCCGTGTCGAGTCCGGGAACGCCCTGTACGGCCGCGAGGACACCGTCCGGCGTGTCGGCGGGTGCGCCGAGGACGAACATGGTCTCGCGCAGCCGCCGCAGGACCCGCTCCGCGACCTCGGGCCCCTGCGCCTGCGCCGCCTTGGCGGCGAGCGACGCCGGCCAGCTGCTGCGGGCCACCCGGCGCAGCCGTGGTGCGTACGGCGCCCCGGTGTGGGCGCCGACCTCGTGGGTGAACCGTTCGTACCACCGCGCCTCGGCGTCCGGATCGGGGGCGGGATCGTCATCGTCGTCGAAGAGGATGCCGAAGACGCGGCGCCACCGCACGGCGTCGCCCCACTGGTGCCCGAGCCTCAGCCTGAGCATGCGGAAGACGGGCTCGGAGCCCCAGGCCCAGGGGCAGAACGGATCGGTGAACTCGGTGATGTCCAGGGCCGGCCGGGACGCGCCCCACGCCCCGCCGGGGGCCTCGGCGGCGAGCCCCGCCCCCGGCCCGGACTCGGCCGGGGTCACGCGGGAACGGCCGCGGGCCGGGCCGCCTCGGACCTGGCCGGTGGCAGGTCGTGCACGTCCTCGGCGGCGGACCGGCGCGACGGCACGCCTCGTACGTCCTCGCCGGAAAGGGCCGAGGGCACGTCGCGTACCTCCTCGGCGGCGGACCGGCCCGACGCCACGTCACGCGCCGCCTCGGCCGCGAGCTGGGCGATGCTCGTGCCGCCCAGCACCGCCCGCGCGGCGGCCTCCACCGCCCGCCACAGGTCGGGCAACGTCCCGGCGGCGCCCGGGTATCCGAGGTCGCCGGGGCGCTCGCCCCGTACGGTGAGGAACTCCCCGTCGACCGCCGTCATCACCTCGGCCACACTGATCTCGGCCGCGTCCCTGCCGATCCAGTACCCGCCCTCGCAGCCCCGCTGGCTGCGCACCAGGCCCGCCTGCCGCAGGTCGCGGAAGACGGACTTGAGGAAGCGGAACGGAATGTCCTGGGAGGACGCGATGGACTCACAGGTGAGGGGCCGCCCGCTGTCGGCGGCCAGCTCCACGAGCGACCGCACCGCGTAGTCCGCCTTCGCCGATATCTGCATCCGTACCGTCTCCCCGTAGCGTTCCGAGTCCACCGAGCGCCGTCCGAGAGGCGTCCGGCACCCCGTGAGGGCCCCCTCGGCGGCAATGGACACATCTTGACATCCATTCGCCGCCCTCTCTACGTTCGGTCCCGGCCACCCGCAGCAGCAGCCCTGAGGAGCAGGAACCCCATGGACGCGTTCCACCCCGACCTCCCGGGTCACGACCACGGTTCCGGCTCCGCCGGGGAGAGCACCACGCCGCTCCGGGCGCGCCTCCACCACATCCGCGCCGACGCCCTTGACGGCGACACCGCGCAGACCGGGGGGATGCGCAGGTTCGCCGCGATCAGCGGCGGCAGTGTCGGCTCGGAGCGGATCTGGATGGGGCAGACCCATGTCGCTCCCGGAACGGCGTCCTCGAACCACCACCACGGGGAGTCGGAGACGGCGATCCATGTGGTGAAGGGACACCCGGAGTTCGTGTTCCTCGACAACTCGGGCGGCACGCCCGAGGAGGTCCGGATCCGCACCTCGCCGGGCGACTACATCTTCGTACCGCCGTACGTCCCGCACCGGGAGGAGAATCCCGACCCCGACGACGAGGCCGTCGTGGTGATCGCCCGCAGCACACAGGAGGCGATCGTGGTCAACCTCCCCGAGCTGTACGTCCTGCGCACCGACGCGCCTTAGAGGTCGTCCCTCACGGAGCAGAGGGAGTGCCCGCCGGGGTCACCGCCCCGAGAAACGACGTCTCAGGCGCACCCCGGCGGTTCCTCCTCGGCCGGTACGAACTGCATCGTGGGCATCCCGGCGGCGTCGAAGGCGGCGGTGTCCGGGCCGATCAGGGTCACGTAGCCGGCGACCCTCTCGATCTCCCGCGACGACGGCGTTCCTCTGACCTGCTCGGCACCGGGGAACACGGAGTCGAGGACCCACCAACGCCCGCCGAAATGGATCCACTTGATCCCGCAGTGCGTGTTGAGGTCGTACGGGTACGGCTGGTGCTGCCGGGGCTCGGCCGGACCTTCCCGCCAGTGGTCCGCGTCGAAGGTGCGGGCGGGCAGGGTGGGGCCGGCGTGCACGTCGTCGCCCGGGGCGCCGGACGAGAACGAGCAGCCGGAGAGCAACAGCCCGGTGCTCAGGAACAGGACGGTGGCGTGACGCGGCATTCTCATGTGCCTCGGACGTCGCCGGTGCGCGTTCCGTTCCGCCGGCCGGCGTTCTTCCGCGAGACTCCGCGACGGCGATGCCTTCGACGGGGCCGCGCGACGAGGACGACCGGGCCGGCCTCCGTGGAGTCCGGGCCCCTTCGGGTACAACCCTCCCCCGTGGTCGGGTGTCTTCTCCTGTACTCGCATCACAAGATCACCGGGGACCGGCCTGCTCAGACCGGTCCCGCGCGCACGCAGGAGACGCATGTTGACGCACAGGACGTCCCGCCCGTTCCGGCTCGCTCTCGCGACCGCCACCGCCCTGTCCCTCACGGGCGGCGGGCTGATCGCCCTCGCGGGCACGGCCGCGGCCGCCCCGGCGAAGTACGCCGACGACTTCAACGGCGACGGCTACCGGGACTACGCCGAGGCCTCCCTCGGCGGCTCCTTCACCGTGACCTACGGGACCGCGACCGGCCCCGGCACCGTGAGGAAGACATTCACCCAGAACAGCCCGAACATCCCCGGGACCGCAGGGGACGCGGGAGGCTACGCGGACACCTTCGGTGAGGACCTGGCCGCCGCCGACCTCGACCGGGACGGTTACGCCGACCTCGCGGTCACCGACTTCACCGAGAAGGTCAGCGGCAAGGCCGGCTCGGGAGCCGTGGTCGTCATGTGGGGCGCGAAGTCCGGCCTGGGCACGAAGGCCACCCGCCTCCCCGTCTCGGCCGTCACCCACCGGGGCTTCGGAAAGGCCGTCGAGACCGGTGACTTCGACGGCGACGGCAAGCCGGACCTGGCGGTCGTGGACTCCCTCGACACCGCCTACGTCTTCCGGGGAGGCTTCTCAAAGACCGGGACGACCGGCAAGGTCACCAAGCACAAGCTGCCCGCGAGCTCACCCGACGTCCTCGAACCCACCGGGCTCGTCGCCGGGCAGGTCACCAAGGACAAGGCCACCGACCTGTACGTCCTCGGCCAGGGCTACCGCAAGGACAGGATGACGCAGGACGCGTGGTTCCTGCGGGGCGGCACCACCGTCAAGCCCGCCGCCAAGGTCACGCCGATCGACAACAGCGTCCCCGACTACAGCCCCAACGGCGTCATCGCGGACTTCGACAAGAACGGCTACGGCGACCTGGCCGTCAGCGACACCGCCTACAACAAGGGCGCCGGCTCCGTCGTCGTCGTACGCGGTGGCGCGTCCGGCCCCACCACCACGTACCGCCTCACCCAGTCCACGGCGGGCGTCGTCACGGGCGCCACCAAGAACGACGGCTTCGGCCTCACCCTCTCCGCCGGCGACACCAACCGGGACGGCTACCCGGACCTCGCGGTGAACTCGCCGGAGGAGAAGGTCGGTTCGGCCGCGGCGGCGGGCGGCGTCCACCTCCTGCGCGGCGGCAAGAAGGGCCTGACCGGCACCGGTTCGCAGTGGTTCACCCGCGCCACCGCCGGCGTCCCCGGGAACCCCGCGGCCCACGAGCGGTTCGGACTGGACCTCCGCCTGCGCGACACCGACCGGGACGGCGACGCCGACCTGCTGATCGGCGACGACTACGCGCAGACGAGCCTGCTCCTCCGGGGCGGCGCCTCCGGCATCACCACCACCGCCGTGACGGTGCTGGGAGTGTGGCCGAGCTTCCCCCAGTGACGCGGGAGGGCGCGGCCACTCCCCCGTGACAGCGCCTATCGGGCGAGCTCGCGGACCGTCGCCATGTCGCTGAACGGTACGAGGTGTTCGCCGACGATCTGGTACGGCTCGCTGCCCTTGCCGGCGATCAGCACGACGTCGCCCGGGCCCGCGGCCGCCAGCGCGTGGGCGATGGCGGCGCGGCGGTCGGCGAGCCGCTCGAAGGGCGTCCCCGTGGCGGTGAGGCCCGGCGCGATCTGGTCCAGGATCGCCTCGGGGTCCTCGTCACGGGGATTGTCCGACGTGAGGACGCACAGGTCGGAGTAGGTGCCGGCGATCTCGCCCATCTCGGCCCGCTTGGTGACGTCGCGGTCGCCACCGCAGCCGAAGACGGTGACGATCCGGCCCTTGGCGTACCCCCGGATGGTGGTGAGCACCTTCTCCAGCGAGTCGGGCGAGTGCGCGTAGTCGACGACGACCGAGGTGCCGCCCGGGGTCTCGAAGCGCTCGAAGCGGCCCGGGATCGGCGGCATCCGGTCGAGGGCGGCGACCAGCCCGCGCAGGTCGTGGCCGAGGAGGTGGCACGCGGCCACGGTGGCGAGGGCGTTGGCGACGGAGTAGCGGCCGGGTACGGGGATGGCCGCCGGGTACTTGCGCCCTTCGTGGTGCAGTGTGAAACGGGTGCCGAAGGCGTCCACGGTGAGGTCGGTGGCGCGGTAGTCCGCGTCGGTGTCGAGGGCGTACGTCGTCACGGCCCCGGGCATCAGCGCGACGATCCCGGCGCCCACGGCGTCGTCGGCGTTCACGACGGCGCGGCGGCAGAGCCCCTGGAACAGCCGGAGTTTGGCGTCCCGGTAGTTCTCCATGGTGCCGTGGTCGTCCAAATGATCCTGCGTCAGATTGGTGAAGATGCCGACGTCGATGAAGGAGTGGTCGACGCGATGCGTCAACAGCCCCATGGACGTGGCCTCCAGGACGACCGTACCGACCTCGCGGTCCCGCATGCGCCCCAGCAGGTACTGGAAGTCCGGCGACTCGGGGGTGGTCAGCACCGACCGCGGCATGGGGATCAGCTCGTCACCGATCCGGCTGCCCGCCGTCCCGATGACCCCGACGGTGGCGCCCTCGGCGAGCCGGAGCACCGACTCGACCATGTACGACACCGAGGTCTTGCCGTTGGTGCCGGTGATGGCGACCATGTCCATGGCGCGCCCGGGCTCGCCGTAGTAGCGGGAGGCCACCACCGCGGCCGTCGTGCGGGTGTCCTGGACGCGCACCACGCAGACGTCGGTGTCCGCCCAGACGGAGGCGGGCAGGTCCGGGGCCCCGGAGTCGACAAGGACGGCGACCGCGCCCCTGGCGAGCGCGGGACCGACGGACTCGGGGCCGCCCTCGCGGTGTCCGGGCACCGCGATGAACAGCGATCCGGGTGACACCCGGTGGGCGTCGAAGGCGGTTCCCGCGGTGATCACCGTCTCCGGATCGCCCTGAAGAATCTCGTGGTCGTGCCCGGCGAGCAGTGCGCTCAACTTCACAGGGGTCCTCTCGGAGGCGCGGTGCGGCCGGGTCGCCGCGGGCGCCGGGAAGGCGCCGACGGGTCGCGGTGGCGTCGCGTGACGGGGGTGGTGCGGGCGGTGACGGTGTCCGGATCGGACCGGACACCCCAGGGCCGGCCCGGCGGGCGGCACACTGCGGTGGGAGGTGGTGCTGCGGTGGGGGGCGTGCTGGTACGGCGACGGTGGGTGCGGGTACGGCGGCGGGGCGGTGGAGCCGGGCGCGGGTGCGGGTGTGTCGGTGAAGCGGGTGCGGGTGCGGTGAAGTCCCGTGCGGCGGGGGCGAGAAGAGTGCGCGGACGGCCCGCTACGGCCGGACGGGGGTGCGGGCGGGACGGCGGCTCAGGCGGGACGGCGGCGCGGGCGGGGTGTTAGCCGTGGCCGTGCAGGGCGCGACAACCGGCTTCCGGCGCGGACACCGGGCCGGGGTCTGGGGACACCGCGTCGGCGGCGGCCGGGCACAGCGCGCAGGCGGCCTGTCGCAGGCACTCCCTCATCACACGTGTGCAACCCATGGGGCGAGTGTACGGCCAGAGGGGCGCTCCCGGCTCCGTCGTGCGCGGACGCGCCCGCGGGGCGGCCGCCGCCCCCGGACACGGCGACGCCGGGCGGACCTGTTCCGGTCCGCCCGGCGATCGCGCGGCGGGGCGGGGGTCAGACGCCCTGTCCGGCGCCGGTGCCGCCGCCCGCCGCCTTCTTGATCCCCTTCGTGATGTCGTCCATGACGGTGAGCTTCGGCGCCTTGACGTTGACGTCGAACCCGGACCGTACGACGACGATCAGCTCCTGGTTGGCGGGCGACGGGAAGGCCAGCGACTGGACGTAACCGTCGTCGCCCTTGCTCGTGACGACCTTCCACCGCACCAGATAGCCCTTCTGGCCGGCGACGGTCACCGCTTCGGCCTTGAGCTGCTGGTGCGAGGAGATCTCGCCGTACGTGGCGCCGCCGTAGGAGTCCTTGGCGTTGGCCTCGATGTCCTTCTCGGCCGCGTCCTTGGCCGTCTTCGCGTTGATCTCCAGCGCGGCCGCCGGGGCGGAGAACACCCCGCCGAGGACGCAGGTCTGGGACGTCTCCCCGGGGCACGGGTAGTCCCCCGTCGTCACACCGGCGCCGATCGGGCCCGACTCGCCCTTCCAGCCCGCCGGGACCGGAATGCTGATGCCGCTGGCCCCGTCCGTGGCGAAGCCGTCCTCGGTCTGCGGCTGGGGCAGTTGGGGACCGCCGTCCCGGCCGCCTCCCTCTCCCCCTCCCCCGCTGCCGCCCTCGCCCTCGCCGGGCGGTGCGTCGGGCGCGGGGCTCCGGTCGCGCTGCCCGGGACCGGGCACGCCGGGCAGCGACGGCGCCGCGGAGGAACCTCCGTCGCCCGCAGCGGAGGTGTTGTCGCTGTTGTCGTCGGTGCCGCGCCCGAGCAGGAAGGAGCCGCCCGCGACGGCGAGCACCACGACGGCGGCGATCGCCCCGAACGCGATCCGCCGTTTGCGGTTCGGCGCGCCGGGGACCGTCCCGGGTGCCACGCCCAGGGGGTACGGCGGGTACGGCGGCTGGCCCCAACCCGCCCCGGCGGGAGGCGCGGGAGGCACGGGACCGGGACCGGAGGCGGGACCGGTGACCGGGATCGGCGCCGTGACCGTGGCGGGGTGGCCGTCGGCCGGATCCGGTACGGGTGCGGGGGGCGCGCTCTTGAACAGGTCCGGGCCCTGGGGCCGGTCGGCCGCGCCCTGGACGAGCGTCGGATCGGGCCGGTCCGGGTCCTGCGCCTGCGCCGGGTCCTGAGCCAGACCGGCGTCCTGGGCCAGGGCCGCGTCCCGGACGTGGGCCTGGGCCTGATCGGGTTCGTGGGCCTGATCCGGTTCGTGGGCCGGGACGGGTTCGTGGGTCGGGACGGGGGCCGGATTCCGGTCCTGGTCCTGGTCCTGGTCCCGATTCTGCTCCCGGTCCGGCGTGGCGGAACGGAGCTCTTCGGTCCAGGCCGATCCGTCCCACCATCGTTCGAGGCGGGGGCCGTCGCCTGTGTGTCCTGGATCGGGATGCCAGCCGGGGGGAGTCGAGTACGTCACAGGCTCAGCCTAAGCATTTCAACTGAAAAGCCGGTGAGAGGCCCATGAGAATTGGCGGGGCCGGGGGCCCGGAGCCGGAGGGGGCCTGGGCCGGGCCGGACGCCGTTCACGGCACGATCCCCCGGATCACCCCCAGTTCCAGCAGGTCCTGCGGCCGCAGTCCGAGCTGGTCGGCCGTCGCGCCCGCCTCGCCGGGAGCCCGCTTGAGGATCGCCGTGGCGAGTTCGGGCGCGATGACGGAGAAGTAACTGTCCTTCGTCGCCCACGTGTTGTCCGGCGCCGACAGCGCCAGCGCGCCACCCGAGCCGCCCTCGCCGATCAGCAGGGTGGTGACCGGCACCCGCGCCGTCGCCACCGCCGCGAAGACGTCGGCGACGGCCGCTCCCACTCCCGCGCGTTCCGCCTCGGCGTCATTGGCCGCGCCCGGCGTGTCCACCAGGGTCAGGACGGGGATGCCCAGCCGGTCGGCGAGCCGGATCAGCCGCGCCGCCGTGCGGTACCCGGCCGGGAGCGTGGCCGTGCCGCACTGCGCGGCGTACGCGTAGGTACGGCCCGCCCGGTGGCCGAACCCGCAGAGCATCCCGGGGTCCGTACCCCCGCAGCGGTCGCCGGTGATCTCCTCCCGCCGGGTGAAGTACGCGTCCAGGTACGCCCCGGCACGCGGCCGCCCGGCGGCCCGGGCACGCAGGACGGCTTCCCGCCCGGTGGCGGGCAGGGGGGTGTCCACGAGACCGCCGGGCGGCGGCGCCGCGTCCGCGCGGACCCCTCCGGTGAGCAGCGCGAGCCAGCTGCCGACCGTGGCGGCCAGCGCCGCCGGCTCCACCACGGCGTCGACCTGACCCGCCGTCAACTGCGCTTGGGCGGTGTACGCGTGGGGGTCGGCGTCCACGGGCCGTACCCGTGAGCCGGCGAAGCCGATCTGGGCGTCCGGCAGGGCCAGCACGACATCGGCGCCCGCGCCCAGGGTGGCCCAGCCGCCGCCGGTGGTCGGGTCGCGCACGACGGCCACCTGGGGCAGCCCGGCCTCCCGGGTCAGCGCCGACTGCCGTGCCACCCGCTGGAGTTGGCGCAGGGCGCGCATGCCTTCCTGCATCCGGCTGCCGCCGGTGGCGATGAGCGAGACGACGGGCAGCCCCTCCTCCCGCGCCCGGGTGTGGGCGGCCTCGATCCGGTCGCCCGTCGCCTCGCCCAACGAGCCGCCGAGGAAACCGAATTCGAAGGAGATCAGCACGGCCCGGGTGACGCCGACCCACGCGGTGCCGCAGACGACGGACTCGGCCTCGCCGGTCAACTGCCGCGCGCGCCGCCGCTGTTCGCCGTACCCCTCCCAGGCCAGCGGGCCGTCCGGCGCGGAGATGTCCTGGGGCGCGGGCAGTTCGGCGAAGTCGCCGCCGCGCGTCACCCGGGCGATGGCCTCGCGAGCGCTCGGCCGGTCAGCCACGGAGCGACCTCTTCATAATCTTGCCCATGTCGTTACGGGGCAGGGCGTCCAGATAGCGCACCGCGCGCGGCCGTTTGTGCGCGGCGAGCTGGCCCGCGACGTGATCCGCCAACTCCCCGGCGGACGGCGGCGCGTCGGGGTCCCGGGGCACGATCCACGCCACGATCCGCTCGCCGAGGTCCGCGTCGGGTTCGCCGGTGACGGCGGCCTCCCGTACCCCGGGATGCTCCAGCAGGACGTTCTCGATCTCTCCCGCGCCGATCTTGTAACCGCCGCTCTTGATCAGGTCGGTGGCCTTGCGGCCGACGATACGGACGTAGCCGTCGGGGTCGCGGACCGCCATGTCGCCCGTGCGGAACCAGCCGTCGGTGAAGGCGGCCTCCGTCGCGTCCGGCCGGTTCAGGTAGGCGGTGAAGAGGTTCGGGCCGCGTACCTGGATCTCGCCGACCGTCTCCCCGTCGTACGCCTCGATGGGCTCGCCCGACTCCTCGACCAGGCGGAGTTCGACTCCCCGCAGCGGGAGGCCGACGGTCCCGGCGCGCGGCGCGCCGTCCGCGCGCACGCTCGTGTTCATCAAGGTCTCCGTCATGCCGTACCGCTCCACCACCCCGCGCCCGGTGGCCGCGGTGATCCGCCGGTGGTCGTGCACGGGGAGCGCGGCGGAGCCGGACACCAGGAGCCGCGCCCCGGCCAGGGCCTTGACCAGCGCCGGGTCGTCGGCCAGGGCCTCGGCGACGCGGTGGTACATGGTCGGTACGCCGAAGAGCATGGTGGCGCCGGAGGACAGCTCCCGCGTGACCCCGGCGGTGTCGAACCTGCCGAGGTGGCGCACGGACCCGCCCCTGCGCAGCGGGCCGAGGACGCCGAGGATCAGTCCGTGGACGTGGAAGAGCGGCAGCGCGTGGACGAGGACGTCGTCGGCGGTCCACTGCCACGCGTCCTCCAGCGCGTCCAGGGTGGCGGTCAGGGCCCGGCGCGGCAGGACGGCCCCCTTGGGCGGCCCGGTGGTGCCTGAGGTGTAGACGATCAGCGCGGGCGCTTCGGGGGACGGCTCGGGAGGCAGCGGCGCGGGACCGCCGTCCGCGGACCCGCCGTCCGGAAGTGGACCCGAACGGGTCGCGCGCGTCACGACGTCCACCCGCTCCGTTGCGGCGAGTCCCGGGGGCAGTCCGACGCCCGGCTCCGCCAGGACGAGGTCCGGGGCGCTGTCGGCGACGATGTGCGCGAGTTCGCGTTCCCCGCTCTTCGGGTTGACGGGGACGACGGGCACCCCGGCGAGCAGGCCGGCCACCACACCCACCGCCGTGCCGAGCGTGGGCGTGGCCCAGACCGCGATGCGCCGCGCCCCGGCGATCCGCGGGACCAGCGCGCCCGCGTCGTCGGCGAGTTCGGCGTACGTCAGGGTGTCCTCGCCGAACTGGAGCGCGGGCCGGTCCGCACGCGCGGCAAGGGCCGGGAAGAGTGGGGTCACGCGTCGTTCTCCTTGACGTCGGCGCTGCCGGGAAGGCCGGGAAAGCCACGGCCACCAGTGTGCCCGCACGCCGGGCACCGGGGAGTGTCAGACCCCTGCCCTAGGGGGTGTCTTGCCGATCAGGCCGGGCTCGCGGGGTGGGGTGCCGCACCTCGCCGCGTTGTCGTCACTCGCCGATGCTCCGCATCGACTCCCTCCTCCGCCTTGCGATGCACGGCACCCCATCCCGCTCCCTGATCCGGCCTGATCGGCAAGACACCCCCTAGAGTGCGGACATGGCTGCATCACACGTCCTCACCTGGGACGTCAGGGAGAGCAAGGGGTACGAAACCGGCTGGGTGACGCTCGGCGGGGACCGGCTGGACGCCCGTGGCAGAGCCGTCGGCACGACACCGGAGCCGTACTGGCTCTCGTACGAACTGGACACCGGTCCCGGCTTCGTCACCCGCACCCTGCGCGTCGGCGTGGAAAGCGCGGCCGGTACGCGCGCGCTCGACCTGCGCCGCAGCGAGGACGGCGCGTGGACCGTGGACGGGCGGCCGCGGCCCGAGCTGGCGGGGGCGCTCGACTGCGACCTCGGCCTGTGTCCCCTCACGAACTCCATGCCGGTGCTGCGGCACGGACTGCACGCCGGTCCCGGCGAGGCGGCGTTCCTGATGGCGTGGGTGTCCGTACCGGACCTGGCCGTGCACACGTCCCGGCAGACGTACACCCACCTGCGGCGCACCGGGCGCGGCGGACTGGTCCGCTTCACGTCGGGCGACTTCCGCAGGGACCTGGAGTTCGACACGGCGGGGCTCGTCCTCGGCTACCCGGACCTCGCCCGGCGCATGGAGGTCTGACCCCTCGGGCCCCCGCGGAACCACAACCGACCAGCCGCCACGTAGCCGAGCCACCCGCCCCTCAGGGAGAAGTCAGTGCCCACAGCAGACGAACTCATCAGCCCCGCCGCGGCCGCCGGCCTGGTCCGCTGCCTGGAGGCGGTCGCGCCCGAGCGGGAGTTGCCGGGCCTGCGCCGGGCCGCCGCGTCGCTTGCCGGGGTGGGGCTGCGGGCCCGCAACGACCTGCTGCGGGAGGCCCTGCTGACCGATCTGCCCGCGTCCTACGCCGACTTCGACAAGACCGTACGGTCGGCCATGGACGACCCGGAGTTCACGGGCTGGATGATCTGGCCGGTGACCGACGCGGTCGCGACCCGGGCGCTCGCCTCGGACGATCCGCGCGCGTTCGACGACGCCCTGGCGCTGCTGGCCGCGCTCACGCCCCGGCTGACCGCGGAGTTCGCCCTGCGCCGCCTGCTCAACGCGGACCTGGACCGCGCCCTCGCGGACATCCAGGGGTGGACCGCCCATCCGGACGCGCATGTGCGGCGGCTGGCCAGCGAGGGGACCCGGCCGCGCCTGCCCTGGGCCGTACGGGTCAAGCCGCTGGCCGACCGGCCGGAGGCGACGGTCCCGATCCTGGACGCGCTGTACCGGGACCCGTCGGACTATGTCCGGCGGTCGGTCGCTAACCACCTCAACGACGTGAGCCACACCGGCCCGGAGCTGGCGGTGCGGGTCGCGACGGCGTGGGCGGCGGCTCCCGACGGCAACACCGTGAAGGTCGTACGCCACGCGCTGCGGACCCTCGTGAAGCAGGGCCATCCCGGAGCGCTCGCGCTGCTCGGGTTCCCGCCGCCCGCGGCCCTCACGGTCTCCGGACCGGTCCTCGGCGCGACCGCGCTGTCCGTCGGGGACGAGCTGCCGTTCGAGGTCACGCTGACGAACGAGTCGGCGGCGGAGACGCGGCTGGCGGTCGACTACGTGGTCCACTACCGCAAGGCCAACGGCGGTACGGCCCCGAAGGTCTTCAAGCTCACCACCGTGACCCTGGCCCCCGGGGAGACGGTCGTGCTCGCCCGCCGCCGGTCCTTCAAACCGATCACCACCCGGACGTTCCACCCCGGGGAGCACGTGCTGGAGGTCCAGGTCAACGGGGTGGCGCGGGGCCGGGCCGTGTTCCAGCTCCACGTGGAGCCGAAGGCGTGAAAGGGGCCCCGGCCGGTTCGGGGGATGCCGGCCGGGGCCCACGGTGAGGGAACGCCCGGTCACACCGCCGCGTTCCGCCCGGCCGCCCGCAGGCCGTGTGAACTGTGCCACGCGGCCGGGGCGTGTCCGGTCCGGGCCCACCGTACGCGGAAGCCGGCCGCCACCCTGGTCAGGGTGGCGGCCGGCTTCGGGTCTCCACGAGGAGGCGTACGCCCCGGGGCCCCGCAGCCCCGGGAGGGGTCAGTCGGTGGGGGTCTCACGCTTGCCGTAGCGGCGCTCGAAGCGCTCCACCCGGCCCTGGGTGTCCACGACCCGGCCCCGTCCGGTGTAGAACGGGTGGCTCGCGGAGGAGATCTCCACGTCGATGACGGGGTAGGTGTTGCCGTCCTCCCACTCCACGCGCTGCTCCGAGTCGGCGGTCGAACGCGTGAGGAAGGAGGCTCCGCCGGCGCGGTCCCGGAAGACGACCGGACGGGAAACGGGGTGGATACGAGGCTTCATGCGGAATCCTTCCTCGGTACGGGTGGAGGGAATGGGACGGGGCGTTCGGTACGACGCCGAACGGTCAGCGCTCTTCGCGAAACATCACGTGCTCGCCGGCGACCGCGTCGTACTTGCGAAGGACAAGACGGTCGGGATTGTTCCGCCGGCTCTTGCGCGTCACGTACGCCTGACCGGTGCCCGCCGTCGACCGGAGGGTGACGACCGGGCGGGTTTCGCTGCGTGCCATGGGGGCTCCAGACTCTCGATATCGCTCCCATCGAGCGGTACGTCTACGTAACACACCACCCCGTTGTGACATTCCCGCCACGTTCCGGCCTCTGGGACAGGGGAGACTGGGGGTGACTCCGGACGGCCGGAGCGCGGACAGCGGAAAGCAGGGACGTCATCCATGGGTGAGTTGATCCTCGTACGGCACGGCGAGACGGCCTGGTCGCTGTCCGGTCAGCACACCGGGACCACCGATCTGCCGATGACGGCACACGGCGAGGACGAGGCCCGCGCCGTCGCGCCGCTGCTGCGGGAGCGCCACATCGGGCTCGTCCTGGTCAGCCCGCTGGCGCGCGCCCGGCGGACAGCGGACCTGGCCGGCCTGAAAGGCGGTCGCATCACTCCCGACCTGCACGAATGGGACTACGGCGCCTATGAGGGCATCACCACGGCGGACATCCACCGGACCCGGCCGGACTGGAGCCTGTGGACCGACGGGGTGCCCCCGGGTCCGGCCGACCACCCCGGTGAGCAGCCCGGTGACGTCGGGGCGCGGGCCGACCGCGTGCTGGAGGAAATCATGGACACGCTGAGGGCGGGCGACGACGACATCGCCCTCGTGTCGCACGGCCATTTCCTGCGCGTACTGACCGCGCGTTATCTCGGACTGAGTCCGGCGGCGGGCGCGCTGTTCCAGCTGACCACGGGAACGGTGTCACGACTCGGCCTGGAACACGACAATCCTGTCATTACCGCCTGGAATCTCACCGTTCCCGCAAGCAGCTTCCGGGCGGCGTCGCGCGGAAAGAAAAGGCTGCCCTCCCGTTCATCAGGCTGAATTTCGACCCCCTCACCGGCTCAATTCATCTCCGGTTCTGCGCCATTCGCGCCCTACGCGCATTCACGTTCCTGAACTTGGTCGATTTCCCTTGAATCCCTTGTCGGCCGCCGCACGCGCTTCTACTCTGTCGCCCACGTCATCGGGAATGGAAAGGCGAGACGTGTCCCGGAAAACCCGTATCGCCACTTTCCTTTCCGCCGGACCGTCCCACCCCCCACACGCCAGAAGGACCCCCCACCGTGCTTCCACCACCGCGCACCCCGGCCATGATGGTGCTCCTCCTCGTCCTGGCGGGCTGCACGGCGTCGCCCGACGCGACACCGGACCGTACGAGGGCCGCGCGCCCCGCCCCGCCCGGCGGCGGCCTCGTGCTCACCGGAGAGCTGGACTCCCCGGTCCACGCCACCCTGCGCTGGAGGGGCGACGGGCAGGGCACGGCGGGCCGCGTGCTGGAGTTCGCGACCGAGCCCACGGGCCCGTACACCGTGCTGGAGTTCCTGGCGCCCGGCCGGACGGAGTTCGAGCACCCGGACCTGATGCCGCACACGTCGTTCTTCTACCGGCTGCGGCCCTACTCCGGCCCCGCCTCGGCGCCGGTCGACGTCACGCTCCCGCCGGGGAAGCCGACGGCGGAGGACCAGGAGGACGACCACACCTGGACGGCGCCCCGCACCGTGGACGGGCCGGAGGCAGACACCCACCCGGTCGTGGACGCGACGGCCGGCGGGAGGAGCCCGGCCGCCGAGCCGTCGGAGGCCGCCGCGCCGGGTGATCTCCGGGCGACGGTCATGCACGCGGCGGGCATCAGGTTCACCTGGACCGATCACGCCGAGGACGAGGACGGTTTCCTGCTGGAGACCATGCCGCCGGGGAGCGGGACGTACCGCCCGGTGGCCCTCCTGGACCCGGACATCAACTCCTTCGGGCTGATCACCCCGCCGGACGAAAAGACCGCGTCCTACCGCGTACGGGCCTTCGTGTACGGGGAGCAGTCCAACATCGTCCAGCTGGAGACCGGCGCCGGCGGCCGGTGACCTCCGGCCCGTCCCGTCACGGCTTGTCCGGTGCCGCCCGCTTCGAGCCGGGCCGGCATCGGCCGGGTCCGGCTCCCGGCGGAGAGGTGGCCCGTACGACGGCGACAGCGGCGGAACCCGCGGCCTGAGGGACGGAACAGAAGCGGGCGCCGGTCCGGCGGGGAGAACCCGCCGGACCGGCGCCCTGTCGTCCGTGCCCTCGCGGGCGGGACGGCTCCGCGCTCAGTCAGCCCTTAGGAGGCGACGATGTTCTCCGCCTGGGGGCCCTTCTGGCCCTGGGTGACGTCGAACGTCACCTTCTGGCCCTCCTGGAGCTCACGGAAGCCGGTGGCCGCGATGTTCGAGTAGTGCGCGAACACGTCGGGGCCACCGCCGTCCTGCGCGATGAAGCCGAAGCCCTTTTCCGAGTTGAACCACTTCACTGTTCCACTGGCCATGCTGAATCTCCGTATCCGGGACGCATGGTTCCCCGCACGGTACGGGGAACCGGAGGTGATCGCCTTGGTCCGCAGAGACGCTGAACAGCACAAACGCCCGTGACGGTGCGTCACGGGCGAGCGGTACTTCGGAACCACGACAGCTGATCAAGACGCTACATGGCGCAACGCGATACAGCCACAGAAACGACCAACTCTTGCAGCCGTGCCGCACTCTGGCGCGGCAATCGGCCCACGATCATCCCGTTTTATCTCCCGATCAACGCCGATCGGCCGGGTGGTTCCCCCGTGTGCGGAGGCGGTGCCTACCAGCGCCCGTGGACCGAGGCGCGCAGCCGCCGGTCGTACAGGTCCCTGACAGCGTCCAGAGTCGCCTGCGGCAGCGCGGGCAGCTCCGCCGCCGCGCCGTTGCTCCGGGCCTGCTGGACGGAGCGGGCGCCGGGGATGACGGTCGTGACGCCGGGCTGCTGGATGATCCAGCGCAGGGCCGTCTGGGCCGCCGTGGCGCCCTCGGGGGCCAGCTCGCCGAACTCGGCCGCCGCCGCGAGCCCGGTCTCGTAGTCGATGCCGGAGAAGGTCTCGCCCTGGTCGAACGCCTCACCGTGCCGGTTGTACGTGCGGTGGTCGTCGGCGGCGAAGACCGTGTCCTTCGTGTACTTCCCGGACAGCAGGCCGGAGGCCAGGGGCACCCGCGCGACGATGCCGACACCCGCCTCACGGGCGGCCGGCAGCACCTCTTCGAGCGGCTTGAGCCGGAACGCGTTCAGGATGATCTGCACACTCGCGACGCCGGGCCTGGCGATGGCCGCCAGCGCCTCGGCGCAGGTCTCGACACTCACCGCGTAGGCGGCGATCCGCCGCTCGTCCACCAGGGTGTCGAGCGCGTCGTAGACGGCGTCCGACTCGATGACGGCCGGCGGCGGGCAGTGCAGCTGGACCAGGTCGAGCGTGTCGGTGCCGAGGTTCGCCCGGGAACGGTCGTTCCACGCCCGGAAGTTGTCCAGGGTGTAGTTCTCCGGAAGCTGCTCGGCCCGCCGGCCCATCTTCGTCGCGACGAAGATCCCGGCGTCCGGCCGGTCCTTGAGATAGCGGCCGATCAGCTGCTCGCTGCGGCCGTCCCCGTACACGTCCGCGGTGTCGAAGAAGGTCACCCCCGACTCGACCGCCGCGTCCAGGACGGCGAACGCGTCCGACTCGGTCACGTCCCCCCAGTCCGCGCCCAGCTGCCAAGTTCCCAGTCCTACGACGGAGACGTCTCGTCCCGTCCTGCCCAGTACACGCTGCTCCATAAGGGTGATGCTACGTGGTCCGGAGAGCGCTCCCCCGACCGTCCCCCGGGGAGGGGCGGGCGGCCCCGGGGCGTCAGGGGGCCGCCCGCCCGTTCACGCGTCACCCACGGGCCCGCGGACCCGACCGTGGCTCAGTGGTCGTCCCAGTGGCCGTCGTGCCCGGCGTGGCGGTGGCCGTCGTGCACGTAGTCCACGTGGTCGCGGTGCGGCACCGCGACATGGCCGCAGCCCTCGCCGTGCCGGTGGCCGTGCTCGCCGTGCGGCGCGTGGGCGGCGGCCTCGCACTCGTCCACGTGGTCGCCGTGGACCTGGTGGAGGTGGCCGTCGTGGGCGTAGTCCACGTGGTCGCCGTGGGGGACGGCGACGTGGCCGCAGCCCTCGCCGTGGCGGTGCGCGTGGTCGGGGTGGGGGGCGTGGGCAGTGGTCATGGCTCTCTCCGGTCGCGCGTCGGGGGCCGGCGGCGTCCGGCTCCCGCACACCGCCCGGCCCGGTTCGCCTCCCCAACGAGACCTCACCGGTCACGTCACCTGGCGCGCGGCATTCGGCGTACGAGCGCGGACCGGCCGGCGCGCGGGACGCGGACCGGCCGGCGCTCACTGCCGCGTCGCCACCCCCTCAGGGGAGGGCGCCCTCCTTCGTGCCGATGACCACCGTGGCGTACAGCTCGTCGGAGGTGACCGTGCGCGGGAGCAGGCCGTCCCCGGCCACCGTCGCGACGGCCCGGTCCGCCTGGCGTTCGCTCGTCTCGAACAGCAGCCGGCCGCCCGGCGCCAGCCAGCGCGCGGCCCCGGCGGTCACCCGCCGCAGCACGTCGAGACCGTCCGCTCCCCCGTCGAGCGCCACCCGCGCCTCGTGCAGCCGGGCCTCCGGGGGCAGCAGCGCGATCTCCCGGGTGGGGACGTACGGCACGTTCGCGAGCAGGAGGTCGACGCGTCCGGCCAGCCCGGCGGGGAGCGGGTCGTACAGATCGCCCTCGTACACCCGGCCTCCCGCGGCGGCCACATTGCTCCGGGCGCACCGGACGGCGGCGGGGTCGATGTCGGAGGCGTACAGCTCCACCCCGTCCAGTTCGGCGGCGAGCGCCGCGCCCAGGGCGCCGGAGCCGCAGCACAGGTCGACCACCACGGCGCCGGGGGCCGCGAGGGCCAGGGCCTGGTCGACGAGGAATTCGGTACGGCGGCGCGGGACGAACACGCCGGGGTCCACGGTGATGCGGCGGCCCCGGAACTCGGCCCAGCCCAGGACGTGTTCGAGGGGGAGTCCGTGGACGCGCCTGTCGACCATGGAGGTGAGTTCGGCGGGGGTGCGGGCCGTGGAGAGGATGAGTCGCGCCTCGTCCTCGGCGAACACGCAGCCCGCGGCGCGCAGTCTGGTGACGACGGTGGAGAGGGGAAGAGGTGACGGTGGAACCGGCATCGGAGCCTTTCGGGAACGCCTTCGGGCGCTCCCGCGGTCACCTGGGTCGGTCGGACCGCACAGCCGTGAGAAGGAGCACCCGGCCTGATACAGCGGTAATGGGGTCCACCTCCTCGATCGCTCACTGCTTGACGGACGGTTTCACTCTACCCGAGGCCGCGCGGGCCCCGGGCGGCGCGGGACCTCCCCGCCGCGACCCGCTCAGGACGGCGAGGCGCCCGCCCTTCCCCTGGGAGCCACTCGGGAAGGACGGGCGCGTCACCTGCGGTCCGGCGGTGCCGCTGAGGGGGGCTCAGACGGCGCCGGGGCGCAGCGGGGAGGTCCCGCGCCCGTGCAGCACCAGGGCGCGGGCGAGGAAGCCCAGGGCCGCGGTGCAGACCAGGGTCCGCACGATGTTGGTGGCCACCCAGGTGTCCTTGAACTTGTCGACGACCGAGAAGTCGGTGATCTTCGCGGGGTCGCCGGCGGCGGCCAGCTCGTTGTTGAGCGGGATGTTGACGCTGAACGTGATGACGAGGGCGACGAGGTAGAGCGCCGCGGCGGCGGCGATCCAGAGCGCAGCGGCCCGGCGGCCCTGGCGGTGCTCCAGGAAGACCGCGATGCCCGTGGCGAGCAGGGCGCCGACGAAGACCATGCCGAAGAGGCCGCTGCCGTCGATCAGCGCGTTGAAGTTCTGCATCGCGGTGACGTAGGTGCGGTCGTCGCCCTTGGCCAGACCGGGCATGACGGAGACGTCGAAGGCGAAGAACAGGCCCGCCATGAGACCCATGGTGATGGTCGCGATCATCAGCAGGGGCCCGGCGGCCTTGCTGCGGCGCACTGGGGCGGCCGCGGGCGGCGGCGGGTGGGCGACGTAGGGGTGGGGGGTGCCGGGAGGGTAGTGACTCATCGTAGTTCCTTGTCTGACGTCCGCCTCATGGTTCCAGTCAAGTCGAAGGCGCTGAGACGGTACATAGTTGTAAAGCTCAGGTGCATGTCCCTGCGTCCAACCCCGCCCGCCGGACGGGCCGGCGGGCGGGGAGGCTCGGTTCAGCGCGGGGCGGTGGCCGGTTCGCGGTCGTCGCGCGCGCTCACGCCGAGGTTCTGGTGGATCTCCAGCGTGGCGGTGGAGCGGTTCAGGGTGATGTAGTGCAGCCCGGGGGCGCCCTCGGCGAGCAGCCGCTCGGCCATCGCCGTGGCGTGCTCGACCCCGATGCGGTGGCCGTCGGCGGGGCTGTCCCTGGCGGCTTCGAGACGCTGGGCGAGGTGGTCGGGGAAGCGGGCGTCGCTGAGTTCGGCGAAGCGGCGGATCTGCCGTACGTCGGTGGCGGGCATGATCTCCGGGATGATCGGGGTGTCGCAGCCGGCGGCCGCGAGCCGGTCGCGCAGTCTCAGGTAGTCGTCCACGTCGAAGAACATCTGGGTGATGGCGTAGTCGGCGCCCGCGCGGCACTTGGCGACGAAGTGGCGGATGTCGGTGTCCCAGTCGGCGGAGCGCGGGTGGCGCTCGGGGAAGGCGGCCACGCCGACCGTGAAGTCGCCCAGGTCCCTGATGAGGGTGACCAGTTCGCTCGCCTGGGCGAAGCCCTCGGGGTGGGGCACCCACTCGGCGCGCGGGTCGCCCGGCGGGTCGCCGCGCAGGGCGAGGACGTCGCGGATGCCGGCGTCCGCGTACTGACCGATGATGTGGCGCAGTTCGGCGACGGAGTGGCCGACGGCCGTCAGGTGGGCGACCGGGGTGAGGGTGGTCTCGGCGGCGATGCGCTTGGTGACCTCGACGGTGCGGTCGCGCGAGGAGCCGCCCGCGCCGTACGTGACGGAGACGAAGGTGGGGGCGAGCGGTTCGATGCGGCGGATCGCGTTCCAGAGGGTGCGTTCCCCGGCTTCGGTCTTCGGCGGGAAGAACTCGAAGGAGAACGAGCGCCGGCCTTCGGAGAGCAGGGCGCGGGGGCCGGGCAGGGGGTACGGCGGACGGTCTGCGGTCTCTGCCGCCATGGCGGAGGTCCTTCCTGAAGTCGGTCGAGGCGCCTGTGGGTTCGCAGAGTAGCCGCCGGGTGGCGCTGCGTTCCGCCGCGGCCGCATGCTGGTCCCGCACGGCCGTCCCCGGGGTGACCGGCGTCGCCCGGCCGCCCCCGGGGCGGTCAGCGCGTGCCGGTGCGCGCGCGGAGCAGGCACTCCTCCAGGAACGCCACCGTCCGGAGGTGGTGGGCGCGGGCCGCGTGCCCGAGGCTGATGTTGTGGCCGGCCTCGGGCAGCCGTTCCACCGCCACGTGCGGGGCGGCGGTGAGGAGGGCCGTCATCGCGGTGAGGTCGTCGTCGCCGAGCCGCCACCACAGTTCGTGTTCCCCGAACGTCAGGCGTACGGGGATCGTGACGCGGCCGGCCAGGCGCGGGTACTGCCCGGGCCAGGCGGCGGTCTGGGCGGCCTCCTGCCGGGGGACCCGCTGGAGGAGGGAGCGGCTCGCCCGGAACGTACCGGGCGGATAGAGGTGCAGCGGCCCCCAGTTGAGCCGGGACGCACCGCCGCCGAGGGTGTCGGGGAAGTGCCGGGCCTCGGGGTTGTACTGCCAGCCGCAGCCGTTGACGTCCAGGCCGAGGAGTGATCCGCCTGCTTCGCCGGCCGCCATGTGGAAGGCGACCTTGCCGCCGTCGGAGTGGGCGGCGAGGAAGAAGCCGGCGCCGGTGGGGTGGGTCTGGGCGAAGGCGGCGAGCGCGGTGTGCAGGACGACCGCCTGTTCGCCGAGGGACTGGCCGTCCGGGAGCTGGCGCGCGGACAGCCCGTACCCGGGGCGGTCCAGGGCCAGTACGGTGTGGCCGAGCCGCGCGCCCAGGGTGAGCAGGGAGTTGAGCGGGTCGGTCAGGCCGTTGAAGTAGTCGGCGCACATGCCCCGGCCGTGCACGGCGACGATGACGGCGCGCGGCGCGCCGCCGGTGCCGTCGTGGACACCGGCCGGTTCGGCGAGCAGGCCGGACACCTGGACCCCGCCGGCGTCCAGGACGACGGGCCGGACGGCGGGGACGGAGGCGAGGGCGTGGCCGAGGTCGGGACCGAGAACGGAGCCGAGGTCGGGACCGGCGGCGAGGCCGGGGTCGGGACCGGGCGGTGGTGTGGTGTCGGCCGGAGCGGTCATGGGTGGTGTCTCCAGGAGCGGTACGGGACAGGGCGGTCAGGACGTGCGGGACGGCGGCCGGACCCTGGCACGGTCCAGGTCCTCCAGCCAGCCGGCCGCGCTGTCGGTGCGCAGCAGCGAGGTACCGACCAGCAGGCCCGCGAAGCCCGCGTCGAGCAGGCGCGCGGCGGCGACCGGGCTGTCGATGGCGCTGGCGCTCACCGGACACCGGGTGCCGGACGCGCGGAGGGCGGGCAGCAGGGCCATGCTCCGGTCCAGGTCGCCGCGATCGGTCTCCTTGACCTTGATGTCCTTGTTGTTGACGGCGACCACACACGCGTCGGCGTGCGGCAGCCCGTCGAGTTCGGCCTCCTGGGTCACTTCCACGAAGGGGGTGAGGCCCTCGGCGAGACAGCCGGAGATCAGGGTGCGCATGCTCGACCTGGGCAGCAGCGCGGCGGTGAGCAGGACGGCCGACGCGCCGAGTTCCCTGGCGGCCCGGAGCTGGTCCTTGCGGGTGATGAAGTCCTTCTGGAGCAGCGGCAGATCGGTGAGCGCGGCGACGTCGCGGAGCAGGGCCGTCGTCCCGCCGAACCAGCGGCCCGTCACCACGGAGATGCAGGGCGCGCCCGCGCGTTCGTACGACTCCACGATCGCGGCCGGGGTGCGTCCGCCGAGGAGGTCGTAGCCGTGCGCGTCGCGCCGTTTGACCTCCATGACCAGCGGGCGCTCGGCGGCCAGCAGGGCTTCCAGGAAACGGGTCATCTGGTCTCCTCCAGGAACGGTACGGTCCGCCAGGCGCGGGCCAGGGCGGTGACGGCCGGCGCCGCGAAGCGTCCGTGGCCGTCGCGTGCCGCGGTGTCGACGTCGACGCCGCGGAACCCGGGGTGGCTCACGACGGCTTCGAGGCCGGGGCGGTGGGCGGGGGTGATGCCCCCGGCGAGCAGGAACGGCCGGGTGAGGCGCGGCAGCAGGTCCAGCACGTCGTCCGCGCGCAGGGCCTGTCCCGTGCTGCCGATCCGGCCGTCCTCG
Organism: Streptomyces sp. NPDC088261; assembly: GCF_044740805.1. Classification (NCBI taxonomy): domain Bacteria; kingdom Bacillati; phylum Actinomycetota; class Actinomycetes; order Kitasatosporales; family Streptomycetaceae; genus Streptomyces; species Streptomyces sp. NPDC088261. The sequence continues at coordinate 68,464 of NZ_JBIURL010000025.1, forward strand.
GTGGTGGTGTCGAGGAGGAAGAGGTCGGTGCCGGCCCGTTCGTACGCGCCGATCAGCGGGCGTTCCAGGCAGACGCCGTCCCGTACGTGGAGCACCTTGACGAGCACCGCGTCGGGCAGGGCGGCGCGCAGCGCCCGGACCACGGAGGGCGGCTGGTAGGCGTGCAGCTGGAGCCAGCGGAGCCCGGTGCGGCGGGCCACGGCGGCGAGGGCGTCCGGGTCGCCGAGGAAGGTGACCAGGACCGGTTCGAGGCGGCCGGTGGCGTGGGCGGCGGTGACCAGTCCGGCCAGCCGGTCCCCGGGCAGGTCCGCGTGGCCGCCGGGCACCCCGTGCCAGAGGCCGACGCAGGTGGCCCCGTGGGCGGCGAGCAGGGTGATGTCGGCGGGTTCGGTGGCGCCGCAGACCTTGAGGACGCCGGCCGGCACGCTCACTGGCCGAGGCCCATCATCGAGGCGATGCGGTTGTACTGGATCTCGCTGGTGCCCGAGTAGATGGTGCCGGCCACGGCGTTGCGCACGTCCTTCTCGAGGCCGTACTCGGTCATGTAGCCGTGTCCGCCGAAGAGCTGGACGGCGGCCAGGCTGGTGGCGAGGTTGGATTCGCTGGTGAGGAGCTTGGCGATGGCGAGGTCGGTGGTGACGTTCTCGCCGGCCGCGAGGCGCTCACCGGTGTCGTACAGCCATTTGGCGGCCGTCTCCAGCCGGATCTTCACGTCGACGATCTTGTTCGCGACGGACTGGTAGGAGCCGATGGTCTTCCCGAAGGAGCGGCGGGTCCTCGCCTGCTCGACGAGGCGGCCGAGACGGTGCCGCATCTCCCCCACGTTGACGATGAAGGAGTAGAGGATCTCCCGCTTCATCACGTGGTCGAGCACGAGGAACCCTCCGCCGACGCGGCCGAGGACCTGGGTGGCGGGAACGCGGCAGTCGTCGAAGTAGAGCTCGCTGATGGGTGAGGTGCGCAGGCCCATCTTCTTGGTGGGTTTGCCGATGACGAGACCGGGGGTGTCCCGGTCCACGAGGAAGGCGGTGACGCCGAGGGCTCCGCCGTCCGGGCGCGTACGCGCGTAGACGACGATGACGTCGGCGACCGGCCCGTTGCTGACGAAGATCTTGCCGCCGTTGAGGACGAAGTGGTCGCCGTCCCGGACGGCCCGGGTGGTCATCGCCATGGCGTCCGAGCCGCTCTCCGCCTCGGTGATCGCGTGGGCGCCGATCAGCTCGCCCGAGCAGATCCGGGTGAGGTACTTCTCCTTCTGGGCCGCCGTGCCGAACTGCTCCACGGGGACACCCGTGCTGGCCATGGTGGTGGTGACCGAGAAACTCAGCCCCGCGTCGCGGCAGTTCTCGCCCAGGCCTTCGAGCACGTGCATGGTGGTGAGCAGGGACTGTCCAAGGCCGCCCCACTCCTCCCCGAAGGGCAGTCCGAGAATGCCGGTCTCCCGGATCAGCTTCCACTTGTCCCAGGAGAACGTGGCCTGTTCGTCCTGTTCGATGTGGCCGGCGCTGAGGGCCTCGCCCCACCGGGCCAGGCCCTCACGCAGGTCGGTCTGATCGGCGTTCCAGCGGATCACGGCGAGCCTTTCGATGTACGTACGGACCGTGCGGGTCTCGGGTGGATCAGTAGGCGGAGGAGCTGTGTTCGTCGAGCTGGTGCACCTCGTCGCCCTGGAGGGCCGGGGAGAAGACGCAGACCAGGCGGAGGTCCTCGTGCGGGCTCGCCACGAGGTAGTGGGGGTCGTTCTCGTTGAGGGAGTAGAGGACGCCCGGCGTGAGCGCGTGGGACGTGCCGTCGAGCTCGATCACCTCGCCGGAGCCCTCGATGCAGTAGCACGTCTCCAGGTGGTTGCGGTACTGGAGGCGGGACTTGGTGCCGGCGCGCACGGTGGTGTCGGTGACGCTGTAGTCGAGGCCGTCCGCGGCGGTGAGGAAGCGTCGGCTCAGGCCGTTGCCCCATTCGACGGTCTTGACGTTCTCCAGGTCACGGATAATCATGTTCAACTCCCTGTTCTCTCTGGTGTGTTGGTTGGGATGGGAGAGACGGACCGGACGAAGTCGCGGAAGGCCCGGACGACGTCGTCGCCCTGGTCGAGTGCCTGCTCGACCGTGGCGACGCCCGCGGAGCCGATGATCACGCCATCCGCTCCACAGGCGCGTACGGCTTCCACGTCCTGTCTGGTCCTGACCCCGAAGCCGATGGCTATCGGGGACGTCGTGTGCGCCCGGAGCGCGGTGACCGTGCCGGCCAGGTCCGCGTGGCCGGCGGCCGGCGCGGTGCCGCTGCGTCCGTAGTGGGCGACGAGATAGAGGTAGGCGGTGGCGTGGGCCGCCGCCTCCGCCCGGGTGGCGGGCGGGCTCTGCTGGTAGCAGGTGGTGACGACGGGCAGCCCCGCCTCGCGGGCGGCCGCCAGGTGGGCGGCGCGCAGCCGGGGCGGCAGCGCGTGGACGAGCAGGCCGTCCGCGCCCGAGTCGGCGATGGTACGGGTGGTGGCCGCGAGGTCCCGGTGCTTGAGCGAGTGGCTCCAGTCGGCGAGCAGCGCGATCCGCAGGGTCCGCAGTCCGGGGCGGACGGCGGCGATGAACTCCAGGACCTCGTCCAGGCCCACGCCGCGGGCGAGCGCGCGGCTCGCCGAGCGGCGGATGACGGGCCCGTCGGTGACCGAGTCCGGGAAGGGGACGGCCAGTTCGAGGCACTCGACACCCTCGTCGTCCAGCATCCTCACGAGGTCGGCGAGGACGTCGAGGGGCGGGTCCCCGGCGTTGAGGAACAGCGCGAGACCGGGTCCGCCGCCGCCCGTCCTGGCGCGGGTGAAGAACTCAGACACGGGCCGCTCCGCCCGTACGGGCCGGTGGCCGTGCCCGGTCGGCACGGATCCGCTCGGCCAGGGCGCGGGCCGCTCCGCTCCGTACCGCTTCCTCCGCCGCCGCGACGGCCCGGCCCCAGTCGGTGAGGTGGCCGCTCGCGACGGCCAGGGCCGCGGCGTTGAGGCAGACCGTGCGGGTGGCCACCTCACCGGCGGTGCCGCCGAGGACGGACAGGAAGTGGTCGGGCGCGGAGGCGGGGTCGGCCGCGGGGGCGAGATCGTCGAACCCGCCCTCGGAGGAGACCAGTTCACCGGCCTTGACGGTGAACTCGTCACCGGCGTTGGTGTGGACGGTGTTGTCGGCGAAGCCGAGCAGTTCGTCGGCCCCCCGGTCGTTGCTGGTCAGCCACAGGGTGCGATCGGTGACCGTCCCGGCGAGGGCGCCGAGTTCGGTGAGCGGTGCGCCCGCGGAGACCCCGGTGACCTGCGCGGTGACGGGCAGGTCGGCGAGGAACGGGCCCAGCGCGTTCAGGAACCGGCCGAAGGGCTTCATGCTCAACGGCGCGACGGTCCTGGCGAGCCGGGTCAGCTGCGCGGGGTAGACGAACGGCCCCGCGAAGGCGATGCCGTACCGCTCCAGCGTCTCCCCGGTCTGCTCGTACGACGACGTCAGCCGGATCCCGAGGCGTTCCAGCAGGTCGACGGAGCCGAGGCTGCTGGAGTAGGCACGTGAACCGGTCTTGACGACCCGTACGCCCGCCGCGGCGGCGGTGAACGCCGACGCGGTCGAGATGTTGAAGGTCCTGGGGCCGCCGCCGGTGCCCACCACGTTGACCGTGCCGGGCCAGCGGTCCGCCGGCCGGGCGGGCCGCCGTTCCGCGAGCGAGTCCAGCAGGTGGCGCAGGGTCTCGTGGTCGGGGAGCCGGGTGGCCAGGGAGGTCAGCAGGGCGACGGCCTGTGCCCGGTCGAGGCTGCCGTCGCCGAGCTGGTCCCAGAACGACCGCCAGGTCTCGCGCGCGACGGGCGCGCGCTGTTCGAGCAGTCCGAGGATCGCGAGGTGCATGTCAGCTTCCTGCGACCTCTGGCCGGCGCGAGCCCGAGACGAAGGCGTCGATCGCGGCGACACTGCGGAAGTTGTCCGGGTCGAGGTCCTCGTCACCGATGGCGACCTCGAACCGGTCCTCGACCCAGGCGATCAGCTTCAGCACGCCGAGGCTGTCGATGACGCCGTCGGAGAGCAGGTCGTGGTCGTCGGCCAGCTCCTCGGCGCTGACGTCGGGCAGGAACTCCTCGATGACGAACTGCTTGATGGTGCCGACGTGGCTCATGACGTTCTTCCTTTCGCTGATGACAGAGGGTGGAGCCGGTCGAGCGCCCTGCGGTCGACCTTCCCGGTGGCGGTCTTGGGCAGCGGCTCGTCGACGATCCGCAGCTGGGCGGGGACGGCGGCCCTGGGCAGGCCCTGGGCGCAGTGCTTGCGCAGTTCGAGGCTGCTCAGGCCGCTGCCGGGCGCGCGCTGGACGGCGGCGATCAGGACGCGGCCCTCGATGGGGTCGGGCACGGCGGCCACCCCCGCTTCGAGCACCGAGGGGTGGTCGAGCAGGACCCGTTCCACCTCGGCGGTGTTCACGGCCACACCCCGGACCTTGACCTGGTGGTCGCCGCGTCCGGTGAGGTGGAGCCGTCCTTCGGGGTCGCGCCGTACGAGGTCGCCGGTACGGAACCAGGGGCGGTCGTCCAGCCCGAGGGGGTGGCCGGTGAACACGCCGGCGTGCCGGGTCCGGTCGAGGTAGCCCGCCGACTGGAAGGGCGTCGACACGTACAGCTCGCCGGAGCCGGGTCCGGTGACGGGCCGGCCGTCCTGGTCCAGGACCAGGGCCTCGACGCCGGGGAGCGGCACGCCGATCGGCACCGGTGTGCCGGACGCGGCGTCCACCTCGTGGACGAAGCTGTCGTTGGTCTCGGTGCAGCCGTAGATGTTGTGGATCCGCGCCGAGGGGAAGAGCTTCGGCAGTCCGCCCAGGGTGCGGTCGGGGATGACGTCGCCGGTGAACATGGCGTGCCGGACGCCGGGCAGGGTCACCCCGCGCCGCTCGGCGGCGTCGAGCAGCAGACCGTAGAACATCGGCACCGCCTGGACGACCTCGACGTCGTGGCGCACGAGCAGGTCGAGGAGGTGGCCGCCGCGGGCGGCGAGGGCGGGGTCGACCAGGACGACCCGGCCGCCGTGGGCCAGGGTGGTCCAGACGTCGAGCAGGCAGAGGTCGAAGTTGAGCGGGGCGTAGTTGAGGACCGTCGTGCCCCGGGTGATCGAGAAGGCGGGTCCCGCCCAGGCGGCGAAGCGGTTCACGGCCTCCCGGCCCAGCGGGACGATCTTGGGCAGGCTGGTGGAGCCCGAGGTGGTGAGCATGAACGACACCTCGGCGGCCTCGCGGGGCGAGAGCGGCTGCGGGGTGACGTCCGGGTTGGGGACCACGCCCGGGTCCTCGGCCCCGGGGGCGATCACCCGGCGGCAGCCCGCCTGGGCGAACAGGTCCGCGAGCAGGGCGGGGGCGAGGGCGGGGGACGGCAGGAGGAAGGGGCGCCGGGCGAGCAGGCACGCCAGGACGAGGGCGACGGCCGCCGGTGACTTGGTGGCGAGGACGCCGACGGGTTCGCCGGGGGTGAGCCCGATCGCGTCCAGCCGTTCGCGCTGCCGCCCGGCCAGTTCGTACAGCTCGCGGTACGAGGTCTCCTCGCCGTTCCAGACGAGTGCGGGCGCGTCGGGGCGCTCGCGGACCTGGAGGAGGAACCCGCCGACGAGACCGCCGGGGCCCGGGCCGGGGCTGTCACCGCTCATGGCTGCCTCCGGTGGGTACGGCCCCGGAGGGGGCGGCCGGGTCGGCGAGCTGGACCCAGCCGCTCTTCACGGCGGGGCCCGCCGGGGTCCTGCCGGTGAAGCGCACCACCAGGCCGGCCGCGTCCGGCTGGAGTTCGAGGCGCAGTTCCTCGCCGGGCGCCACGGGCGACGAGAAGCGGGCGCCGATGCCCCGTACGCGCGAGGGGTCGCCGTCGGCGTACCGGTCGGTGATCTCCTCGACGGCCAGGGCCACCACGCTCATGCCGTGCGCGATGACGGAGCCGAAGCCGGCGGCGCGGGCCGCCTCCTGGTCGAGGTGGATGGGGTTGAGGTCGCCCGAGGCGTGGGCGTACCGGCTGATCCACTCCTCGGTCAACTCGTGCGTCGCGAGGGCGGGTTCACCGGAGCCCGCGGGCTTCGGGGCGGGGGCGCCGCCCGAGATGTCGCCGAAGGGATCCAGTGCGGTGGCGCCGACGAGCAGGGCGCTGGTGAGCAGCTCGGCGAAGGGCTCCGCTCCCCCGTCCGCGTCGCCGCTGAGCAGGGAGCGCAGCGCGACCCGGGTGCCGCGGGGCTCGCGGCGGGCGCCGAGCACGTCGAGCCGTACGGTCACCCGCTCACCGGCGGCGATGAGCCGGCGGCAGCGGATGTCCTGGCCGAGGTGGACGACGGAGACGGGTCCGTCCTCGGCGGCGGTCAGCGCGGCGACCGTCTGCTCGGCGACGGTGTGGGCGAGGACGAACGCGTGCACGGGCGAGGCGGATCCGTCCGCCGGGCTGCCGGTCCCGGCCGCCGGGAGCGCGGACCGTACGGCGTCCCGGTAGGCGGCGAGGTCCGCCGCGGTGACGGTGGAGGCCGCCGCGGGGGCGAGGGCCTGGGCCCCGGTGGTTCCTTCGATCGGTGTGGTGGTCATACCGGCGTCACCACCAGGGTGGAGTTGTGGCCGCCGAAGCCGAAGGAGTTCGACAGCGCCGGTCCGGACGCCACGGGGCGCGGGGCGCCGTGGACCACGTCGATTTCCATGCCTGGCTCCAGTTGTTCGTGGTTGGCGGTGGGCGGGACCTCGCACCGGCGCATCGCCTCGACGGTGGCGATCAGCTCGACGGCTCCCGCGGCTCCGATGAGGTGGCCGATGACACTCTTGGTCGCGGTCACCGGCGGTCCGTCGGCGCCGAACACCTTGGTGAGGGCGGCGGCCTCGGCCCGGTCGTTGTGCGGGGTGGAGGTGCCGTGGGCGTTGACGTGCACGATGTCGGAGGGGATCAGCCCGGCGTCGGCGATCGCCCCGGTCATCGCGTCGATGGCGGCGGACCCGTCGGGCAGGGGCATGGCGAGGTGGTAGGCGTCGGAGGTGGCCGCGTACCCGGCGACGGTGGCGTACGTCCGTGCGCCCCGCGCCCGAGCGTCGTCCAGGCGTTCGAGGACGACGAACCCGGCGCCCTCCCCCATCACGAACCCGTCGCGGTCGGTGTCGAACGGCCGGGAGGCGTGCTCCGGGTCGTCGTTGCGCATCGAGACGGCGTTGAGGTTGCCGAACCCGGCGAGGGTGACGGGGGTGAGGGTGGATTCGCAGCCGCCCGCGATGACGACGTCCGCCCGGTGGGTCTGGAGGAGCATCAGCGCGTGGCCGACGGCGTCGGCGCCGCTGGCGCAGGTGGTGGCGATGGTGAGGGCGGGGCCCTGCCAGCCGAGCCGGATCGCGATCTGCGCGGCGGCGGCGTTGGGCATCGTCATCAGCGGCATGAGCGGGTTGACCCGGTGGGGGCCCGACTCGGTGAAGAGCCGGGACTGCTCGTCGCTGGTGGCCCGGCCGCCGACGGCGTTGCCGACGACGATGGCGGTACGGCCGGGGTCGGCGGTGGGCGCACCGGCGTCGCGGTGGGCGGCGAGCGCGGCGGTCGTCCCGTACAGCGCGAACGGGTCCATCCGTCGCGCGTCCTTGTCGGGGACCAGTCCGACGGCGTCGAGTCCGCGGACCCGGCAGCCGATCCTGACCCGGTGCCGGGACAGGTCGAGGTGGGTGAGCGCGGCGGCGGTCGACCGGCCGGCGCGGAGGGTGTCCCACAGGTCGTCGGGGGTGCTGCCGCCCGGAGTGACGACGCCCATGCCGGTGATCGCGACAGGCGCTGTGAGCGGTGCGTGCCTCGGTGAGGTTGGCATCTCGGATCCCGTATCCCGTGCGAGCGGCGGACGGCCGTCCGGCCGTTGAGGTGGTGTCGGTGGTGGCGGCCGGCGCGCGTGCCGACCGGTGGTGCGGGTCGGTGGCACGCGCGCGTCGGCCGTCGGTGTCGGCCCGGCCGCGGGGCTCCGGCCCCGACGATGCGTCAGGCGCGTGTCGGGGCCGGGCCCGGGCGTGGGTCGGGCGTGGTTCAGGCGGGGATCAGACCGCACTCCGCCGCGGCCTTGAGGAAGGCCTCCGCGGCGAAGTCGAGGTCCGCCTTGGTGTGGCGGGCGGTGATGGCGATCCGCAGCCGCGCCAGGTCGTTGGGGACCGCCGGGGTGACCACCGGCAGCCCGATCACGCCGGCCGCGCGGCACGCGGTCGCGTAGTCGTAGGCGGCGTCGTCGGAGCCCGCGATGACCGGGACGACGGCCGTCTCGCTGTCGCCCGTCCGCATGCCCCCCTCGTTCAGGGTGCGGCGGAAGCGCGCGGACTCCTCCTGGATGTGGGTGACCCGCTCCGGCTCCTGCTGGAGGATGCGCAGCGACTCCAGCGCGGCTCCGGTCTGGGCCGGGCCGAGCGCGGCGGAGAAGAGGAACGGCCGCGCCGCGTACTTGAGGTGGCCGATCAGTTCCTCGGGCCCCGCGACCCAGCCGCCCATGGAGGGGATGGCCTTGGACAGGGTGCCCAGCTTGACGTCGACCTTCGCCGTGTACCCGAAGTGCTCCTCGATGCCCTTGCCGGTGGCGCCGATGACACCGAGCGCGTGGGCCTCGTCCACCATCAGCAGCGCACCGTGCGCGTCGCAGACGCGGCGCAGCTCGGGGAGCGGGGCGATGTCGCCGTCCATGGAGTACACGCTGTCGACGATGACCAGACGGATGCCGTCGGGGCTGGCGGCGGCGAGCCGCCGGTCGAGGTGGTCCACGTCGTTGTGGCGGAAGCGGGTGACGGTGGCGCCGCTGAGGCGGCAGCCGTCGACGATGCTGGCGTGGTCGTACTTGTCGATCAGTACGGTGTCCCCCGCGCCGACCAGGGCGCCGACGGTGCCGACGTTGGCGGCGTAGCCGGAGCCGAAGACCAGGGCCCGGTCCCGGCCGGCGAACTGGGCGACCTCGGCCTCCAGTTCCTCGTGCAGCGGGATCGACCCGGCCAGCGCCCGTACCCCGTGGTTGCCGGTGCCGTACAGCTCGACGGCGGCCTGGGCGGCGCGGACCACACGCTCGTCACCGGCCAGCCCGAGGTAGCTGTAGCCCGACATCATCAGGAGGCGGCGGCCGTCGAGGTCGGCGTACGCGGAGTCCCGCTCGACCGTGTACGTGACGAAGCTGTTGCGGCGGTCGGGCTCCCATTCGAGCGCCTGCACGCGACGGCGTGTCGCGTCCAGTTTCGGCGCGAGCCGTTCCCAGCCTCCGGATGCGTTCACGGACGTCTCCTCATCCACGTTTCGGACAATTACCGGAGTCCTCTCAACCCTGGACCCGAAGTGCGACGCAATTCAACGACAGGCGCGCAAGCCGGGCGCAACACGGCTGTGAGATGGGGGAATTGGGACAGCGCAACAAGAACGCGACAGCCGGCGGCAATCGGAACTCAAGGCTCCAGCCATTCAGGCGGATTGTTCCCCGGCCACTGTTGACACACCGAGAAGGTTGGCCGGTATCGTCCAATTCTTGTGCGGGGGGCACACCCGAGACGTGTCCCGCTTTCCTCCACAAGGACAAGCGTGACGCCCCCTGGCGCGATCTCGACCCACCGTCGCCGGCGGCAGCCGGCGCCGGAACTCCCGGCCCACCGGCCGACCGCTCAGGGAGTACAGCTTGCTCATCAGACTCGCTGGTCTCGTCACCATCGAACCCGACGGGACTGCCCCACAGCACCTGTCCAGCGCTCAGGCCCAGGTCGCCTTCGCCCGGCTCGTCCTCGAACGCTCCGGGGGCACCAGCCGCGACCAGCTCGCGGACACCGTGTGGCCGGACGGGCTCCCCGACACCTGGGCGTCCGCGCTCCGGAGTGTCGTCAGCCGCGTCCGTACGTTCGTCACGTCCCCGACGCAGCACCCGGGGATCACCCCGCTCGTCGCCCAGGGCGGCCGCTACCTGCTCTACCTGCCCAAGGAAGCGCTGGTCGACGTCGAGTGCGCGGAGGAGGCGGCGACGGAGGCGGCCGAGGCGTACGCGACCGGCTCGTACGGTGTCGCGCAGAAGCTCGCGGCCGCCGCTGTGTCACATCTACGCGGGTCATTTCTGCCGGCCCACGAGGGCGAGTGGGTCAACAGCACCCGCGAGCGCCTCGACGAGCTGCGGCTGTCCGCGCTGGAGACGGCGAGCCTCGCCTCGTCGGCCCTCGGCGACGAGCACCACGCACTGCGCTACGCCGAGGAGGCCGTACGGCGCGCTCCGTTCAGGGAGAGCGCGTACCGGTGCCGGATGGCCGCGCACCGGACGGCCGGCAACCGGGCCGAGGCGCTGCGCACGTACCAGCAGCTGCGCGAGGTCCTCGCCGAGGAGCTGGGCATCGACCCGGCGCCCGAGAGCGAGGCCGCGTACCTGGAGCTGCTGCGCACGCCCGAGGCGCGGCGGCGGCCGGAGCCCCGGGCGGTCACCCAGCTGGACCCGGTCCTGATGGGCATGTTCGAGGCTCCGTACCCGCGGCCGGCCGCACCCCGCCCGTTCGCGCCACGCCGGCGTGTGGCGTAGGTCCTGTCGACGGGGGAGACGGGAAGGACATGAGAAAGAGGCGGCCCGGAGGATTCCGGACCGCCTCGTTTCGTGTGCCGCGGCGTCAGGTGATGGAGACGCCGCTGTCGATGCTGATGACCTGGCCCGTCATGCAGTCCTGGTCCAGGAAGAGCGCCGCACTGCGCGCCACCTCCTCGACCGTGACGAAACGCGGGATGGGGGCCTTGTCCTCCATCCCCTCGATCACCCGGTCGGACAGGTTCTTCGTCATACCGGTGATCATGAAGCCGGGCGACAGGGCGTTGACGGTCACCCCGCGCCGGCCGCACTCGGCGGCCAGGGTCCGGGTGAAGCCGATGAGCCCCGCCTTCGACGCGGAGTACGCCGTCTGGCCCGCCGTCGCGATCAGGCCCGAGGGCGAGACCACGTTGATGATCCGTCCCCACCGCTGCCTGAGCATGTACGGCACGGACGCCCTGGTCGTGTGGAACGAGCCGACCAGGTTGGTCTGGATCACCTGCGCCCAGTCCGCGGGCGACTGCATCGCCATCAGCGAGTCCTTGCGGATCGCGCCGTTGTTGACCAGCACGTCGACGGGTCCGAGGCGCTCGCTGATCTCCGCGTACATCGCGGTGACGGCCTCCCAGGAGCCCACGTCACCGGTCACCACGATGGAGTCGTTGGTGAGCTTGTCCTGGACGGCCCTGGCCTGTGCCTCCGCGCTGTTGTAGTGCACGGCGACCCGGCAGCCGAGGGCGTCCAGTTCGAGTGCCAGCGCCTGGCCGAGACCGCCGGACGCCCCCGTGACGAGGGCGACCGGCTGCTCCGGGCGGCTGCCCGGTGTGTTGTTACGGCTCATTTCTCCCCGCCCCACTCCAGGAGCATCGATCCCCAGGTCATGCCGGCACCGAAGCCCGCGAGCAGCACCTGGTCGCCGTTCTGGATCCGGCCGTCGTCGAGCGCCTCGGTGAGGGCGATCGGGATGGACGCGGACGCGGTGTTGCCGTACCGCTCCAGGTTGGTGACCAGGGCCTCCTTGCGGAGTCCTGTGTGGCTGAGGATCGAGTTGATGATCCGGATGTTGGCCTGGTGCGGGATGATGTGGTCGACGTCGGCGGCGTCGACCTTGGCGCTCTCCAGCGTCTCCCGGACCGTACGGACCGTGTAGCGCACGGCGTTGAGGTAGATCTCGTTGCCGTTGATCTGGGCGTAGTGCAGCCCCGCGCGCACGGTCTCCTCGGTGGTGGGCATCCTGCTGCCGCCCGCCAGTACCTTGAGGCTGCCGGCGCACGAGCCGTCGGCGCCCAGGTTCCACGCCTTGACCCGGTTCTCGGGTCCCGGCGTCAGGACGACGGCGCCCGCGCCGTCGCCGACGAGGATCGACAGGTCCCGGTCGTCGGGGTTGGCCGTCAGGGTGTGGGTGTCGGACCCGATCAGCAGGATGGGCCGGGGGTCGATGGCGATGAGCGCCATCGCCGACACCAGTCCGTAGACGAAGCCCGCGCACTCCGAGTTGACGTCGTGCGCGCTGCCCGCGATGCCGAGGTCGTGGTGGACGAACGCGGACGTGGCCGGTGAGGGCTGTTCCGGGGTGGCGGTGGCGACGATCAGATGGGCGATGTCGGCACCGGTCAGCCCGGCCTTCTCCAGTGCGCGCCGGCCGGCCTCGACCGCCAGGGAGGCGGTCGTCTGGCCGGGGCCCACGGCCCGGCGCTCCTGGATACCGCACCGGCTGACGATCCAGTTCTCGTCCACACCGAAGCGCTCCGCGAGCTCCGCGCTGGTGACCTTGCGCTCGGGTACGGCCATGCCCCACCCGGTGATGTCAAAGCCGTTCACGGGGCGCTCTCGCTACGCCTGCGCCGGCTGCGGCACGAGCGCGAGGATCCGCTCGTACACGTGGCGCAGCGTCGTGGTGTCGTCGAGGTCCGCGAACAGCGACTCGTCGGCGGGGATGTGCGGGTACTGGTTCTGGAACCCGTACAGCCACTCCATCAGGTCCAGCGAGTCGACGTCCGCGATGTGCTGGAGCGGTGCATCGGGGCTGACCTCCTGGGCGCCCGACACGGCCTCGAGCTGGCTCGCCAGTTCTTCGATGGTGGGCAGCGTCATGAGCTTCGGTCCTCTCTCGCGGTGCATCCGGTTTCGAGAGGCATGCAAGCGCGGGCCGCGCAACCGGCGCGCAACACCGGGGCCGTACGCCCGTGTTGCGCGTCTGTTGCGAGCGAACCGCTTTCCTCGTGACCGGATCGCAGGACCGGATCGCCCGGCGGGATCGGCGGTCGGACCGGCCGCCGCACCGGCGGTCGGGACGAGCGGATCGCGGAACCAACACCAGGAAAGAGGTCGAGGATGACAACGGTCGCCCCCAGATCCGTGGACCCCGAGGTCGACGCGGTCAGGCACCACTACGAGGTGAGCAACGATTTCTACGCTCTCCTGCTGGGCCCGTCCATGATGTACTCCGGCGGCTACTGGGAGCCGGACGAGACGCTCGTCGGGGCCCTGGACGAGGCGCAGTTCCGCAAGCTCGACACGTTCGCCGAGCTGGCCGGCGCCAAGGACGCGGGCCGCGTGCTGGACATCGGCTGCGGCTGGGGCACCATGCTCAACCGGCTGACGACGGTCCACGGGGTGCGCGAGGCCGTCGGCCTGACCCTGAGCCGTACCCAGGAGGCGTTCATCACCGGCCTGGACAACCCGCGCATCACCACGCGGGTGGAGAGCTGGGCGGACCACACGACCGAAGAGAAGTACGACGCGGCGTTCTGCATCAACGCGCTGGAGCACTTCGTCTCCTCCAACCTGCCGCCGCGCGAGCGCACCAAGCGCTACCGCTTCTTCTTCAACCAGGTCTCCAAGGCGCTCAACCCGGGGGCGAAGTTCGTCCTGCACACGATGACCGCCGAGGCGCAGCCGATGAGCCGCGAGCTGCTCGCGGACCTCAAGTTCCTCCAGCGCAGCGAGTTCGAGGGGATGCACATCCCGCATCTCCACGAGCTGACCGCCGCCGCGGAGGGTCTCTTCGAGGTCGTGGAGATCGTCAACGAGCGGGAGTCCTTCGCCATGGCGTGCCGCGCCTGGCTGGAGCGCCTGGCCGCGGACCGCGAGGCCGCGGTCGCCCTGGAGGGCGAGGACGTGGTGGCCCGCTTCGAGCGCTACCTCGACATCTTCGCCTACACCCTCGAGGACAAGTTCTTCAACAACTTCCGCGTCACCATCGCGCGCAGGGGCTGAGGAGGCCACCGTGACGAGCATTCTCGAACCCGCCCAAGGCGGCGGAGTGAGCGGTGAGGCGCGGGACGCGGCCGGCCGGGGGCCGACCCGTCATCTGCGGGTCGCGGTCATCGGCAGTGGCTTCTCGGGCCTGGGTACGGCCATCCGGCTGCTCCAGCAGGGCATCGACGACTTCCTGGTCTTCGAGCGGGCCGACGAGGTGGGCGGCACCTGGCGCGACAACTCCTACCCGGGGTGCGCCTGTGACGTGATGTCCCACCTGTACTCGTTCTCGTTCGCGCAGAACCCGCACTGGAAGAGCACGTTCGGCAAGCGCGACGAGCTGTACGCGTATCTGCGGGACTGCGCCGACCGGTTCGGGGTACGGCCCCACATCCGCTTCGGCCACGAGCTGATCGCCGCCCGCTGGGACGACGCGACCCGCCACTGGCACATCGAGACCTCGGGCGGGGAGTACACCGCCCAGGTCCTGGTCACCGGCACCGGATACCTGAGTGAGCCGGCGCTGCCGGACATCCCGGGGCTCGCGGACTTCGAGGGGAAGGTCTTCCACTCCTCGCGCTGGGACCACGACCACGACCTGGCGGGCCGGCGCGTCGCCGTCATCGGCACGGGCGCCTCCGCCATCCAGTTCGTCCCGAAGATCCAGCCCGAGGTGGGGCAGCTGGACCTCTACCAGCGCACTCCCCCGTGGGTCGGCCCGAAGAACGACAAGGCCACCAGCCCGCTCCAGGCGAAGCTGCTGCGCGGACTGCCCGGCTACCAGAACTTCCGGCGCAACTTCAACATGTGGGGTCGCGAGATCCTGGCCTTCGTGATGGCGCGCCCCAAGGTCGCGGGCAAGATGCAGAAGATGGCGTCGGACCATCTGAAGAAGAGCGTCGCCGACCCGGCGCTGCGCGAGCGGCTGACGCCCGACTACGTCATGGCGTGCAAGCGGCTGCTGTTCTCGAACACCTGGTACCCGGCGATCCAGCAGCCCAACGTCGAGCTCGTCACGGACGGGATCGACCACATCAGGGCCAAGTCGGTGGTGGGCAAGGACGGCCAGGAGCGCGAGGTCGACACCATCATCCTCGGTACGGGCTTCAAGGCCGTGGACCGGCCGGTCGCCGGGCGGATCTGGGGCCGGGGCGGCGTCCAGCTGCGGGAGGCGTGGAGCGGCGGCATGTCGGCGCACCGCGGCACCACCGTGGCCGGCTTCCCCAACCTGTTCATGCTGCTCGGCCCCAACACGACCCTCGGGCACTCCTCGCAGGTCGTGATGATCGAGGCCCAGATCGCCTACGTACTCGACGCGCTGAAGCAGATGGACCGGCGCGGCCTGTCCAGCGTGGAGGTCCGCCAGGAGGCCCAGGCGGCGTACAACGAGGCGCTCGACAAGCGGCTCGACGGCACGGTCTGGAACGCCGGGAACTGCAAGAGCTGGTACCTCGACAGCAGCGGCCGCAACCCGTCGATCTGGCCGACGTACACCTGGCGGTTCCGCCGTCAGACCAAGCACTTCGATCTGGGCGAGTACCAGCTCGCCACCACTGTCGGCGCCGGAAGACCGGCTGTGAAGCACGTATGACGAACGGGAGAACGGACCAGATGAGCAACAGCACTCCTTCTCGGCGCAGGGTCCTGGGCGGGATCGCCGCCACCGCGGCCACCGTGGTGGGCTGGAACGCCACCACCCAGACGTGGGCGACCGCGGCGGAGTCCGGCCGGGGCCACGGCGGTCACGGCGGGCACGGCCAGGTGTCCCCCGTACCGCCGCTGGACGGGACGCTGAAGACGTCCGGGACCGAACTGGCCTCGTTCGGCCAGGACTTCGGCCGGCTGGTGACGGACGCCCTGCCGTGGGCGGTGCTGGTGCCCGGGTCGGACCGGGACGTCGTCGCGATGGTGAACTACGCCAGGGCGAACAACCTCAAGATCGCCGTCAACGGGCGCAGCGGCACCGGTGACGACATCGAGTCGCACTCCAGCTACGGCCAGGCCTCGGTCCGGGGCGGCATCTCGATCGACGCGCGCGGTCTCGCGAAGATCTACAGCATCGGTTCGAGCACGGCGACGGTGGGCGCGGGTGTCACCTGGGGCCAGCTGACGGACGCGGCGGCGCCCAAGGGCAAGATGCCGCCGGCGGTGCCGGACTACCTGCACCTGTCGATCGGCGGCACGCTGAGTGTCGGCGGCATCGGCGGTACGGCGGGCAAGTACGGCCTGCTCGTCGACACGGTCCGGTCGCTGGACGTCGTCACCGGCGCCGGCCAGCTGGTCACCACCTCGCCGACGGTCCGCCCCGACCTGTTCAACGCCGTGCTGGGCGGTGGCGGTCAGGTCGCCATCATCCTGCGCGCCACGGTGGACGTCATCCCGCTCAAGGAGCGGGCGGTCATCTTCAGCCTGTACTACAACGACGTCGCGACCTACATGGCCGACTCGGAGAAGGTCCTCGCGGACGGCCGGTTCGAGGTCCAGGCGGGCGAGTTGCAGCGCACCCCGGACGACACGGGCTGGCGCTACAAGCTGGAGGTCGGGGCCGTCTACAACGGCACCGCCGTCCCGGACCGCGCGGCGCTGCTCGCGGGGCTGCGGGACAACCGGGCCGAGGCCGTCATCGAGGACATGACGTACCGCGACTACAACTTCCGCCTCGACGCGGCGGAGGCGTTCCTCAAGGAGACGGGGTACTGGTTCCAGCCGAAGCCCTGGCTGTCCATGTTCCTGCCCGCCTCCAAGGCCAAGCAGTTCCTGAAGATCGCCGAGGCCGAGCTGACGGCGAACGACCTGGGCGCCGGCTTCCTGCTGACGTACCCGTACCGCACGTCGAAGCTCAAGCGCCCGCTGGCCGTCCAGCCGAACGAGCCGGTCGCGTACCTCTTCGACCTGCTGCGCTTCCCGCACCCGGGTGAGCCGAACATCCAGGGGATGCTGGAGCAGAACCGGCGGCTGTACGACAAGGCCGTCGCGCTCGGCGCCAAGCGCTACCTGGTCGGCGCCGTCCCGAGGATGACGGGGACGGACTGGAAGCGTCACTTCGGCAACCGCTACGCCGAGTTCTACTCCGCGAAGCGGCGCTACGACCCGGCGGGCATCCTCACGCCCGGCCAGGGATTCTTCGGCTGACCGACCGGGGGCGGGGTCTCTCCGCGGCCCCGCCCCCGCCGCCCGCCCCTCCCGTTTCTTTCCCGCGCACCACATCGCACCACATCGCACCGCACCGCCAGCCGCACCGTACCGACCCCCTTCACCGCTCCCCCATCCGCAGGACCGCACAGGGAGATCCCATGACCGGATACGACATCATCGACGAGGCGGTGGTCGGCGCCCCCGCGGACGCCGTCTGGGACGCGCTCGTCGCCGAGTTCCGCGGCGCCGCGGCCTGGTGGGTCCCGGCGAACACCTTCGAGACCGTGACCGGCGCACCCGACGTCGTGGGCGGCGAGGTCGCGGTGACCGTCCACACCAAGGGCGTCGACAAGGGCGGGCTGAAGCTCCGCTTCACCCAGCGCACGCTCTCCGTGGACCCGGGCCGCCGGCTGGCGGTCGAATACGTCGACGGGGTCTTCCGCGGTCCTGCCACGTTCGTCCTGGAGCCGCTCGACGGCGGGGCCCGTACCCGGGTGCGCATGCACTTCCAGGGCCGGCCGCAGGGCAAGCTCAAGGTCATCTCCAAGCTCGCCGACATCGGCGCCGAGCACTCGAAGGCGACCCTCGCGGCCTTCGCGGCGCTGGACCGGCGGCTGGCCGGCGCCCGGGAAGGCGCCTCACGATGAGCGCCCTCACGCGGCTTCCCGCCGGCTCGCTGACCGAGGAGACGACCGTCCGCACCGACGACGGCGCCGCCCTCGCCGTCACCGTCCTCGGCCCCCTGAGCCCCGGACCCGGCACCGGGACCACGGTCGTGCTGGCGCACGGCTGGGCCGCCGGGCGCCGCGTGTGGGGCACGGTCGCCGACCGGCTGATCAGGGACGGCCACCGCGTGGTGCTGTACGACCAGCGCGGGCACGGCGCCTCCGGCCTCGGCACCGAGCCGATCTCGATCCGTCGCCTCGGCGCCGACCTGTCGGCCGTGCTGGGCGAGACGGGTTCACGGGACGGCGTGCTGGTCGGCCACTCGGGCGGCGGTTTCGCGGCGATGGAGTACGCCACGGCCGAGCCCGCTCCCGCGCGGCGGCTGCGCGGGCTGGTGCTGCTGGGCACCGCCGCGCACGACCAGGACACCCCGGACAGCGAAGTACGCATGATGGGCAGCGCGTTGTTCTCCCGGGCGCTGGCGCGGCCCGCGCTGGGCCGCCGGCTGCTGGGCCAGACGATGGGCAAGAAGGTCGACCCGTACGCCCTGGAGGTCAACCGGCAGATGTTCGCCGCGGCGTCCCCCCAGGTGCGCGCGGACTGCTTCCGCTCGTCGCGCGGCATGGACCTGCGGGCCGAGCTGGCCGCCGTCACCACGCCCGCCGTGGTGCTGGCCGGCGAGAACGACCGGGTCATCGCGCCCGAGCTGGGCAAGGCCGTGGCGGCCTCGCTGCCGGACGCGCGGTTCGAACAGCTGCCGGGCGCGGGGCACATGCTGCCGCTGGAGCGTCCCGGCGATGTCGTACGGGCCGTGGCCGGGCTGCTGTCCCGACCCCGCCCGTGACGCCGTTCACCACCATGATCGAAGAGATCCTGCCTCCGGGCGTCAGGTCGGCCGAAGCGTTCGACGACCTGGCGCCCGCGCCGCTGTTCCCCGAGGAGGCCGCGCTGATGGCCGGCCGGTGGGAGCGGCGGCGCCGCCAGTTCGCGACCGCCCGCACCTGCGCCCGCCGCTCGCTGGCCCAACTGGGCCTGGAACCCGCGCCGTTGCTCCCGGGCCCGGGCGGTGCGCCGCAGTGGCCGGCGGGAGTGGTGGGCAGCATCACCCACTGCGACGGCTACCGGGCGGCGGTCGTGGCGAGGACCACCGACGTCGCGGCGCTCGGCATCGACGCGGAGCCCGCGGAGCCGTTGCCCCACGGGGTGCTCGGCCTGGTGGCGTCGGACGGAGAGCGGGCGGCGGTGGAGCGGCTGGCCGCCGGACGGCCGGAAGTGCCGTGGGACCGGCTGCTGTTCTCGGCGAAGGAAGCGGTCTACAAGGCGTGGTTCCCGGCGACGGGCCGGTGGCTGGGCTTCGCGGACGCCCGCGTCGAGCCGTCCGACGACGGTACGTTCCTGGCGTGCCTGCACCCGGCGGACCCGCCCGTACACGCTCCCACGCACTACGCGGGCCGCTGGCTGGTGCGCGGGGAGCTGCTGCTGACGGCGGTGGCCCTGCGGGCCGTACGGCCCTCGCCGCTCCCCCCGGCCGGTGCGCCCGCCCCGGTCAGCGGTCGAGCACGACGATACGGGCCGGAGCGCCCTGCCGGTGCGCCGACGGGGACCCGCTGCCCTTCCTGAACTGCTGCGGGCTCACGCCCCGTACGCGCTTGAAGGCCGCGCTCAGCGCGAACGCCCCGCTGTAGCCCACCCGGCGCGCCACCGTGGCCACCGTCGCGTCCGGCTCCCGCAGCAGGTCCGCGGCGAGGGTGAGGCGCCAGCCCGTCAGGTACGCCATCGGGGGCTCGCCGACCAGGTGGGTGAAGTGGCGGGCGAGGCCCGCGCGCGAGACGCCGACGGTGTCGGCGAGCGACGCCACCGTCCAGGCCTTCCCGGGCTGTTCGTGGAGCAGCCGCAGCGCGGGACCCACCACGGGGTCGCTCTGCGCGCGGTACCAGGCGGGCGCGCCGGACTCGGGGACCGCGAGCCAGGTGCGCAGGACGCTGACGAGCAGCAGGTCCAGCAGCCGGTCCAGGACCAGCTCCTGGCCGATCTCGTCCTTGCCGATCTCGTCGGCGAGCAGCGCCACGAGCGGGTTGGGTCCCGCCTCCGCGGGCCGTACGAGCAGGACGGGCAGCGCGGCCAGCAGGCGCCGGCCGATCTCGCTGGGCGCCTGATACGTGCCGCTGAGCATGACGGAGGAGCCGACCCTGCTGTCGTCGCCCCAGGTGCGCACCCCGAGGGCCATCGTCTCCGTGACGTCCTCGCCCTCGGTGGTGTTGCAGCGCTGTTCGGGGCCGACGACGATCTGGAGGGGCGTGTCGAGGTTGTCGGCGATGGTGTACGCCTCGGGGCCGCGCATCACGGCGACGTCCCCGGGACACAGCAGCACCGGGTCCCCGTTGTCGGGGATCACCCAGGCGTCGCCGCGCACCATGGTGACCACGGAGATGGGCGCCCGGTCCTCGACCCGGAGCGACCACGGCGGGTTGAAGACGGACTTGAGGAGGAACGCGCCGCGGGCCTTGGGACCTTCGAGGAGACCGGTCAGAGTGTCCATGTCATCACCTTAGACGACGCCGTATGAAAAGACATCGGTTCGGCATGATCCGTCTCACCTCGAAACACGGTGGCGCGCGCGGTGGTATGCGCCCGCCCTCCTCGCGGGGGAACGAGAAGGAGGGCGGGCGCAGTTCGGGGGGTGGGCGCCGTTCAGGCGCTGCGTGCCGCGTCCCGGCCGTGCAGGACCAGCGCGCGCCCGAGGGCGCCCAGGGCGGCCGTACAGGCCAGCGTGCGCGCGACGTTGGCGGACCGCCACGGCAGGTCGAACGCCTTCCGTACGGCCGCGAGGTCGGCGCGGGACGAACCGGCCCGCGCCAGCCGCCTGTTGAGGGGCAGGTTCACGCAGACCGTGACGGCGACCGAGAACGCGTACAGGGCGGTGGCCGCACCGCTCCAGCGCGCCGCCTCCGGCCGCTCCCGGCGCCGCTGGAGGACCGCGGCGAGCCCCGTCGCGAGGAACACCCCGAGGAACAGCAGCCCGAAGAGCCCGCTGTTGTCGAGGACCCCGTTGATCCGCCGCATCGCGGTCACGTACGCCTCGTCGTCCCGCCGGGCGAGGCGCGGCATGACCGACACGTCGAAGGCGAGGTAGAGACCGGCCATCAGTCCGGTGCCGATGGTCGCGGCGACGAGCACGGGGCGGGTCGCCAGGTCACGGGGGCGTACGGCCGCCGGTACGCCGGGGACCTCGGGGGGAACGGAGTGCATCGGGCTTCCTCTCAGGACGGGCGGGTGACCCCGGTGAGGGTACGTTCGTAGCGCCGGCGCAGCACGGTGTTTCCGATGACCCGGACGGGCGGCGGGATGGTCGCGGCGACCTGCGCCACCGACCGCTTGTCCGCGCCGTCGAACATCCAGGGCTGGAGCGCCGTCATGACCTTGAGCGGGGCGCTGGCGATCACCTTCCGCTCGACCGCGAGGTACTCGTCGGGCGAGAGCCGCGCGAAGACCGGGAAGGAGACCGCCTCCTCGTCCTTGAGGTGGTCCCGCAGCACGGAGTCGAAGCGGGTGGCCGCCTGCTCGACGGCCGCCGGGTCACCGCCGGGGCGCAGCACGCCCGAGACCGCCTCCATGGCCCGGTCGAGGACGACGTGGTCCTCGCCGAGCAGCCGCGCCTCGGCGGCGAACTGCGGGGCCCTGGCGAGCAGTCCCGGCCACAGGACGTCGTCCTCGCTGCGGTGGTGCCAGTCGATGATGTCGCGCAGCTGCTGCCACCAGGCGCCGGCCGGCCCGAGCCCGGCGCGGGTCAGCAGGGGCGCGGCGGCCAGCAGCCGCCGGGCGTCACGGCGCATCGCGATGTGCATCAGCGCGAACCCGTGGAAGTGACCGGGAAGGGAACCGAGGCCGTGCTCGCTCGACATGGGAATACTCATGGCCGCCTCCTCGTGGCTGATACGACTCGTCCGATACGTCTCGTCGTGGGCGTCGTCGCGCGCCGGTGCGCGCGGCCCGCGGTCGCGGGGGGGGGCGGGGGGGGGGGGCCCCCCCCGCCGGGGGGGGGGGGGCTGGGGGCGGCGCCGGCGGGGGGGGGGGGGGGGGGGGGGGGGGGGGGGGGGGGGGGGGGGGGGGGGGGGCGCGGGGGGGGGGGGGGCCCTCTTCCGTACGGGGGGAATCGGGGCGCGGAGGCGTCGGCCGAGGCGTTCGGCGGCCTCACGGCCGGTCAGGAAAAAACTTTCCGGCCCTTCACTTGATGAACACGACCCGACACGGCGTCATGGGCTCACTTC
>NZ_JBIURL010000026.1:0-81441 GCF_044740805.1 Streptomyces sp. NPDC088261
CTCCCGCGGAGCGGGTCCCTCCGGGCTGCGCCCGTCACAGCGAGCCGGGTCGCTGCGCTCCCCGGCCGCTCCCGCTCCGCGTGAGCGGATGCGGCTCGCTTCGCTCACCGCCAGGCGGCACGCGCTCCGCGCCCACCGCCAACCGCAGGGCGCCCAGCCCGCGTTGCGGGCCGGGGCCGGCCTCCGGCCGCCCCGTGGCCTCCGCTGCGCTCCAGCCACACCAGGCGTACCCCCACTCCCCGTGCGGGCCAGGCGTGCCACGCTCCGCGCGGCCCACCCACGGGCCTGCGGCCCGAGCAGCAGCAAGAGGTGGGGTGCTGGCGGGTAGTCGGGCGGGCGACAGGTCGAACAGAGTTCAGAGGGGGGAGATTCGGAGAACCGAGGTCATGCTTCAAAGATAGGCCGCAGATTGAAACTGGAATGATGATGTGCCACATCGGGGTGTTCCTACACACATTCCAGATCAACCCTAAAGAAACGATAGAGGAGCCCTTTCTGGATAGCTCAATAAACGGAGCTGAGCATGGTTCGAGCCAAATCAAGCGACCATGGATGTGGTGTGGATTCAAGAAAGAAGTCACATCGATAGCGGCTGAAATGAAAAGTTGCGTCGCCTTGTCCTTCACGGACGGTCAGCGTCGGAGGCCAGGAGTCGCCTTACGAGTAGGTGTTCGTCGGCACGTGCGGCTCGGTGTTGGGTGGGTGGCTGTCGACAGGGAGGGCCAGCACCTTCAGTGACGGGAGGAGAAACTGCGCGTGTGCGCCGCCGGAGCTGCGGTTCACGTGGACCTCAGCCCACCTATATGGGAGATGTACGAAGAACGCGCTGGTCAGAAGCCTGGACTCTTCACGATCTGTCAGCTCAGTTGCTACATATCGTCGCCGGTATGTAGCAACTGGCCAGACACATCGACGCCGAGATGTCAGCCCGGCCGACAGGGTGAGGCTCGAAACGTCAGCGAGACCGACATTGTGCGGGCGTTCCGTCGAGCGGTCCGTCCAGGTGCTCGGGGGAGGAGATCTGTCCCCCCTGGGGGGACACAACACGCCGGAACGTCAGCGCGACCGACATATTTGTCGGCGTGGCTGACATACTGCTGGCGTCCATGATCAGCGAAGTGGAGAGCAGCCTCGTGTCATCCGAGCCACAGCGCCGCCGTTCCGCACCGAAGCGCGCGCCGCGCCGCCCGGAGCTGCCTCTCGATGATGAGATCCGAGCGTGGTCCAAGCCGGTTGAGCCGGTTGAGGATCTGGACTCCTTGGCCCGTCGCTACCCGCGGCGGACGGTCTCGCTCAGCGGCGAGCGCAAGTCGCTGGAGTTCTACGACACCAAGGAGCGCCCCAAGGCGTTCTCGATGGACTCCCTTGAGTTCTTCTTTCTGATCGCGCAGTACTTCCGCGAGGCCCTGCCGCTCCGGCTCATCCTGCTGATGATCGCCTGCCAGAAGGCCGGCGGGCAGATCCGGCTGACACAGGACGAGATGGCGACGGTCCTGGACGTGCACCGCGGGACGATCAACGAGGCGCTCCAGGAGATCATGGGCCATGGCATCGTCTTCAAGGTGCGCCGCGGGGTCTACCAGTTCAACCCGCCCTACTCGTACCGTGTAGCCGAGTTCATCCCGGGCACGGAGCTGGTCGAAGCCGAGTACGTGCAGGTCGACCAGGACAAGATGATCTCGAAGATCCGCAAGGATGAGAGCCTGCCGGATCTCGTGCGGTTCCCGTCGCTGGAGCACATGCGCGAGGCCATCGAGGAACTGCGGAAGACGCGGGCCGAAGAACGCGCTGCACGCCGACTTGCCCGTGCGCAGCGCCAGAAGGAGGGATCAGCCCAGTGAGCACCTTGAAGTGGGCGGCGACCAACGCCGACAGCCTGCTCGCGGACCTGGACCTGCCGCCCGCCGCGTATCGGGCGCTGCTCAAGCTGCGCGGGCGCAGCGAGGCCGGCGGACGCATCAGCATCGACCAGGCCACCCTCGGGAAGTTGCTCGGGCTCAGCCGCCCCAGTGTGAACGCGGCGCTGCGGGAGCTGGAGTTGGCCAAGCTCGTCAAGAAGGTCCGCAACGGCGTCTACCAGATCAACCCCATGCTGGCCGGCTACACCTCCCCCGAGGATGCTGAAGACGCCGTAAGGGCGATGCCCGCGGCGGACCGCCTGGACAGCAAGAACTACGTGGCGAGCTACCACAAGGCCGTCGCCGCCTACCAGGACCAGCTCGCCGAACAGCGAAAGAAGCGGGCCGCCCTCGCCGCCGCGAAGAAGGCGGCAGCGGGCAAGCGCCGCGGGGCGCTCCACGCCGTCGGCTGACCTGACACCTCGTACGGACATCGGCGCTGCACCTTCGGGTGCGGCGCCGATCGCGTGCCCGGTGTCGGCACCGACACCAGAGATCCCCGCCAAGGTGGACGAAGATCCACCCACGCGGGACCAACCGGCCCGTCACCGACCTCATTCGGCGTCGCACTCCCTCGGTAAGGGGTGCGACGCCGCTTTCGTGTGTGAGTGGGGTGTGTCAGATCCGTACGCACGGTTCCCGCTGACGGGAAACGCACAGGTCGCGTCGAGGAGCTCACCGCCGCGCGAGAGGCCGCGATGGTCGCCCACGACCAGTTCGTCGACACCGCCGCCCGCTACCTCTCCGAGGGCGCCTGACCCGCACCGGCGGGCCGCCGCGCGCAGTGTCATCGCTCTCCGGCGGCCCGACCACCACAGCCGGCCTTCCACCCCCGCCCCGATCGGAGTTCCCATGGAGCAGCAGTCGACGTCTCTCGCCCGGATCGGCACCGTCGAGACGTCGGCCCAGCGGACGCGTGGCACCGCCGGCGTCGAGGACCTGGCGGTGAGCGCCCCGACCGCGGCCGGGGCGCTCAACCTCCTCGCTGACGCCGTACGGCGCGGCGGCGCCGACCACGACGACATCGTCCAGGCGCTCGAGGCCGCCGGCGTGGACGAGGCGTTCGCCGGTGTCTTCGACGCTGCCTCCGAGCGTGTCATTGGGGCCGCGGGCGACGTCCGGCCGGGGCCGCGGGCGACGTCCGGCGCGCCTTATCACCTCGTTCGGTTACCTGCACGGCCCGCAGCCGCCCGCCCGGGCCTGCTTCGACCTGCGCCACCAGTTCAGGGACCCGCACCTGCGCCCCGAACTGCGCTACCTCACGGCCCGGGACGACGCGGTGCGCGAGGCGGTGATGAGTACCGACGGCATCATCCCGCTCGTGCACGCCATCGCCGCCACCGTCGACGCCTACCTCGCCGGGCCCTGCCAGGACGAGCCGCTGACCGTGGCCCTCGGGTGCGCTGGCGGCCGCCACCGTGCCGCGACCGTGGCGGCCGCGCTCGCCGCCGCCCTCGACGGCGACACCGCGGCCGCCGCCCCGTACCTGGTCGCCGACCTGGCCCAGCGGTACGAGGGGTGCGGCCTGGACATCGACCTCCACCACCGCGATCTCGACAAGGACGTCGTCGACCGCTGACCATCACCCCGTTCTGTCCGCCCCGCACACCACCAGGAGGAGCCCGGTGACCACCGAGCCCGAGCACACTGACCCCGTCCCCGTTCCCGACCTCACGATCCCGCTCGCCGACGCTGACGCCAGGGCGCTGGGCGACGACGTCGGACAGCTCGGAGGCCGCTGTACGCCAGCACGCCGCCCAGGGCGGCTCGTACGGCGCGCTGGCCCACTCCCTGGGCGTCGTACGGGCAACCGCGCAGTCCCGCCGCGACACCCTGCTGAAGAAGGACCCGAGCGAGATGGAGCGGTGGGCCACCGGCAGCACCAGCTGACCCGTACGGCGGCGCCGTGCAGCAGGCCGAACGACTGGTCGCGCTGCACGGCGCCGCTTCGTCACGGTACGAGGCGTGCTGCACGAGCAGCACGCCTGCGTCGCCTGGGCGTTGGCGTCGCGGCGTCAACCGCCCGGTTCCGCCGTGGCCACCCCCGGGCAGCACCGCCCTATGCCCTCCGCTGCCCGTGCAGCGGGAAGCACCAGCGCCCCGGACCGTCTGGTGGTCCGGGGCGCTGCACAGGTGCTCGGGAGGCCGCTACGCCTCCACGTACGCGACGATCGTGATCGTCCTCAGGGCGGTTACGTAGTAGATGACCCGGATCTCGTCGACCTCGTCCGTGTAGTCGCGCAGCAGGGTGCCGGTCACCTCGGTGCCGAGTTCCGGGTTGACGCTGATGGCGACGATCGCGCGATCCAGGCGGTGCGTCTCGCGCGCGCTGAGCTTCGCCAGCTGGCTGAGCGCGGGCTCCACCAGGACGACTTGGGAGCGGCGCGAGGCGTGCTCAGGCGACACGGGGCTCCTCACCGGCCAGGCGGTCCAGGTGGGCGTCGCGGGCTTCCTCCCACAGCACGCCCGTCTCCGCAGCCGGGTAGCCGTGTGCAGCAATGTCCTCCAGGACCGAAGCGAGGACGTCGACCCGGGCGCGCTGGTCGGCCGCGTAGGCGAGGACGGACGCGGCGGCGTGGTCGTCGAGGGGCTGGCGGGCGGGCGCGGGGGCCGGCTGCTGGCTCATCCGGGGCTCCTGGGCTTCTGTCTGGGGTGTGCCCCCACGGTATCGCCGGGGCGGCCCGGCGGACCCCCGTACGGACGAACCGAGGGCCCGGCGAGCAGCCCGGCCCGTGCTCAGGGCTTGATGCCCGCGGCGTGCCACGCGGTGGTCAGCTGTCCGTACGCGACGTCGAAGTCGAAGCACGGTGAGCGGTCGAGGGCGAACGCCATGGCCATGTCCCGTACGGCCGGGATGTCGAGCGCCAGGACGGCCAGCACCGTCTCCAGGTCGGCGGTATAGGTCGCGGGAGTCCGGGAGGGCGGTGAGCTTCCGTCGAAGCTGATCAGGTTCAGGACCTCCAGGAGCTCCGCAGCGTCCGGGTCGCCGTCCCGCGCGCTGCGCAGGGCCTCCAGGACTGCCCAGAGGGCATCCAGCTCGAAGGCCGGCACCACGACCAGGACGACGGCGGTCTTCCCGGCGTCCGGGTCCAGGACGTCGTCCTTGATGCGGCTGATGACGCGCTGCGCGATGCTGAAGGTGAGCGCGGGCAGGACGTACCGGTCGGCCTCTCCCTCGTCTTCGGCGACTTCGGCGGCCCTGCCGAGCAGCGCGAACACCTGCTCCAGATGGGCGGTGTCTTGGAGCCAGGACGGATCACCCGGCAGAACGCACACACGATCGGGATTCTGCTGCTGCGTCATGGCGCCAGCATGCCCACCCGAGCCCGCGCCCATCAGGAAACCCCGCACGCTGTCCGCATCGGTCAACTGTCATCGAACAGTGCGTGGTTCATGACGTGGAACGGTCAACCTCGAAGCGTTATGACCGAGAGTGAATCCGGTTGGGGGTTGTCACGCTGTCACGCTCGGGACGGGAAGGCGGGTCAGGCCCCTTCCGGCGCCAGAGAATCAACTCAAAACGGACGTTGGGGGATTGCTGTCGCGTGGCTTCACCGACGGGCGTGACAAGGAGCGTGACACCCCTGAGGTAACGCTCCGCGATCCCGTCGGCCCCGTTCGCCCGCCGGCTCGTCGAGGGAACGGGGACCCCTGGGCGGTCAGTCGCGGAGCGGCGGCCAGACGTGCGGGCTGGCGCAGTGCCCGCATACGGCGCAGCCGGCACACGCCATGCAGAACTGCCTCGGGAGGCGCGGGCACTCGCAGATCGGGTTGGAGTCCAGGTCGTCGTCACCGGGGTGCAGCGGCTCCCCTGCGGGCGGTTCGACCCAGACGCTGACCCGGCCGTCGGCGAGCAGGTGCTCGCTGATGGTGGCCGACCGCGAGTGCTCGGTCCAGACAGTCACCACCTCGTCCGGCGCGCTCACGCCCGGCCGCCCTTTACCGCGGCCGCGCTCTCGAGCCACGCCGCGAGCGCGACCGTGGCGTCCGGGTCGGCCTGCGCGAGGCGTCCGACGAAGGCGAGGTCCCCGTCGGCCGTCTCGCCGGTACGGGCGAGGGCGGTGAGCAGCGCGGCCTGGGCGCGGACTGGTACGGGCAGCACGTCGTCGGCGGCCGTACGGGCGGCCGGGTCGGCGTAGTGGCCGGAGTGGCCGGCGAGGGCCTGTGCCAGCCAGTCGTCGACCACGGGGTGGTAGTCCCCGTGGTGGACCAGGAGCTCGCGGACGGCCTCGTCCCCCGGCCGGGTCTCCACCGTCCGATCGAGTCGGCCGGCGTAGACGAGCGCGGACAGCTCGTCGGCGCGATCAGCGAGCTGCCGCTGCTCCTGGAGGCGCTGCCGTTCGGCTTCCTCGGCTCGCCGGTCGGCGGCGAGCTCCTCCTGGACGACGATGTCGCCGTCCGGGTCGTACGGGCCGCCGGCGGTGGCGAGCAGCTGCGTGACGCGCTCCCACTCCGCGACTTCGGCCGGCCCGCGCTCGTCACCGAACAGATCCTCACGGTCGCGGTCCATGTGCTGCTGGAGCTGTGCGTCCTCGAGGGCGGCCGCGGCCTCGGTGACGGTCATGCCGGTGGCGCGGCGGCGAACCGAGGAGCGGCCGGCCTTTGCCCGGTCGACCGGCGTCCGGGGAGCGCCGGCGTAACCGCGGGCCTCGGGGAGACGGCGACGCCACCTGTCGGAGGTGCTCATCAGGAACTCGCTTTCAGCTCGGAAACGCAGACACCGACCCGTCCGGCAATGCAGTCCAGCGGGCGGGCTATTCAGGTTTACAGGAGACGCGAATTGCGTGCTGCTAAAAGGCGAAGTCCAGCCGCTCCACGTCCGTGAATTTCACTCCAGGCCTGCACGGCCGCCACCGCCTTGACGGAAATAGGCGTCCGCGATGGCCTCCGCGACCAGCGAGTGCAGCTCGCTGTCCGTCGCTCCAGTCTCCTGGGCGGCGAGGATGGCGGCCGCATGGAAGGGAGCGACGGCGACGCTGACGTCCCGGACCCGGCCCGCGTCCGACGTGCCGTCGGGGCCCAGCCCGAAGTACGCCCGGCACGAGATCACGAGCCCCGCGGAAGAGGCCGCGCGCTGCCGCGCCTGTGCCCTGACCTGCGGCTGCCACTGTGATTCGGTCTCCTCCACCAGAGCGGCCTCAAGGCGCTTCCGCGGCTTCGTCGCGGCCCCGGAGCGGTAGCGCTCCACCGTGCGCCGCGAGACGCCCAGACGCTCCGCCACGGCCCGGGTGGACCCCTTGGCGCGCGTGAGAAGGAATTTCATCTGGGCCCGCGCGGATTTCGGTGCGGGGCGGGTGACCACGGCACGCTCCGCGCGCGCCAGGCCCTCCAGGATCCGTCCGGAGCGCTTCGGCTCCCCCTGCTGGATGTCGTGATCAGTCATGGGACAAGCCCACCGGGACCGTCCTGTGGACAAAGACCGGCGCCGACGGACGTCCGTACGGCCGATCTCCACCCCTACGGGTGACGGCGCCCTGGTGGGCGTCGACGAACGGCCGCTACGTTCCCGGGACTTGACGACCGATGGGGAGGACCAGGAGATGAGCGAGCGCGCCGCGTTACGGGGCTTGCGGGTCTTGATGTGGGTGGTGATCGCGGTGGAGGTGCCGGTGTACCTGGTGTGGCTGACCCGGGTGAGCTACCTCGCCGGGCAGCAGCTGCCGCCCGGCGACGTCGTACGGTGGGCGCCGCCCGTGCTCCTGCCGTCGGCCGCCGTGCTGTTCTGCGTAGGGGCGGGCTGGGTGTGGTGGGGCACGGTCGTGGCGCAGGACCGCCCGCCGCTCCGGGAGCGCTGGTTCCTCACGACCCTCGGGTTCGTCGCTGTCACCTCGGTGTACTGCGGGGTGACCGCGGTCGTCGACCCGTCCTTCTCCCTGGGCCTGCTGAGCACCGCCGTGACCGGACTCGGCATGATCGGGCTGTTCTTCATCCCGGCCGCCTCCTCCCGCCAGCTGCCCGACGTCATCCGCCGGCGCTCCCGTACGGCCTCTGGTAACACGGACTCGCAGTACGTCGCCTGGCCGGGGAAGTCTGGCGCGAGTCGGGAGTCGGCGCGCCCACCGATGTCGAAGCACTCCAGCGCACCACCATCCACCTTGAACGGCAAGCCGTCCACCTGGCCTCGGACCTCACCGACCGTACCGCCGAACTCGACGCCTCCGGGCGGCCAACCGTGAACTGACAAGGGCCATCAATCAGCGAGGGTGAACAGTCGGCAAGCCAGCGTCCCCTGTCGACCCGCGCCCCTCGCCAGGCGCGGGCCGGATCGGTGCAGTGACGCACATGGGACCAGGCGCGCGAGAGAAGGTACCCCGTACTACCTGTCGCCCAGGAGGACCGCGGGGAACCTCACTACCCCATCACTGTTGCGGGTGATCAGGCCGCTGGTGTCGTCGCCGGACAGATCCGGCAGTCCGCTGTTGGGCTTGTTGTGAGCGGTCACCCAGCTGTCAGGCCGTCCGTCGTTGCCCGCGTACCCCGTGGACGTGGTGTGCCAGCGCACCCCGGGAGTCACAAAGGTCTTCTGGAGGATGACGTCGGACTCGATGCTGGTGGTCATGCCCCGGCGAGTGAGCCAGCCGTACGAATTCGGCGGGACCGGCACCTTGATCTGGTCGGAGAAGGTGGATGACTTGGACAGATCCAGGCTCAGGGTCATGGTCACGGACGCCTTGACCAGGTCGAAGAAGCTGCCACCGGCCGTGATCGAGAGTGACGCACCGATCTTGAAGCCGATCGTGTCGCTCCACTGGATGGTGTGATCAACGGTCTGGTCGGTCTTGTTGATGACTCCGGCTCCGACGGGGTGCTCCGGACCGAAGTACATCGTCACCTTGCTCGGCCGGTAGATCAGGTAGGGCCTGATCCTCTCGTCGACCAGGAAGGCGCTCAACTGGGACTCGCTGCCTGTGGAGTAACTGGCCCAGTCGGAGGCCCCGACCTCCTTCAGCTTGGCGTCGATCTGAGTGTTGTCGGGGTGCAGATCTGTGATCTTGTCCAGGTCCACGTCGTTGGCCACGGCTCGTCGTCCTCCCGTGCACGGCCCGGTGCCGCCGATCGGCACTCACCACCGGAAGCCATTGGCTTCCCGCCCATACTCAGCCGCGCGCGCCACCCCGTAGCGCGGATCAACATCAATACACCCGTTTGCCGACGTACGGGCCGGAACCATCATCATGACGAAACCTCACAGCGGACTTTCATTCGAATCCTGAGCTTGTTCGCAACGTCCAGGTGGGGCACTCTCAGGGTGATCCGAGAGGGCCCAGCAGTGCGGCCTGGTGGGCTATGGGCGCGCGGCTGAACTGCTGAGCCGGGAAACAGATTGCCGCCAAGCAAACCGCGGCCGGTGTACCCGGTGTACGGGAGCCGTTCACCCGGGTCGCGACTGCGGTCGGTCCGCTCCTGCGCCGCTCCGACCCGGCTGTCGTCACCGCCACCGAGCGGCTGCTGAACACGCTGGCCGATGTAGAGGACACCGTGCGGCCGGGCCGTCAACGCGGCCACCGCCCGGCGGCGGCTGTTCTGGTGGGCGCGGCGGCGTGCCGTACGTGCAGGGTGATGTGGTGGCCGTCTACTCGAAGAGGAGGGCCCGCAGCCTGGCTGCGGGCCCCGAGGGATCAGCGGCGCGCTTCCCACCACACGATCAGTACGGTTACGGCGCCGCTGCCCAGCTTGTAGGCGACGCCCTGAAGGAAGTGGTGTTGGACACTCTGTTCACCGCTTCCGCGCCATTTCCGCAGGTGGCTGTGGATGGCGGCCACCCATCTGTTCAACGGGCGTGGATGTGTGTTTCGTGAATTCACGCTAGTCTCCGTAGTGGTGAAGTTGCATCTTTCTGCGTTACGGCACCACGCAAGGAGCCCTCCCAACTCAGTGGCCGTCAAACCCGTTGGGAAGCAGGGCTCCTTTCGCGTTCTCGGAGTCTATCGACGGATGTTCCGGGCGTTGTAACTCGCAGCTCTAGCACAGCGTTTGACGGGGCTTTGGATCTACGTTCCGACTACACCGTGGGTACGTTGTGGGGCGTAAAACCGCAGGTCAGAATCTACATGGTGTGATGCGCATCACTCTTTCCCGGGAGCACACCGCATGGCGCGGGAAACGTGCGCAAGACGGAAATACCTTGCGCAGCGGTACGCGCAGAAATACGGAACGCCTCACTCCCCCGCAGCTTCAATGCGAGGGAGTGAGGCGTTCGAACTGGTCGCGCCTACAGGTCGATGTCGATCCGTTCCACGTCGGTAAATTCCACGCCCAGCCCGTGGGCCCGCCGGTTGTTGTCGCGGAAGTACATCTGTGCGAGGCCGTCGGCCGTGATCTGCTGGAGCTGCTGTTCGTTGGCGCCCTGCTCCCGCGCGGTGAACAGCTGGTCCGCGAAGGCGGGCGGCAGGGCCTGGGTGATGTCGCGGATCCGGGCGTCGTCGGTCGTGCCGGCGGCGGCGGTGAACCCGAAGCGCGCGCGGGTGGAGACGACCAGGCCGTCCGTCGACGCCGCCTTCTTCCTCGCCTTCGCACGGATCTGCGGCTGCCACCGCTTCCTGACCTCACGCTCCAGGCGGCCGCGCAGCTCCTGGCGGGGCCTCTTGAGCTTGCCCGAGACGTACCGCTCCACGGTGCGCTGGGAGATCCCGAGGGCCTGGGCGGCTGCCTTGGTGCCCTTGAGCTGCTTGACGAGGTACTTCATCTGCGCCTGGGCGCTTTGCGGGATGCGGCGGGTGAACGCCCCCTCCAACGCGCGGTCCAGGCTGTCCCCGAGCGAGTCGGCCATCGTCAGCTACTCCCCTTCTCCAGCGCTCTGGTCGGTCTTGATGAGGTTGGAGATGTTGAAGACGCCGCCGCGTTCCTCGAACTGGGCTTCCGCCCACAGGACGGTCTGGGTGCCCTGGTGCTTGACCATCCCGGGCGAGACCCCGAGCCGGAAGCCGCCCGGTACCGGCTTGCCCTCGGGCGTGAGCGGCAGGACGTCCAGCGGCGACGGACCGGGCGAGGGGTAGACGATCGCGTCGGTACCGATCGCGACCGGGTACAGATCGGCGGCGGCCGCCGTCTTCATCAACTTGCGGTGCAGGCCGACCCTCTGGTTCGCCAGCACGGCGGCCCGGATGTCGGGGCGCCACGTCTCCCGCTTCAACGCCGGGTACTCCTCGTAGTACGGCACCTGGCCCCGGGAGCGCTGGCGGAGCTTGCCGATGCCGCCCTTCGCCGTCGCCTTGATCGCGGTCTCCAGCAGCGCCATCGTCGGGTCGGCCTGCTTGCGCCGCGCCATCGCCTCGAGGAACTCGCTCCCGGTGAGGTCGGTGGTGACGCCCATGTCGGCCATCGTCTGTACGTACGCGTCGCGCAGCCGCTTGTACCAGGAGTCCAGGTACCGGCCGCTCTGCGTACGGACGTACGCCTCGAGCGGCGAGACTGCGAAGCCGAGCTCCACCGCGTACGCGACGGTCGGCGTGGCGTACCACGCCGGCCCCGTCGGGCGGTCGCCCTTGGGGGTGAACGGGCTCGGGAGCAGCTCGCCGTTGACCGTACGGCCGGCGACGTCCACGCGGGACAGGTCGACGTGGCTCAGGTCGACCAGCCACGATCCGGGCAGGCCCGCGTCGAAGACCGGGTTCGTCAGGTGGGTCGGCCCGTTCAGCCCGACCGTGAGCCCGTTCGCGGCGGCGGCGAACGACATGTTGAGGTCGATCGTGACCAGGTACCGGTTGGCGTAATCCTCGTCGGTCAGCGGCCGACACCAGTCGTACGGCTCCTCCATCAGCATTTCTGCCGGGGTCCGCAGATGGTGGCGGGCGAACTTCCCCTTGAGGATCGGGTGTTCGTCGACTACCTCGCACTCCACCACGGGGTAGAGCTGGGTGAGTGCGTCGTCGTTGAGGGCCCGCTTGAATTCGCCGGTGACCGGGTCCTTCTCCGCGCGGGTGGGCGGGCGCAGCGCGACCATCAGCTCGAGGCCGGTCGTCGCGGTGGTGCCGCGTGGCGTCATCACCCGGGCCGCGTACAGACCGAGGTAGCGGGCGAGGTCGGCCGGATGCATCGTCAGCAGCAGCTGCGGGTCGTCCTTCCGGCCCCACTCCCGGGTGTCCAGCGCGTTCCAGGGCAGTACGCACAGCTGGACGCAGCGGCGCCGGGAGCCCTCCGGGTCGCGGTAGAGGCGGGCCCACGGCCCGAGGCCGCGCTGGGTGAGTTGAAGGCCGGCCTTCCCGATCTGCTTGAGCACCTTGTGGCTGTCCGCGAGCCGCCCCGTACGCCGCTCCTCCTCCGACAGGCCGGCGGGCAGCCCGTAGCGCTCCAGCGCGGACGCGGTCAGGATCAGGATCGGGTCGGCGTCGCGGCCGTTGCGGTGCAGCCGGCCCTGCCCGAGCCGGGCTTCGGCCAGCGTCCAGTCGACCAGCGCCGGGATCGTCTTGGCTGGCACGTCGAGGACGAGGCCGCCGACGCAGTACGCCGACACCTGCCCGTCCTCGTCGGCGTCGACGACCGCCAGCGGACCGTTCTCGAAACGCGGGTCTACGGCCGCCGGGGTGACCGGCCGCGCCGCCTTCTTCGCACCCGGGCGCCGCGACGACGCCGACGGCCTGGCGGTGCCGCTCGACTCCGCCGTACGGGACGGCTGCGCGGCGGCCGCCGCCGGGACCGGCTCCAGGGCGGGGCCGGTGAACGCCTCCGGGACCACCCGCACCGGGGCAGCAGCCGGCTCTTCCGGGACCGGGGCGGGGAAGCGGGCGGCGAGCCCCTCCAGCAGCCGGGCGTACGCGGCACGCTTCGGCGGCCGCGGCTCGGTCCGCCCCGCCTCCCAACTCCCCACCGCCTCCCGGCGCGCACCCAGCGCCGCCGCGATCTGCGCCTGACTCAGCCCCGACGCCTCCCGCAGACGCTTCCGCTCCGCAGGAGCAGGTAGGTCTTCGTGCGCGACCTGCCCCAGCAGCGCATCGACCGCGCCGAACAGCTCGTTCTCAGTGGACACAGAGGTCACCTCCACTAAGAATCATACCCCAATCGCGCTTCAATCGCTCACCATTCGCTCATGAGGAACGCATGAATCGCGCACTACGAGGCGGTCGGCGTGGTGCGCTGGAGGTGCAGAGGCGGCGTCAGCGGAAGCCGGAGCCCTGCCACCTCCCGAATGTTCAGCTCGCCGGCTTCTGCCCGGCGCAGTAGCTCGCCCGCGTTCTTCAGCGCCATGACGACCCGGGTGCGCAGGCGGGGGTGGAAGGGCATAGCGAGCGGCACGAGGGCCGTGATGGCGGCCAGGTTCGGGATCGATTTGTTGCGTAGCTCGTCGACGACCCGGTTGAGGGCGTAGCCGAGCTTGGGCGGCAGCTGGATGCGGGAGCGCTGGAGCGAGGACAGCAGGAGCGCGAGCATGTCCTCGTACGCGGTTCGCAGGGCCCTGATGCCGTCGTACGACACGATGTCGGCGGAGAACAGACCGCGGCCGCGTTCCAGGCGTTCGAGGATGGCCTTGAGCATCTTGAGGTCGAGGTCGCCGGCGTAACGCAGGGGCTGGTCCACCCGGGCCAGCAGTTTGCCGCCTTCGACGCCTTCCCTCCAGGAGAAGCTGCTCAGGAGGTGAAACCATGCTTCCTGGCTTCGCAGTGAGTAGACGCCGCAGCCGATGAGGATCTGGTAGAGGATCTTCGCCTTGAGCGGGCGCGCGCCGCGCAGGACGGCCCCGTACGTCACGTGGGAATAGCCGGGCGCTTGCCGGGCGAGGGTGCGATGGCTGAGTCCGTTGAAGTCCAGTAGCGCCTTCAGGAGTTCGCGCAGTTCTTCCTCGTCGACAGTGTGCGGCGGGGTGAGGTTGCCGGTGGCCTCCCAGCGGTTCATGGCCTGACGGCACAGGTCACCGGAGAACCCGGCGGCGGCCAGGCGCAGGCTTTCCCAGCGCGCACTCCAGCTCTCGGGGTTGCCGCCACAGGCCAGGATGTAGCCGTTGACGGTTGCCCAGGTGGGCAGTTTCTTGCCCGCGTGGGCGTTCGACAGCGTCGCGGTGGACAGCCCGCTGTGTTGGGCCATCAGCGCCAGCGGCGGGTCGCCGGCCCCCTTGCGCAGCGCCTGGAGGTCGCGGGCGAAGGCCACCAGTGGGTCGTTGGTGCTGGGCAGTTGCTTCATGGGACGGGCCACGGCGTCCATCTCCTTTCCGAGCCCGGAACAGGACCGGGGCCCATCGGTGAGACGGGCCCCGGCAGGGCATCGGGTCAGAGCAGACGCTGACGCAGTTCGGCGGCGAGCAGACCGCCGGCCCCCAGGATGGCGAGGGCCTCTTCCAGTTTCATCCCGCGGGCGAGCAGGACGAACAGCGCGGCCAGGAGTATGACCAGCAGGAGTAAGGAGACCAGCGGCGAGGACTTGGCAGTGCTCGCCGGGGAATCGGCGCACGGCCCGTTCTGCGCAGCAGAAACGGGCTCAGGAAGAAAGAAAGACAAGGAAGTTGACTCCCAACAGGAGGCGGATGGTCAGCTATCGGTCCGGAACTTGGTGCTCAAGTGCCTTGCAGGGCACAGGACTTCACGCCAGTGGTTGCAGCCACAGGCGCCAGCGAAGCCCACGCTACCCACGTTTACGCATGACAATGCCGATTCAGTTCCCATTGGAGGCAAGGTGTAAATAAAGAGCCGCCCTGTTATTTAGGAGCTGGAACGGAATTATTCACAGGATGGTTCACCGTCGGGTTGAATAACCTCTCGATCCGGCATCCTTGTTGCTATAAGTGCAGGTCGGATGGCAGAGGCAGACTTAGTTAGCATTTAGTTGGCATCTAATTGCCTACATCTCCTTGCCGGGACTCACTATCCCCCCCCATTCTTGAACTCGTTCACACGTGCGCGTGCACACGTGCGGCCCGCGGGTCGCGCACGTACGCGTACAAGAGAGGCGCAGGTCCAACGGTCCGGACACGCACCGCAGAACGCAGGAGGCCCCGTTGCAGCGGGGCACCTCCGCAAGGTGGCACGGCCAACAGGTCAGCCACTGGACTTCCTTCCACCCGACGATGACGACTCTCGCGGGCCGAAGGACGTACGACAAGATGCAGGGCCCGGCGGATCTCCGCTGGGCCCTGCTGCCATTTCACGCCTTGCAACGGCCGACCAGGCGAGCCGCACCCGTCATCACAGCGTCGGCTCATGCCACTTCGCCTTCAGCCTGCTGTGCGGGTGACAGGTCGGGAACGGTCTGTCAGCTCTCTCGGCGCGGGCCCGGCGCAGCGCGGGCGGCCTCGTTCACGGCGGCCTGGCGGCGGTGCAGGGCGGGGGCCTGCCCGATCGGGACAACGGCCGCCTACCCGACATCGTCCCGTGGTTGACCGGTATCGGTCTTGAAGGTCATGCATGTGCGCCAGAGAATTCGGAATGCGCCCACGAACTCCGGAAACGCCTTTGATGTGAAAGGGATCATCGTGAAGGTAATAGGACGTGTTCTGAGCAGCGTGGCAATGACGGTGGCGTTGGCTGGCGGTATGTCTGTCGCTGCCCAGACAACGGCGGTGGCTTCCAGTGAGCCCGTCACCACGCAGGCGGCGGACACCTGTGCCTACCCATATGTGTGTTTCTTCAAGAACGGCGTGAAGATCGGCCAGTTCCAGGATGTCACCACTACCTGGCAGGACCTGCCGTCCCGCCCGTCCGGGCCCGGGCTGGTGGTTCAGAACACCCGCAACGACGATGTCGCCTACATCCGCTGGTCCGGCGGTGCCACGGCATGCATTCCCCCGAAGAGTAGCTTCACCGTTTCCGGTGGAACACTGACAGGGGTACGGATCTCCAGCGCTGCCACCTGCTGACAGGTGCAGCTACGACGATGGGCCCGCCCCCGGGTAAATTCCAGGGGCCCATCGTCGTTGTGGTGAGCCCAATGCCGCCGCCCACTCCAGCCCGAGGCCGGCGAGCGCGAGCTTGTCCGCAGCGGCCGGGAGCTCCCAGGCCTGCTCGGTGACCAGCGCGCCGAGGCGCACCGTACGGACCGGCCGCGGCTTCTGCTTCGCCCTTTGGCTGCCGCCGTTCTTCCGGGGCGCCTCCATCGCGGCCCGCAGCGCCACCCGGGCCAGGTCGACGCCGGACGCCTCGCCGCCGCTCATGCCTGCACCCAGGTGGTGTAGCCCAGGTCCAGGTGCCCGAGTCGGTCAGGCGCTGCACCTGGGCGACGAACGCCCGGGGTGAACAGGCGCCGGGCCGAGGGCTCGCCGTACCGGTCGATGTGGTCGACCACCACCTGGTGGTCGGCGGCGGCACGGGTGCGCCAGTCCAGGACCTGCTCCCGGGTGAGCTCCTCGAGGACGAGCTCCTGGTCGTCACCGACATCGACGAACTCCGGCTCCGGAGCGGGGTCGATGATGCGGCTCGTGCCGTTCACGAGCTGTGGGTGGGGCGCTTCCTCCGTGCGGTGAGCGGTGTCCGTGCCGCGATCATGGCGGTGACTTTTCCGGTGTCCGTGCCGGTGAGGGTGGCGATCTTGTCGATGGTGAAGTCGAGGTTGTCGTACATGAATCCGGCGTCTTCCGTACGGCTGGGGTGTTCGCCGGCGCGCAGGGCGACGAAGGCGGTGAGCCGTTCCCATGCGTACGCGGCGGGGCTCGGCCGCCTCATGGTGGCCGCCCATTCGGTGGCGATGAGGCCGAGGACGTGGGTGACGGCTATCTCGGCTTCGGCGGTGGGCAGGCGTGCTTCGGCGTAGGCGAGGTACCCGGGCCGGTGGAGGTCGCAGAAGGCGCTGAACGCGGTGGACAGGGTGGCCAGGTGGTGGGGGCGTCTCATGGGTCCTTCCTGCGACGGTCAGCCGAACGCTTCGGCGCGGACGGTGGAGGCATGGGTGCGGGGGGCGGCGCGGGCCGCGTCCCACAGCGGTTTGATGTCCTCGGGGTGGCTGGTGAGCGCGGCGGCCAGCCTGCGGGTGACCGTCCATTCCGGCAGGGCCGGCCCGTGGAAGGCCGCGCGCAGATCGGTGTCGTGCATCGCGCCTCTGACGAGCGCCAGGAGCGCCTGGTCGTCGGGGTTCCCGCTCGCCAGGCGCAGTGCTTCGAGGTAGTGGCGGAAGTTGGTGGCGGCGTTCCCGGGGTTCAGGAGGGAGGGGTTCAGGCTTCCCATGGCCGTCTGGTAGAGCGGTTGGAGGGTGTCGGCGGTGATGCCGCTGTGGTCGCAGATCGCTTTGACGTGGTTCCAGGAGACGGGGCGCTGGCCGCGCAGGAGGCGTGAGACGTAGGAGGGGTCCACGCTCAGGGCCTTGGCCAGTGCCGCTTGTGTGTGGCCGCTGGTGGTGTGGAGGTGGGAGAGCGCGGCGATCAGGCGCCGGGGCGCGGAGCGCGGGTCGTCAGCGCCTGAGGCGGTTGGGTTCTTCCCCGCGGTGGCGCTGCGGGCGATGGCGTCGCAGGCCGGGGCGTGGTCGGCGAGACGGCGGTCGACCTCGGCGGTGGAGTACTTCTTGCGCAGGCGCTCCGGGCTGAGGTTCAGGTGGGAGTACAGGTATCCGTTCCTCGTGCCGATGGCGCGGCCGTAGCCGACGGCGGAGGCCGCCAGGTCCTCCCCCAGGTTCGCCAACTGCTGGCTGATGGTCAGGATTTCACCGGGGTCGAAGGTCGGTTGGGCGGCCAGCGCGGTGAGCCGGTCGCTGAAGTCGCTGATGTGGTCGGCGGCGTCCTGTACGGCGTGGTGGTAGCGGGCCGCGGCGTTCCGCGGCGGTCGAGGTGGCACAGGCGGTCCGATACGTACGGGTGTGTTCATGGATGCCTCTTTCGGGGGACGCGGGCCCGTGGGGGGTGGTCACATATGACCGAAGTCGCCGCGCACGGCCCGGCCGGGCGGGGAGCGGGGCCCGGTGGGGCGGCGCTCGCGCCCGGGCCGGAGCCGGACAGGCGGGGTGGGGCGGTGACCGGCGGTCAGTTCTTGCCGATGCGCCGGTAGACGGCATATGTGCCGCGTCCGGCCGCGGCGAGAGCGGCGGCGGTCGCGGCGGACCACTGGGTCGCGCCACCGGTGAGCAGGATGAAAGGCGCCGCGGCGGCGGCGATCACGAAGGTGCCGTGCACGGTCACCGTCATGGCATTGCGCCGCGCGGGAGTTTCATCCTCCCGAAGGGGCGGGATGATACTTTCGCAGTCCGGGTGGCCAGCCCGGCACCGCGGTCGGCGATGTAGTGGCATAGGGGTCTCCCTAGCTGGTCGCTGATGAGTGATCGAAGTGATCGACAGGCCCTGGCGGATCGGTTGGTAGCCCTATCGCCAGGGTCTCTGTCTTCCCGGCTCTCGCCGGTCAGCGGACATTAACCGTTTTACGCATCGTGGCGCCATCGGTGCACAGCGTGATGGTCAAGGACGACCGATCCCGCCGCCGCCTCCGTCACGATCACCGTTGCACGCCGCTCTGTCACGTACGGCCAAAACCTGTCGGAAACGTGGTCTTGTCGACCGTATTCAGGCTTCTGCATGCCGAGCGCCAGGAAACGCCACCCCGCGCACGGCTCGTCGGCCTTCCTCCACCCCCCACGCGCCCCTCCGGCGATGTGGTCCAACGAGCCCGGACCTTGTCACCGACAACCCGACAAAACGCCTATGCGCACACGATGTGACGGGGCGTCGGCAAGCGGTTCCGCGCGTCGGGGCCCTCGAGGAACGAACCTGCCCCCTCTCTGACCCGGAGGTACCAGGAGAGCGGCATCAACAGCCGGATTCCATCGCCAACCTGATGGGCCGCCTGCTCGTACCCCGCCCACGCCACGCCCCCCCGTTCCAAGGCGGTCGGCGAACTCGCTGATGCCGTCGAGCACCAGGTGGCCGAGAGGCAAGACCACTTCCGTCCTGTGGAGTATCGAACGGGAGCGGTCGTACGGGAGAAGCGGTGCCGGCCGGGTGCACTCGGGAGGAGCCGGGACGGGGCCGGGACGGGGCCGGGACGGCCGCCGTACAGCAGCTTCGAGGTGCAGCACCCTCTCGCGGTCGAAGCGGCTGATCGTTTCTCCGGTGAACCCCGCCACCCACACGGACGAACCCACCCCCGCGCCCCACCTGATTGATGCCGCGCGGGAGGTATCAACAGGGGCGTGATCAGCACCCTGATGCGGCGCGGCCTGCCCGCGCTCGCCCTCGCCACCCTGACCGCCCTCCCGGTCCTCGCCGCCGCGCCCGTCGGACACGCGGCCCCCACGCCAACAGCCGTATCCCAGACGCCCGGCGCCCCCGGCGTGCCCGCGCGCCGCGTCCAGCTGCGGCTGGACGCGGCGATCGAGCAGCTCCCGGTCGCCGTCGAGCACCGGGCCGGCTACAAGCGGAACCTGTACAAGCACTGGAACAAGGGTCTGAACGCGAGCGACGGCTGCGACACCCGCAAGGAGGTCATCCTGGCGGAGGCCGTCGTCGCCCCGCAGGTCGCGGCCGGCTGCAAGCTGACGGGCGGCTCCTGGCACAGCGCCTACGACGACCTCGTCGTCACCGACGCCGGTCGCCTCGATGTCGACCACTTCGTTCCGCTTGCCGAGGTCTACGACTCCGAACCCACCCCCTGGAGTGCGGCCCGGCGCGAGGCCTACGCCAACGACCAAGGCTCCCCGGACACGCTGATCGCGGTCTCCGCTGCCTCCAACCGGTCCAAGAGCGACAAGGACCCCGCGGACTGGCTGCCCTCGGACCGCTCGTACCACTGCACCTACGCCGCGACCTGGGTCGGCACCAAGCTGCGCTGGGACCTGGCCCTCGACGACGCCGAACGCCAAGCGCTTCTCGGCGTCGCGCAGGACTGCCCCGCCACCACCGTGTTCTACGAGAAGGCGCCGTAGGCGAACGGTTCGATGCGGCCGGTGGGTTACCGGCCTTTGCGGGGTGGCGGAATTTTCGGGAGGAGTTCCCACAGCGGGCGCCCGCCGCCGGCCCAGGTGGCGAGGGTGCGCCGGTCGACGAGGTGCATGTGCAGTTGCTGGGCCAGGGGCGCGCAGCGGGTGGAGAAGCGACCGTTGGTGACGATCAGGACGACGTCGGCGCCATAGAGCTGGCGGGCGGTGCCGTTGACCCGCTGGAGGTCGGGGGTGCCGACTGCGGAGCCCCGGTCGCCTGCGGCGCGGTGCTTGCACTGGATCACCCAGGTGCGGCCCACGGGGTCGGTGGCCAGGACGTCGGCGCCGTTGTCGCCGGCGCCGCCGATCTGCCGGGCATCGGTGCAGCCGTCGCGGCGCATCAGGTCGCGGACCGCGTACTCAAAGTCGCGGTGGTGCAGGGCGTCCAGCTGCGGGAGCCCGTACCGCAGCGCCTGCTGACGGACCTGGTCCCATGCCTGCTGCTCGCGGTACCGGTGAACCCATACCGTCCCGCCGACGGCCGCGAGGGCCCCGAGCACGATCAGGGCCCACCAGTTCACCAGCAGCCAGGAAATCACCGCCCAGACCAGAGCGAGGCCCGCGACGGCACCGAATCCGAGCAGGAGCACGGGGATGTCGCGGCGCTGCTGTCGGCGCGAGCGGCGGCGCGGCAGCGCGCTCCGACGTGCAGGCGAGCGGCGGGGTGGTGGGCGGCGGTTGGCCATCAGGGATTGCTCCGGGAGGGGTTCAGCGGGAGGCGCCGGTGATGCCGGAGGCGAGCTGGCCCAGAAGGTCGAAGATGCCCTCGCCGACCGGTGTCGGGGCGATCAGCACGCCCAGGGCGAGGACGATGACCACGGTGAACCGCTCGTCGCTCCGGCTCCGGGCCTCCGTACGCCGGCGGAGCCGGACGAGGACGATGACAGCGAGCAGGAACGCCACGTTGATCGTCAGCACCCGTCGTACCCCCGTCAGGCATCACCAGGTCCCCGCCCAGCTGGGCGGGGAATTCAACCCCCTGTGTAGCCCGAACCGGTTTGCCGTACCTGTGAGTTGCCGAAGTATGACGTGAAGTGACCATGTGGCTGGATCTTCAACCGTTCCCGGATGCCGACGACGGGGTGGCCCATGCGTTGTCGTTCCCCGGCGTGGGGTGCCGCGATCAGAGAGCGAGCCGAGCGGCCGGGAGCCGGGCGAGCCGACACGCGCCCCTGTGCGGTGACGATCAGTCGCCGACGTGCACAGTGACGTACAGGTCTCCAGGCGCGCCGCCGTGTGTCCCCTGAGCGCCGAGTTCCCTGATCCGGATCTTCTGTCCGGCCTTGACGCCGGCGGGGATGCGGACCTTGTAGGTGTGCTGCTTCGAGACGATCCTGCCCTCCCCGTTACAGGTGGTGCAGGCCAATACCCTCGTCTCGTCCCCCGTGGTGGCGCAGGCAGGGCAGTTCTCGCGGGCGGTCAAGCGCAAGGGGATGATCGCACCGTCGGTGGCCTCGCTCGGGGAGAGCCAGACCTCGGAAGTGATGTCGGCCCCGCGGCTGGGCGGCGGAGCGTCACCGAGGAAGCGGTCGTTGATCTCTTGGATGAGGTCGTACACCTCATCGGCAGTGTCCGGCCGATCGGCGGGGTCCTTGGCCAGGAGCCGGGCGACCAGCCGCTCCAGTTCCACAGGAGCCTTTGGGCGCAGGGTGCGCAGTGGGGCGGGCTGCTCGTTGAGGTGCTGGTTGATCAGGTGCCAGGACGTGCCGGTGAAGGGCCGGCGGCCGGTGACCATTTCGAAGAGTACGCAGCCGAGCGAGTATAGGTCGGAGCGGTGGTCGAAGGTGCCGGACAGTGCTTCGGGCGCCATGTAGGCCGGGGTGCCGATCAGGACGCCGGTTGTGGTGATGTCGTGGCCCGCGTCGCTTCCCTTGGTGATGCCGAAGTCGACGACCGTCGCCTCGCCGTAGTCCTCGACCATGATGTTGGACGGTTTGATGTCCCGGTGGGTGAGGCCCGCCTCGTGGGCGGCGTCCAGGGCGTCGGCAACGCAGGCTGCCGTGTACAGGGCCTTCCACAGGGGCAGTCGGCCAGCCTCGAGGACTGCGTTGAGGGACCTGCCGGGGAGCAGTTGCATCACCAGGTAGGCGTACGGCCGCCCGTGGTGGGTCGCGGAGCCGAAGTCGTGCACGGTGACGATGCGTGGATGGGAGAGGCCGCCGGCGACTGCGGCCTCGCGGGCGAAGCGGGCCACCTGCCGATCGTGGTCCGCGCTGCCGTCACCGGTGAGGACCTTGACCGCAACCAGCCGGTCGACCCTTGGGTCGTGTGCTTTCCAGACCTGTCCGAACCCGCCCGCACCGACTGGCTCGATCAGCCGATAGCGGCCATCCAGCACAGTCCCTGCCTGCACGACTCCCCCTTGAACGCGGCGCACGATCTGCCAGACGTGTATCCCGTCACGCTACGCCGGGACAACCACCAGTAACAGGGGGTGCTGATCAATGAGTTGGCTCAGGCTGTGGCCCGCCGTGCAGCCGACTCAGGGACGGCAGCCGCCGTCCCCGACGCCTGGGCGGCGCGTTCTTGTCGAGCCCGGCGCAGCGCGACGGCCTCAGTCACTGCGGCCTAACGACGGTGCTCGAAGCGGGCCTGCCCGATCGAGGCTGGCGCGTCGTCGAGGACGACGTCGGTGTCGGGGATCGCGCGGCGGCTGAGTTCGCGCATCGCCCTGGTCTGCCGTTCTACCGTTGTCGCAATCCCG
Organism: Streptomyces sp. NPDC088261; assembly: GCF_044740805.1. Taxonomy (NCBI): domain Bacteria; kingdom Bacillati; phylum Actinomycetota; class Actinomycetes; order Kitasatosporales; family Streptomycetaceae; genus Streptomyces; species Streptomyces sp. NPDC088261. The sequence continues at coordinate 22,420 of NZ_JBIURL010000026.1, forward strand.
GGGTCCGTCCGATGGACGGACGCGGCGGCCTGGTGGGCGGTGAGCGCTTGGTGGAAGCCGGGCGACGCCTTTTCGCGGGTCTTTACCGGACCGCTGGGCGCGGCCGGGGCCGGGTTGGGCGGGGTGATGTCGGCCGGGCTGGGCGAAGGTACGGTGCCGGGCGGCAGGATCCGCAGGGTGCGTACGACGGTGCGGCCCGCCGCCTTGTTCGCGGCCTCGATGACGTGGGCCTGTTCCAGGCGGGTCTTCGTCGCCCAGGCCGTCGACTCCGGGCACACGGTGAGCCAGCCGGAGTCGGGGTCGTACGCCACGGCGGCGACGTGCCCGGCGAGCTCGGGGGCGATGGCCGCCCACCGCTCCCGCAGCGTGGCGCCGGCGGCCGGGATCTCCCACGCCCGCTGACCAGCGCGCTGATCGCCGCGCCCAGGCCCAACGGCTCACGCCCGTCGCGCCGCACCGCCGCGTGGGCCCGCGGCTTCTTCTTCGCCTTCTGGCCGGCGCCGTTCTTCCGGGCCTGCTCCATCGCGGCCCGCAGCGCGACCCGGGCCAGGTCGACCCCGGACACCTCGCTCTCGCTCATGCCTGCCCCCAGGTCGCGTAACCGAGGTCCAGGTGCCTGAGCCGGGAATGGTGCTGCGCCTGGTTGACTACCTGGTTGCTGAACAGACGCCGGGCCGACGGTTCGCCGTACTGGTCGATGTGGTCGAGGACGACGCTGTGGTCCTTCAACCCCCGCACCCGCCAGTCGAGGACCTGCTCACGGGTCAGGTCCTCGAGGACGAGCTCCTGCTCCTGGTCGACGACGTCGACCAGGTCGGGCGCGGCGAGCGGACGCGGCGCGGGCAGGACGACCATCGGCACGGCCGGGATGTCGTCGGCCGGCTGCGCGGCCGCGGCTTCGGCACGGGCCTGAGCTACGGCGGCCTGCTGCTCGCGGACCTGTGCCCACCGGTGCTCGCGGATCCACGCCTGGGCGGTGACGTCCTGGTGCAGCTGCTGCGCGGTCGCCGCGCGGCGCTCGGTCTCGGAGGCGTGCGGCATCACGGCGTCGACGGCGGCCGCGACCGCACGGCGCTGGTCGCGGCGGTCGGCCTGCTTCTCCTCGCAGCGCGGGCAGTCCGTGCCGGAGTCGAGCAGCACCCGGTCGTCGCACCGCACGTCGCCGCACCGCTGCCGCTGGGGCAGGGCCAGGCCGATCAGCCAGCCCACCGGGTCCTTGATCGGCCCGGCCAGCCGCATCTGGTCCTCCAGGCGCCGGGCGACCCGGTCGGCCAGGATCTGCGGCGCGTCCGTACGGCCGACGAACCCGACCACCCGGGCCAGCTCGCCACGGGCTGCGGCCTCCACCAGCTTCCGGGCGGCCGGATGCTCCAGGCGCGCCCACACCAGGTCGACCGGAGCCAGGACGGCCCGCAGATCCTCCGGCGGCAGAGGCACCCTCCCCCGCTGCTGCCTGCCCTGGCCCGCACCGTCCACGACCCGCACCGGAGCTCCGGCCACCGGCCCGGTGCCGCCCTTCACGCCTTCGACGACCGGGGACTTCTCCTGCTGTTCCCCGCGGAGCGGGCCGCCGTCCTCGCGCACGCACGCGCGGTCCGGCAGACCGTGGTTCCCACCACGGCCTTCGCCGGAAAAACCACAAGAGAGCGAGAGAGACCCACCGGGAGTAACCACAGAAGCGTGAGAGGCGTGAAGGTGTGCAGCATCGGCGAGGTCTGCCGAACTGGCCCCCAGGCCCTCCCCAGCGTCCTGAACCTCAGTAACCACAGGGGGCACAGCCTCCACCAGGGTCTCAAGATCACCGGATGCAGTAACGGCGAGGTCTGAAGACACCGCGTCGGCGACCTCCCGGGCCTCCTCCCGGACGGCGATCCCGTGCGCCTTGGCGACCGGCAGCAGCCGGACCCGGCTGCGCGCGTTCAGCCCCGACCCTGTCTCCCGCCGGTCCACCGACAGCACGTCCTGCTCCTGGAGCCGGGACAGCACCTTCGCCCCGCCCGCCGGCGAACAGCCCAGCAACCGCGCAACGGTTGCCGCCGGACGGCCCCGCTCGCTGTCCACGCTGCCCGAGCACAGCTGCAGCCAGCCCTTCGCGTTCGAGGACAGCACCATCAGCAGCAGCCCGAGCCGGTCCGTCGCCGCCCCGCGCCCCGTACGGTTCGCGAGCATCCCGGCCGGGGTCACCCGCCCGTCCTTGTGATACCAGCCCGGCGCGAACAGCGCTTCGATCAGCGCCAGGAGCACGACCAGCTCCACCCGCGACAGGGCCAGGGCGTGCCGACGGTCCCCGCCGTGCTGCGCCCGGTACATCGGGATCACCCAGCACTTCAGGCCCGTCACCCGCCCGGCCGCGCTGACCGTCTCGTTCGAGCCGAGCACGTCACGGTCGCGCAGCTGCGGAAGGACGTGGTGCGCGATCCGGGACGGCTTCAGCCCGACCCACCGGCCGAGGTCCGTCGCGGTGATCTTCGCGCGGTAGTTCTTCGCCACCTTGGCCTTCGCCATCAGCACGACGGCCGCCAGGCGCACCGGGTCGTCCGCGTCCTTCAGGCCGGGGTCCGTCAGCAGCGCGCGTACCGCGGCGAGCAGCCGGGCGCGCATCGTCTCCGTCAGCTGGAGAGGGTTGCCCACCTCCAGCTTCGCGACCGGCCCGGCCTGGGCCGGGACCGACTGCAGCCGACGGCGCGTAGCCCCGCCAGCGAACGTACGGGGGCGCGAGGGCGCGGCCGGTGCCGTCACGGCGCTCATCGGCCCACCGGCCCGGCGAGAGCGGAACCCGTACGGGACGTGATCTTCTGCATCTGCGTGGGGCCGGTGTACACGCCAAAGCGGACACCCCCCTGAGCAGCCGAAACGCTCGTCTCGTCATCCACCTGCCGAGCCTGTACGAGGCGGCCTGTGGACAGAGGACGGCGAGCACCGATTGCCCCCGTCGCTCCCGCACGGCGGGCAACGATCTCGGATCGCGTCCCGCCACACGGGAAGCCGCCCCCGAGGACGGTCCCGTCGACGGAGTTGCGGACGACGTCCGCGAGCGGGTGCACGAGCCGGGCGGACGACGTCGCGCCCGGGGCCGACGAGACCGCCTCGAAGGCCCCGCGCTTGTAGCTTCCTACCGGAATGCCCTCTTCCTGTACGAACCGGAAAAGGAGGGATGAACCGTACGACGATCCCGTCACACGAGACGACCGCCGCGCCTGAACCGGGGTGAAACGGACAAGGTCAAGCTGACAGGGGGACACCACTTCGGGCACTATGAGAACGACCTACCTTCCATATAGCTGGACGGACCAAAGCCCCTCGGGGCTGGACGACCGACCTTCCTTGGATGTGTCAGGGACCGCCCCCTTCGTGAGAAGCGGGCGGGCCCGGATCAGGCGGGGGGAGACTTCTCCTCTCCTCTGGATTCCGGTGAACCGCAAGGCCCCTGTCAGGGCCCCGCGGTCAGTGGGCGCCGACCGTTGTCCGCGGTCGGGGTACTGCTGGTGGCCCTTGTCGAAGGGGCCGACCCGCTTGTCTAAGGCGGGGTTTTGCTGAGTGGAACTGGCTCGATGAGCCGAAGCTCAGGACCGGCGTCAACCGGGACTGAGCAGCCGAACTGAGGTGTCACGCCCAGTCGGTGCGAAGGGCCGCGCTGGCCGAAGCGGATTGTCCGTCCGCAAGGTGGCCGCGCGGCCGGTGGCGGCTACGTCACCCCGACCCCCTTGAATCCGAGGCTGGCGTCGGCGTGTCCTCATCCGCTTCCGCGGCCTCGGGGAAGCGCTCAGCGAGGCCCTTGAGGAGGCGCAGGTAGTTCTCGCGGTGCGGGCGCCGCGGACTGGTCTGACCCAGCTCCCAGCGCGTGACCGCGACCCTCTTCACGCCCACGGCGTCCGCGACGTCCTGCTGAGTGAGGCCGGCCGCCAGGCGCAGCTGCGCGCGCACATGCGGAGACGGTAGAGCCTCGGGTAGGCCGTTCAGCAGAGCGTCCACCCGTTGCGAGCGGTCCGAGTCGGACATAGCCACGCCTTCCATGATCGTTGTAACTGCGAAAGATACACGATCTGATCTCCGCGCGGGGTAAGCGATCAGTACGAACTGCCTCTTCGGCACCCGATAGGGTCCGTGCCCGTGTCCCGCTTCGTGTTTTTCGATCTGGACGGCACGCTGGCCGACCGGCAGTCGGCGCTCAGCGATGCCGTGTCCGGCCTGTCCCGCTCCCGTGCGCTTCCTTTCGATGCCGAGCGGTGGCTGCGTATCAAGCTGGCCGACCGCGCGACCGCCGATGACTTCACCCGGCTGCGGGACGCCTTCGGCCTGAAGGTGTCGGCCGCGGACCTGTGGCGGGAGTACGTCGACCTCATGTCGAACGCCGTCACCTGCCGCCCCGAGGTCCTTGAGGGCCTGGCTCGCCTGCGCGAGGCGGGCTGGACGATCGGCGTCATCACCAACGGGGCTGGCGACATCCAGCGCGCCAAACTCGCTGAGACCGGCCTCGCTCGCCTGGTCGACGGCGTCGCCGTCTCGGGCGACTTGGAGATCCGCAAGCCGGACCTGAAGCTCTTTCAGCTCGCGGCCTCCCGGTGCGGGGTAAGCCTCGCGGACGGCGGCTGGATGGTCGGCGACAACCCGGCCGGAGACATCGGCGGCGGTTACCAGGCCGGCCTGCGCACCATCTGGCTGCGCGGCCGACCCTGGCCCGACGGACTTCCCGCCGCGTACCACGTCGTCGACGACGTCACCGACGCCATTACCATCCTGCTCAACGAGACGGAGTAGCACCGTGGACCAACCGACCGTTGGCATCCTCCATCCCGGCAGCATGGGCGCCGCCGTCGCGGCCTGCGCCGCGACCAACGCGGCCGCGGTCCTGTGGTGCGGGGCCGGGCGCAGCGCCGCGTCCGTGGAGCGCGCCGCCGAGGCTGGGTTGACGTCCGTGGACACGCTGGTCGAGCTGCTGGACCGCAGCGACATCGTCATCAGCCTCTGTCCGTCGGCCGCGGCCGAGGACCTGGCCCGTGAAGTAGTCGGGCACCGCTTTGCCGGGGTGTTCGTGGAGGCGAACGCGATCAACCCGGAGCGCGTCCAGCGGATCGCCGGGCTGTTCGCACCGGACGTGACCGTTGTGGACGGGGGCGTTGTCGGCTCGCCTCCGGTGCGCAACAAGACACCGACCCTGTACCTGTCGGGACCGGTCGCCGGGACCGCCCGCATCGAGGCGTTGTTCGCGGGCACCGCCGTCCAGACGGCGGTGCTGGGCACGGAGGTCGGGAAGGCGTCCGCGCTGAAACTCGCGTACGCCAGCTTCCAGAAGACCTCGCGGGTCCTGACGGCGCTTGCGGTCGGCATGGCGCGCGAGCACGGCGTCGACCAGGAGCTCATCGAGGTCGCCTCCCGGCGCACCGACTCGTACCTGTCCGAGCCGCAGTACGTCGCCAAGACCGCGTCCCGCGCCTGGCGCTGGGGCCCCGAGTTGGAAGAAGCCGCCGACGCGCTCGCGGCCGCCGGCCTTCCGCCGGAGATGCTGCGCGCGGCCGCGTCCACGTTGGCACGGTGGGACGACGTCAAGGACGACGGCGAGCTCACGCTCACCGACGCCTTGGACCGACTCGCCCAGCCGTAGCCGCCGTTCATGCCGTCGCCGCTCCCGCCCGCTGCGCCAGCAGCTCGTCGATGAGCCGCGCCGCGTCCTGCGGGGACGCCTCCGTGGTGTCGATGGTCAGGTCCCAGGCCATGCCCGGGTGCGCGTCCAGGTCCTCGCGGGTCGCGTCCCACGCCGCCAGGCGCGCCGCGGTGTCGCTGTCGCCGCGCCCCGCCGAACGCTCCTCGGTCACCTCGCGCGGGCACCACAGCAGCACCACCGACCAGCCGGCCGCGTAGCCGTCGACCAGCGCGCGGACGCCGTCGACCTGCCCGAGGTGCATCACCGGCACCCCGGCCGCGAACGCCGCGTCGACGCCGGGCCGGTCGATCGCGTAGGTGTTGCCGTACCTGGTGTTCGCGTAGACGACGTCGCCCGCGGCCTCCAGTTCGTGCAGCTGCTCTGCGGTGCCCATCCGGTAGCCGGACGACTTGCCCGCCCCGACCTTGAGCCGGGCGAACTGCGCGTACTTCGCGTGCAGCCCGGTGAGCGCGGCGGTGACGGTGTCCTTGCCCGCCGCCGGGGGGCCGTAGAGGATCACCCCCTGCTTCGGCGTCACGCGTACATCGCCCCCATCGCCTGCCGAGCCTGGTCCGCAAGGCTCACCGCCGTACCCAGCCGGTTGTCGACGACCAGATGCGGCACCGCCGGGCGCAGCTCCAGGTCGATCGTGGCCAGGTACTCCTCCCACCGCGCCAGCTTCCACGCGTCCCGTGCCGCAGAGCGGAAACCGATGTACTCGCGCATCGACTCCTCGTCGCAACTCACCCAGACCGGGAAGACGTCGACCCCCATCGAGCCGGCTCGGTTGGCCAGGCGTTGCATCCAGGCCGGGTCGGTCATCTCCGCGATGAACGGGGCGGTCAGCACTGTCGAGATGCCGCACTTGATGTTGGCCATGGCCGACTGCATCAGGCAGTCGTACTCCACCGGCCGTACCTTCTCCCGGTAGAGGTCGGTATGCCTGTCGTTCGCGTCGCCGCCCAGCGCGATCAGAAGTCGCTCCACGAGCGGTCGGGTCAGCGGATCCTTGTCGAGTAGCGGCCAGCCGGTGAGCTGGACGAGGAAGCGCGCGAGCTCGGTCTTCCCGCTGCCGGCGAACCCGCCGACGAGGATCAGCACAGGGCGATGCGGATCGCCGCCCGTGTGCCGGCGCTTCCACGCGTCGATGATGCGCTGCTGCAGGTCGAAGTGATCCGCTTCGCCCGAGCCCGGGGCGATACGGTGAACCGCCCGCTCAACGGCCAGAACATGCGCACCGTTGAGTCGGTCATCCAGCGGCGTGAGCTTGAAGGACGACTCCTCCCCCGGCAAGGCCGTACGGAATCCGAGGTCCGGCTCGGTGGCCCGGTAGAGCAGACAGTAGGCACGCCGGTAGTGCGGGCCCGGGAATACCTCGCCCTGCTCGTGCTGCCACAGGGTCTGAGGATTCGCGGCCGGGATCCCCTTCAACTTGGCCTGCTCTGCGACCTCCCGCAGCCGCTCACCTGCCTTCTCCAGAGTCAGACCGTGAGCCTCCCGCTGCTCGCGCAACCGGTCCGGCCGCCACCCCACTCGCTGCTTCCCCACCCCATGCCCCTCCGTCGTCGTCATGGCCGCGAGCCTAGGGCTCAGGCCCCAAATCCCATGTGTATGGAGATGTTGAAAACCCGTGAATGCGGGTGTGTACGAGCTTCGACACAAGCCTGTGATGGTTCGCCTCGACCGGCCCGAGTGTGATGGCCCTCACGAGACGAACAGTCAGGAGGTGCTTCATGGCAGCGGATTGGCTCCGGGAGAAACCGGGACGTGAGGTGCCGTCAGTGGTCGTCGACGATTCCGTCGTCGTCAGGGAGGCGAGCACTTGTGTGGCGTCTGATGGAGTAACTGATCTCGAACTCCTCGGCGCTCATCCTGGTGTCGTTGAGCTCAACGACACCGCCATCAGGCGCGGTGGTGACTCGTACGACGCGCAGGAGCGGAACACCGACGTCCGCGGGAAGGCTCAGTGCCTCCGCCTCTTCGGGCGAGGGCATGCGAGCCGAAACGCCTTCACTCCAGCGGAGCGGGCGGTGGCCCATTTCCTCCAGGCGGTCGTAGATCCCTCCTGGCCCAGTGTCCGGTTCAGCAAGTCGAGTTCCTCGAGCGAGGTCTGCCGGCAGATAGCTGGTAGCCAGCTGCTTCGGTTTCCTGGTCTCAGGGTCACCCATCACGCGATCGCGAACGAAGACCTCGGAGCCCGTCGTGAGGCCCATAAGAGCGGCAAGGTCGACCGGCACGACCCCCCATCGCAGGGTGGGGGGTTCCAGAGCCACCCAGGGCTGGGCGGTGGGGTCGAAGTAGTAACCGATCTCGTCGCGGAAGACTTGGCGGGACCTCGTGATGCGTCTCTTCTCCGGACGTTCGCGCACGATGGTCCCTCTACGCCGCACCGCGACGACGAGTCCCTCCTGTTCCAGGAGAGCGATGGCGCTACGCACGGTCTGGTAACCAGCACCGTACTGCGTCTGGAGCTGAGTCAGCATCGGGAGCTTGTCGCCCGGCATGTATCGCCCCTCGCTGATCTGCTGTCGCAGGTCAGCGGCGATGTCGCGATACGAGACGGGCATCGATGCCACCTTTCAGAGTGCAACGGGGGTCCGATTCTAGGGCTAGCTCTATCAGGCCGCAGCGCCGAAGCACAACCGATCGACACGAATAGAGCTATCGCTATTGACTTGAGGCTCCGACGTGGTCTCTACTAGGCGATAGCGATAGCCCTAACGCTCCGTTGAGCAGGGGTTACGCCCGCCGAGCGCGAAACACGCAGGATCCCGCCTCTTCGGAGGCGGCGGCAGTGGGGTGAGCCGAGCTCCCCCGGCCGGCCTGTACCGAATATCGAGCACCAAAGATCCACCTCGAACAGCGCTGCTGCGCTGTCTGTCCGCCAGGACCACCTGCCGAAAGGCAGGCCTGGCGCGGCGGAGAAGGCAGCACCCGCTTCCCCACCGTTCAGGAGGTTTTGATGCCCCGCATCCGTCCCGGCCGCGTCCGGACCAAGCACACCAACCGCCGGCCACCGCTCAAGCTCAGCACCATGGCCCCGGAGGACTACAACGTCCGTCCCGGCGAGACGAAGTCCATCGCCTGCCCCGACTGCCGCACCTGGCGCCGCATCATGGGCGACACCGTCCTCAAGATCCGCGAGCACTGCATCTCCGACAAGTGCGTCGAGGGCGAGGAGCACATTCTCTGCCCCGGCAGCGATCAGCTCGTCGACGTCGACATCGACGTCCGGCGCTGGCAGGCCCGGCAGACCCGCCTGATGCGCGACGCGATGCCGCAGGACAACCGGCGTACGGCCCAGCAGTTCTACAAGCCGATCCCGGCCCCGGCCGCTCCGGTCTCCCGGATCACGGCGGAGATCACGGTGGACAAGGCCCGTCAGGCCTACTTCGAGCACCGTGAGACCTGCATCCGGTGCGTCGGGGGCACGTACCGCACGGAGGGCGACGCCCTCCAGTACGTCAAGGGCCAGCACTGCACGGACGGCGACGTCCTGGCCCGCCGATACGTTCTTGCCCTTCAGCAGGAGCCCGCCCGCCGCGAGGCCCGCGAGGAGCAGGAGCGCCAGGAGCGGCGTATCGCTCGGAAGCGGACCGCCCCGGCCGTTCGCAAGGCCCAGTGGGCCAAGCACGGCGGCGAGGAAGTCGAGACGGCGAACAACCGCTATGCCGAGCGGCTCCCCGGATCGCTCTCTGAGTTCCGCGGCCCGCAGCTTCCTCTGGCGCCGCAGGATGCGAGGGCGCACGACCGGCGGCAGGCCGACCTTGGCAAGCAGTACGCCGGCTGGAAGGCCCCGACCGCGGTCGGACCCTGATCACCGAGACGAACGACCACGGCCCCGGCCGCCCCCTGCACGAGGGGCGGCCGGGGCCGTGGCTGTCCGTACGGCAGCTCACCCACCTCTGAAAGGACCCACCCGTGCCGAACACGCTCGCTACTCTCTACACCCGCTACGCCGCCCGCCTCGCCGCCCACGTTGCCGATGTCCTCGACGCGGCCGGAGCTGATGCGCTCTCGGAGACCGACGACGTCACCCAGGACGTCTGGCTGCACGTCATGCAGCTGGACATCCCGCCTTCCGCCGACCAGGCGTGGCCGGTCCTCACGGACCTGGCCGCCAAGGTGGTCGACCGACACCAGGGCGCCGGGCACCGGACGCGGGAGGAGCCGGTCGGCGTACGGTTGCCCGCCAGGCCGGTCGTGGCCCCCAGGCCGATGCCTCGCACGGTCCAGATGCTGCCCGCTGCGGCCTGACGGTCCTGCTCACCCCCGTGGTCGCCGACCCCGCCCCGCATAGACGGGGCGGGGCCGGCGGTTGCGGGGGCCAGCAAGCCCACACAGGCGCGGCGCCCGGGGTACGAGGCCCGGGCGCCGCTTTTACAGGAACCCAATGGGAGGAACCTGTGAACGGAATCTTGGCACGGCCCGGGGCATCGCCGCAGGCCGGGATCATCGACGACATCAAGCGCGAGGACGACCAGAAGGGCCTGGAGCCCGACGACGACTTCACCGCGTTCCACCGCCTCGTGCGGCACCTGGTCGCCGACGGTGACCGGCGCGCGGCCCGCGCCGGTCACCGGGCCCGGCGCACGCTGGACGAGATGACCCCGGGCGCGGTGCTGCCGCCCCTGCTGGTCCTCCACCAGCCGCGCATGAACGACGCCTGCGCCATCTGCGGCGCCTGGTCCTGCACCGGGAACTGCTGGCAGAACGCGCCGACCCCGATTGGCGCGGACGCCCGGCGGGAGGCGCTGCGGTGAGCGGCTGCGGACACCCCCCGAAGCTGGTCAGGGTGGTGCACACCGGCGCGGACGGCGAGACGTACAAGAGTGTGCGGCACGAGCCGTGTCAGTGCGGCGGCAAGAAGTAGGTGCCGCTCTCGCCGATACGGGCCGCCCGCGCCGTACAGATCCTCGCGGCGCGGGCGGCCCTCACCTGCGGCCTGGCCCACCCTGCCACTCGCACGCTCCTGGCGGTCGCCGCGTCGGTGGCCGCCAGGGCGTGGGAGGCCGGCCACCGCGTTCACGACGTTCACCCCGCCCCACAGCTCGTACAGAAGGACGCCCTCGTGGCTGATGACCTCTACACCCGCTACATGAAGGCCTTCCAGGCCCTCAACGCCCACCGCGCCGCCTGCGGGACCTGCACGGATGCCGTGACCTGCGAGGCGGGAGCGCCGCTCGACGAGCGCTTCACCCGCTTACAGGACGCGTACCGCGCCCGGCAGTCCAAGCAGCGCTGACTCGACTCCCTCCCCCTTCACACAGCAGGAAGGCAATCCATGACCGAGGACCGCCAGGCACGCGACTTCGTCCGTGACGTCGAGGTCTACGTCTCCGCCCTCGCCCCCACCACCCCGCTCCCGAACACCAACGGGCTGATCGGCCGGGCCTACGCCCTGGCCGGGGAGCGGGAGCCCGAGGGCTGGCTCCGCTGGGGAAACAGCGGGCTGCCCATGTCCGGGGCGGACATCGCCGCGCACGCCGAGACTGCGGGCACGGTGCTGCGCCGGATCGGCTGGAACCCGTCGGACACCGCGTGCCTCAGCATCCGCGACGCGCTGATCCTCTCCGTCCGTGAGGACGAGACGGGCCGCCTGAGCGAGGACACCCGCTACGTCCTGGTGGACGTCCTCAACTACCTGATCCGGGCGATGACCGGTGCTCCGCACGCGAACTTCGAGCTGTGGGACATGCACCCGCGCCGCACCGTCGACGAGGTCTTCGGACTGCTCGCCGCCGCCTCGGTGTTCGCCCGCGCGTACGGGAGGACCGAGGCGGCCACCGCCTGACACGTTCCTGGGCGCCCGCCGCCCGCAGCCATCACACACCACAGCCCCGGGGGACCGGCATCCCCCGGGGCTGCTTCGTACGACGGACCCTCTGGAGGCCCTGATGAACCATCTCATCGTACGTGTCCGCTCCACCATGTCCTTCGAACCGGCCCGCACCGCCGCTCAGCCGATCCCGGCCTGCGCCGGGATGGACCCCGAGATTTTCTTCCCCCACGCCCTGGCGACCGGGGACCTGGCCCTCGCGAAGAACGCTTGCGACGGCTGCCCGGTGAAAGTGGCCTGCCTCCAGGGCGCCCTGGAGCGGGGCGAGCAGCACGGCGTGTGGGGCGGCCTCTCCGAGGACGAGCGCCGCACGTTGAAGCGCCGCGCCGCCCGCGAGCGCGCCGCCTGACTCCCGCCGCACGGGAGCCGTCGGCAGTTTCCTGCCCGCCTCGTAGCACCGCCGTACAACGGCTGTCCGCACGGCGGGCCGTCGGCCTTTCCGCACGTCTCCGGCCCGGGACAATCCCGGGATCGCCTTTCTCCCCCGCAGGAGAGCCTCATGGAACCCAGCCCCCAGTTCGACACGGCGACGACCTCGACCGGGGTCTCCCGGATGCCGGACTCGCTGTGCACGCACACCCCGAAGTGCCCGACGGCCGCCAGCTCCGACCGTGAGGCCGCGCAGGTCGTGGCCGCTCACCCGGAGCAGGGCTGGAGCCTGCTGTGCAACGCCGTCCTGCTCTTCGAGGACACCGGCGAGCTCCTCCCCGACGGCCAGGTCGTTCCCCCGCACCGGCCCCTCGCCACGGTCTGACGGCTGCCTGATCCGCCCGCTCTGACCGCCCACCACGTGGCGGCCGGGGCGGGCGGTGACGGGGAGCCGGACAGTCCGGACCGCGTGATCCGTGAGGAGCTACGGATGACCCTTTCCACCCCGGCCGCCACCGCGGCGGCCACCGCGTTCAAGGTCGACGACTTCGTGCTGTACCGCGACCCCGAGATGTTCTGGGCGGGCAAGCCGGGCCACACGGTCGTCTGCCGCGTCTCCTACGCCGAGCGGTACACCAGCGGCGCGATCCGCTACACGCTTACGCCGGTGACGGGCGGCCTGATTCGTAACGCGCAGGGCGACTACATGCGGCTGCTGCCGCCGCTCGACGCGATGCGCGACATCGACACCGCCCCGCTGAACGCCGCCGACGCCGCCGACGGCATGACCGCGGCCGCGATGGCCTGGCTTATCCAGCAGGCCGCCACCGCCAACCGGCGCCCGGAGCTGCCGCCCCACTGACCCCACCCGCCTCAAGCCCTGCCGGGCCGCCGTCTCTCGCCCCCCCCGAGACGGCGGTCCGGCAGGCGCACATCAGAAAGGACCCCGCCTGTGAGCACCCGACGCCAGCCCGCCCGCAAGGCTCCCGCCAAGAAGACGACGACCAGGGCCACCACGACGGCCGCTAAGACGACCGCGACGGCGGGCCCGAGTGAGGCCGCCGACACGACGGTGGCCACCGAGCCCGCCCCCGCCCCCGCCCCCGCGCCGGTCCCGGAGGTCGACACCGAGGCGATCGTGACCGCCGCCCGCGCGGAGGCCGACCAGCTGCTGGCCGCCGCGCGCACCGAGGCGGAGGACCTGATCGAGCGAGCCCGCCAGCAGAGCGCCGACGCCGACACCGCCGCGCAGAAGGCGCAGGCAGAGGCGGACAGCATCCTCGCCGTCGCCAAGGACCAGGCGATGCGGATGCGCAAGCTCACCGAGGAGCAGATCGCGTCGGCCGAGGAGACCGTGCAGCGGGCCCGCACGATCGCCGACGGGGACCTGGTGGCGGCCGAGCAGACCCTCGCCCGTCGTCGCCAGGCCGCAGAGAAGCTCCAGGCCGAAGCTGAAGCGGAGGCCGCCCGGGTTGTGGAGGCCGCCCGCGCCCGCGCGGAGCAGATCCGCACCGAGGCCGAACAGGACAAGGACCGCGTCCAGGCCGAGGCCGACGCCACCGCCGCGCACGCCGCGCACCTGGTGGAGGAGGCCAAGCAGCGGGCCGCCGACCTGGTGACCGCTGCCGAGGACGACGCCCGCGCCCGCCGTGACGCCGCGGCGGAGATGCGCCAGCAGGCGGAGAAGGACTCCGAGCAACTGCGCACCCAGGCCCGCGAGGACGTCGCCACGGCCGAAGAGGACGCGGCAAGGATCCTGGACCACGCCCGCGGCCAGGCCGCCGAAGTGCTCCGCGAGGCGGAGCAGGACGCCGACGACACGCGCGGCGAGGTGCAGCAGGTCCTCGAGGCCGCGCAGGCCCGCGCGGAAGAGGACGTCCTGAAGGTTCGCTCGATCGCGGAGGCCAAGGCGGCCGGCGCCATCTCCAGCGCGGAGGCCGCCGCGTCCGAGCGCATTACGGCGGCGGAGAAGGAAGCGGGCCGCCTGGTCGCCGACGCCAAGCGGGAAGCCGAGCAGGTCCGCAACCACGCCCGTACCGAGCAGCAGTCGGCGTGGAGGGAGCTGGAGGCGACCCGCGAGGAGGTCGCCAAGGCCCAGGCGCTCATCGCGAAGCAGGAGAAGAGGAAGAACGTCGTCAACACCTGGGGGCCGCGCGTGGCCCTGGGCGCGACGATCGTCCTCACCGCCTCCGGCGAGTTCGCCCTGGCCACGCTGAGCGGTTGGCCGTGGCAGGTGGCCTGGGCGCTGCCGCTGGCGATCGACGTCTACGTCGTGCAGGCGTTCCGCCGGCACCGCGACGTCGCGGGCGCGCTGATCCTCATGGTCGCCGCGAACGCGATCTACCACCTCGCGGACGCCGGACTGGTCGGCGTCGACAAGAAGGGCCACCCGCTGTGGTGGCTCATCGTCGGCGTCGCCGCCATCGCCCCGTGGGTGATGTGGCGCATCCACCAGATCACCAAGGAACCCGGTGAGACGGCTCACGGTGAGACCGGCACCACGGGCGGCGCCGGGCCGGATGAGACCACGCGCACCGCACCCGCCGGTGAGACCGAGCACACCCGGGCCGGTGATCTCACCGGCTTCGGTGAGACGGTTCCGCACCCGCGCACCGCCCCGGCACTCGTTGCCGAGACGGGCGAGGGTGAGACCCGCCGGGAGCTTGAGACCGGCTCCGCTGAGATGAGCGGCCCGGTGAGCCTGACTGAGACGACGTCTCACACGAATGAGACGCGCAGGTCAGACGGTGAGACGGCTTCCTCGGACAACGGCGCGACTCCGGTTCCGCTGCGCTCCGGTGAGACCGGTCGCCCCACGCTCGCCCGGGACGCTGAGATCGAGGGGCAGATCACCTCGCTGCTCAGTCTCATGTACCGGCGTCAGGGCGCGGAGACCGTCTCAGTGGACGAAGCCAAGGACGTCCTCGGTGTCTCACGCGCCACCGCCGGCCGCCGCCTTGAGATCGCACGGACCCGCTACCGCAACGTCTCGTGAGATCGCAGGGCATCAACCGGCCGCCGACGGGCCTCGCGCCCTGACGCACCGCACCGTCCGGCACACACCAGTGAGGGCCAGCCCGCGGGAATCGGGCTGGCCCTCGCTGCGACTGCCGGAAGCAGTCAACAGCCCGACCAGTACACCAGCCCCGAGCCGGTGCCGATCCCCCATCGCACAACCTAAGAAGGAGTAGCCCCCATGAGCGACGAGAAGCAGCAGCGCAGGGGAGTGTGGACGCCCGACCTGCTCGCGGAAGGCCCGGAGAAGCGCAGGGTGTTCATCGAGCAGCGCAGGCAGTACCTCGCCCCCCTCCTCGCGGAGTCGAAGGCCCTGCTCGCCGAGATCGAGGCCGATCTGAACGAGGCCGACAAGCTGCCCGGTGACCTGCCGTTTCAGGCGAAGTTCCGGGCCAAGCACACGGTGCGGCCGCTCGCGAAGGTCGTCGCGGACCTTGAGGACGTGATCGTCCAGCTCACCGCGTACAGCGCGCGGTACCGGCGCAGCTACGAGGAACTGCCCGAGAAGCGGGCCGAGAAGGAGGCCGAGCGGCAGCGCCTGAAGGAGCTGAAGGCCGGCGGCGGGCAGCGCCAGATCGACGCGCCCGAGCAGAAAGCGGAACCCGCTCAGGACACCAACCCGTTCTTCGCGCACCTCAACAAGGGCGCGTGATGCCGGGCAAGGATCCCGCGCGGTCGAAGCGCCTCACGTACGAGCTGTGGTCGCCCCGGATCAACGGGGCGGCCACCCCTCGGGACAAGGTCGTCGTCCTCGTGGACGCGGCACGGGCGCACCTCTCCGACGACGATCCGATGTGGGCGGCACTGGCCGACCAGCTCGGGAAGTACCTGAAGGAGAAGGGCTTCGGCTCGTAACTCTCCGCGTTCAAAATCAACGTTCAAATCAAGGAATCCAGCCGCATCGGCTGTCGCCACACGCGCGCGTGACGCGCGCGCGTACGCGAGGAAAGCCGTTACGTCAAGTGAGGACGAACAGATGGCCGACGACGGTCGGGGCGCGGACGTCATCACGCTCCCCATGCTCAATCTGGCACCTCCCGGCAGCGCTGACGACGACGGGGTTCCGCCCCCGCCGACCCCCGGCGATCTGGCCCCGCCGCCCGACTTCTTCCTGCCGTTCTCGACCCCTGGAGACGGCGACGATTCGAGCACCGTCGACCCGGACGACGTGGCCCCGGAGATGGTCGCCAACGCCTCAAGCGGAACCGGAACACCGGCCCGCGCGACGGCCGCGATGGCGATGGTCACGATGGCGGCGATTGCCGTCGCGGCGCTGCGCGGCACATGGTCTATGGCGAACTACCTGAAGGCGCGGCGTGAGCATCACGACGCCGTCGCCGACAAGGCGCGCGAGGCGGCCGACAAGCAGAAGGTCGCCAACGCGGCGGCCGGTGCGAAGAAGGGCGTCCAGTCCGGGCCCGAGTTCGGACGCGGCGCGACCGGCAAGGGCGGCGGCGGTCGCTCGGGCGGGTCCGGCGCCAGCGGCGGCGGTTCAGGGCGGGGCACCTTCGGGCAGCAGCAGAAGCCCTCACCGAAGAGTGGCGGTCGGGGCAGCACGGCCAACGGCTCCACCGGGGCCGGCGGCCGCGGCTCGGGCTCGGGAACGGGGCCGAAGGGACCGAAGAACGGGACTGCCGGCAGCGGCTCACGCACTTCAGGGTCGGGGTCGGGGTCGCGCACCTCGGGGCCGGGCTCATCGGGCAAGGGCTCGAAGGGCGCGGCCGGAGGCGGCACCGGGTCGTCAGGCTCGGGCTCGGGTTCGAGTAAGGGCTCACCGAGCGGTGCGAAGAAGTCCCCGGGCACGCTCGGGAAGCTCGTGACCGGGCGGCAGCAGCGGAAGAACGACGACGCGAAGGCTCAGCGCCAGGCCGCGGCCGATCAGCGCAAGGCCGACCTGGCCGACCGCGCGGCGGCCCGGAAGGAAGCGGCAGCCGAGGCCGCCGACCGGCGCAAGCGCAGGGCGGAGAAGCGGAAGGCGAAGCGCGAGCGCGAGAAGGCCGACGGCACCGGCCCGAAGGACCAGAAGGAGACCAGCAAGGGCAAGCCCGACGAGAAGGTCGACCTGACCAAAAAGCCGAAAGCCGGAGACGGCACCGGGGCGAAGGGCGACACGGAGAAGGTCGACCTGACCAAGAAGCCCAAGCCCGGCAGCTCGAAGGGCGGGGCGAAGAAGAAGCCGAAGGCGCCCCGGAAGAAGAAGCCGCGCAGCTGGCGGCGGAAGCCGAAGGGAAGCACGGGACCGAAGACGCGTCGGCGGCGCAGGACGGACCGCAGCACGAGCGGCCCCGGGGCGATGCCCGGCGGTGACGGCGAGTGGCTGCGCCCTCCGCCCGGCTGGGACGTCACCTACAAGGTCGACCTCGAGGTCATCCGGCCCGAACCGCGGCGACGCCAGCCCGCCGGAATCACCACAGGGCGCAGGGAGCTGCCCGCCGGATCATCCGGCCAGGTCACGCCCACCCGCTCCGTACCGAAAGTGAGCCCCATCGTCATGGGTACAGCCATTGCAGTCGGCGAGGTCGGCGACACCCAGTTCGTCGACGCCGACCTGACCGTGTACGACCTGATCGAGTCCGACGAAGAGATGGGCGAGCAGATCCTTCAGGGCGTCGATCACATGAACCTGGTCGCCTCGAAGTGTGAGGGCCTGAAGTCCGGGCTCGAATCGCTGTACTCGATGTGCATCGAGAAGCAGGTGCCCGGCGTCCTCGTGGAGTGGTGCATCCGCCTCATGGAGCGGGCCGGGAGCGTGCAGGACAAGGCTGAGGCGCTGCGCGACTCCCTGCCGCGCGCGTCCGAGGCGATCCTGTCGGCACGCGACACCGCCGTCGAAGCCGACAAGCTGCGCGCCGACCGGGTCAAGGAAGCCGGGCACGTCGCCCCGGCTGAGCGCGAGTACCACGACCGAAGTGGGGCCTGATCATGAGCACCGAATCCGAAAGCAGCGGCGCGATCGAGCCGACGAACGTCCAGAGCAGCGCGGAGGTCGCCGCCTCCGGTGCGGGCGCGATCGAGCCGACGAAGGTCCAGAGCAGCGCGGAGGTCGCCGCCTCCGGTGCGTCCGACCTGCCGGCCCCCGCCGACGGCATGGACGCCCCGGCCGATCTGCCTGCCGAGCGCAGCGGCCGCATCGTCGACGTCATCGCCGACGTGATCACGTTCCTGCTCGTCATCGCACGCCTGGGGATCGCGGCGGTGGCGATGCGGCTGCTCTCGCAGGCCGTGAAGGGCGCCTACTCGTACGTCGAGGACTGCGCGAAGACCGTCGACGGGCTCGCCGACGTCGCCGCGTCGCTGGCAGTCGATGACTCGGTGACTTCCGCGCACCATGACGCGGCGGCCACGATGCGCGAGGCCCTCGAACTCGCCGACGCGCTGTCCGCTGAGGCGGCGGAGATGGCGACTGAGTTCGACAACGCGGCCCGCGACCACGAGAGCGACTACGGCGACGTGAACGAGGCGATGCAGGCCGGCCCGTACGACGTCGCCGAACGCGAGTGGTACAGCAACCGCTGACCCCATCCATCCCGAAGGCGCCGGTCCCAGCACGAGGGACCGGCGCCTTCCGCACACCTGAAAGGAGTGCCGGCGATGCCGCTGCGCACGTACATCCAGACCACCCGTCGCGCCGGTTCGGTCGCCATCAGCGGCGTCGGTCGGCTCGCGACCCTCGCGGGCGGCGGCGCCATGGCGGCGGGACTGTTCACCGACGCCGGCACCCTGCCCGCGATCCTCACCACGATCGCGGCCGGGCTGGGCGGGGCCTTCCTGTCGCCCCGCCTCCAGCTCGCCCACACGATGAAGAAGCCGATCGCCTTCACGATCTACCTGGCGCCGCACACTCTGCTCGTCTCCAATCTCGTCACCGAGCTGGTGTGGGACGCGACCGAGGGCCGCCTGGTCCAGGGCGGCGTTGCCGCGCTGTGGACGGCCGGAGTGTGGTGGCTGCGTCCCGGGCAGCTCGCCAAGCGGGTCGCGAAGTGGCCCGAGCCCGTCGTGGAGAGCGACGGCACCGAGGACGACCAGGACGCCACCGGCGCTGAGGTCGAGATCGCCGTCGAACTGCCCGATGACCCGGCGGGCCGGTGGTGGGCCCTGAACGCGGCGAAGAAGGACGGTGTCGCCGAAGGCACGCGCGTGATCGCCGTGCGCCCGATCGAGGACCGCCGCCGCGTCGCCGTGGCGCTCGCCGCGATCGAGAAGGGCGAGCCCGTGCCCGACATCAAGATCAAGCGCCTGTCGGCCCTGATGAACGTGCCCGAGGAACTGCTTGAGATGCAGGCAATCCCCGGGCACGGCGCCGGAGTCGCGATGCTGCTGATCGGCCCCAAGCCCGAGGCCGAGGTCGCCCCTGCGGCTGACGAGGACGTGTGGGCGGAGATCGGCCGTTCCGCGCTGCCCGGTGTGACCCTCACCGAGATCAACGAGTACGACATGTCGAAGGAGCTCAACCCGTGACGCCGGCCGCCCTCGCGAAGAAGCACGTGGACGAGAAGAAGGAGGTGATGCGCGAGTACATGCTGCGCACCAGGCCGGGCGGGGTGAAGGGCGCCGATCACAAGGCCCTGTGTGACCTCCTGGACGTGGACGACCCCTCACGCGTGATTTTCGAGCAGGGCAGCGGCCGCGAGGCCGTCGTCCGGGTCTTTCCCGTGAACCCGCTCGCGAAGATGCGGGCGATCACCCTCCCGGACCTCCAGATGGATGAGGACGGCTGCATCCATATCGGCTCGTACTACGACGGCGAGCCGCTGCGGATGCGGATCCACGACCCCGAGACCGGCAACGCGCAGCGCATCATCATCTTCGGCACGACCGGCGCCGGTAAGAGCCGTGCCCTTCAGGCGTTCCTCGCCGCGTGCAAGCGCAACGGGATCGTCGTGCACCTCGCTGACCTCAAGGGCGGCCAGTCCGTACCTGAGGCGAAGGGCAACGTCGCCACGCACGTGCGGACGATGGAAGAGGCGATGGGCCTGCTGCGGGCCGCCGTCGTCAAGGCCGAAGAGCGGTTCAACCGGTACGCCGACATGGGCCGCTCGGGCTTCCTGATCAACAACCCGGACCCGCTCGAGTACGTCGTCATCGACGAAGCCAACCGCCTTCTGGAAAAGGGCAGCCCGTTCCGGGCGGAAGCGGCCAAGCTGATCAAGGAGATCGGCCGGACCGGGCGCAGCGTCGGTATCGGCATCGTCCTCGCGGCGCAGGCCGGCCACCTTGATGAGCTCGGTGGCAGCGACACCCTGCGAGCCATGCTGAAGGAAGGCGAAGTCATCCTGCTCAGGTGGAGCTCGCAGATGATGGCGTCGCTCGTGGGCGACGGCCTGCTGCCGACCGGCGAGAACCTCCAGCCCATCCCGAAGATCCTCGGGCGTACCCGTCGTATCCAGCGATGGGGAACGCCCGTCGACCGCAGCAAGGAGAAGCCGAACAGCCAGGGCATGTGCTACCACCTGACGTCGGCCCGGCCGACGTCGATGGCGCGCTTCTTCCTGGTCGGCTCGCTCTCGCCGCACGAGGGGTTCGACCCGGTGATCCGGCAGCTCTACGGCTCCGCGCCGCCTCCGGGTGAGCCTCTGGAGCTGATCTTCCCGCCGCCCAAGGACGGCAAGGGAGGCCAGGCGGCAGAGGACGGCTACGACATGGAGTACGGCGAGGGCGACGAAGTCGAGTCCGAGTCGCTGCCGCCGATGCCCAGGACGCTCAAGGAGCGGATCCTCTCGGCACTGGAGTCCGGTCCCCTGTCCGAGGCAGACCTTCGCGCGGCCCTCGATGAGGACGGCGGGAAGGAAGCCAAGCTCGGCTCCCTGCGCACCACGATCAGCACCCTGCGAGGCGAGGACAAGATCACCCCGAGGGACGCGTCCGGCCTGATCAGCCTCGTCACGTGATCTACCGGCGCCCCGGGGCCGACCCCGGCGCGCCCTTGCTGTCCCACCCTCTGCGCCCTCCCCGCCGCCACGGCCGGGAGGGCGCCCCCACATCGCCGGCATCTACGCCGGCCTTCCCGAAGGAGTTCTCCACCGTGGCGCTGACCATCTCCCTGGTCGTCCTCGCCGGAATCGCCGTGCTGATCCTGCTCCGCACCGGCTACCTGCGCATCTGGCCCGCACTCGCCGCCGTCCTGTTCGGCTTCACCCTCGCCTCCACCGGCATCGCCCCCGCCGTCACCAGCTTCATCAGCAGCGTCGCCGGAATGCTCAGCAGCATCGGCTGAACCGCCCCGCCCCGCCCCCTGCGCCCTCCCCGCCATCACGGCCGGGAGGGCGCCCCCGCATCTGCCCGGATGGAGAACACCGTGGACGCCGATCGCATCACCCGCCCGATGACCGACGCCGAAGCCAAGGCCGAAGCACAGCGGATCATCGAAGAGAACTTCCGCCCCGAGGTGCCCGTCGTGCGGCACATCCCGACGTCGTTCCGCGACGACAGCCCGCTGCCCGCGTACGGCGACACCCCACCCGTCGATCAGGACGACAAGCGGATCGTCCCGGCCTGGGCGGCCGGGATCGCCGTCGCCTCCGTCGGCGTGGGCGCCGGTATCACCGGGGCCGGCTGCGGGGCCTGGCTGGTCCTCCAGGGCCTGGCCTCCGTCACGCTCTACGGCGTCCTCATGGTCACCCTGCCGTTCGCGGGCATCGCCATGGTCGCCACCGCCATCGGCGGCGCGATCACCAAGGCGCGCAGCACCGTCACCAAGAACGTGTACGAGGCCCCGGTCACCCAGAACACGCAGATCAACAACACCAGCAACCAGCGCGGGATGTTCTCCCGCACCCGCAACGACGTCCGCTGAACTCCGGACGCCCTGCCTCGCATCCGACACCCGCCGCACAGCCGGGCTTCGGGTGCGGGCCAGGCCATCCGGCCCTGCCAGCCAGTCGCAGCCGATCTCATGCCCGCTCACCGACACCTTTGGAGTCGCCCCGTGCAGTCCAACGACAACACCCGCGGCCAGAACCGCCAGGAGCTCACCTACCTCCCCGTGCCTTTCCCGAAGGTGCCGCCCAAGGAGTCGCGGTTCGCCACGCTGCGCGCCTGGTGGAACACCACGTGGAAAGAGGACGGCGTCCTGCACAACATGTGGGAAGACGTGCTCAACGCCCACGACACCGGACTCCGGCACATGGCCCCCTGGATCCGAGCCGTCCTGATGACGGCCGGAGTCTCCTTCGTCGTGCTGATGGCCCAGGCCGCCGGCGAAGTCGTCCTCGATGCGCTGCACCAGCTGCTCACCGCCGTGCCCAAGGTGCAGGTCGGCGTCGACACCTCCAGCGGCGTGTTCGCCGTCGTCGACCAGCCGGTGCGCACGTACATCGCGCAGCACGCCGCCGGCCTCCCGGTCGAAGGCTCCACCGTCTACACGCTGTGGCTGCTCACCGGCATCGTCGGCCTGGTCCTCGGCTACCTCTCCCGGAACAACGGAGTCCGAGCACTGTGGGCGGCACACGGCGCGGCAACGGCCTGGATGGTCTGGACGACCACCCCGGACGCCAGCCGCCCCGTCGCGGTCGGACTCACCGTCCTCGCCTGGACGTTCCTCTCCGCGCTCGCGATGCGCGGCCTGACCCTGCGCCGCCGCATCGTCGCCGGGCGCCCGGCCAAGGTCTCCGTCCGACCTGAGATCCACGTCTACGTGCCCGCCCCGGCCGCGACCGCCGACCAGCCCTCACACAGCACCTGCCCCTTCCGGGACTGACCTCCGGTCGCTCCGCCTGGTCCTCGCCCACCCCGCTCGGGTGGGCGAGGGCCGGACAGGCCGACCGGCCGCCTCACCCCGCGCCCCGCCGACACCAGCACGACGTCGGCGCGGCGCGGGGCGTGCTGTCCACCGACATCAGGAGGACCCGCTCGTGCTCATCCCCCGCCCACGCCGCCGGATTGGCCGGCCCCGCCCGCAGCGCCCCGGCCCCCGCTACCCGCACCGCCCCCACCAGCTCCCCGGCGCCTGGAGCCGGTGATGCCCCGCCCCCGGAAGAAGCCCCGCCGCGAGATCAAACGCGTGCCGCGCAGCACCGCGACGCTGGAGGAGTTCGACCGGCGCGCTTGTCCCGAGGGCCTGGTCACCCGGCGGCAGTTACGCGAGCTGGGACTGAGCCCCGCCGGGCACGGCCCGGTCGCGGTACTGCGCTGCAAGGGCTGCGCCTACCGCCCCGACCAGTCGTGCAACCACCCCACCCGGGGCTGGCTTTACGACGTAAAGATCGCCCGGCCGAGACGCGTGCCGACGCTGGCGCAGGAAGAGGCGCTGGACAGGGCGATGGCCGCGAGGTCCACCTGCCCGGAGTGCGGCCGCCGGTACTACTACTGCCTCCCGCTGCGCACCCAGGGCTGCTGCGACCCCTGCGCCCGCGGCTACGAGCCCAGCCCCGACACCTACATGGCGTCCACGGCCCCGGTGGTCCACCGGCTCGCCACCTGATCAACGAACCCCGTCAAGGAGAGTCACCGTGCCGCTGTTCACCCGTACTGCCCCCGCGCCCGAGACCTGGACGCCGGAGGGCACGGTCGTCTCCCAGCGCTACCGGGCGCTGGAGGGCGCGACCGTCCTCGTCTACACCGCCGTCACCGACCGGGGCACCCCGCGCTACGTCGCCGCGTGCCTGGGCTGCACCCACCGCGCGGACCGCAACAGCGCGGGCAACGTAATGACGGAGGCGGAGGCCGCCGACGACGCCAACGCGCACGCCGCCACCTGCCGGTCGGTGCCGCGCGGCGTGCCCGCCCGGCCTGACGACGGCGAGGCCGCCAAGCTGATCCGCACCCGGCTGTGGGCCCGCCGCTACGGCAACACCCCGCACCAGGTGCGCCTGTCCGACTTCAACGCTCTGCGCGTCGACCTCCAGCGCCCCACCGACTGGATCAAGGCCACGCTGAGCGACATGGCGCAGGCCGACCCCGGCTTCCTCACCGCGACCCCCGCCGACTCCGGGCAGGGCTTCCGCTTCACCGTCCAGCCCTTCTCCCGGCCCTGACGGTGCGCACCCGAACCGCCGCCCTGGCCGCCGTCGCGGTCACCGCGGCCGCCGCCGTCCTCGAGGCCGGCCGCTGGCGGCTGCACGCCGACCGGCACCGCATCGAGCTCAAGCCCAAGCCCGCCGCTCCTGCCCCGACTGCCGGGGCGCGGGCGGCCGGTGGACCGGCGGCCCGTTCCCGGAGATGGAGGCGTGCGGCTGCTGGTCCGAGCGGCGCGAGCTCCGCGTCCGGCTCCTGCCCATCCCGGCCTGGCCGGACGAACCACCGTTTTGACGCACCCGGGCAGACCGCGCCACGGCCTGCCCGGCCCCGACAAGGAGAACCACAGCCCATGAGCATCACGGTCCCCGTCTCCACCACCGACAAGAACCTGGACACCGCCTGCGCCTCGGTCACCGGCGAGATCGCCCGCACGGACAGCAAGGCGTCCTTACTGCTGGCCTTCAACGGCGCCGTCCTCGCCGGCCTCGCGTCCGTCGCCGACAAGGACCTCCCGGCCGCGACCAAGGTGATCGGCGCGCTCGCCGTCCTCGCCCTGGGCGTCGCCGCCGTGCTCCTGCTCCTGGTCGTCCGGCCCCGCCTTCGCGGTGACGACCGCGCTTCCTTCCCCTACTGGGCGACGCTCGACGACGACGGCATCCGCTCCTGCATGGAGGGCGACACCCGCGCCGCCCGCATCCGGGTGCTCTCCACCCTCGCGGTCCGCAAGTTCCTCCACCTGCGTCGTGCGGTCGACCTCAGCCTCACCGCCTTGGCGCTGCTCGCGCTGGCCGCCGCCACCCTCGCGCTGTGACGGCGGCCGCGGTGCCCACGACCCGCACGCGCATCGACCGCGTCCTGGCCTCGGTGGGAATCGCGAAGCTCGCCCTCCAGCAGATCGAGGACGACCTGGGCGCCGATGACGTCGACGCCCGCGAGCTCGCCGCGATTCTGCGCGAGCTCCAGGAGGACATCGACGTCCCCGGCGGCCTCTTCCCCGCCCTCGCGCAGCTGCTCACCGTCGCCGCGCGCCGGGCGGAGCAGATTGAGCCCGACCGCGACGGTGACGCCTCCTGCCCCCTGCACGAGGCCGCCGCCCTGCTCACCGACGACGCCGGGCAGCGCCTGAACTGGGCTGCCCGCTCCCTCCACCCGCAAGGAGATCTCGCATGATGACCGAGCTGAGCTGCTACCCGCCGATGCCCGAGCACAGCCTCGTGGTCCTCATCGGTCCGGCCGGCGCCGGGAAGTCCACGATCGCGCGCACCTGGCCCGCCTCGCAGATCCTGTCCCTGGACGCGCTGCGCGAGGTCGTCAGCGACGACGAGGGCGACCAGGACGCGACCGGCGACGCGGTCGCTGCCCTGCACCTGCTCCTGGAGGCGAGGATGCGCCGCCGGCTGTTCACGGTCGTCGACGCGACCAACGTCACCAGGTCCGCCCGGGAGCCGCTGCTCGCCGCCGCCAAGCGGCACGACATGCTTCCCATCGCGGTCATGGTCACCACGCCCGGCAGCGTCTGCATCGAGCGGCAGGGCCCGAGGCCGGCCAATCGCACGGTGCCGGAGGACGTGGTCGTCAAGCAGCACCAGGCCATGGTCGCTTCGCACCGGACCCTCAAGGCCGAAGGGTTCCCCGAGGTCGTCTTCTCCGACAGCCTTTACCGGCTCCTGCCGTTCCTGGAGCGCCTGAGCGGCACGCGGCAGGCCGACCTCGGGCTGGACGGCAGCGACGGCTTCGGTGACCTTCACCTCGTACGCCGGACCTTCGGTGAGGAGATCCTGCCGCTGTGGCGGTGGAAGCCCGGCTCGGATGTTGCCGGCGGTGACCGCGTCGCGGAGATCCGCCTCGGTCAGCAGTACCTCACCCTCGCCCTGCGCACCGACGTAGACGGCGAGGGCGACGTCGGGTTCGACGTGATGGTGCCGTGCCCGTACGACGACGCGTGCACCGGCCACGCCTGGGTGCCCGCCTACAGCGTCACCTGCCTCTTCCGCGCGCTCAACGGCGACCTGGACGACGACGAGGACATCGTCTGCACCGTCCACGGCCCGAGCAACGACGACGACCCCGACGGGCGCGCCGACCTCGAAGCGCAGGCCATGGAGGCGGTCAGCGGATGACGGCCAAGACCACCGCCCGCGGCTGGGACCAGGCCGTCGTCCGGTGCGGCCGGTGCGGCGCTGAGCTCACCGCCACCACCGAGGCCGACTACCTCAAGGCCGTCGGCGTTCACAACGACGCCCACGCCGTGTGGGACCGGCTCAACCCCATCGAGCGCGACGGGATCACCTCGATCCTGCGCATCATCCTGTCCGCGCCGGACCTCGCCGCAGAGCTCCTGGCCCTCGCAGACCGGCCTCCGACGGGAGGCGAGGACCGGTGAGCCGCGCCGCCGACGGCCCGCACCCGCACCCGCTCACCCCGGCCGACCTTCCCCGGGGTGACCGGTGTTGGAACGGCTGCCCGGACTGCTCCCTGCCCATCCAGGGCGGGGGCGCCGGCCTTGCCTCGCACCGCCGCACCGTCGACAACCCCCGCCGTGACTACGGCGACCGCCGTACCCCATCACCCTCCAGCTCGACTACTGACAAGGGAAACCTCATGCCGGTCACGCTCACCAAGGTCGACACCTTCGCCGCGCTCGACGAGTGCTTCACCGCCGACCTCGCCGCCCACACCGGCGGCCGGCCCCCGCAGTATCCGCTCACCCCGACGCGGTTCATCGACCTGGTCGAGGAGGTCCGCGACCTCCTCGCCGACTCCCGACTCCCCCACTACGAGGACGCCAGCGACGACCTGGACCACGCCGCCACCTGCCTCACCGACGCGCTGACCGAGCCCGACGCCGATCAGGCCGCGCTCCTGGCCCAGGCGCGCATCCACCTGCGCGGCGCCATCGCGTCGGCCGGCTGACCTCCTGAGCTGAGCGCACTCCGTGCCGCCCCGGCCCCCGCACCTCGCGGAGACCGGGGCGGTCGCGGTGGCCCCTCAACTCAGAGAGGAGATGGACGTCATGCCGCTGCCCTACTTCGAGGTGGACGTCCCGATACGCAGCACCGAGGCACCCGGCCAGCACGGTCTGCACGTCTTCACCGGCCGGGCCGACAGCCGCAGCACCGCCGTACGGATCGCCCACGAGGTCTACGACGCGGCACGCGCCGCGACGGAGGCCGGACGGGAGATCCCCCACGGGCGGCCGGACGGCTGGAGCGCCTGCGGATACCGGCCCGGCTGGGAGCTCGACTGGCCCGCCGCGACCGCCGGCCGCTGGACGAACCCCTACCGCTGGACCAAGCCCAGCACCTTCGAGTTGTAGCTCCGCCCCGGGACAGCCGCCCTGCTTGTCCGGCTGACGACTGCCCCGGGCCACCCATCCCGTACGAGACGAGAGGGAGATCCCAGTATGGACTCCGTCCTGCGCACGACGGGCCGGTTCGGCCCACGCACCCTCCTGATCACCGCCGCAGCCGTACCGCTGACCGGCTGGGCCGTCCACGCGACCGTGCTGCTCAAGCAGATCGCCGCCAAGGAGAAGGACCCGCTGACCGGGCTGCTGCGCCGCGACGCCTACACCGCCCGCGCCCGCCGCATCCTCGCCCGCCACGGCGACGACACGGCCGTGGTGATGGTCGACGCCGACAGGTTCAAACAGATCAACGACAGCCTCGGGCACGCGGCGGGCGACACCGTCCTCGCGGCGTTCGGGGCCCGTCTCACCGCCTGGGCCGGGCCGCGCGCCGCCGCCGGGAGGCTCGGGGGCGACGAGTTCGCCGTCGTCCTGGAGCTGACCTCCGACCGTCGGGCGCACCGCCTGGAGCAGCTGGTCCGGATGCTGCACACGCCGGTCACCCTGGACGACGGCCGCACTGTCGACGTCGCCGCCTCGGTGGGCGCCGCGGCCCCGGCCTCGGTCGGCTCCCGCGACCTGACCATCTTGCAAAGGGCCGCCGACTCCGCCCTGTACGACGGCAAGCACTCCGGCCGGGCAGTCCTCGCGACGGCGCAGCACCGCCCGGTGGCATCCATCAACGGACGCCGGGCCGGGCGTCCGGGCACGGCTGTGTGGGGGCGGGCCGCGTGAGCGCTGTGACGTTGCCCGAGGGTGACTGGATCCGCGGCATCAGCATCCGGCAGCCGTACGCGGCCTGCATCCTCGCCGGGGACAAGACGGTGGAGAACCGGCCCGCCCGGTGGCGGACCGGCTGGGTACTGCTGCACACGAGCCAGACCGTCGACCGGCCCGCCCTG
This sequence comes from Streptomyces sp. NPDC088261, assembly GCF_044740805.1. Classification (NCBI taxonomy): domain Bacteria; kingdom Bacillati; phylum Actinomycetota; class Actinomycetes; order Kitasatosporales; family Streptomycetaceae; genus Streptomyces; species Streptomyces sp. NPDC088261. The sequence continues at coordinate 50,487 of NZ_JBIURL010000026.1, forward strand.
CGCCTCCCGCTGATCGGCCGCACGATCCGCGACCGTCAGCTGGTCACCGGCGCGGTCGTCGGCGTCGCCCGGATCACCGACTGCCACCAGGACCTCGAGGGAGCGCCGCTCTGCTCCGAGTGGGCACACCCCGGAACCTGGCACCTCGTGCTCGACGACGTTCAGGAGCTCCCCCTGCCCGTCCCCGCGCGCGGACAGGTCGTGCCCTGGAAGCCGACGCCGGACCTGCTGGAGCGCGTCTTCCAGCAGCTGCCCGGCTTCCGGCCGTGACCAGCGCCCGAGCCAAGAAGAAGCCGCCGTTCGAGCCGGGCCTGGTCCCGGCTCCCGGCGCGCTACCCACGCCTGAACCCTTCCCCCTCGGAGGTCCCCATGAGCAGCACCGACCGCGACGTCGACCACGCTCTCGCCTACCCCGAGCCGCCGGCCTCTCCGGTCTGGCACCGCCACGGCGGCGTACAGGCCCGCCCGCTCACGCCTGCTGAGCAGAAGCGCAACTACGAGCTCCTGGACATCGCGCAGCGCACCCTCCGACCCCGCTCCCCTCGCCCCACCCAGACCCTGGCGGAGGCCAGCTGATGGACACCACGAACTGCGCCGTCGACGGCTGGGTCGACGCGATCCCCGCCCCCGGTCCGCACGGCACCGCGAGGTTCGACCTGACCGTCCGGCCCGCCGACGCGGACACCCTCCCGGAGGACGCTCCCGACACGGTCGTCTCCTGCACCAGCGCGGCCGCCGGGATCGTCCACGAGCTGCTCACCCGCATACAGCCCGGCGACCTGCTGCGCGTCACCGGCACGATGCTCCAGCCGACGACGCCCGGCGAGCCTGCCCGGCTCACCGTGGAAGTCCTGGAGGTCCTCGACACCGCGCTCATCCCGGTCCTGGGGGACATGGTCCTCGACCGGTACGGCGACTACTGCGTCATCTTCGACGCCGACCGCGACCAGGTCCCCGTCTTCACCGCGCTCGGGCAGTGGGTGGGCCTGGCAGACAACCCCGACGCCATCACCACCCTCATCGACCTCCACGAGCGCGTGAACGGCGGCGACGCCTGATGGCCACCACCAGCACGCAGGTCCGCACCGTCCTGGAGCGGTTCCCCGCCGGAGGCCCCCGCGGCTCCTGGCCGGCCGAAGAGTACGCCGCCGCCCAGCGCGCCCAGGGCACCCACGCTCAGGTCGTGATGGACCTGCCCACCGACCAGTTCCTCGTCATCACCGACACCACCACCCAGTAGCCCGTCCGACCAAGCCGGTGTGCCGCCCCGACCCTCCCGGCCGGGACGGCACACCGGCGCCCTCACCCGACTCCGAGCCTGGAGGCTCCATGCAGCCCGACGTGTTCATCGACTCCTTCGGCGCCCGCTGGCAGGACGCTCCCCCGCCCCGCTACCGCGCCGCCGTCCTCGGCATCAACCTGACCAACGCCCTGCTGAACCCGCCGGACGACCCGGCCCTCGCCGACGTCGTCGCCCAGCAGACCGGACGGGACGCGGGCGTACGCGACTACGTCCTGAACACCCCCGGCGCGGCCCGCATCATCACCGACGCCGTCCATGAACTGACCGCACTGCGCACCGCCGCGAACGACCGACCGGTCCAGCTCCTGGTGAACTGCTGGTACGGCCGCCACCGCGCACCCGCCATCGCCGACGCCATCGGGCGCCGGATGCAAGAAGCCGGCGCCCGCGTCCAGGTCACCCATCACCACATCAACCGGCCGCCGGTCCCCCGCAAGCACCCGCGCCCCGACTGCCCGTTCTGCCGGATCATCCACGACGGAGCCCCGGCCGCGATCGTCCACGAATGGAGCGACGCCCTCGCGATCGTGCCCCGCAGCGGCGGCTGCACCGACGGCCACCTCCTGGTCCTGCCCCGCGGCCACGTCGCCGACTTCACGACCGACCCCGTCGTCTCCGCCACCGTCCAGATGCGCGCCGCCGAACTTGCCGCGCAGATCGGCGGCCAGTGGAACTACCTCACCTCCTGCGGCCCGGACGCGACGCAGACCGTGTTCCACCTCCACGGCCACCTCGTACCCCGCACCGCCGACGACGGCCTCGCCCTCCCCTGGACCCACCCCGCCCGCGAACAGGAGCCCTCCCGATGAAGCGCCGCTTCTTCCGCCGCTGCGGACATGCCCCCGGCGCCCTCTTCCCCGAGGACCAGGCCGTCGTCGACCAGTTCCACGCGATGCTCACCGCCCTGCGCAACCCCGAGCCCTGGGCCCCCGGCAGCGCCCGGGACATCGCTTTGCGCGTCGGACCGTTCGTGGAACGCGCGCACACCCGGCCCGGCGACGACTACGGCCCCGACCTCATCGCCGTCGCCCTGGTCCACCCCAACACCCCGTACGCCGCGGCCTACCTCCACAGCCGCCAGCTCGGCTACACCGAGCGCGGCTGGCTGCGCTGCGAGACGAGCGCGATCCTCGGCTTCTGGCAGCCCGGATACGCGATGCTCACCCACGCCGCCGCGAACCTCCCCCTGCCCGATGACGTCGGCATGGAGCTCGCGCACTACGCCCTCTACATCGAGGCCCGCAAACGCGACGACAGCCTCGACGGCTACACCCTGCTGCGCCTCGGCTCGTACACCCAGACCCGGCACGCCCAGCAGGACTACGACCGGCTCACCGCCACGCTGGAGGGCAGGGAGACCACCGTGGTGCCCGGCTTCCGCGTCTCCGCGCGGTACGCGCCGTTCGACGTCAGCGACCACCAGCTGTTCACCGACCCGTACGAAGCCGACGCCGTGGCGCTACTGAACGCCGCCATCGCAGGGGTGAGCGCATGACCACCCCGGCCCTGTACGAGATCGAGACCAGCGAGGGCGACGACGGCACCATGCACCCCGGAGACCAGCAGACGATCGCGGAGTTCACCGCCATGCTCTCCGCCCTCAAGAAGGCGGCCCCCTGGACCGGCCAGGGCGACATCGCGGTACGGATCGGCGAGTACGGCCTGGAGCGCGGACGACCACTGCCTGAGCAGCAGCCCGACGCCGACCCCGTCGCCCTGGCCCTCATCCACCCCGATACCGGGACCGCCCTCACCGCCACCCTCCACTGCGCCCAGTCCCGAATCCACGGAGCCTGGACAACGCCGTACCGACTCCTCACCCACGCCCTCGCCGGACGCGACCTCCCGGCCGACATCGACCTGAGCACCTGAGCACACGAAGCGGCCCCCGCCGTCCGGACCAAGGTCCGGACGGCGGGGGCCGCTTTTTGCGTTCTGGGGGGTATCGCTACGGAGCATCGTCTCCCAGGCCGACCGGGACGGCGCGCAGCGTACGGGCAGTTCGGTCACATGCCCTCGCGAGAGCCTCGCGGGCGAAATCGGGGATCTCTCCGGCGGCAGCCGCGCTCCGCAGATGCGCAAGGGCCTGAGCCCACTCGAGCGAGTCCGACGGCAGGGTGTACGGCTCGCCACTCAACCGCACCCGCGGCACCCTCTTAACCTCCTGCCGCACGACGGTACGAGTCACCGTCTCGACGCGCTCCACCACCTCCCGCACCGGCTGGCCCGTACGCCCGCCCTCCTCCGTCGGCCGGTCAGCACGAGCCTGCGCCCGTCGGAGTTCGGACGCCCGCTTGCGGTGCGAGGGGCGGCAGTACAGGGGAGGCCTGCCTACCCCCGTGTACTCGATCGGAGCGTGGCACCAACCGCAAGTGCGCTGCACAAGGCGCTCGCGGACAGCGACCGTCTCGCTCACCACGACACCATCAGCCGCCCGCTCGACACCGTCGGGAGCAGGGTCCGATGCCACGTCTTTCGTCACGGACGAAACTCCCTCTCGTGCTCTGTTCGGGAATCAGAAGGGTGGATTTGATCTGGTCCCCGCGTCGCTCGGGACTTACTCGAACCGAAGCCTCACGCCGTGGCAGTGGGGACGCGTGTCGTCGCGCCCAGTTTGTCCAGGAGAAGCTCAGCTACTGCCTCGATGGTCTGGGCAGGGAGCTGCTCCACCAGAGCTTCCACGACGGCTTGGGGCGAGCTGGTCGGGATGAGGATCTGCTTCGCCTCGGCCGGATCAGGCCCCGGACTATTAACGGCGTTAACGGTTTGGGTGGGAGAGTCGGGGCTGTCGCGGGTCTCCTCCGAGGTATTAACGCCGTTAACTCTGCCCGCCTCGGGACTCAGGACCTGGCGCGGTGACCGCTGGCGAAGCGTGCTGGTAGCGGCAAGGCTCTCGTCAGCCGCGCTCTTCTGCTTTTCCTTGGGCATGCGTCCGATGCGGCGGGCAGGCTCAACCTTCAGCTCCCCCGTCTCCACCTTCTTCTGAAGCTCTGGTGTGAGCTGGAGAAGAGCGATCCGTTGTGAGACCCAGGCCGGCGTCTTGCCCAACCGCTTTGCGACCTTCCCCTGGGAGCCATGCACGCTCACGAGTTCCTGGATTGCCTTCGCCTGGTCCAGGGGAGGGACGTCTACACGGTGCACGTTCGCGATCAGCGCCGCTTCGAGCATGTCCACAGCGCTCGCGGCCAGGTCGTCATTGACGTCGATGCGCAGCTCCCGCAGACCCGCAACGGTAGCGGCGGCGAGACGTCGATTGCCGTCGATCACGACGTACTCGGCTTCGCCGATCTCCTCTTCCTGGTCGGGGTGGACAGCGAGGAAGGTTGCCTTCCGGACGACGGCGACGGGCTGGAGCTGACCGCGCTCCTTGAGGGATTCCGCAGTCTCGGCTACGTCGGTCAGCTCTTCGCGTGGGTTGAACGGGTTGTGCGCCAACTGCTTGAGCTCAACGGACGCAGGGGGGCGCTTGCCTTCACCCTTCATGATCTGATCCCGCGTCCGGACACGGCGCGTCGGCGACTTCACCCCCTGGGTGTCATCCTCACCGTCGCCGACGCTGAACCCGCGGGTGATTCGCTTGGTGGGGGGAGTCATACGGCGAGCTCCTTCGCAAGGTCGCGCATTACCTGCGCGTGTTCACTGTCGGGTGCGTACTCGAGGAGCGGGATCTCACCGTCGGCGGCTTCCCGCCCCTCCTTCAGGTCACCGATGATGGCCAGGACGGAGGGGCTGCTGCTCTTCTCCCACTCGTCCTTGTTCTCTGTCACGAGCTTGCCGCGCCGACTGTCGTACGCGTTGATGATCAGCCCGAGATAGTCGACGGTGATGCGCCCCTTATGGCAGAGGTCGTCTTTCTGGCGCTTCAGCAGACGTACAGCTCGGTGGGATGCCCGGTTCGCCCAGACGGGAGAGATCACGCCGGACCGATCCGCGAGCTCTCCCTCACGACGGCGTACGTAGTACAGGGCGGTGTCCATGTTGAGGCCGAGGCTCGGGGGCCCGTCGATGACAATGACGTCGTAGTCCTCTTCCAACGGCTCCAGCGCTCGTTCCAGAGCGGCTTCGCTGAACGACACCTTCGACAAGGCGACATCGCGCAGGAACGCGTCATCGGAAGCCGGCAGCAGGTGCAGGCGCTCGCCGAAGCGCTCCTGGTCCAGCGCCACCAGCAGGTCATGGATGTCGCCCTTGGCGGTGCCGTCCATGTGCATCATCAGCGTCTCGACGTCGTCCTCGTACATGAGGTCTTCGAAGCCCAGTTCGGCGGTGAGGTGCCCCTGCGGGTCGTAGTCGATCAGCAGAACCCGCTTGCCCGCCTCGGCGAGCGCCTGGGCGACACCGGACGCGATGAACGTCTTGCCCACCCCACCCTTCTGGTTGGCGACTATCACCCGCGTCACGGGCTGCGCCACCAAGGGGGAAGTGGGGGAGGGATGTGCCTCGAGCCACAGGGTCAGCGCCTGTGCCAGACCCTGTACGTACGTCACCCCCCGGTCCGCACACACCGCTTTGAAGCGGTCGGGTTCACCAGGAGTCAGGAAAGTCCCCCAAGTCTTGGCTCCCTTGGTGTCGACCTCTGGTGGGTCCTCAGCCGCGTACCAGGACTTGATGGCGTGCTCGGCCGCGTCCTGGATGTCCATACCGTGCTCGAAGGCCCGGATCTTGAAGTGCCTGCGCAACTGGGGTGAGAGCGAAGTGATTAGCTTCTCTCGCTGCTCTCCTTGGCTCAGAATGCTCATGGGGCCGAACATTACTAGGCGATGGTTGCGTAAAAGGGGTTCATGCCGCCCAAGCCGTCAGATGGTTACGTGTGCGTCGGCGATACCACCCGACCTGCTCCCGCCCGCTCCACCTCCCCGATCGCGGAGGCACTACGAGACCCCAGGCTCTGGTGGACTCCGAAGGCTGGACTGCGGCCCAGAAACGAGGGCGAACCAGGCCGCAGCCTGGTTCAACGATCAGCAGCCAGCGGCCTGGCTCACCCTGTTGCGTTCGAGAGCGGCCGTAGGGTCTGGGCTGTGGCGATCGAAATCACGGGTGACCTGGTGAAAGCGCGACGGCGGGCGTTTGAGGAGGAGGCGAAGGCGCGGTCGGTGCCGTACTCGGTGTCGGCTTGGGCGCCCTGGCTCCTGGCCGCTCAGGAGGTGGATGCGGCGATCACCGAGTACGCGAAGGAGACGGACCAGAACCGGCTGGAGGTGGCCATGGCCGTACGCCGGGCGGCTGCGGAGGCCATTGGCCGGCAGGGCGCCGACGGTGACGGTGGAAGTGGTGGATGAGATGGACGAGCCGGACCGGCCCCGGCCGTGGCGGCCTGAGGACGGCCGCCCGCCCGTACGGTGGCCGTGGCCGGACGATCAGCTCCCGGTCCTGCGCGTACGTATCGACGGCCGGTGGCTCCATTCCCAGGTGCTCGCCCGCCTGGCGTACCCGGCCGGGCCGCGTTCCGGGTGAATGTGGTCCCGCCGCGCGGGGGCGGCGGGCGCGAGCGGACGTGCTACTGGCCTCAGGCGGGAAAGCTGCGCCTGCCCTAGCCCAGGCCGACCTTTACAGCGGGCCCCCATGAACTGAAAATCGAATGTGCGTTCTAATAGGGTCATGGACTCCATCACCGTTCCCGAGGATCTGGCGCAGGCCCAGCGCACCTGGAGGGCTACGTACCAGGCGCTCGCCGCGACCTGCCGTCCAGCTGACAACACCCGGCTGCGTCGGCGGTTGCTCCGCTTGTCGACCCGGATCGTGCGGCTGCGCCAGCAGGCCGGCTCTTCCGGCCGGGCCGGGGTGAGGGCGGCGTGACGGGCGGCCCGACCGAGCGCCAGGAGCAGATCCTGCGCGTGGTCCGAACGTGGATCGCGGAGCGCGGGGAGGGGCCTACGATCCGTGAGATCGGCCTGGAGGTCGGCCTGTCGAGTACGAGCTCTGTGGCGTACCAGCTGCGCCGGATGGAGGAGCGCGGGCTGATCAGCCGTACCGGCCACAAATGGCGCACGGTCCACCTTGGCTGACCGGCAGCCGGTGATCCGAAAAGGACCCGGCGGGTGGGTGTCGCGCGGCATAGTGCGGGGGGTGAGCGCACCCTTGAGCCGCCTGGACCTGCCCGCCCGCCGACGCCGCCACGCGCGGTTGATCGCCGCGTTGACCTCGCTGATCGGCGCCTGCGCCGAAGCAGCTGGCGCGGTCTACAACCCCGTTGCCGCCGCCCCGCCCGGTCAGGAGGGTGTCGAGGTCACGCTTCTGCCCTGCCTCCAGGTCAGCGGCGCAGCCGCGCTCCTGCTGGACCGGGCCCGCGCCGAGGACGCCGCCCGGTGGCCGGCTGCCGCGTCGTGGGAGCGGGAGGAGTCCGGGCGGACCTACGCCGCGCGGTGCGCCGTGGCGCACGCCCAGGAGATCGCGGAGCCGAGCGGCCCGCTGGGCGAGCACGAGGTGCCGCTGCCGACGGTGGAGCAGTTCGCCGCGATGGGCCCGATGAGCGCGGGTGACGACGTCGCCGCGCGGTGGCGGGACGATCCGCAGGAGGCGGTCGCCCTGGTGCGCGAGCTGGTGGCGGGCGGCGAGCTGGCGGTGGAGGAGGTCCTCGACGAGGCGGTCGACTCCTCGACCTCGGTGTGCTCTTTGGTGATGTCCGGGTCTTCGTCGGCCGTCACCGACGTGGGCGGCGCCGGCTCGGCTGCCTGGGCGGCGGTCATGCCGCCGCCCAGGGCGCCGACGACGGTCGTGGCCAGAACTGCGGCGGCTGACAACGCCGCCCTGCGTGCACGCATGATTTCCTGAGGACCGGTTCCCGCCGCAACCACCTGCGGCGGACAGCTGAGCAACCGGATCACAGGGATCGAGTTACGGGGTGTCCCCCGTTCGCACAGGCGGGAACACCTGACGGAGTCCCTGCTCACCGGTCCGCTCCTCCCGGGGGACTATTTGTCGCCGCCGTTGTAGAGGAGGCGGTTGGGGGTTCCGGCGGGGACGCCGGTGAGGGCGTTCTTGGTGGCCAGGTCGATGACGGTCTGCTTGGCCTTGGCGGCGTCGTGGAGGGGTGCCTTGCCGAGGTACATCAGGTAGGCGGCGACGCCGGCGGCGTGGGCCGCGGCCTCGCCGGTCCCGGAGGTGGTGTTGAGCGACGTGTCGCTGGTCGCCGAGTCGGAGAGGATGTTCACGCCGGGGCCGTAGACGTCGATGCACTTGCCGTGGTTGGAGAAGTCGGCGGCCTCGTCCTTGACGGTGCTGGCCGCGACGTTGAGGGCGGAGTTGGGGAAGGCGCAGTCCTCGGTGCTGTCGTCGCCCGCCGCGGTGACCACGAGGTATCCGGCCTTCATCGTGGCGTCGATGGCCCGGCTCAGCTCCGCGCTTCGCTTGGCGCCGGGGCCGATGAGCACGACCGCACCGTACTTGTCCTCGGTCCTGCGGCTGGGGTCCCGGATCTGCTCCAGTGACTCGATGATGAGATCGGTGTGCTGGTCTCCGTTGCTGCCGGCGGTCATCACGCCGACCGGGCGCACCTTCTTCGCGACGCCGTACTTGGCGCCGGCGACCGTCCCCGCCATGTGCGTTCCGCGCCCGCTGCCGTCGCCTTCCAGTCCCCAGAACTGGCTCGTCCACTCCGAGGCGCGGCCCTCGAAGTCCTGGTGGGTGGTCCGGATGCCGGTGTCCAGGACGTACACGTTGAGGAACGAGCCGCCTTCGTCCTTGTGCAGGTACTTGTTGTAGGTGCGGAAGCTCAGGGTCTCGGTGTGGGAGATACGGGCCAGCCCCCACGGGGCACCCGACTGGGTGTCGGCTCCCGCCGTCTGCGCGCACACCCCCGCGGTCACCACCAGCACCGCGCCCGCCACGCTCGTCCTCTTCCAGCCCGCACGTGCCACGACTGCCGCCTTCCCTCACCCAGAGATGCCCGGGGACCCGGGTACGAGCTGAACAACGACAAGATCCACAAGCCGTCACCCGGTTCGCCGGGAAAAGGACATCTCGGTGAGAGCCAGGCCCGGTTCGGGCTGGCGGCGGCTCTGCGGCTCCCACCGCGCGGCCTCTGCCGACAGGACCGGTCGGCAGGGGCCGCAGGGGCTTTGCCCGGTCGCTCCCGGCAGGGGTGCTTCGGTTGTCGGTTACAGGACGGCGACGGTGAAGGGGACGTCGGCCGGGTCGTTGTGGTAGTTGCTCGTGACGACGGTGATGGTGCGGGTCTTGCCGTTGCAGTTGCTGTTGGGGATGACGGTGATCATGGATCGGTTGTTGTTGACGGTGGCGAGGACGGCCGCGTTGCGCAGGTCGACGGTGGGGTCGGAGACCGCCACGCAGTAGTAGCCCGCGGGCCGTCCTTCCAGGCGCTCCGAGGAGGCGACGTTCTTGGTGGCCAGGAGTGTTCCGTTCGCGCTGACCTTTGCGGCGGCGCGGGCGTAGGGGGCGTTCAGGTCCGCCGGCGCCGCCGAAGCGGACCCGGCGAGGAGCGGTACGGACGCAACAGCGGCGGCGAGAGCGAGGAATCGGGTGCGCATGATGGGGTGCCCTTCTTGGCCACGTCGTCGAGGAACGTGGCAGGTTCGGATGAAGGCGTGGCCGCCCGGACAGCGGTGACCACGACGGCACTTCAAAGCCGCCGCCACGCCGATGATCACGCTAGGGCCGCCAACCCCGCACAACCCAACTGACCAGCGGTAACACCCTCGTACGAGTGAGAGCGGCACCCCGGCACACGGCGCCCGACCGCCAAGGCGGCCCAGAGGCTGAACCCGGGGACACGGGCCTGCCCGCGTTCCCTGTCCTCAGCGCCATCCGTCGCCAGGCGCGAGAAGGCTGGTCAGCTACGCGATCGCCTCGGGAGACGGCTTGAAGTAGCGGCGGACGTTCTCCGGCTTCCGGTGCGTCGGCGTCGGCGTACGCGAGGGTCAGGGGCCGGTGAGGATGTGGTGGGTGCCGATGCGACGCCAGATCACGTGGGGATTGCCGGGGTGGATTTCTGCTCCGTATTGCCAGGTGGCGCGTCCTGCGGGGCCGGTGCCCATCGACCAGGTGAGCTCGTAGATCCCTGCTCCTGCTGTTCGTTGGACGCGTTTGACGCGGAGGCCGGCACGGAAGCTTCCTCCGGCGCGCAGGTCCTCGACGAAGGCGGCCACCGTCTGACGGAACCGGTGACGTTGTTCCGGGGTGAGTCGGCGAAGGTCGGTGGTGAAGCGGGGGAGGGTCTCGAAGGTGGGCACGCTGGTCTCCTCCGGGCTGCACGACGAAGCCCCCGGCGGTTGCCGGGGGCTGGGTGTGGGCGGGGCTCTTCGGTAGTAGGCGTCCCGTGACGCTCGTGAGTGTTTTTGGATGCTTGTGGGTGTTGTCGGGGTGGTGCCGGAGAGTGATGACATTCGCGTCCGGCGCGGCGCCGCTTCCCGCCCGGCGGGCACCGGCGAAGAAAGTTCGGCCCCTGCTCCCGCCTGGCGGGAGGTGCGACCTTCCGGTCTTTTCTTCCAGGTCAGAGCCGTGTGGCGTGGTCTGCATGACAGTCGACATCAGGGTGATCCGGGCCGGTCAGATGTACCGCTACTACCTGCGCGAGACCGTGGTCGGTGACGGCCGCCGCCCGGCGCGTACGTCGCTGCGCGCCGCCCAGGAGCAGGCCGGTGTCCCGGCCGGGCGATGGATGGGCCGAGGGCTCGCCGTGCTGGGACTCGCGCTGGGTGAGGAGGTCACCGAGGCGCAGTTGCGGAACCTGTTCGGCGAGCGGGGCCGACATCCGTACGCGGACCGGATCGAGGCCGACCTGCTCGCTGCGGGCGACTCTCCGAAGGAGGCGTTCAAGGCCGGTGCCCTCGGACGCCGGGTGACGGTGACCGGGGTCGACTTCGTGTTCCGGCCGCAGCCGACGATCTACCTCCTGTGGGCGCTGGGGGACGAGGAGACCCGCCGGGTGATCGAGGCCGCGCACGAGCGGGCGATCGTACGGGTGCTGGAGTGGATCGAGGACGAGGTCGCGGTCATCCGGTACGGCAAGGACGGCGTCTACCGGGTGCGGCCGCCCGGCGGTCTGGTCGCCGCCCGCTTCCGCCACTACGAGGCACGCTCCGGCATGCCCCTGCTCCACGACCATGTGCTGCTGTCCGTGAAGGGGCAGCGCCTGGACGGGACGTGGGGCTCGGTGCACTCCACGGCCCTGTACGAGAGCACGGTGGCGGCCTCCTCGCTCTACAACGAGCTGGTGATGGCCGAGGTCTGCGAGGTGCTGGGGCTGGCGTCCGAGCCGCGTACGGTCACCGAGGGGCGCCGGCCGGTGATGGAGATCGCCGGGGTGCCGCACGAGCTGATCCGCTGGACCTCCCGGCGCGCCGACCAGATCGCCGCCTGCCTGGAGGAGCTGGAGCATGAGTACGTCACCGCCGTCGACGACGACGGCGAGCTGCGGTTCCTGCCCGTGGTCTCCGAGCGGGCCCGCGCCAAGCTGAACGCCATAGCCGCCCGTAGGACCCGCCCGCCCAAGCAGAGGACCCGGCCGCTCGCACAGTTGCGCGCGTGGTGGAGGACGAGCGCGATCCTCACCTCCGGTGTCGCCGCCGACGTCATCACCTCCCTCCTCGAGTACGCCCGCGCCGCGGCGGCGGCGATCCGGGCGCGGGTCGCCGCCGTGGTCGACGTCGCCCTGGCGGCCGTCGACGTCACGGCGACGGTGTTCGTGATGAACAACGGTGGCCGCTTCCACCGCCGGCACCTGCTCGCCGAAGCCCGCCGCCACCTCGCCCTGGTCCTGCGCGGCCGCCGCCGCGACCCGGGCCTGGATGACCGCATCGTGGCCGCCGCCATCTCCACCCACTGCCTGGACATCAGCGAGCCGAAGACCGTACGCGGCCGGGAGGCCGGCTACCGCCTCTACACCGCCCGCTGGTCACTGGCCGACCTCACCACCCGGCGCCCACCGACCACAGCCTCCGGCCCGCACTGGCCTCCGCCGGCCGACTCCGGCGCACCCGCAGACCCGGGCGCCCCCACACACCGGCCGCCGGACGCAGAACCGGCGGCGAGGCAGCGGGAGATACCCCGCGTGCCGTTGCAGTACGAGCGGGCCGTCCTCGCCGGCGCGGTCGTACGGGAGAAGCTGCGCACCACCACCGCGCGCGGCCGGGCGTACGACGTCGTCGCGCACCAGCAGGTTGCGATGCCCGAGCAGCTGCTTGCGCCCACTGCCGATCCTGAGCGCGACGACGACCAGGAGCCGGAGGCCGAACGGCGGGAAGCGGTCGATCTGACGGCGCTGCGGGCCTTGAGGAGTTCCCGCACCGACACCGGCGTGGAAGCCCTCGACCTCACGGCGGAGCGGCTGCGCCTCCTTCAGGACACGTTCACCAGAGCGGCCGACGACTCCCGCGCCCGTACGGACCGCTACGCCGAACAGGACGATGCCCAGAGGTCGGACCCCGAGAGGCCGGACCCGGTGGGCGAGGACGACCAACGTACGAACCGTCCCGAGCAGCCGGGCCCGCACCGCGGGCGGGAGACCGGCCGCTGGTCGCCGCCCGCACGGCGGTGAGGACGGCTGGAGTGGGGCGGGGTGGCGGCCCCGTGAACGGAGGCGGGGCCGGACCGGTCACCGTACGGGCGGTCCGGCCCAGCGTCGCCGTGCCCCTTCTACGGGTGCGTGCCGTGGATGGCCGCCGCGATCTGGAGGTGTTCGTCGCGCATCGTTTCCAGGGTGTCGGCGGGGTCGGGGTGGTCGGGGTCGGGGATGACGTGGGTGGTGAAGCGGATGATGGTGCGGGCGATTCCCAGTACCGCGGTGGTGGGTGAGTCGCGTGCCCAGTCGCGGAACGCGGACAGCAGCACCCCGCCGACCTCGTCGAGGGCGAAGGAGTCGGAGTTCAGCTCGTCGTCGTCCGAGAGGGTGGTGACCGGGGTGATGATGTCTTCGGCGAGCCGCAGCAGTACGAAGGGCAGCTCCGGGTCGTCCGTACGGTCGGCGACGTTGCTCCCGCCGCCCAGTTGTAGGCCCAGGAGGAAGCTGAAGCCCTTCTGGACCTGTTCCGTAGTCAGGGGTGCACGGGAAGGCACTAGATAGAACACGGGGGACTCCTCAACTCTCGGTCGCCGTCCGGATCGCGGCGACGTCCCCGCAGGGTCGGCCCGCTGGCCTGTGGACAGAGAACGAAGATTCCTTCCGGCTTCTCAGGGTGGGGCGATTCGGGCCGCCAGGGCCAAACCGGACCCCTTGTCCACTGTGTCGCCCCGGCTGCGCGCCCCACCGCGCCCCCTTGACCAGGTCGGCCGTCGCCCCGTGTACCGCCGCGTTTCTCCTTGACCAGTCTCGCTGCTGTCGGTCTTCAGCTTGTTTTTTAACCTCCTCGGCGCTCAGGAGTTGGCCTCGGTCAGAGCTTCAACGGCCCGTAGGTGCCGTTCTGGAAGGTGAAGACGGTCGGCTCCGAGTCGTACTCCTCGCGGAAGTATCCGCCGTAACCGGGCTCTTCGACGTAGGGGGCGAGCAGGTCAAGGATCGTGACCAGTTCGCCCATCTCGTCGTCCTTCCAGTAGTTGCGGCTGAACAGTCCCCATGCGTAGAGCTCTTGGCCGGCTGCGAAGCCTCGGGACTGACGCCGGAGAGACGCGAAGTCTCCGCCGGGCAGGCGGCCGTCCGGGTCCGGTGCCAGCACTGGGTACGTGTGCTCGTCCGCGTCGAGCCCGCTCGGGCGCTCGGAGACCATGTCGAGGTGCCAACGCAGGGCTTCCAGCACTGTGTCGGGGGTGTTGTCGCGGAGGAAGCACGTGAAGACGACTTCAAAGTGGAGGCTCACGAGGCCGCATTCTGCCCGGCGTGACAGACAGCCAGAGGACCGCGGTGCTGCGTTCTGGCATCAAGGCCGGTTCGGAGCAGAGCAGTGCGGCCTTGATGTGATCATGTGCGTTGTCGAGACGCTGTTGATCATGCCAAGGCCGCGAGGGTGAGTCTGCTGCACGACGCTGTCCGCGCCGAGTCCCTGACCGTGTTGTCCCGGTTCCGGACCGACTTCTACGACTGCCTGACCGCCCGCGCCGACGCGCTGTTCGAGCTGACCGACGCCGTACTGTGCACCGACGGACCGGTGCGGTCCCTGGTCGACCTCGCGCTGGCACCCGAGCACCGCCGGGGTCACGGCACCCTCTACGCCGGCCTCAACCGCGGACAAGTGGATGTCGCCCGGCTCCGGCGGGTCCTGGCCGGAGTGCCGCTGCCCCGGGCCGCGGACGGCCGGCTGGTCCTGGCCGTCGACGTCTCGCCGTGGCTTCGCCCGGACGCCGGGACCGTGCCGGACCGCTCGTTCTGCCACACCTACGGCCGCGGCAACGCCAAGCACCAGATGATGCCCGGCTGGCCGTACTCGGTCGTCGTCGCGCTGGAGAGCGGCCGCACCTCCTGGTCCGCATTCCTGGACGCGGTCCGCCCGGCCCCCGGAGCGGACCTGGCGGCGGTCACCGCCCACCAGGTCCGCGAGGTGGTCGAACGGCTCGTCGCCTCAGGCCAGTGGTCCGCCGGTGATCCGGACGTGCTGGTCGTGCTCGATGCAGGCTACGACGCCCCGCGCATCGCCCACCTGCTGTCCGGCCTGCCGGTCGAGGTCCTGGGCCGGACGCGGTCAGACCGGGTGATGCGCCGCCCGGCACCCTCGCGGGAGGAGTTCCTCTTGACCCACCCGAAGGGCGGCCGGCCGCCCAAGCACGGTGGAGAGTTCGTCTTCGGCGACCCCGCCACCTGGGGCGCCGAGCAGGCCGTCACGGTCACCGACACCCGCCTCTACGGCAAGGCCACCGCTCAGGCGTGGGACCGGCTGCACCCCCGGCTGACCCAGCGGGCCGCCTGGCTCGGCCACGACGGCCCGCTGCCGGTCATCGAGGGCACCGTCATCCGCCTGGCCGTCGAACACCTGCCGTCCGGCGGGGTGAACAAACCGGTCTGGCTGTGGTGGTCGCGCACCGGCGCCGCCCCCGCCGACATCGACCGGTGCTGGCAGGCGTTCCTGCGAAGGTTCGACATCGAGCACACCTTCCGGTTGCTCAAGCAGACCCTGGGCTGGACCGGACCCCGCTTACGCGACTCCGCAGCCGCCGACCGCTGGACCTGGCTGATCATCGCCGCCCACACCCAACTCCGCCTCGCCCGGCCCTTGGCCACCGACCTTCGCAGGCCCTGGGAGAAGCCGGCGCCGCCGCACAAACTCACCCCCGCCCGCGTCCGGCGCGGGTTCCGGAACCTCCGCACGACGACGGGCTCACCGGCCGGTGCACCCAAACCCACCACACCCGGCCCTGGCCGACCGCCCGGCTCGAAGAACCGGCGACCCGCAGCCCGCCACGACGTGGGACTGGTCCTCACGGGCAGCGAGCCGTACCAGCGACCGGCCCACCACAAGGTCGGCACCAAACCCCGACGAACTGGTTAAACAACAAGTTCAGTGCCTGTTTCTGAACCCTAAATCAGCAGGTCAGGGGTCGAGCATCCGAAATAGCCGATTTGCGCAAGCGTTCGGGGAACGGTCACGGTGACCGTTCCCCGAACGGAAGCTGCTGGGGATCGCTAGGACGCGGCGGCGGTGCTGCGAGCCAGGGTGATGTCCACCCCGCTGGCGAGCTGCGCCGCGAAGCTGTCCTCGGTGCCGCCGCTGACGGAGAGGAACTGGAACCCCGCGTCGCCCAGACAGTTCAGGACGTCGACCGCGTTATTGTGGGCGAAAGCGAAGTCGGCTAGCTGGCCCTGGGGGTGGCAGCGCAGGATGACGGCGTTGCCCAAGAGCAGCAGGCTGAACCCGTCGGGCAGCGACTGCCAGATGGGACGCAGCGCCCGCTGGGCGGCTGTGTAGGTCTCGCCCACCGCCAGCGCCTTGAACACCCCGGCCCGCGAGACGCCCCGCTCGGCCGCGCGCACCAGCCGCTCGCGGTGGCCACGCGGGAGGGCGCCCTCCTCGTCGCGCGCCGCCTGGTCGGCGGCGGCCAGGGCGTCACGCAGTTCGTCATCCAGCGCCGGAAGCAGGTGTCCCCGGACGCTGGCGACGTCCTCGGCGACCGCGCGCACGCGGTCGACCGGGTCCTCCGGCCGCTGGGCGCGGACGTGCCCGAGCGCCTTGCCCGCGTAGTACCGCATGATCTCGCCCGGCTCCCCGGCGGCGCCCGGCGGCAGGGGCCAGCCGGTCCGCGTGCACAGCTCGACCAGCGTCATCCGCCCCCGGTCCCACTTCTCGGCCCACTCGTCCACCGCGCGGACCTGGGCCTCGGTCACCTCGATTCCTGCCTCGGCCAGTCGCCTGCGGTAGGCGCTGATGCAGATGTCCGGGATGTCGTACGACATGGCGCTCCTCGGGTCACGGTCGACCCCCACGGCCGATCCGTATAGAACCATACGGTATAGCTCTATATGGAAGTGGAATTTCCGAGAAGGTGGCATATGCCAGCACCCCGCGCTGCGGGGGTGTGGGTGGGCGCGCTGATCCGGCCGAGGAGGACCGGGCGGAGGGGTGAGGACTGCCAGCCTCCGGCGTGCGCGCGCTAAGGCCGCGCCCATCAGCAGGGTCATCCAGGGCACACGGGCAACTCAGCCGTCTCTTCCCCGCTGCCCTGCTCCTGCCGGACCAGCTCCACGTAGTCAGCGGCCCGCCTGATCTGTTCCGGGCCGAGCGGGGGGACCTTCGGCGACATCGTCTCCATGACGACTTCGTTCCTGTACGGGCCGAGTGCCTGCTGCGCCCGGCCTGTCGATCATTCGGAGCGCGGGCCTGTGGGCGGAGGACGCGCACGCGGGACCGAGTGGTCGCCTGTGACGTCGGTCATGGACAAACCTGTACGACAGCGGGCTAGTCAAGGAGGAATCGGACACCTGTCGGCGGGGAGCGTCAGACAGCGGACAAGGGGGTGCTTCCGACGGTGGTTCCGGCCCGCGCGTATCTCCGCGTGCGGGTCGGACGCTCACTGGCCGGCCAGCAGGCCGGAGAAACCGAGGACATCGTGCCCGCCGATCTCACCCCCGACTTCGTTTCCGACCCGTACGAGCCGGCCGACCGCCGGCCCGCCGCCGACGTCGACCAGGTCCCGCCGGCCCCCTCCATGGCCCCCTCCGTCTCCCCCTCCACGACCTCTGCGGCCGATGCCTGCGTCGGTACAGGTCAGACCCGGAAATCAGGGGCCCCCGGCACGTTCGACAACCCTTCTGAGTCCAAACAGACATGGAAGCCGACCCACACCAGGAAGAAAGAAGTGCTGAGGGCTCTGGGGATCTTCCAGCGGGCTACCGCTGAACATCTGTGGCGGATGCTGCGGCCCGGCGACCGGCACGACCGGTGCACGAGGGACGCCCTCAACGCCCTCAAGCGCGAGGGGAAGGCCCGGGTGGAGACCCGCCTGGAGTCGGGACACCAACTGTGGGTGCTCACCGACCGAGGACACAAAGAGTCCAAGCAACTCCTTCCGAAGAGCGCGCGGATGTCCGCGCTGCGCAAGCCCCAGTACGACGACGGAGAGCCGGTCGACGCTGACGGCTACGACGAACACGCCGCCGCCGTGACGATGACCGCCTCGGTCCTCACCGGGGCCGGGTTCGGCACCCTGCTGTCCTGGCAGACGGAGATCGCCCACCGCCTTCCGTACGGGTACACCCAGTACGCCGACCTGACGCTGCGCGCCCCGGACGCCGGAGTGCCCGCCATGCTCCTGGAGGTCGACCGCGTCACCGAGCCCGTCGACGACCTGACGGCGAAGCTGCGCCGCTACACCGACTGGTTCGAGCTCCTGGCGCCAAAGGCCGACAAGGACCGCGAGCGGGCAGCACGCCGACAGGGTGCGGCGGTGCACGACTTCCGGCTGTGGTCGCGGATCTACCCGGCGACCGGCCGGGAGGGCTACGCGCCGGTGGCGTTCGTGTTCACGGGCAAGACCGCCGCGCAGCGCGAGAGCCGGATGCGGCGCCTGGAGCAAGCCGCGCGCCGCTACTTCGCCGGCACCCCGTACCCGTGGGCCGGGTTCACGGCTGTCGACTACCACCAGGCGCTGCCCGTGGTCGTCACCGAGCTGGAGCGGATCACCGCCGACCCGGCCGGGGCCGCAGGCAGGGTGTGGCGCAGGCTCGGGCGCGAGGAGTGGCAGACACTGAGCGAGGCCCTGGACAACCCGGACGGCGAGCGGCTGTACGCGGTCCAGCTCCGCGAGGTCCGCCGGCGCCGGGCGGAGCGGGAGGCGGCGGAGCGGGAGGCGCGGCGTCCGGTGTGCACATGCTGCGGGACCAAGTTCAGCGACGAACGCTGGCAGGAGACCAAGGGGTCCTCGTGGCCCGGTGAGCGGGAGGGGCTGTGCGGGCGGTGTGCGAAGGGGGCCGCCGACCGTGCGCAGGCTGAGCGCGCCGCAGGCCGCCAGGTGGAAGAGGCCGCGCTACGGAAGGCGGTCGACGCGGACGCGAGGAAGGGGCGTGGCCTGTTCGGGCGCCGCCGGTAGGCGCGGGCAAGCCCTCCTCGGATGGGGGCTTGCCCACCCCGGCCGGGGTGGGGTGAGGTGGGCAAGCCGGGCCGGATATCACGGCCTTGGACCGGAGAAGGGGACGCGGTGCGCGGTTTCGAGACGGGCCAGACGGTCGTACGGCGCGATGTCCACCGCTCCGGCCGGGTGTGGAGCGAGCTTGCCCTGCGGGTCGTCGCCGACGCCGGCGAGGCGCTGGTGACCGCCTGCGTGCCCGGAGCGGAGGCCCGGTGGCCGGCCCTGTATGCGCGGGCCCGCGCTGAGGGGGACCGTACGGTGCGCACGGAGGCGTTCGACGCGATGGCGAGTGGCCGTTGGGAGCTCGCGGGCACGGTGTGGCAGGAGACCGACCTGCTGCTGTGGAAGCCGCCCACGTCCTGGTTCAGCATCAACGCCTTCTTCGTCCCCGAAGGTGACGGGCGCAGGCTGCGGAACTGGTACGTCAACTTCGAGCACCCCACCCGCCGCACCGATACCGGGTTCGACACCCTCGACCTCACCGTCGACCTGGTCGTCGCGCCCGACCTCGCCCGCTGGGAGTGGAAGGACGAAGACGAGTACGCCCACGTGCGACGCCTCGGCATCGTCTCCGACACCGAGCACCGGGCCGTCGACGCCGCCCGCGGCGAGGTCCTGGCGATGCTCACCGAACGCTCCGGCGTCTTCGCACAGGCGGAACAATGGGCGGCCTGGCGGTGGGAGCCGGCCTGGCCCACGCCACGCCTCCCCCAGACCGCGCAGCGGATGGGACCGGAGGGCGGCTGAACCGTTGCCTGGACGGTTGCTCACGGCGGGGCACCGAAGGTGTGACCGCAGGTGTGCACCCCGAGATCCCACGACCGCCCGTTTACCCAGGTCAGACCCGGTGGGCAAGCCCTCTCGGGAGAACGACACCTCTTTCCCACGCGGTAGCCGTGGGGGAGAGGTGTCTCTTCACTGCCCGGGCCGGCGGTCACGACGCGACGCTAACGAACTCGGTGCCCTACGTTCCCGCTCGCTCGGCCCCGCTACCGCGTCTCCACCCGGGAGACCACGCGCGGCCGGGCGGAGAGGACCGTCACCATGACCTTCATCGAGCCCGGCCTGTACGTACACAATGGCTTCGCCGAGGGACCGCTCGCCGACGCCGCACTGTCCCGCGCAGCCCGCGCAGGGCAGCTTCTCCACGAACTGCAAGAGCAGGCGCCCACGCTGACCGACGACCAACTGCGCGACGGCGTGTACCAGGCGCTGCGCCGTTTTGCCCAGGACCAGCGGACCATGTGCCAGGTCGACAGCATCACCGCCCTGATCCGCCGGGGGGTGCGCATCGACTGGCCCGTCACCGACCGTCTGGCCTGTGCCTGACACCCCACGTACGTGAAAGCCTCCGTCCGGCCCTCATGTTGTCCTCCCACTTGTGCGACGACTGCAACCAGAAGCCCTCGCCGCCGAAGGCCAAGCTGTTGGCCGGCCGGACCAGCAGCACCGGAACCGGGACCAGGCCGTGTCCGAGCAGAAGGCCGGCGGCTGGTTCTCGCGCTACCGCACCTGAGTCGGCAAGCCCCCCGGCCCGGGGCGGGGGGCTTGCCCAAGACGACCTTGGGCAAGCCGGTGCGGGTCCGCTGCGGACGTGGCACATGCCCGGCCTCACACAGGTGAGTCGGTGAGTCCGACGGACGCACCGACTCACTTTGTCGCACGCCGGTGAGCCAAACACCAGCGTCAAGTCCCTGCTCAGCTGCGGTTGGAGCCGGCCTGCGGCACAGAGATTCCCGGATAGTCCCAAGCGCTGAAGGGTTGACGCAAATGAAAGTGAGCCAAAACTGCACGATTACCGTATGACGCTATGAACGGAATCTGATGATCCGGAACGGACCTCTCGAAATCCGCAGGTGGTAAGCGCGGAAGTGACGGAATGCTTTCCCTATGGCCTGAGCTTGACGCAATTCCCGGCATGAGGCCGGCGCCCGAGGCTGACGAGGGCCCCAATGCAGCCGCGCTTTGCCACTGGCATGGCACGTAGGCCAACCTTCACTCCCTGGGACAGGTGTGAACTAACGCTGCCCGAACCGGCCGACCGTGGCTTCGCGCAATGGCACCATGCACTCACACGGAGTGGCGAGCCAAACGCCCCTGCGGAGAAGCCGGTTGGAGCCGGAAGCCCTCAGCTACCTCGAGGGCCCCATCGTTAGCCGCCCCTGGGCGGTAGGCACAGAAAGCGAATCATGTCCCACAGAACCCCCAGCCGACAGCGCCTCGGCACTGCCGAGGCGCTCGTCATCATCACGATCGTGGTGACCCCGGGCATCCTGATCGGGATGTCACCGGACGGCCCCTCCCTGTCTCCCAACCACACCCTCGTGCTGATCGTGACCGCTGCCTTCGCCGGTGTTATCGCGGTCCGCCTCGCGAGGGTCGGCTTGATCGGGCAGGTGCGGGCCGTGGCTGCCCGCACCCTCGCACTCGCGCCCCCGCCCGCACAGGGCTCAGCGGAGGCTGAGGAGTGACGCTGTGTCGACCAGGAAAGGGCGGCCGGCCCTGGCGGTGGTCAACGCCGCCAACCCCATCGGGCAGCTTGCCGAGCATCTGCGAAAGGGCCGCCAGAGCAAGGGGCTGACCCGAGATCAGCTCGCGGCCAAGCTCCAGCGTTCCGTATCTGCCGTCCAACGTGCCGAGCATGGAGGAAAACCTCCTCCACGGCACACCGTCGACGACTACATCAAGAACTGCGACCTGGACCGGGTGAAGACGGAGGCCTTGTGGAAGAAGGCGGTGAACTACCGCCGTGGCATCACCCGGCCCAACTTCACGGAGGCGCCTCGCATCACTCTTGTACGTACCGAAGCCGAGTTCGGTGCCGCGCTCAGGCGAGCCTGGGAGACACACGGCCGCCCGTCCACCCGTGAGATGGAGAAACGAACGGACCGCCACTACCAGGAGACACGTAACTACGGCTTCCTCTCACATAGTTCGGCGTGCCGGTTCTCCTCACGCCAAGGCATTCCGGGCTCAGAGCGGATGCTCCAGGCATACCTGGTCGCCCTCCAGATACCGGAAAGGGCATTCCCTGCGTGGGTTCACGCGTGGAGGCGTGTTCAGGAGCAGCGCCTGGCCCAGCGGAAGGCTGACCGTAGCCAGGTCAAGATGACGAAGCAGACGGAAGCATCGGTGGCCAAGGCCCGAATGTATGAGGCCGGCCTCGTTCCGCGCGAGAAATTTCCCGGAGCGGTCGCACCCTGGTCGGCCGTTCACACCGCGTGTAATCAGGTCAGCCGGTATCGGCTGCGCTCGATTCTCCAAGGCGCCGCAGAGTGCCCCGTCTGCGGGGAAGTGCTGACTGCCGGGATGGCACCAGATGCAGGGAGCCGCCGGGGAGCGTGAACCTACGGGGCCAGACAGGAACAACCTGTCTGGCCCTAGGCGCACGCGACCCTGCGCCTACGACCCGCCTCCGCCGACGCCCGGGTGCAGTCCCTATGCGTTCTCGGGTAGCAGGGCGAGGAGGTCTCGTTGCGCCTGGCGCGCTGTCGAGGTGGCTTCGCGGGCTTCCTGGCGGGCTTCGAGTGCGGTGGCCGCTGCCCGGCGGGCTACCGCGCGTTGGACAGTTACCGCACATGGCTCCGAGAGCACCCGGTGCCATCGGGCGTCCCGCCAGGCACGGAATCGGGCGGTCCCGTTTGCCTCTTCCAGCCGGGCGCGGTACGAACGGGGCCGCGGCGCGGTCGGGAGCGGGTCGCGCACGGCGCGGCGCGCGGCAGCGGTCAGGGCGGGCAGCGGTTTCAGGGCGGCGGCCAGCGGGCCGCCATGCTGCGCCGCCGCCGCGACTAGGACGTCGACCACGTGCAGCGCGTCACTCACGCTGGTGGGTGACCAGCCCTCTCGGGCCCCGGCGTCCAACACGTCGATCGCAGCGTCCGTCAGGGTGTCGAGCAGCTCGGACAGACTGGGCGGAGGGCCGGGCGGGAGTTCACTCACGTCCGTACAACGACCCTGTGGTCCGGCGGACACCGACCCCGCTTAGCGGCGAAACTGGCAGGATGACTGACACCGCACCGCTGTTGTTCCCGCCGGCTGTTGAGGAATCCTCGCCCGCTTCGTGGCCGCCGCGTACAGCCCGGAGGAGGAACGATGGGAATACCTGCGCCTGTACGACCCGGTTGGTTTCGTACGACCCGTAGGAGTACCGCGCGGACCTCTCGTACCCGCTGAGCTGCTGAAGCCGTGGACTACCTGGACGCGGTCTGGTGCGGCACACAGGACGACGGCCTCGAGGACTGGCACCTCGGCCAGCTTCCGTTCGACGTCAGTGAGGCGTGAGAGCGGCAGCGGGCCAGCCGCTCGAACCCACTCGGAACGCGGCAGATCGCGGTGCCCGCCGCAAGACCTACGCGGTCGTCGCAGATGTTCTGACCCGGCCACGCGCTCCTTGCAGGTCTTCTCCGGACTCAGCCAGGCTGGGCACGCCATCGCGGCCGCCGCTGAGTCTCTCAACGGCCAGGGCTGGCGCTCGACTCCCAATCGGTGAGGGGATGCCCCGGCTGACATCGGCACCACGGGCCTCGGGGAAAACGGGTCGGTGCTATCCCACATGCTTGGTTTTCCACTGACGATAAAGGATTTCGGAACGACCGTGACCCTGAACTTCGAGACAGACGAACTAGTAGTCGGACTGAAGAGACAGAGGGCACTGATCAAAGCCGTGCTGGGTGCGAGCAGTGCCGACGAGTCATGCTGGCTGGAGTGGAAATCTCGGTTGGATGTCTCAAAAGCCGAAGGAGCTTTCTCCATTTCAAAGGCGATCTTGGGGTTCGCCAACCGGATGCCCGACGTGGCAGCGCAGTGGGCCGAAGGCCACGCCTACCTTCTTGTCGGAGTTGATGAAGAGGCGCTTCACGGAGTCCAGACGTACGACATTGAGAAGGTCGATCCCTGGCTGAGGCGCTACCTAGGCGTCTTTAATCGGTATCAAATGACCTATGTTCCTTTCGATAGCGGTGAGGGCACCCGGCACGTCATGCTCGTGGACATTTTCCCCCCGCGGTGGGGCGACCCTCTTTACACGCTCCGTAAGGAGTACCAAAGCTACAGGCCGGGCACGATTTTCCACCGCTACGCAGGTAGGACCGAGCCTGCTCACCCAGCAGAAATCGAAGCTCTTACCGAGCGGGCTCTGCGCGCGACCATGCGTGTGAATGTTGGTGTAGAGCTCACCAATGGCACCGTCGCTCTGGTGAAGCCTACCGATGGCCTACGCGCCAAAATCATCGATCATCGCCGCGAAACTCTCCTGAAGCAGCTTGACAATAGCAGCCTCGAAAAGAAATTCGGCAAACTGGGCTTGTCGACCTCACTCGAGTTGTTCCGCTCTATGCAGCCCGGTGACTACCGGTCGCCCCAAATTTTCCGCGAGCAAGTTGAGGAGTACCTGCGCGATTTTGGCATCGCAGTTCAACGAACACTGATAAATAATATTTGTGCAGCTGGGGCACCTGTGACACTAAAACTTACGAACCCAGGGGAGGATAATCTCACCCAGGTTGAAGTTGTTCTGAGCCTTCCAGGTACCGTATTGGCGCATCTCTCGGACGAAGATGAAAATATCAAGTGGCCCAAACCGCCCGAGGAATACGGGACGGCTGGCCTTCCCATTGGCAGTATTGCAATCTCAGGGACGGTCCACATGTATTCAACGGCTATTTCACGTCCGCAGTCCCGGCACTCACCGGACATTCATCAAGAAGAGGGCCGGACGATCATCCGATTCGTACCGGTGGACCTCCGGCCCCACGAGACCGTCAATCTCGATTCGATCACGCTTTACAGCATTCAAGAAAGAGTTACCGACACAATTTCCGGGGAATGGCAAGCGACAGCAACGAATCTCAGTGGCAAGGTTCAACGATCTCTGTACATAGCCACACGGCGTTTGGAACTTGACCCACCAGTTATACCCAGGCTCTACGATGACGAATAAATTGAGCAATGAATGGAGTTGCCCGGTTCCTGCCGTAGGGCCATCGCAGGGCAATACGTTCTTCGCTCCTGTTAGAACGACCCTGCTCTCGTACGGGAGACGTTCGACTTCGGCTGGCGCGGGGCCGGACAGGATTACCCTGTCCGGCCCCGCAGCTCGTTCTCGGCTGCTCACCGGCTGAGGGGGTCGTCCAGGAAGACGGCCTCCAGCCCCTCTTTGCACCGGCCGCGCAGAAGGGATGGCGCGACCTCCATCCGCTCCAGGATGACCGGGCTCCCGGCTGCCCGATCAGCGCGTACCGCGGTCAGCGCGACGTCCAGGAAGTCCTCGCCGTCCGGCCAGTGGCGCGTCCCCGGCGCGGCCACGGCCCACGGGAAGCGTTCCGCCGTCGCCAGGACGTCGTTCGCCTCCGGCGGCGGTACCGAGGCGGGGGCGGGTTCGTCCGCCTCGTCTTCCGCGGGGCGGGCGAGTGCGGCTGCTGGAGGTGGGCGAGCAGAAGGCCGGCGGCACCTGTCTCTCCCGCTTGCGCGGCTGACGTCCGGACGGAGATCTCGGCCGGGCAGGACCGTCCTGCCCGGCCGTGTCGGTTACTCCCAGGGCCGTGGTAGCGCGTACCACAGGGCTCTGAGCCAGTCGGGCGGGTTGGTGAGGAACTTGTCCATCAGCCGGGCCGTGATGGACCGGGCGGCCCCCTGGGCGGCTCCCTGAGCTATCGCGGCGGTCAGGCCGGCACCGACAGCGGGCTGCTGCGGGACGGGCGCGGGGACGGGCGGCTGTACGAGCGCGGGAACGTTGTCCCGGGTCATGATGCTGCTCCCTTGAGCAGAGGAATCGAGGACAGCGGACACCTGCTGTGGTGTCGTCCGCGTGGAGGTGGTGAGCGCCTCGCGGTCGGCGGTCCTGCGGCTCTCTGCGTGAGAGCGTCCCTGTGGGGTCGTAGCCCTGGCCCAAGGTGGCGTGTTCAGCGTAGCGGCGATCGGCGCGGGCGTTGCCCCCGTCCGGGCGGGGGAATGCTGCCCGTGCCCCGCGCTCCCACTGGCAGGAGACGTAAGCCGGGCCCTCCCTGGACAGGCCCTTCCCGCCGCTCTGTTCGTCTTCGCCCCGGCCACGCGCCGCGCAGCCCCGGACACGGGGAGGCGGCCTTCCACGACCGCGCCCGCCGCGTCCAGGGCGTGAACTACCGGATGACCGTGGCGACGACGACCCTGCACCACCTCACCCGGGAGGGGGTGGGCCGGGCGGTGTGGTGGGTCGTCGGCCACGGTGAGGACCGGCGGGCGCTGACCGCATTGCCCAAAGCTTGGTGAGGACAGCGGGCCCGGCCTCCACCCGGGCCGGGTTCGCCCTCGGCGCCCTCGCTTGGACTGGTCGGGGTCGGCGACCTTGTCACCCCCTGGAGGATGTACTTTTCTGCAACCCGTACGCGTACTGCGCCGACCTCTTCTGCCCGGTGAGCTGCCGGGGCTCGCCGACTGCCTGGCACACACGACGACTTCCGCCATGCCGGGTGCGGCTGCCCAGCCCTGGGGAGACGCGTTCTCCCAGGTGCTCTAAAGAGTCCCAGGAGCGTGGCGGCGAAGACAGCGCACCGGGCATGGCGAAGGAGGTCTCTGTCTACCTCCTCGTCACGGTGTCTGACTGCCGGCTCGAGTTCACCGTGAACTTGCGCGTCGTCATCTGCGAGGTGACGGACTTGACCGGGACCGATTGACTATCGACACGGGAAGATGCTGTCGCCCGCCAGGGCCCAGATGGCCGTGGAGTACGCGTACCGGTTCAAGGCCTAGTGCGGCCCGGTCTGGTGGAGCTTTTCCGACCACAGGTCAGCTGCACAGGGTCCGACGTGGGCGTTGCGGTGATGAGGCGCTTCGTACGGCGCCCCTGGTGCGGGCGAGGTCTGACCGCGACAGTGCGGCTGCTCCAGCTCTGCACCTTCTCCGTCCCCGAGCCGATCCCGTGGTCGGGGAGCGTAATGCGGAGGCTGCGGCGGACGACTGGGCCTGGGCGGCGACGGCCTGACGTCCAGTGACACAGGTTCGGGGAGGCGCAAAGGGTGATGCCCGCCTTCGACCATGAGCAGCACCGGGTGATGAACGCTGAGACCAGGGCGTTACGCACGACAACTTCGTGTTCTTCTACAACCTCTGACGCTGCGTACGGCGAGTTCGATGTGAGGCCGTACGTCTCTTCCCGACGTCCGTGATGCCGTGGAGGAACGGGCCAGGCGCCTGGGAATCCAAGGGAAACCGAGAAGCGGCCCGTAATGAACATCGCAGGTCCCATCTGATCGGTTACGGGTCGTCACCGCGTGACCTGCAAGGTTCGCCAATTTATGGGCTTATAAGGCTACTTGGGCAAGTGAGGCAAAGGTCTCACGGGTGAAATGCACGCCACAGGGGTCGTTGGCCTCGTGAGCAGGCAACTTCTCGTTCGAGCGTCCACTTTGCCCCATAATCAGCTCAGCTTGCACTGCGCGCCTTGGAACCCTCGAGCCGCATAAGATTGCACCACCTTCGACCGTTCGTGTCTGGCCCAGCTGGGGGCACGAACACTCCCACGGCCACGGGACCGTATCCCGTGTGGCCGGTGCTCCGACGGGAGCGCCGGGAAGGAGACGGTCTTGAAGACTCTGCTGAAGAGGATCCGAGACCGTTGGCGGAACAACTATCGTCCGAAGGTCACCTCGGGGCGGGTGTCAGCGGCAGCGGCCGTCGTGACAATCGCGATCACGGTGTACGAGAAGCTGTAGGCGTTCCACAAAACGAAAAGCCCTAGCTGAAGTCTCAGCCAGGGCCTTCGTTCCAACGGTGCGAAGAGCTCTGTCCTCGTAGTCCGGGGTTGCCGCCCTGGGAGGATGGAGCTCTTCGTGCATTCACCCATCAGGGTGAATGTTGCATCCGACGGTACCACTGTGAGCGATGCAAAGGTCCGGCTGAACACAATCCGTAATGTCGATCGCTGCAAAGCACCACCAGCCCTGACCAGTACGTTTGCACGCTCGCATCGGCCGCAGAGTATGAATGGTGATTCCACTCACGAGGGTGACCGAGGCGTTCCTATGTCCACCACATACCGATTCCTGAGAGCTGCTCCATCCGCTCCGGGGTCAGCGCGGCGGCACGGCTTCGCTGGTTGTTGACCCATGCTCCCAGGCGGTACTGGTCCTCCCGGCCGTCCTTGGAGACGACGGTCTCCACGTGCTTGCGGGGGACCTTGAGGTGGCCTTCGCGCTCGAAGTACTGCCGGGCGGCGGTGAGGTTGGCGGTCCATTTGTCGGCCTGAGTACGGGGGCGCGGCGGCTTCTCGTCCTCGCTGGCGGGCTGGATGCCGAGGATCTGTTCGCACATCCACTGCTGCACGCTGGTGAGTTGGTCCCAGCCGAGCCGTACAGACTGCACCCACCGTCCGAGGTCCTCGCCCTGGCGCACGACGTCACCCACTTCGGTGGGCAGCGCCTCGCCCGCGTCCAGGTGCATCCGTACGAGGTGGAAGCAGCGCTGCCAGGTGACCGGCCAGCTCGGGCACCAGGACGCGTCGATGTCCTCCAGCTGCTCGCGCCGCTCGTCCGACAGCGTCCCGGCCGACGACTCCACCGGCAGCCCCTCTGCGCGCCGTTGCTCGTTCTCGGCAGCCTTGCGGGCGGCGGCCCGCGCGTTCTTCAGGAAGATGCCCACCTTTGCGCCCTGGTAGGTGGCGTCCAGCGGGGCCAGGAGGTGCCCGTGTTCGGCCGCCCATCCGCGCGCGGCGGACAGGCCCTCCTGCCAGGCGACGTCGAAGTGGGACCAGATCATGCCGAGCTTCTCCAGCTGGGCGATGCGGTCCTGGTCCATGTCGCCGCGGGCGTAGAACCGGCGGGCGTCGGCGGTCCACTGCCCGAGCGGGAAGTTCGCGAGCGAGGCCGGCCACACCGCGGCTTCCGCCTCCTGGTCGTCGACGGCGGGCACCCGGTAGGTGAACGGCACCTTCAGGTCGCCGTGTTCGCGGGCGTAGATGACGGCCGCTTCCACGCCGCGCCGCCAGTGTTCGTGCTCGGGGTTGAGGACGCGCAGGTTGATGAACGCCGCGAGGGCGGCCGGGTCGCGCGGCGTACTGAACTTCAGGAGGGCCTTGGCGGGGGCGCTGACGCCCCCTGCGCCCCCGCCGCCTGTCTTCCCCGCGCCGTCCTTGCCGACGGGCTTGTAGCGGCTGGGGGCCTGCTGCTCCGCGAGGGTTTCCACGATCCGGGCGTCGTGCGCCCGCAGCGCCTCCAAGAGCTTGGCGAGCCCGCCGAAGGCCCGGGAGGTGAGCATGTTGTCCGCCGTCTCGCCCGGTCCGAGCAGTACGGGCACCACGAGCGAGGCCACCTTGCCCTCGCCGGGCTGCATCCGCAGCGCGCGGCCGACGGCCTGGACGAGGTCGGGCATGGAGCCGCGTACGTCCGCCCAGTAGACGGAGTCGCAGTTTTTGGTGTCGACGCCCTCGCCCAGGACCTTCACCGAGCACAGGAAGCACTTCTCCACCACCGTGCCGTCCGTGGCGATCCCCGCCGCGAACTCGCCCAGGAGACGCCGCCGGTGGAGCGGTTTGTGGTCGCCGCACAGCCAGTCCGCCCAGA
Organism: Streptomyces sp. NPDC088261; assembly: GCF_044740805.1. Classification (NCBI taxonomy): domain Bacteria; kingdom Bacillati; phylum Actinomycetota; class Actinomycetes; order Kitasatosporales; family Streptomycetaceae; genus Streptomyces; species Streptomyces sp. NPDC088261. Next base: position 79,767 of record NZ_JBIURL010000026.1, read on the forward strand.
TCGTCTTCGGGTACAGCTCCGGGTCGCTGGCGTGCAGCTGCGCGGCGACGTCGGGGAGGCCGGCCGCGAACGCCTCGGCTTCCTTGACGACGTGGTGGAAGACGAGCGTGCGCCGGAAGTTCTCCTCCGCCGACGCCTTCACCAGGGCGGTCTGGAGGGCGGCGAGCCGGGCCCCGCGGACCTCTGCCGAGCGGCTTTCGGCGCCCAGGAGCTGCGCGGCTTGGAGGGCGGTGTCGGTGACGTCGACGCATACGACCTGGTAGGGGGCGCAGATTCCCCGGTCGATGGCGTCCGAGAGGGTCAGGGTGAAGCAGCGGCTGCCGAAGGGGCCCTCGGGGTCGTCGTCCATGCTCGCGACCAGCTCGCCGGGTGCGCCGGTCTCGTCCTCGTCTCCGAGCTGCCATAGCCGGGGCGTGGCCGTCATGTAGAGGCGGCGCAGGGAGGGGATCTTCTGGTTGTCGTGGACGACCGCCCACGGCTTCCCGATCCGGCCCGAAACCCTGTGGGCTTCATCCACGACGATCAGGTCCCAAGCCGAAAGGCCGGCGGCGTGCGCCCGCTCCAGCGTGCCCAGCCCGAGGCTGGCGTACGTGGCGTACACGGTCACCTTGTCCAGGCCCCGCGTCCACTCCACCAGCTCGTCCACGTCCGTGGTGTTGGGGAAGGACACCTCCTCACCCCGCAGCGAGGACACCCCGATCATCGGCCCCCGGCGGCCTCCCTCGCGCCACGCGGACTCGGTCTGGGCGAGCAGGTCCAGCGAGGGCACGAGCACCAGCACGCGGCCCGCGTGGAGCTCCTCCGCGCTGCGGACAGCCACCCGGGTCTTCCCGGACCCGGTCGCCATGATCACCTGCGTTCGAAGCCCCCGTTCGGGCACAAGTGATCTTGCAGGCAATTCGAGGGCGCGCACGACCGCGTCAATGGCTTCTCGCTGGGCCGCCTCGCGCTGGTCAACGCGGTCTGTGCTCGACATGTTCGCCTACCTTCTCCTGGAGTGCCACCCGGTCGATTCGAGCGGCGGGAAACGGGAAACCTGCACGTAGAGGAGCTGTAAAGGCTACGGTTGGACGGATGCGATCGACTCGGTGCTCTGCCTCACCAGAGCACCGGCAAGGCCGGTGGATGGATCTCGATATTGCTCCGGAGGGGTCCGGGGCGGTGTGCTCTGAGTCCATAGCTTATCTTGACCCAAAAAATGAAGCACACCGAATCGTGAGATTCCCTCTAACGTGGCCGAAAGCTGCTAGTCTCGCCTTATCGCAAGCCAATCCAGCGCCTTGACGCCCCCTCAGTTCGTTCCCTCTCTACGGGTGGCTGGCCCCCGCGTTCCGTCACTCGCCCGACTGCCCGTCACCACCGCCCCCCTTGCTGCCGCTCGGGCCGTGAGGCCCGTGGGTGGGCCTCGCGGAGCGTGGCACGCCTGGCCCGCACGGGGGATCCGGGTGCGCCTGGTGTTGCTGGGGCGCAGCGGAGGCCACGGGGCGGCCGGAGGCCGGCCCCGGCCCGCAACGCGGGCCGCCTGCGCTACGGTTGGCGGTGAGGCGCGGAGCGCGTGCCGCCCGGCGGTGAGCGGAGCGAGCCGCATCCGCTCACGCGGAGCGGGAGCGGCCGGGGAGCGCAGCGACCCGGCTTCGCTGCGACGGGCGCAGCCCGGAGGGACCCGCTCCGCGGG
>NZ_JBIURL010000027.1:0-73627 GCF_044740805.1 Streptomyces sp. NPDC088261
AACGGCCCGATGACATCCCAAGCCTGATCAGTCAGTTCATGACGTCGTACCACGAACGGACCAACGACCGACCGACTTTACGGACACGCCCTAGGACAGCAGCCCCGGCGCCGCCCGGTCCAGGACCGAGCCCACCCGCTCCCACGTCTCCACGTCCCGCTCCACCGCCTCCAGCTCCGGCCCCGCGCCCGTGCCCCACGACGACGCGATCGCCACCGGGTCCTCGCCGGTCGCGGCGCTCGCCGCCAGGGCCGCCGCCCCCAGGGCGACCAGTTCGCCGGTCTCGGGGACGATCAGGGCGCGTCCCGACAGCCGCCGTACCGTCTCCACCCAGGTCCGCCCCTGCGCCCCGCCGCCGATCAGCCGCAGCGGGCGCGCCGCCACCCCGGGATCGGCCGGGTCCAGGCCGCCCGCCCGCAGCACCTCGTCCAGCGCCCGCAGCACCGTGACCGCCGCGCCCTCGTAGGCGGCGCCCAGCAGCTGCTGCGGCGTCGTGTCGTGGCGCAGGCCGGTCAGCAGGCCGGAGGCGGCCGGCAGGTCCGGGGTCCGCTCGCCGTCGAGGTACGGGAGGAGGACGGCCTCGCCGCCGGGCGCCGCGTCCTCGCGGTCGAGCCGGAGCAGGTCCGCCACCTTGTCGACGGCGAGCGTGCAGTTGAGCGTGCAGGCGAGCGGGAGGTACGTACCGTCGGCCGCCGCGAACCCGGCGAGCGCGGCGGAGGCCGGCCGGGTGCGGGTCGCGGCGAACACCGTGCCCGAGGTGCCGAGGCTGAGCACCGGGTGGTCGAGCAGCCCGGCGCCGCCGAAGCCCAGGCCCACGGCCGCGCTCATGTTGTCGCCGGTGCCCGCCGCGACGGCGATGCCGGCCGGCAGGCCCAGTTCGGCCGCCGACCCGGCGGTGAGCGAGCCGATCCGGGTGGCCCCGGTCTCGGCGACGGGCGGCAGCAGCGCTTCGTCCAGGCCGAGGAGGGCGAGCAGCTCGGGGTCGTACGCGCCGGTGGCGGTGGAGTACCAGCACGTGCCCGACGCGTCCCCCGGGTCCGTGGCCGCCGTGCCCGCGAGGCGTTCGGTGAGGAAGTCGTGCGGGAGCCTGATCGCGGCCGTGGCGTCCGCCAGGGCGGGGTCGTTCTCGCGCAGCCACCGCCACTTCGTCGCGGTCATCGACGCGACCGGTACGGACCCGGTGCGCGCCGTCCACGCGTCGGGGCCGCCCAGCTCATCGGTCAGCGCGACGGCCTGCGGCGCGGACCGGGTGTCGTTCCACAGCAGCGCCGGGCGCAGCGGCCGGCCCCTGCGGTCCAGGACGACCAGCCCGTGCTGCTGGCCCGCGACCGCGATGCCGACGACCGCGGAGGGCTCGACGCCGGACTCCTTGAGGCCTGCGGCGACGGCGTCGCGCAGCGCGTTCCACCACACTTCGGGGTCGCTCTCGCGGGCGCCGCCCTCACCGGTCACCCGGTGCGGGGCGCGGCCCACGGCGAGCAGCCGTCCGGTGGTGGCGTCCGTGAAGGCCGCCTTCGTGGACTGGGTGGAGCTGTCCACGCCGATGACGACCGGGCTCTGCGGCATGCGCGTACCTCTTCCCTGGACCGGTCGGTGCGGCCGTCCGGCGCGGTTTTGAACGTCGGAGGAACAAATTACGCGATCGCGCGGCCCACGGGAACGGCCGGTGGGATCATCCTCTTCGACACCGCGTGCTCGTGCGTCTTCGACGCCACAGAAGAAGGCCGACACGGATGAGCGGAGCCAGGGGCTTTTGCGCACCGGCAGCGGCGTGCTTTATTAGTCATGTCAGGAAACAAAAAGGTCGGCACGTGCCGGACCTGAGGTATCGAAGGCGGCCAGAGAATGACGGAACGCTACACGCCCACCCCCGAGGACAAGTTCAGCTTCGGTCTGTGGACCGTGGGCTGGCAGGGCAGGGATCCGTTCGGTGACGCGACCCGCCGGGCGCTGGACCCCGCCGAGTCCGTCCAGCGCCTCGCGGAGCTGGGCGCGTACGCCGTGACGTTCCACGACGACGACCTGATCCCCTTCGGCTCGTCCGACGCGGAGCGTGAGTCGCACATCAAGCGGTTCCGGCAGGCGCTGGACACCACCGGGCTCGTGGTCGAGATGGCCACCACCAACCTCTTCACCCATCCCGTCTTCAAGGACGGCGGCTTCACCGCGAACGACCGCGACATCCGCCGGTACGCGCTCCGCAAGACCATCCGCAACATCGACCTCGCGGCCGAGCTGGGCGCCAAGGTCTACGTCGCGTGGGGCGGCCGCGAGGGCGCCGAGTCGGGCGCCGCGAAGGACGTGCGGCTGGCGCTGGACCGGATGAAGGAAGCCTTCGACCTGCTCGGCGACTACGTCACCGAGAAGGGCTACGACCTCAAGTTCGCCATCGAGCCCAAGCCGAACGAGCCGCGCGGCGACATCCTGCTGCCCACCGTCGGCCACGCCCTCGCGTTCATCGAGCGCCTGGAGCGGCCCGAGCTGTTCGGCGTCAACCCGGAGGTCGGCCACGAGCAGATGGCCGGGCTGAACTTCCCGCACGCCATCGCCCAGGCCCTCTGGTCCGGCAAGCTCTTCCACATCGACCTCAACGGCCAGAACGGCATCAAGTACGACCAGGACCTGCGCTTCGGCGCCGGCGACCTGCGCGCCGCCTTCTGGCTCGTCGACCTGCTGGAGACCGCGGGCTGGGACGGCGCGCGGCACTTCGACTTCAAGCCGCCGCGCACCGAAGACTTCCACGGCGTGTGGGCCTCCGCCGCCGGCTGCATGCGCAACTACCTGATCCTCAAGGAGCGCGCCGCCGCGTTCCGCGCCGACCCGCAGGTCCAGGAGGCGCTGCGGGCCGCGCGCCTGGACGAGCTGGCGCTCCCGACGGCCGCCGACGGACTGGCCGGGCTGCTCGGTGACGCCGGTGCGTACGAGGAGTTCGACGTCGAGGCGGCCGCCGCGCGCGGCATGGCGTTCGAGCACCTGGACCAGCTCGCCATGGACCACCTCCTCGGCGCCCGCTGACCGGAGGACACCGCGGGAACGCCGTACGGAGGGACGCCGTACGGAACGCGCGCGGGGCGGGCTGGTGTCAGCCCGCCCCGCGCTGTACGTCCGCCACCGGCGTCAGTGCGTCGTGCGTGTCCGCTGTACGTACGCCACCGGGTCGGCCAGCACCGCCCGTACCACCAGGGCCGCCGCGCCGCGCGCCGCGTCCCCCGCCGACGAGGACCCCCGCAGCCGTCCGCTGTCCCTCGGCCACAGCCCCGACACCACCCGGGCGGTCAGCTCCCGGTCGGCGGCCGGGGACAGCCAGGGCATCAGCTCCCGGTAGATCCCGCCCAGCACCACCGCGTCCGGGTCGAAGAGGTTCACCGCGCCCGACAGCACCCGGCCCAGCATCACCCCGGCCTGCTCCACGGCGGCCACCGCCCGCGTGTCACCGCCCCGCGCCCGGCGCTCCAGTTCCGCGACCCCCGGCACGCCCGCGTTCTCGTCGATCCCGGCCGACCGCAGCAGCGCGGACTGCCCCGCGTACTGCTCCAGGCAGCCCCGGGACCCGCACCGGCACAGCGGGCCCTCCGCGTCGACCACCACATGGCCGATCTCGCCCGCGAACCCGTGGGCCCCGCGCAGCAGTTCGCCGTCCAGCACCAGCGCGCCGCCCACCCCGATCTCACCGGTCAGGTAGAGGAACGTGCGCAACGGGCCCAGGCCGCCGAACCACAGCTCGGCCAGCGCCGCGAGGTTGGCCTCGTTCTCCGAACTCACCGGCAGCGCGGGCAGATCGGGCCGCAGCTCGGCCAGGGCCTTCGCGAACAGGTCCTCGGCCGGGACGCGGTTCCACCCCAGGTTCGGCGCCTGGCGGACCGTACCGCCCGACACCAGTCCCGGCAGGGCGAGTCGCACGCCGACCGGCAGGAGATCCTGCTCGGCCGCCGACTCCAGGGTGCGGGCGGCGATCCGGGCGCCCCGCGCCAGCACCTCGGCGGGCAGCGCGCCCCGGTTGTCGATGTGTTCGGTGAGGCGGACGCGGTCGGTGCCCGACAGGTCCACGACGCACACCGACACGTAGTCGATGTTGATCTCGACACCGATGCCGGCCGGACCCGAGCGGGTCACCTTGAGGACCGTGCCGGGGCGTCCCGCCTGCCCGCTGAAGGTCTTGCCCGACTCGGAGAGGAAGCCGCTGTCCAGCAACTGTTCGACCAGCGAGGACACGGCCGCCCGGGTCAGACCGACCCGGGCCGCCACGCCGGCCCTGGTCGCTTCCCCCTCGTCCCGCACCGCGCGCAGCACCAGGCTCAGGTTGTGCCGGCGCACCGTCTCCTTGTCGGCCTTGGGGCCGAGGGAAGTGTGATTGCTGTTCATCTCGCGGTCGAGCCTATGTGATCGGCGGGCCGCTGCCGCTCGCCGACTTGTTTAAGTTAATTAGTAATAAACGTTGACAGCGTTCGGGCGCGCCGCCACAGTCTTCGTCGTGGCGCCGCCGCCGCGGTCCCGGGGGAACGCTCCGGTGGGCGGGGCGCCGACGATTCCCCAACTCTCGGGAGACACAGTGACTTCGCATCGTGCAGGGATGGTGCGTGCCCGGCGGGCCGCGGCGGCCCTGGGGGCCGCCACGCTGGTAGGGATGTCCGGGCCGGTGGCGCACGCCGCCGGCCCGGCCGCGCCCGGCACCACCGACCAGGGCGCGCCGCGCTACTACAACAGCGGCCTGGCCCCGACGCCCTACATGGGCTGGAACACGTACTACGGCCTGGGCGCCCCGACGGAGAGCGCGGTCAAGTCCGTCGCCGACCACCTGGTCAGCAGCGGTCTCAGGGACAGCGGCTACAACATCGTCTGGCTGGACGGCGGCTGGCAGGCCGACACCCCGCGCGACAGCCGGGGACGGCTGACCGCCAACGCCACCCGCTTCCCGTCCGGGCTGCCGTCGCTGGTGACGTACCTCCACCAGCGCGGCCTCAAGGCCGGGATCTACACCGACGCGGGCACCTACGACGGCGGCAAGAGCTGCGGGCTCGGCAGCCGGGGGTACTACGAGCAGGACGCCCGGCAGTTCGCGCGCTGGAAGTTCGACGCGGTGAAGATCGACTTCCTGTGCGGGATCGCCGAGAAGCTCGATCCGGGCCCGGCGTTCAAGGAGTTCAGCGACGCCCTCGCCAAGGCGGGCCGGCCCATGCTGCTGAACCTCTGCAACCCGCTCACCGACGACTGGGGCCTGCCGCACACCCCGGCCCAGGACGCGCACAACGCGTACACCTACGGTCCGACGACCGGCGACTCCTGGCGTACGGGCACGGACCTCGCGTTCGGTACGCCGTACCCGGGCAACTGGCCCAACATCCTGCGCAGCGCCGACGCCAACGCGGCACACCCCGAGGCCCAGGGCCCCGGCCACTACAACGATCCGGACTACCTGCTGCCCATGCGGAAGACCGCGGACGGCTCGTACGAGCTGAACGAGGAGGAGTCCACCTCGCAGCTGGTCCTCTGGTCGGTCATGGGCGCCCCGCTGGTCATCGGCTCCGACCCGCGCACCCTGCCCCAGTCGATGATCGACACCCTGCGCAACCCCGAAATCCTCGCCGTGGACCAGGACCCGCTCGCCATCCAGGGGGTACGGGTCGCCTCGGACGCCACCGGCGACGTCTACAGCAAGGTGCTCCAGGGGACGGGCAGGCGCGCGGTCGCGCTGCTCAACCGCTCGGACCAGCCGGCGCAGCGCACGCTGACCTTCGCCGACGCCGGCCTGACCGGGAACATCACCGTCCGCGACCTGCGGGCGCGCCAGGACCGGGGGACGCACACCGGTGCGTACACCGTCACGGTCCCCGCGCACGGCACGGCCTTCCTCAAGTTGTCGGGCACGGACGCCGCTCCGGGTGCCTCTCTCGGTACGAAGTCCTCGGCCAGCCCCGCGCTGGTGGCGGACGGCGACCGGCTGACGGCGTTCACCCGCGCCACCGACGGCGCGCTGGTCCAGCAGACCGGCCGGGACGGGGCGTGGACCGGGCACTCCGTCCGTCTGGGCGGTCCCACCCACGGCCGGATCCTCGGCCAGCCGGCCGCGTACGGCTCGGCGGGCGGGCGGATCGACGTGTTCGTACGGGGCACGGACGACGCCACGTACCGCCGGACCTTCAGCGGCGGTGCCCACGGCACGTGGGGCGCCTGGCGGAGTCTCGGCGGCCGGATCACGGACGCGCCGGGGGTCGCCTTCCGGGGCCCGGACGACTGGACGCTCTTCGCGCGCGGCGCCGACGGGCTCATCACCTCGCGCGGCCCGTCCGGCGGATGGACCCCGGTGGGCGCGCCCGGTGACGCGCCGACGTACGGGCGGCCCTCGGCCGTCACCGACGCGGCGGGCCGTACCCATGTCGCCGTACGGACGGCCGACGACGCGGTCTGGGAGCGCGTGCGGTCGGCCTCCGGGGCCTGGTCGGAGTGGACCTCTCTCGGCGGTACGGTCAGCGGCAGCCCGACCCTGGTGGCGGCGGGCAGCAGTGTCTACCTCTTCGCGCGGGCCAGTGACTACACGCTCTGGCAGCGCAACTACTCCGCCGACTCCGGGGGCGGGGAGGGCGCCTGGGGCGGCTGGTTCCCCCGGCCTCCGTTCGTGAGCGGTGTGTTCGACGGGTCGCTCGGCGGGGTCGCGGCGGCCGACAACACCGTGCTGATCGCCTATCGCGGGGTGGCCGGAGCCGTACACCAGAGCCGGCTCTGACCGTTCGCGGTGCGGGCCGGCGGGTTCCTCAGGACCTCCGGGCGATGTGCCCGGGGATGCGCCCGGGATCTGCCGGCCCATCAGGAATAAATTAGTAATTAATCTTGACGCCGACCTCGGCGTCACGTCAATCTGTACCCGCCGAACGAGGGCCCGGCCGTCAGGGGGCCCGGCCCCGTTCCGCGGGCTTAGCCAGGGAGTTCCTCCATGATCAACTCAGTACCCAGCCGCCGGCGGTTCCTCGCGGGCACGGGCGCCGTCGGCGCCGCCGCGCTGATGAGCGGATGCGTCACCTCGGGCCCGAGCACCAAGACCTCCTCCGGCGGCGGGCCCGTCACCCTCCAGTCGAACCTCTCCTCGCCCCAGGCGAAGAAGGCGATGGAAGACCTCGTCGCCGGCTTCAACAAGCGCGGCGGTGCCAAGGCCACGCTCAACACCGTCGCCTCGGAGACGTTCCGCACCCAGCTGCCGACGTACCTGACCTCCGCCCAGCCGCCGGACCTGCTCACCTGGTACCCCGGCTCGGTCGCCGACTCGTACGCCAAGAAGGGCCTCCTGCTCGACGTCAGCGACATCTGGACGAAGCCCGAACTGTCCGGCTACAGCGAGGCGTTGAAGAAGCTCTGCACCTCGTCCGACGGCAAGAAGGTGTTCGTTCCCGCCACCTACTACTGGTGGGGCTGCTTCTACCGGAAGTCGAACTTCGCCAAGTGGGGCGTCCAGGAGCCCACGACCTGGGACGAGTTCCTCGACCTGTGCGACAAGCTCAAGAAGAAAGGCGTCGCCCCGATCGGGATAGGCGCCGGCGGCAACACCGCCTGGGTGGCGTCCTCCTGGTTCGACTACCTCAACATCCGGATCAACGGCGCCCAGTACCACCGCGACCTCCTCGCCGGGAAGCACCGCTTCGACGACCCCGAGGTCCACAAGGTCTTCGACCGGTGGAGCGAGGCCCTGCCGTACTTCGACCCCAACGGCACCGCGCTCGCCTTCCAGGACGCCACCACCTCCCTGCTCCAGGGCCGTACGGGCATGATGCTGATCGGCACCTTCTTCGCCGACTCCGCCCCCAAGGACATGCTCGACGACATCGACTTCTTCCGCTTCCCGGTCATCGACCCGAAGGTCCCGCTCGCCGAAGAGGGCCCCACCGACGGCTACTTCGCGAGCGCCCACACCGGCCGCAAGGACGAGGTCAAGGAACTGATGACCTACATGGCCACCGTCGAGGCCCAGGAGATCTACCTCAAGGGCTCCTCCGGCACCGCGCTGCCCACCAACCCCAAGGCCAAGGACACCGGGACCCCGCTGGTGAAGAAGGGCCGCGCGCTGATCGAGGGCGCGGCGGACGTCACCCAGTTCTTCAACCGCGACTCCAGCGACGCCCTCCAGCCGTCGGCGGACACCGCGCTCACCCGCTTCCTCGCCAAGCCCAAGGAGATCAACTCCATCCTCACCACCTGGCAGCGGGACGCCCAGAAGATCTGGGGCCAGTGACATGGCGGTCCTGACCGCGGCACGGCGGCGGAGGCGGGGAGCGACGCGGGTCCCGCCCGTGGTCCTCGCCTTCGTCCTCGTACCACTCCTGGCCGAGGCCTTCTGGGTGTTCTGGCCCGCCGTCCAGGGTTTCTACCTCTCGCTCACGAACTGGGACGGCGTCTCGGCGCCCACGTTCGTCGGACTGGGCAACTACCGTGAGATGTTCGGCGACAGCGTCTTCCGCACCGCGCTGCTCGACACCGTCCTGTGGCTGCTGCTCTTCGGCGGACTCTCCGCGCTCCTCGGCCTCGGCGCCGCCCTGCTCCTCCAGCAGGAGCGCCGCGGAGTCGGCTTCTACCGGGCCGCGCTCTTCCTGCCCGTGGTGTTCTCGCTGACCGCCACCGCCCTGGTGTGGCAGGCGATGTACCAGCCCGACGGCCTGATCAACAACACACTGGAGTTCTTCGGTCTCGGCAGCCTCCAGCACGCCTGGCTCGCCGACCAGGACACCGCCCTGTACGCCGTGATCGTGCCCGCGCTGTGGCGCCAGATCGGCTACGTGATGGTGCTCTACCTCGCCGGGCTCAAGGGCATCGACCCGGTGCTGTACGAAGCCGCGAAGGTCGACGGCGCCACCCGGTGGCAGCAGTTCCGGCACATCACGATCCCCCAGCTGCGCGGTGTCAACGCGGTGGTCCTGTCGGTCATCGTCATCGACTCCTTGCGCTCGTTCGACGTCGTGTGGGCGCTCACCCGCGGCGGCCCGTACCACTCCTCCGAACTGCTCTCCACGTACATGTACTCCACCGCCTTCCAGTCCCTCCGGCTGGGATACGGCTCCGCCCTCGCGGTCGTGATCTTCGTGCTGGCCTTCGGGGTCATCGTGTCCTATCTCGTCCGCGCCTTCCGGGAGGCCGACTGATGACCGCCATGAACCGGCGGGCCAGGCACCGCGCGTGGGCCACCGCGAGCTTCCACGCCGGAGCCGGCGCGCTGTCCCTCCTGTGGCTGGTGCCGATCGCGCTCGTCCTGGTCACCAGCGTGCGCTCGTTCGACGACATCGCCGCCAACGGCCTGGGCAGCCTCCCGCACTCCTTCACCCTCGGTGGTTTCCGCCAGGCGTGGGTGGACGGCGGACAGGGCCGCGCCCTCCTCAACAGCCTGCTGGTGTCGGTCCCGACCGTGCTGCTGTCCCTCGCGCTGGCCTCCATGGCCGCCTTCGGACTGGCCCGCTACGACCTGCCGTTCCGGCGTACCCTGCTCCTGGTGATGCTCGGCGGCAACCTCCTGCCGCCGCAGATCCTGCTCATCCCCGTCTCCAAGATCAGCGAAGCGCTGGGCCTGTACGACTCGCTGTACGCGCTCATCGGCGTCCAGGTCGGCTTCGGCGTCGGCTTCTACGTCTTCGTGCTGCACGGTTTCATGCGGTCCATCCCGCCCGAGATCCAGCAGGCCGCCGTCATCGACGGCGCGGGGCCCTGGCAGATTTACCGGCGGATCATCATGCCGCTGACCACCCCCGCCCTCGCCGCGCTCGGCGCGCTCTCCTTCACCTGGATCTTCAACGACCTGCTGTGGGCGATCACCGTGCTGCGGACCGACACCAAGATGCCCATCACCGCGTCCCTCATCGGGCTCCAGGGCCAGTTCGTGTCGATGTGGAACGTCATCGCGGCCGGCTCGGTCATCGCCGCCGCCCCGACCGTCGTCGTATTCCTGCGGTTCCAGCGCCACTTCGTGGCCGGACTCAATCTGGGAGCAGTCAAGTGACCCCGCACGACACAACTCCGGTGGGTACGGGGCTGCCGGACGACCGGTGGCTGCTGCGCACCGACCACACCACCTACGCGGTCGCCCTCGCCGGTGACGGCCGGTGGGCCGAGCTGACCGCGTGGGGACCGCACGGCGTGGAGACAGGGCCCCCGGCGCTGGACTGGTCGCGCCGCACCCACTTCATCACCCCCGCCGACGCGTCTCCCGCCGAGTACATCCCGTACGGACTGCGGCCGTTCACCGGCGCGGACCTGGTCGCCCAGCGGCCCGGCGAGGAGCGGGGGGTGTGGTGGCGGTTCACCGAGGCCGCCCAGGACGGCGACCGTACGCTCCGGCTGGTCTTCGCCGACGACACCCTCGGCCTGACGGCGGCCCTCTGCTACGAGGCCGTCCCCGGCACCGACGTGATCCTCCGCTGGACCGAACTGACCTGCACCGGTGACACCGAACTGCGCCTGGAGCGCTTCGACTCCGCCGCCGTGAACATCCCCGTCGCGGGCGGCGCCCGGCTCACGTACCTTACCGGACAGTGGTCCCAGGAGTTCCAGCGCACGCAACTCGACCTCACCCGGGGCCGCTTCGAGATGGCGTCCACCCAGGGAGTGCCGGGGCACGCCTACGCGCCGTGGCTCGCCGTCCAGGATCTCGCGTCGCCCGCCGAAGGAGCCACCCCCACCTACGGGGTGGCCCTGGAGTGGTCCGGCAACTGGCACCTCACCACCGACGCCGAGCCGGGCGGCGCCGTCCGCGTCCGCGCCGGACGTGTGCCCCACGAGGGCGCCGTACGGCTCGTCCCCGGCGCCACCCTCACCACCCCCCGGCTCGCCTGCGCGTTCAGCTCCGAAGGACTCGACGGCCTCGCCCGGGTCTGGCACCGCTACGAACGGCACCTGACCGGAGCCCGGATGGACCGCCCCCGCCAGGTTCTCTACAACTCCTGGGAGGCGACCGGCTTCGACGTGGACGCCGGGACCCAGCTCGAACTTGCGCGGATCGCCGCCGAGATGGGCGCCGAACTGTTCGTCGTCGACGACGGATGGTTCCCCGGCCGGGACGACGACACCGGCGGCCTCGGTGACTGGACTCCCGAACCGGTCTCGTTCCCGCAGGGGTTCGACCACTTCATCGGCGAAGTCCGCGCCCTGGGCCTGGACTTCGGGCTCTGGGTCGAACCGGAGGCCATCAGCCCGAAGTCCGCGCTGTACGCGGCCCACCCCGAGTGGGTCTACCGGATCGACGGCCGCCCCGCCACCCTCGTACGCAACCAACTCCTCCTCGACCTCGGCCGCGAGGACGTCCAGGACTTCGTCCTCGCCACCTTCGACCGGCTGCTCGGCGACCACGCGATCAGCTACCTCAAGTGGGACATGAACCGCCCGCCGACCGAACGCGGCAGGCCGGGCGGCGGCCCCGTCGAGGAGCAGGACCTCGACGCCGCGCACGTCGCCGGCTACCTGCGGGTCCTCGACCACCTCCGTGACCGCCACCCGCACGTCACCGTCGAAGGCTGCGCGGGCGGCGGCGCCCGGATCGAGCACGCCACGCTCGCCCGTACGGACGTCGTGTGGCCCAGCGACAACACCGCGCCGCTCGACCGGCTCTCCATCCAGTACGGCTACCTCCACGCCCACGCGCCGCACACCATGAGCTCCTGGGTCACCGACTCACCCGGCGTCTTCGACCCACGCCCGCGCTCGCTCGGCTTCCGCTTCGTCAACTCCATGGCGGGCGTCCTCGGCATCGGCGCCGACATCCGCACCTGGTCGCCGGAGCGGCGCGCCGAGGCGGCGGAGTGGATCGCCCGTTACAAGGACGTGCGTGAGGTCGTCCATCACGGGGAGGTCCACCTGCTGAACACCCCGGCCGACGCGACCTGCGGCATCCAGTACGAGGAACCGGGCGGCGCACGCGTCGTCGTCACCGCGTGGAACACCGGCCGCCTCGACGGCGCGCCGCTGGTCCCGGGGCGCGCGGCCCGGCTGCGGCTGCGCGGGCTCGAACCGACGGCCCGTTACGTCGACAGGGCGTCGGGCCTCACCTACAGCGGCGCCCATCTGGTCCATTCCGGCGTCCCGTTCGCGTGGACCGAGCGGTACGACGCGGAGCTGGTCGTTCTCACCCGGGAGTGACCGGGTCCGGGTGAGCGGGTCCGGGTGACCGGCGCCGAGTGACCGGTTCGGGGTCCGGCCGGTCACTAAAGTCTTCACGTCGCCCGGGCCCCGTACAGCCGTACCGCCGCACCACCGTCCCACCGCAGAAGAGCCCTCCCCGCACCCCAAGGAGTCGACCCGCCCCATGAACGGAACCGCCCGCTTCACCGACCGCGTCGCCGTGGTCACCGGAGCCGCCTCGGGCATCGGCGCCGCCACCGCGGAACGGCTCGCCGCCGAAGGCGCGGCCGTGGTCCTCGCCGACGTCGCCACCGAGCGCGGGGAGGCCGCCGCGGCCGGCATCCGTACGGCCGGCGGACGCGCCGTGTTCGTCACGGCCGACGTCTCCGGGCAGGACGACTGGGACCGGATCGTGGCCGCCGCGCACACCTTCGGCCCGGTCGGTGTGCTCGTCAGCAACGCCTACACCGTCGATGTCGCGCCCGCCCACACGATGACCCTCGCCTCCTGGGAACGACAGCTCGCCGTCAACCTCACCGGCGGGTTCCTCGGCTTCCGGGCCGTCCTGCCCGACCTGCGGGAGCAGCGCGGCGCGGTGGTCCTGACCTCGTCCGTGCACGCCCACAAGGGCATCCCGGGCCACCCCGCGTACGCCGCCTCCAAGGGCGCGCTGCTCTCGCTGTGCGGACAGCTCGCCGTGGAGTACGGCCCCGAGGTGCGGGTCAACGCGGTCCTGCCGGGACCGATCCTCACCGCCGCCTGGGACCGGGTGCCGGCGGAGGACCGGGAGCGCAGCGTCGCCGAGACGGCGGCCCGACGCTTCGGCAGACCGGAGGAGGTCGCCGCCGCGATCGCCTTCCTGGCCGCCGAGGAAGCCTCGTACATCACCGGATCGAGCCTGCTCGTGGACGGCGGCTGGAGTGTGGTGAAGGCGTCGGCCTGACCGCCGGCGCCCGCTGGGCCCTGTCCGGCGGACAGGCTCCAGGGCACCACCCCACCGCCGGACCCGACCGACCAGCAGAAAGGCATAACGACATGACGCCATACGCGCGCCGCGGAGTGCACGGCCAGACCGTGGAGACTCTTGCGCGCCGGGTGCTCAGCGGGGAGATTCCCGAGGGGGCGACACTCGATCTCGTGGCGTTGCAGAGCGAGTTGGACGTCAGTCTGACCGCGCTGCGCGAATCGCTGAAGGTGCTCGCCGCCAAGGGGATGGTCGACGCGCGCCAGAAACGGGGGACGTTCGTCAGGGCGCGCGCCGACTGGAACCTGCTCGACGCGGATGTGCTGCGCTGGCAGTTCGCGGGCGGCACCAGCTCGGACGCCGACCTCGGCCTGCTGCGCAACCTCGGCGAGGTGCGCGGGATCGTCGAGCCGGCCGCCGTACGGCTGGCGGCCCGGCGCCGCACCGACGCCGACCTCGCGGAGCTGGAGGCGGCGCTGGCGGCGATGGGCGACGGCGGGGGCGAGGCCGCGCACGCGGTCGAGGCCGACCTCGCCTTCCACCGCGCGCTGCTCGCCGCGACCCACAACGAGCTGCTCGAACGCATGGAGATGGTCATCGAGTCCGGGCTGGCCCACCGCGACCAGATCGTGCACAGCTCCCCGCACGGCGAGGACCCCGTGCCCAGCCACCGCGCCGTTCTCGACGCGGTACGGGCGGGGGACCAGGACGCGGCGGAGGCGGCCATGCGGGCCCTGCTCGACCAGGCGGTACGCGACCTGGACAAGGTCCACGGGACGCCGGGGGACCGCGGCGCGGGGGACTCCGGGGCCCGGGGCTCCGAGGCCGGGGACTCCGGCGCCCGGGGCGACGGCGCGCGGGACACCACCACCGACACGAAAGGCACCGAGGCGAAGTGAAGATCGTTCGCGTCGAGACGTTCCTCGTCCCGCCCCGCTGGCTGTTCTGCCGCGTCGAGACCGACGAGGGTGTGGTCGGCTGGGGCGAGCCGGTGGTCGAGGGCCGCGCCGAGGTCGTACGGGCCGCGGTCGACGTCCTCGCCGAGTACCTGGTCGGCCGGGACCCGCTGCGGATCGAGGACCACTGGCAGGTGCTCAGCAAGGCCGGCTTCTACCGGGGCGGCCCGGTGCTCTCCAGCGCCGTCGCCGGGATCGACCAGGCGCTGTGGGACATCGCGGGCAAGACGTACGGCGCGCCGGTGCACGCCCTGCTCGGGGGTCCGGTACGGGACTCCGTCCGGGTGTACGCGTGGGTCGGCGGCGACGAACCCGCCCGGCTCACCGAGGAGATAACCGAGCAGGTCGAGGCCGGCTTCACCGCCGTGAAGATGAACGCGTCCGGCCGCACCTCCCCCCTCACCACCGCGGCCGAGACCGCGGCGGTGGTGGACCGGGTGGCCGCCGCCCGCGCCGTCCTCGGCCCGCACCGCGACGTCGCCGTGGACTTCCACGGCCGGTTCAGCCCGGCGAGCGCGCGGCGTGTCCTCCACGAAATCGGCCCGCTGCACCCGCTGTTCGCGGAGGAGCCGCTGCTGCCCGAGCACGGTCATCTGCTGCCCGCGCTGGTGGCCGCGAGCGAGGTGCCGATCGCCACCGGTGAACGGCTGTACGGGCGGGCGGAGTTCCTGCCCGCGCTCGCGGCGGGCATCGCCGTGGCCCAGCCGGACCTCTCGCACGCGGGCGGCATCTCGGAGGTGCACCGGATCGCCTCTCTCGCGGACGCGTACGGGGCGCAGCTCGCCCCGCACTGCCCGCTGGGGCCGATCGCGCTCGCCGCCAGCCTCCAAATAGCCTTCTGCACACCGAACTTCCTCATCCAGGAGCAGAGCAGGGGCATCCACTACAACAAGGACGCCGACCTGCTGTCGTACGTGGTCGACCCGGAGCCGTTCCGTTTCGTCGGCGGCCAGGCCCGGCGCACGGAGCTGCCCGGGCTCGGCATCACGGTGGACGAGGCGGCGGTACGGGCCGCCGACCGGACGGGCCACGCCTGGCGCAACCCGGTGTGGCGGCACGCGGACGGCTCGTTCGCGGAATGGTGAGCGCTGTGCCCGCTTCCGTACCTGAACCTGGCGATCTGGCCGCGCCCGGGCCCGTATCCGGTCCCGCGCCGTACGATCTGCCCGCGCCCATATCCGAGGCCGCGCCCGAATCCGCGCCGGAGGAGCTGCCCGCGCCGCGCATCGTCACCGACCCGGCCCACGGCGGCCGTTGGACCTCGCTCACCGCCGGTGGCCGGGAGTGGCTGTGGCACCGCGACGAGCCCCGCAGGGCCGGGGTCGGGCCCGGGGACCCCTTCGCCGACGCCGGGGGCCTGGAGGAGTGCGTCCCCACCGTCCGGGGGACCCCCGACCACGGGGACGCCTGGTCGCGGCCCTGGCGGCGCGAGGGTGAGGAGATGTCCGTCGACTGCCCCGACTTCCGGCTCACGCGGCGCGTCTCCGCCGGGGCGGGCAGGACCGTCGTCGACTACCGGCTCACCGCCGCGCCCGGCTACCGCTTCCTCTGGGCCGCGCACGCGCTGCTGGAGGTCTCCGGGCGGGCCCGCGCCGTGATGGCGGGCGGCGCGGCGGTCCGGCTCTACCCCGACGGGGGCGCGGGGTGGGTGCCGGGCAGCTGGCCGGAGGCGGCGGGGGTACGGCTCGACCGCCTCGGCCCCGACGACGGTACGGCGCTCGGCGCGGTGGTCGACGCGCGTGAGGTGTCCGTACGGGACGGCGCCGACGGCCTCCACTTCGCGCTGGAGGCCGGGGACCAGCCCGTCTCCGTGGCCCTGTGGCGCAACCTGGGGGGCTTCCCCGAGGACACGCCGTACCGCTCCATCGGGGTCGAGCCGATGCTCGGCCGGGTCTTCGACCTGGCGGCGGCCGGTGCGGCGGACGCGGCCAGGGTCGGTCCGTCCGGCGAGGTCCGCTGGCGGCTGACCGTGACGGCGACCCGCCACCGCTGACGAGAACGCGGCCGTCGTGACCACCCACCCCTTCCCGCCCCTCCCACCCCCGAACGAGAAGAGGAACCACCCCGTGGATCTGCTGAGCGCGCTGCGCGCCCACCGCCTGGTCGCCATTGTGCGCGGCCAGGACCCGGAGGCCGCGTTGCGCACCGTACTGACCCTGGTCGAGGAAGGCGTCGCGCTGGTCGAGGTCTCCCTCTCCGGCCCGGACGCCCTCCACGTCCTCGCGGGCGCCCGGGCGGCGCTGGGCCCCGGCGCGCCGCTCGGCGCGGGCACGGTCCTCACCCCCGAGGACGCGTGGGCCGCGCACGAGGCGGGCGCGGACTTCGTCGTCACGCCGGCGCTCGGCGACGGCGTCACGGCGGCCAAGGAACTGGGCCTGCCGGTCCTCGCCGGGGTGATGACCCCGACGGACGTGGTGGCGGCCCTGCGCCTCGGCGCCGACGCGCTCAAGATCTTCCCGGCCGCGCAGGCGGGCGGCCCCGACTACCTGAAGGCGCTGCGCGGCCCGTTCCCCCACCTCCCGTTCGTCCCCGTCGGGGGTGTGGACGCGGCGGCGGCGCGCGCCTATCTGGCGTACGGCGCGACGGCGGTGGGGGTCGGCTCGCCGCTGATCGGGGACGCGGCGGACGGCGGGAGCCAGGAGGGGCTGCGCGAGCGGGCGCGGGCGTTCCTGGCGGTGGTACGGGAAGGACAGGAGGGCCCCCGATGAGCGCGAGTGACACTCCGACCTACGCCCCCGTCCCCCGCTGGTCCGACCGCCTCGAACTGGGCGAGGGGATCCGCTGGGTCGACGGGCGGATCGTCCTGACCGACATCCTCACCGGCAGGCTGTTGGCCGCCCCGCCCGGCGACCCCGACGGCACGGGCCCGCTGGACGTCCTGGCCCACCTGCCGGTGCCGCTCGGCGCGGTCGCCCCGGTCGAGGGCCGCCCCGGCAGCTGGATCGCGGCGGCCGGCACCGGCGTGTGCCTGCTCGAAGCGGACGGGACGATCCGGTGGCTGGGCAGGCCGGAGGACGGCGCGACCCCGGCGGCCCGGATGAACGACGGGGTCGCGGACCCGCACGGCCGGTTCTGGGCGGGCAGCATGGCGTACGACGCGGTGGACGGGGCGGGATCGCTGTACCGCCTGGACCGCGACGGCACGCTCACCCGGGTCCTGACGGGCATCACCGTCCCGAACGGCCCCGCGTTCTCCGCCGACGGGACGCTCCTCTTCCTCGCGGACAGCGCGCGCGGCGTCATCAGGACGTACCCCGTCGACCCGGCCACCGGCGACCTGGGGGAGCCGTCCGTCTTCACGACACTGGACGCGAGCAGCCCCGACGGCCTGGCGGTGGACCGGGAGGGCGGCCTGTGGACGGCGGTCTGGGGCGAGGGCGCGATCCACCGCTACCACCCCGACGGCACGCTCGACCGCGTGGTCCCCGTGCCCGCCGCGCAACCCGCCGGGGTATGCCTGGGCGGACACGACGGCCGCACGCTGTTCGTCACCACCGCCCGAACGGCCCTCACCCACCCCACCCCACTCGACGGCGCAGTCTTCACGCTCCGGGTCGAGACCCCGGGCCGCCCGACGGCGTACTACCGCCCGGCGAGCGCGGCATGAACGAAACCACAGGGGGCGCGAGCGCTCACACCGGAGCCGACGCGCCCGCCCCCGAGGCCCGCACGTCCCCACCCCGCCCGTTCGGCCCCGGGCCGGTCGTGTGTGTCGGGGAGACCATGGCCGCGCTGGCGCCCGAGCCCGTTGCGCCGCTCGACGGTGCGGAGCTTCTGCGTCTCGACATCGCTGGTGCCGAGTCGAATGTGGCCGTCTACCTGGCCGACCACGGCGTGCCCGCTCGCTGGGTGTCGGCCGTGGGTGACGATCCGTTCGGGCGGCTGATACGGCGGCGGGTCGCGGCCTTCGGGGTGGACGTGTCCGGGGTACGGACCGACCCGGCGCGTCCCACGGGTCTTCTGGTCAAGGACCCGGGAGCGGACGGGACCCGCGTCCACTACTACCGGCGCGGCTCCGCCGCCTCCGCGCTCGGTCCCGAGGTGCTGCGCTCAACGGCCTTCCAAGGGGCGGGACTTGTCCACCTGAGCGGCATCACCCCCGCCCTGTCGGCCAGTTGCCTCGCCCTGGTGGACGCGGCACTCGCGCCGGACCGGCCGTACCCCGTCAGCTTCGACGTCAACTACCGCCCCGCGCTGTGGAACGACCGCCCGGCGCCGGAGACCCTCCTCGCCCTCGCCGACCGCGCCGACCTCGTCCTCGTCGGTCTGGACGAGGCCCAGGCGTTGTGGGGTCCAACCATCAGGGACGCGTCGGCCGTACGCGCGCTGCTGCCGGGCCCGTACACCCTGGTGGTCAAGGACGGCTCCCGCGCGGCCACGGCCTTCCTCGGCCCCGTGCCGTACACCGTGCCTGCCCTGAAGGTCGAGGTCGTCGAACCGGTCGGCGCGGGAGACGCCTTCGCGGCGGGCTTCCTGGCGGGGCTGCGGGACTCGGGCGATCCGGTACGGGCCCTGCGCCTGGGCCACCTCACCGCCGCGTCCGCGCTCCGTGTCTCCTCGGACCACGGGCCCCTGCTGTCCGCAACCCGGATGGACGATCTGCTGCGGGCGGACGACGGGACGTGGGCGACGGCAACGCCCTGACGCGGTACGGCCGCGCCCCTACTGCGCCGCGACCGTCCCCGTGTCCTGCGCCCGCGCCTCCGGCCCCCACGCGGGAGTCGTGCCGGCCAGCTGGCACACCATCAGGTAGAACGGGATCGGCGGGGTGTACGGCGACGGGGAGTCCGGCCAGTGGATCAGCCGGGGATGCTCCGCCGGTACGTTCGTCCCCACCACGTACCGCGCCGGAGCGGGCCACTTCAGATCGAGGTCCGAGCCGGACGGCACGATCCACCACCACCAGTCGGTGTCGGCGAAGACGCAGCCCGTCCTGGGCAGCCGGGCCAGCAGCCGGAAGCCGTGCCGCGCCGGGACGCCCACCGCGTCACAGCCCAGCGAGGCGGGCAGGGCGGCCGGCAGGGCCAGCTCCACCCGGCCGGCGGTGTGGTGGTCGGGAAGGTCGCCGCGCAGCCCACGGGAGAGCCGGTGCAGCGCCGTCCTCAGCACATCGGCTCCGACGCGCGGCCGGGCAGGGCCGGCCGTACTTGGCGCGCCACGCCGCGCGGCAGCTCGGCCCGCGCCAACTCGGGACGCGCCAACTCGGCGCGCGACAACTCCGCACGCGGCAGATCCACCCGCGACAACTCCGCACGCGAAAGCTCGCCCCGCGAAAGCTCGGACCGCGGCAACTCAGCACGCGGCAGATCCACCCGCCCCGGCTCGACCCGCGGAAGATCCCCGTGCGACAGCTCGGCCCGCTGCCCCGCGCCGTGCGGCAACTCCGCCCAGACCACGCGCCCAGGACCGTATCCCGACGTGTCGTGGGCCCCCCAGCCCGTACACAGGGAATCGATCAGGAAGAGCCCGCGGCCGCCCTCGTCGTCCGAGTGCGGATGCATCTGCGGCCCGGTCGGGCCGTACCCCTGGTCCTCCACCGCTATGCGCAGGTGGCCCTCGCCCTCCCGTATCTCACAGACGACGTGTTCCCCGGCGGCGTGCACCACCGCGTTGGTCACCAGCTCGGACACGACGAGGATCGCGGTCTGGCAGGTGTCGTCGTCCATCCCCCAACGGCCGAGCCGCTCCGCGGTCAGTTTCCTGGCCCGGCCGACCGATTCCGCGCGGGCCGGCAATTCGAATCCGTACCGCCGGACAACGTTGCCAGGCCGCTGGGTGATGAGCTGGGGGGTGGGCGCGTTACCAGGTGCCACGACCGATTCCTAACGGTGGGGAGCCGGCAGACGCGCACAAGACCTCTCCCGTGGCAAGGCGCGGCGACCGTGTGAACTGGTTCACTCCACCACTCTCCACCCGCCGACGACACTTGGCAAGTAGCACTCTGAATTTTCCAGAGTGCCGTGTTCTTCGTGCTTCCGGCATGGCAGACTGCTGGCATCCGTGCATGGGGAGGTCCCAAAAGTGAGTGAACCGCGGTCAGCCCCGACCGTGGGTCAGGTCGTCCTCGGCAGGCGTCTCCAGGACCTGCGAGAGCGTTCCGGGCTCAAACGCGAGGAAGCCGCCAAGCTTCTGCGCGTCGCCCCGGCGACGATCCGCAGGATGGAGACCGCCGAGGTCACTCTCAAGATTCCCTATGTACAGGTGCTGCTCAAGGCGTACGGAATCAACGACGCGGAGGCCGAGGCCTTCGTCGAGCTCACGGAGGAGGCGAACAAGCCCGGCTGGTGGCAGCGGTTCCACGACATCCTGCCGGACTGGTTCAGCATGTACGTCAGCCTGGAGGGCGCTGCCGCCCTCCTGAGGACGTACGAGCCGCATTTCGTCCCCGGACTGCTCCAGACCGAGGACTACGCACGATCCGTCATGCGGGCCGGCGCCGTGGGGCAGGCCAGGCCCGAGGACATCGAGCGCCACGTGGCGCTCCGCATGGAACGCCAGTCGCTGCTCACCCGTCCCGACGCGCCCAGATTCTGGGTCATCATGGACGAGACGGTGCTGCGGCGCCCGGTGGGCGACAGCCCGGAGATCATGCGGGAGCAGATCGACCGGCTGCTCGACACGTCCGCCCTGCCCAACGTGACCCTCCAGATCGCGGAGTTCTCGAGCGGACACCATCCCGGTACGTACGGGCCGTTCGTCATCTTCCGCTTCGCCGTACCGGAGCTGCCCGACATGGTCTACAGCGAGTACCTGACCGGCGCCGTCTACCTCGACGCGCGACCCGAGGTGGCCACTCACCTGGAGGTCATGGACCGGATGGCGGCCCAGGCCGCCACTGCACCACGCACGAAGGAGATCCTCCGGGATGTCCGCAAGGAGCTGTGAATGGATCCCATATACAACGGCATGCCGGCCGCCGACCTCGGCGCCGAAGGCTGGCACAAGCCGTGGAGCGGCGGCAACGGCGGCAACTGCATCGAGGCCATGAAGCTGGCCGACGGCAGGGTCGCGGTGCGCCAGTCCGCCGACCCTGACGGCCCCGCACTGATCTACACCACCGGAGAGATCGCCGCTTTCATCCAGGGCGCCAAGTCGGGCCAGGCGGACTTCCTGCTCACCTGAACCGCGTCCGTCCACAGTTCCCGCCCCGCCCCGCCCCACCGCCCGTCCCGCTCGAAGTCCCCGCGCACAGACCGCAGTCCCAGCGCACCGACCGCAGTTCCCGCTCACAGACCCTGAGACTCATGGAGCGCACATGACCGGGCACGACGCCATCGACACCTCCAGGCCCCACCCGGCCCGGGTGTACGACTGGCTTCTCGGCGGCAAGGACAACTATCCGGTCGACGAGCAGATGGCGCAGCAGTTGCTCGCGCTGGACTCCAGAGCGCCGGAGATGGCCCGCGTCAACCGGGCCTTCATGCACCGCGCCACGCGCTGGCTCGGCATGACGGGCGGGGTGCGGCAGTATCTCGACATCGGTACGGGCATCCCGACCGCGCCCAATCTCCACCAGATCGCCCAGGAGGTCGCCCCCGACTCCCGGATCGTCTACACGGACAACGACCCGATCGTCCTCCGGCACGCGGAAGCCCTGCTCCGCAGTACCCCGGAGGGTGTGACGGAGTACGTCCAGGCCGACGCGCGGGAGCCCGGCGCCATCATCGAGGCGGCGGGCCAGAGCCTCGACCTGAGCAAGCCGGTGGCGCTCTCGCTGATCGCGCTGCTCCACTTCATCTCGGACGAGGACGGGGCGCACGATCTGGTGCGCGCCCTCCTCGCCCCCCTGGCACCCGGCAGTTATCTGGTCCTGTCCCACGTCACGGGCGACTTCGCGCCGGAGACGTCGGACCGGGCGCGCGAGCTGTACAAGCAGCGGGGCCTCACCCTGGTCCCGCGCACGCGGGACGAGTTCGCGGCCTTCTTCGACGGGCTCGAACTGGTCGCGCCGGGTGTCTCCCTCGCCACGGACTGGCGTCCCGAGCTGGGTGAGGTCGTCCCCGTCTCCGGCGAAGGACCCATCCCCGGATACGCGGGCGTGGCACGCAAACCGTAAGTGGGTGGGGTACGGGCGGGTGGCGCCGCAGCACTTTTCAGGTGCGCTGCGGCGCCTCGCGCGTCCCCTCCCGTCCGCAGGGGACTGGCGCCGGTCTTGGGGGACCGGCGCCAGTCCCGTCAGTTCTCCCCGGACCCGCCGGTCTCGGCGCGTCCGTCAGTTCCGCAGGTACGCCAGCCCCGGGTGGACGTCCGTATAGGCGTCCAGCAGCCGCCGGGCCACGGCGACCGAGTCGACCAGCGGGTGCAGCGCGAACGCGCGCACCGCGTCGTCGCGTGATCCGCTCTCCGCCGCCGCCAGCACCGCGCGTTCCACCGCCTTGACCGACGTCACCAGCCCCACCGCGTGGTACGGCAGCGGCTCGACCGACACCGGATGCGCCCCGTTCGCGTCGACCAGGCACGGCACTTCGATCACGGCGTCCGCGTCCAGCGCCGGCAGGGTGGTGCGGTTGCGGACGTTGAGGATCAGGGCCGCGCTCTCGTTCCGCGCGACGGCCCGCATCAGGGCGAGCGCGACCTGTTCGTACCCGCCCGATCCCAGGTCCTCGTCGTCCCGTTCACCGACCCCGGCGGCGTCACGGTTGGCCGCCATGTACGTCGCCTCACGGTCGGCGAGGGTACGGTGCCACGCCCCGAGCGCCGAGCCGTCACCGCCCACCGTGCCGCCGGTGTCCGCCAACTCCGCGTAGAACCCGGCCTGCTGGTCCCGCAGATACGCGCCGCGCGTCCGCTCGGCGCCCTGATAGGCCCGTACCGCCTCGCGGTTGAAGTAGTAGTAGTGCAGATACTCGTTCGGGATCGCGCCGATCGACCGCAGCCACTCGGGCCCGAAGAGCTTGCCCTCCTCGAAGGAGCCCAGCAGCTCCGGATCGGCCAGCAGCCGGGGCAGGTGGTCGCGGCCCCCCGCCCACAGCCCGCGCAGCCAGCCCAGATGGTTCAGCCCCACGTAGTCGAACCACGCCCGGTCCGGGTCCACCCCGAGCACCCGGGCCACCCGCCGGCCCAGACCGACGGGGGAGTCGCAGATCCCGATGACCCGGTCGCCGAGCACCCGGGACATCGCCTCCGTCACCAGCCCCGCCGGATTGGTGAAGTTGATGACCCAGGCGTCCGGGGCCAGCGCCGCCACCCGCCGCGCGATGTCCACCGCGACCGGGATGGTCCGCAGCCCGTACGCGATCCCGCCCGCCCCGACCGTCTCCTGACCCAGCACTCCCTCGGCCAGCGCCACCCGTTCGTCGGCCGCGCGCCCCTCCAGACCGCCCACCCGGATGGCGGAGAACACGAAGTCCGTGCCCCGCAGCGCGTCGTCCAGGTCGGTGGTGACGGTGACCTCCGGCGCGTCCGCCACCCCGTCGGCCTGCTCGGCCAGGACCCGCGCCACGGCCCCGAGCCGTGCCGCGTCCACGTCGTACAGCGTGACCCGGTCGACCCGGCCCTCCGCGCGGTCGCGGAGCAGCGCCCCGTACACCAGCGGCACCCGGAAACCGCCCCCGCCCAGAATCGTCAGCCTCATACCCGGTCCGCCTCCACCTCGGTCGCCTGCATGGACCGATCATCCACGAAACGGCCCACACCGCACGCGCCCCTCACCCCGCGTACGGATCGGGCACCTCGCCCTCCCGGGACAGGAAGTCGAAGTCGCAGCCCGTGTCGGCCTGCGTGATGTGCTCGCTGTAGAGCGCCCCGTACCCCCGGCCGTACCGCGGCGGCGGTGCGACCCACTCGGCACGCCGCCGCGCCAGCTCGTCGTCGGAGACCTCCAGCCGCAGCGAGCGGGCCGCCACGTCGAGGGTGATCAGGTCGCCGGTTCGGACGAGGGCGAGCGGGCCCCCGACGTACGACTCGGGCGCGATGTGCAGCACACACGCGCCGTAACTCGTGCCGCTCATCCGGGCGTCGGAGATCCGCACCATGTCCCGCACCCCCTGCTTGAGGAGGTGGTCCGGGATCGGCAGCATCCCGTACTCGGGCATCCCCGGCCCGCCCTTGGGCCCCGCGCCGCGCAGCACCAGCACATGCCCGGCCGTGATGCCGAGCGCGGGATCGTCGATGGTGCGCCGCATCGTCGGGTAGTCGTCGAAGACCACGGCGGGACCGGTGTGGCGGAGCAGCGCCGGGTCGGCGGCGATGTGCTTGATCACGGCCCCGTCGGGGCAGAGGTTGCCGCGCAGCACCGCCACCCCGCCCTCGTCCGCGAGGGGGCGGTCGCGCGGGCGGATCACCTCCCGGTTGTGGACCACCGCGCCCGCCAACTGCGCCCGCAGGGTGGGGTGGGCCACCGTCGGCCGGTCCAGGTGCAGCAGATCCGTCAACTGCCCCAGGAACGCGGGGAGTCCGCCCGCGAAGTGGAAGTCCTCCATCAAGTACCGCCCGCCGGGCCGCAGATCGGCCAGCACCGGGACCGTACGGGCGGTCCGGTCGAAGTCGTCCAGCGTCAGCCGTATCCCGCTGCGCCCGGCCATGGCGATCAGATGGATGACGGCGTTGGTCGAACCACCCAGCGCTAGCACGGTGGTGACGGCGTCGTCGTACGCCTCCCGCGTCAGCACCCGCGACAGGGTGAGGTCCCGTCCGACGAGGTCCGCGATCAGCCGGCCCGACGCGGCGGCCATCCGCTCGTGGCCCGAGTCCACGGCGGGTATGGACGACGCGCCCGGCACGGTCACGCCCAGCACCTCGGCCGCCGCCGTCAGGGTGGAGGCGGTGCCCATCGTCATGCAGTGGCCGGGGGAGCGCGCCAAGCCGCTCTCCAGCTCCGCCAGTTCACGGTCCCCGATCAGCCCGGCCCGCCGGTCGTCCCAGTACTTCCACATGTCCGTCCCGGAGCCCAGCACCTGGTCGCGCCAGTGGCCCGGCAGCATCGGCCCGGCGGGCACGAACACGGTCGGCAGGTCCACACTCGCCGCCCCCATCAGCAGGGCCGGTGTGGTCTTGTCGCAGCCGCCCATCAGGACCGCGCCGTCCACGGGGTACGAGCGCAGCAACTCCTCGGTCTCCAGGGCGAGAAGGTTGCGGTAGAGCATCGGGGTCGGCTTCTGGAACGTCTCCGACAGGGTGGCGACGGGGAACTCCAGCGGGAAGCCACCCGCCTGCCACACCCCGCGCTTCACCGCCTGCGCGCGCTCGCGCAGATGGACATGACAGGGGTTGATGTCGCTCCAGGTGTTGAGGATCGCGACGACCGGCTTGCCGAGGTGCTCCTCGGGGAGGTAGCCGAGCTGGCGGGTGCGGGCGCGGTGGCTGAACGACCGCAGCCCGTCCGTCCCGTACCACTGATGGCTGCGCAGTTCACGCGGGGCGACCGGGGCCTCCCGGGCCTTCACGCGCCCCACGCCCTCACGAGCGCCGCGATCTCCGTGCGGGTCCCGGCGGGCAGGGTACTGCTCGGTGGCCGTACGTCACGGCGGCAGAGACCGAGCACGGCGAGGGCCTCCTTGACCACGGACACGTTGTCGGCGGAGTGCCGGGCGGCGCGCAGCTCCTCGAACGGGCGGATCCGCTCGCAGACCGCCCGGGCGGCCGGGGCGTCCCCGGCGCGCAGGGCGGCGAGCAGGGCGAGGGAGAGGCCAGGCGCCACGTTGACCAGACCGGAGGTGAAGCCGGTGGCGCCGCCGGCCCAGTAGGCGGGGGCGTACAGCTCGGCCAGCCCGGCGACCCAGACGAAGCGGCCCGGGCCGGTCGGGCCGGTCGGGCCTTTAGGGCCGGTCCCGCCGGTGCCGCCGGTGCCGCCGGCGGCGTTCCGGCCGGCGTCCTGGGCGAAGGCCGCGAAGCGGGTCGCGTCGGGGACCGCGTACTTCACCCCGACGACGTTGGGGCACAGCGCCCCGAGCCGGGCCAGCGCCCCGGCCGTGATCAGCGGGTCGCGCAGGTACGGGACCACCCCGAGCCCGGGGACGGCGTCGGCGATCGTCCGCTGGTACGCGACCCACCCCTCCTGCGAGACGTACGGGTGCACGGGCTGATGCACCATGACCATGGACGCCCCGGCGTCCCTCGCGTGCCGGGCGGCAGCCACCGCCGTGGCCAGGTCGTGCCCCACCCCGACGACCACCTCGGCGCGGTCGCCCACCTCCGCCACGGTCAACTCCACCACCCGCAGGCGCTCTTCGGGGGAGAGGGCGTAGAACTCGCCGGTGTTCCCGTTGGGCGTGACGGTCCGTACCCCCGCGTCCAGCAAGCGGCGCAGCAGCGTGCGGTACGCGGCGGTGTCGACGGTTCCGTCGGCGGCGAAGGGGGTCACGGGGATGGCCACGACGTCGGCGAGCGCGTCCCGGACCCGGGAGAAGTCGATGGAGGTCACGCTTCCTCCTCCGACGCCGAGGGCCCATCCGCCGCCCCGGCCGGGAACGCGCCCCGGACGAAGCGGTCGATGTGGCCGTGCAGGGCTCGCGCCGCGCCGTCCGCGTCGCCCGCGCGCGCCAGGCGCAGGATGGCGCGGTGCTCGGCCGCCTCGCGCTCCCACGTGGCGTCGGCTGACCAGGCGACCGTGGCCACCAGCGCGGCCTGGTCGCTGACCTCGTCCAGCATCCGCACCAGCAGCGGATTGCCGCACGAGACGTGCAGCGCGCGGTGGAAGTCCCGGTTGGCGAGGGACCGTTCGGCCGCGTCGGCGGCGGCCTCCGCCCGTACCAGCGCGTCCGCCGCCGCGTCGAACGGAGCCGCCGCGACGACCGAGCGCCGCAGCGCCTCCGGCTCCAGCAGCAGCCGTACGTCGTACACCTCACGCGCCATCGCCGTGTCGACCGTACGGACCGTGACGCCCTTGTACTGGCTCATCACCACCAGGCCGCTGCCCGCGAGGGTCTTCAGCGCCTCGCGGACGGGGGTCTTGGAGACGCCGAACCGCGCGGCCAGATCCGCCTCCACGAGCGGCTGCCCCGGTGGCAGCCCGCCGGTCAGTATGTGGTGCCGGACGGCCTCCAGCACGAACTGCGTGCGGGAGGGGATCGGGACCGGCGTGAAGACCATGGGCGCGCTCCTCGCTCAACTCACGGATCGTGCCTCATATATGACGTATGAAGTACGACGGAGAGGGAGGCTAGGCCGAGGACGCGGCGGCGTCAAGGGCGCCCGGGTCGTGCGCGGTTGGGGCGGATCGCCCCGGCCGTCAGAGGGCGTGCCCCACCGTCACGTCCACCTGGTCCGGGACCTCCTCGTGCTGATCGCCCACCGACAGCGTGCCGGTCGGCTCGAACAGCAGCATCGACGCGCCCCGCGGCGAGGACGGCTTGTGCCAGACGCCGCGCGGGACGACGAACACCGATCCGGCGGCGAGGGTGACGGTCCGCTCGGCGCCGTCCTCGCGCAGGGCGATGAGCAGTTCCCCGTCGAGGACCTGGAAGAACTCGTCGGTGTTCTCGTGCACGTGCCAGACGTGCTCGCCCGCGACCTTCGCGACGCGCACGTCGTAGTCGTTGACGCGCGCGATGACGCGCGGGCTCCAGATGGCGTCGAAGGAGGCGAGGGCGGTGCTGAGCGCGAGCGGTTCGGTGGCTTCGCGGGGTTCGGTGGCTTCGCGGGGTTCGGTGGTCATGACCACATCGTCGTCCTGGCGTCGCGGGAGCGACAGTGCTAGGAATCGCACATGGCGCAAGATTTCTCGCATCGGGTGGTCATGATCGTCGCGGAGGGCTCCAACCCGTTCGAGATGGGCGTGGCGACGGAGCTGTTCGGCCTGGCCCGGCCGGAGCTGAACACGGCCTGGTACGACTTCGAGCTGTGCGCGGAGAGCCCGTCGGTCTCGATGCACGCCGGGTTCTTCCGGCTCTCGGGGGTGTCCGGGCTCGACGCGGTCGACCGGGCGGACACCGTGATCGTCCCGAACCGGCCGGACCCCGAGAACGACCCCTCCCCGGCGGTCCTGGACGCGGTGCGCCGGGCCGCGGCGCGCGGCGCCCGGCTGGTGAGCTTCTGCACGGGCTCCTTCGTCCTGGCGGCGGCGGGGGCGCTGGACGGGCGGCGGGCGACGACCCACTGGCGGTGGGCGGACCTGTTCGCGGAGCGGTTCCCCGCCGTACGGCTCGACCCGGACGTCCTCTTCGTCGACGAGGGGGACGTCGTCACGGCGGCGGGCAGCGCGGCCGCGCTCGACGCGTCTCTCCAGCTGATCCGCCACGACCACGGGGCGCGGACGGCCGTCGCGGTGAGCCGCCGGCTGGTCTTCGCGCTGCACCGCGACGGCGGCCAGCGGCAGTTCGTGGAACAGCCGCTCCCCGAGGTCCCCGACACCTCCCTCTCCCCGCTGCTGACCTGGGCGGCGACCCGCCTGGCCACTCCGCTCACCACGGCGGACCTGGCGGCCCGCGCGACGATCAGCCAGGCCACCCTGCACCGCCGCTTCCGCAGCCAGCTGGGCACGACGCCACTGGCCTGGCTCACCGCGCAGCGGGTGGCGCTGGCCTGCCGCCTGATGGAGGAGGGGGAGGTACGGCTGGACCGGGTGGCCCGCCTGAGCGGCCTGGGCACGGCGGCGAACCTGAGATCCCAGCTGAAACGCCGGACCGGCCTGCCCCCGACGGCGTACCGCCATCGCTTCGCCCCCACGTGACCCGGGAGCGGGCGCGCGCGTCCCGGGCAGGCACGTTCCGGGCGCGCGCGTCCTGGTCGTGCCCGCCCGCGAGGCAGAATGGGGACATGGCCCGACGCCCCCACCGCCAGACACGCCCCGCGCGCACCGCGCCCGCGCCCTCCCCGGTCTCGCCCTCGACCGCCTCGCCCTGTCCCTGCGGCAGGCCCGCGTCGTACGGGGAGTGCTGCGGGCGCTACCACGTCGGGCCCGCCACCGCGCCCACGGCCGAGGCGCTGATGCG
Organism: Streptomyces sp. NPDC088261; assembly: GCF_044740805.1. Taxonomy (NCBI): domain Bacteria; kingdom Bacillati; phylum Actinomycetota; class Actinomycetes; order Kitasatosporales; family Streptomycetaceae; genus Streptomyces; species Streptomyces sp. NPDC088261. The sequence goes on from NZ_JBIURL010000027.1 coordinate 28,875, forward strand.
GTCCCGCTACAGCGCGTTTGTCGTGCTGGACGCGTCGTACCTGCTCAGGACGTGGGATCCGGCCACCCGGCCCAACGGCCTCGAACTGGACCCCACCACCCGCTGGACCGGACTGGACATCCTGGAGACCACGGAGGGCACCGCGTTCCACACCACGGGCACGGTCACCTTCCGCGCCTCGTACACCCAGCAGGGCCATCCGGGCGCCCTCCACGAACGCAGCCGCTTCACCCGCCACGACGGCGCCTGGGTGTACGTGGACGGCACGTACCTGGACTAGCGGGCGGTCCGGGTACGTGCCGGTATCCGGGTACGCGCCGGTGTCCGCGTCACGCGTGACCGCGCGTCCCGCTCCCGGTCAGGCCGTGCCGCACCGCCACGTACCAAAGCCACCCCACTCCGTCTCCCCGGAGGGCGAAATGCCCGCCTGGACGCAGACGGCGGTGCCTTCGGCGTAGCTCTTGTTGACCGTGACGACTCCGCCCGCCGCGCTGAGGTCGTTCCTCATGCTCCAGTCGTAGCCTCCGCCGGTCTTGAACGGTTCCACGTCCACCTTCATCACCGCCGACCAGCCGTCCTTGCACACGTCGTCGAGATGGAAGATCTCGCCGTCGTGCGTGAACCAGCCGTCGGAGCCGTACGTGCACGACCCGTCGGCGGACGAGCCGTACGCGTGGGCCGAGTTGCTGCCGGCGCTCGCCGGGCCGGCGGCCATGGCGGCGAAGCTGGCTGCCGCGATCACCGTCCCGGCGAGCCTCCTCCGTGAGATTCGCATCTGTACATCCCCCTGTTGTTCTGGTCGAGTTGAAGCCGCTCACGGACCGCAGACCGCAGATCGCCGTCTGCGGACCGCGGGCCGATCCGGAGCGTCCGGACTCAGGCAGTCCCGCACTTCCAGGCGCCCCAGCCGGCCCACTCGCCACCCTCGTGGCCGAAGCCCGCCTGGAGACACACCGCGGTGCCCTCGGCATAGCTCTTGTTCCATGTCTCCACGCCCCCGTCGGCGCTGAGGTGGCTCCAGAGCGCGTAGTCGTAGCCACCTCCGCTCTGGATGGGCTCGATGTCGACCTTGATCACCGCGGCGAAGCCGTCCGCGCACGTGTCGTCGAGGTGGAAGATCTCCCCGTCGTGCGTGAACCAGCCGTCGGAGACGTGGGCGCAGTTCCCCCGCGCGATGCCATAGGAGTGGGCCGAGTTGGAACCGGCGCTCGCCGGCCCGACGGAAGCGACCATGAAGGCCGCGGCGGCGGCGAGCGTGACGGAAGCGTGGCGGCGCGTGAAGCGCATACAGATCCCCCCGGATCTCTGTGGTGCCCCGGGTGCCTCCCGGGGCCTGAAAAGACCCTAGGTTCCCGCTCGCGCATCCCGCGAGAGACTTTTTGCCCAATGAAGCGGCGTTCCGGTGTCAGAACGCCCTGTCTGAGCGAAATGACCACAAGGGGAACGGTGATGTCCGGTTTCTGGCTGCTCCACGCGGGCTTCTCGCCGGGCAGCGGCACGAGTTGAAGGAGCGTCGGTCGGCGCTCGTCCTGCGGGACGACGAGGACGGCGAGGACGACGGGGGGCCGCCGCACCGGACCACGGTGGATCTGGACGGACGGACATCGGTCATCCGCCTGCCTCGGTCCGGGCGGCAGGTTCTCCGTACGGCCCTGCCCCCGACGACTCCTGACGGAGCGTCACAAAGCGCCGTCCCTCCACTGTCCACTGCTCGGCCGGGACCCAGCCGGTGGTACGGGCCCGGCGCACCAGCGCCCGCGCCCCGACGCGGGACCAGTAGAACGCCTCTCCGGGTGCCCCGTTGCCGTTGTCCACCCGTACCCGCACCCGTTCGTCGAGATCCGGGTCGACCCCGGTGGGCGCGGTCTCCACGATCAGCGAGCCGCCCGGACGCACGATCCCCGCGAGCCGCCGCAGCAGCGCCGACGGGTCGCCGTCGATGCCGATGTTGCCGTCGATCAGCAGCGCCGTGTCCCAACCGCCCTCGCGGGGCAGCCGATCGAAGACCGACCTGAGCAGCGCGCTGCCGCCCCCGCGCACGGTGTGCGCCACGGCCGCCGGGCTGATGTCGATGCCGAGCGCGGTACGGCCCCGCGCGGCGAGCGCCGCGACCAGGCGGCCGGGGCCGCAGCCGATGTCGAGGACGGTGCCCCGGCAGCGTTCCAGCACGGTCAGATCGGCGCGGTCGGGGCCGCCGCACCAGCGCTCCACCTCCAGCGGCAGCAGCCACCCGTCGGCGCGCCGCAGGAAGAGCGGCCCGCGCCCGGCGCGCAGCGCGTCCGTGTACGGGTCGGCGTGCCAGGGCGTGTCGGGGGCGGCGCGCCGGCGGAGCGGGACGGCCGACCGGGGCACCGCGGCGGTGGACTTCGTACGGATCCTGGCCAGGCCCATGGTCACCGCACCCCGGCCCGCGACGACGGGGTGCCCGCGCCGTTGCCGCGCGCCCCCGTGAACCGCGCCAGCGCCGCCGCGAACCGGGTGGCCGGTGCCTCGGCCGCGACCAGCTCCGCGTCGTGCGCGGTGTCGACGTCGCGCAGGACCGGCAGGTCCCGTACCGCGAGCCCGGCACCGGTCAGCCGGGCCCGCTGCACCGCCCCCGTCTCGGGTACGGACATCGGTACGCCCAGCAGCAGGGACGGATCCGGTACGGCGAGCCCGAGCGCCCAGAACCCCCCGTCGACCGCCGGTCCGAACCACGCGTCGCACCCCAGCCAGGCGTCCGGCGCGAGGGCCGGTCCCAGCAGCTCCGGGGTGACCTGGGGGGTGTCCATCCCGATGAGCACGGCGGGCCCGCCACACCCCGCGAATGCGGCGGCGAGCCGCTCGTCCAGCCCGCCGGCCACCTGGGCGACCACCTCGACCCCGTCCGGCAGCCACGCGCCCGGCACCCCGTCGAGGACCAGCACCCGGCGCCGCACGGGGGCGGCCAGGACAGCGGCCAGCGTGTCGCGCAACGCGGCCTCGGCCAGCGCGGCGGCCTCCTCGGCCCGGAACGGCGGAGTGAGCCGCGTCTTGACCCGCCCGGGTACGGGGGCCTTGGCCATCACCAGAATCGTGGTCACCGCACACCCACCCACTCATCACGAACGCCCCCAAAAGGCCCCGCCACCCGCCCGCCACCGGCCCCCGTCTCGCGCGCCGGCTCGTGCGCCGCCCCCGGCTCGTCCGCTGGCACCGGGCCCGCCATTGATTCGTGCGCCGATACCGCGCCCGCCGCCGGCTCGTCCGCCGGTTCCGTGCCCGCTACGGATTCGCGCGCTGCCCCCGCACCCGTCCCCGGCTCGTGCGCCGCCTCCGGGCCCGCCCCCGGCTCGCGCGCCGGTTCCGCGCTCGCTACCGATTCGTGCGCTGGCACCGCCCCTGTCCCCGCCCTCGGCTCGCGCTCAGTTACCGCGCCCGCTGCCGATTCGTGCGCCGGCACGGCCCCTGTCCCCGCCTCGTGCGCCGACATCGCGCTCGCCTCCCGCTCCGGCAACGTCACTGGTGCCTGCACCCCCACCGGCGCCTGCTCCCGCGCCAGCACCGGCTCCGGCACCGGCCTCTGCGCCAGCACCGGCTCCGGCACCGGCCTCTGCGCCAGCTCCGGCTCCGGCACCGGCCTCTGCGCCAGCTCCGGCTCCGGCACCGGCGTCTGCACCCGCACCGGCGCCCGCTCCTGCGCAAGCAACAACTCCTGCGCAAGCACGTGCGCCGACACCGGCACCGGCATCCGCGCCGACATCGACACCGGGGTGTCCGCCAACACCCGCACCGGCTCCTGCGGAAGCACCCGCACCCGCACCGGCTCCTCCGCCAGCACCGCGCGCATGTCGTGCACCGCCTGCCACGTGCCCCGCCACGTGCCCGTCACCTTCGACCTGCCCGTACGCGGCAGGTACGGCACGTCCCGTTCCGTCACCCGCCAGCCCGCGTCCGACGCGCGGACCACCATCTGGAGCGGGTAGCCACTGCGCCGGTCCGTCAGCGACAGGTCCAGCAGCGCCTCCCGGCGCGCCGCCCGCATCGGGCCCAGGTCACGCAACCGCAGGCCCGTCCTGCGGCGCAGCATCCGGGACAGCGCCACGTTCCCCGCCCTGGCGTGCGCCGGCCACGCCCCCCGGGTCTGCGGCCGGCGGCGGCCCAGCACCAGATCCGCCCGGCCCGCCGCCACCTCCGCCACGAACGCGGGCAGCAGCCCCGGGTCGAGCGACGCGTCGCAGTCGCAGAAGCACACGAACTCCGCCTCGGCGGCGAGCAGTCCGGCATGACACGCGGCACCGAAGCCGCGCCGGGGTTCACGCACGACGGTCGCGCCGAGCCCGGCGGCGATCTCCGCCGAGCCGTCGGCCGAACCGTTGTCGACCACGATCGCCCGCCAGCCCGCGGGCAGCCGGTCCAGCACCCAGGGCAGCGCCCGGGCCTCGTCGAGACAGGGGAGTACGACGTCAACCGTCGTGGGGATCGAGTACGTCACGTCCATCACCGTATGAATTCAGAAACCGACAAATGGGATACGCGGTCTTACGAAACACGGACAGCGCCGAGGGCGCGATCCGCTCCGCCCGTTCGGCCCAACACCGGAACCGAGCGCCGCGGAAGGGACCGGGGGCGGGCCTCGCCGAGGCGCCGCGAGCCCCCGCTCACGGCACCGGCACCCCCCGCTGCCCCGACCGCGCGAACTCCGCCATGCCCGCCGCGAACCCGACCTCCGGCCGCCACCCCAGCTCCGCCCGCAGCCGCTCCGACGACGCGGTGATGTGCCGTACGTCGCCCAGCCGGTACTCCCCGGTGACCACCGGATCAGGACCCCCGTGCGCCGCCGCCAGCGCCCCGGCCATCTCGCCCACGGTGTGCGGCTCGCCGCTGCCGGTGTTGTACGCGCCCAGCGTGCCGGGCTCCCTCGTCCGTACGAACGCCAGCGCCAGCGCGTTCGCCGTCGCCACGTCCCGTACGTGCACGAAGTCCCGCCGCTGCCCGCCGTCCTCGAAGACCTGCGGGGCCTCGCCCCTGGCCAGCGAGGAGCGGAAGAACGACGCGACCCCCGCGTACGGCGTGTCGCGGGGCATCCCCGGGCCGTACACGTTGTGGTAGCGCAACGAGAGCGCCCGGCCGCCCGTGGCCCGCGCCCAGGACGCCGCGAGATGTTCCTGGGCCAGTTTGGTCACCGCGTACACGTTGCGCGGGTCGGTCCGCGCGTCCTCGCCGATCAGACCCGGCGTCAACTCGGCCCCGCACACCGGGCACCCGGGCTCGAACCGGCCCGCCACCAGATCCGCCTCCGCGCGGGGTCCCGGCGCGACGCGCCCGTGCGCGGGGCAGTCGTACCGGCCCTCCCCGTACACGACCATCGACCCGGCCAGCGTCAGGTCCCGTACCCCCGCGTCCGCCATGGCGGTCAGCAGGGTCGCGGTCCCCAGGTCGTTGCAGCCCACGTACTCCGGCGCGTCCGCGAAGTCCTTGCCGAGGCCGACCATCGCCGCCTGGTGGCAGACCGCCTCCACCCCGCGCAGCGCACGGTCGACGGCCGCCCGGTCCCGTACGTCGGCGTGGATCCACTCCACCTCCGGCGGCCGCGCGGGCGGCACGGGATGGGCCGACGGCAGCAGGGCGTCCAGGACGACGGCCTCGTGGCCCAGCGCCGTGAGGGCCGTGACGATGTGTGAGCCGATGAAGCCGGCTCCTCCGGTGACAAGTACACGCATGCCGGTGACGCTATGCGCCGGGCGGCCCCACCGCGCCGACGCACGCCGGTGCGTCACCGGTCCGTAAGATCGCGGTCCGCGGGCCGCGCGCCCCTCTCACGCCCGCCCGCGCCACCACCGCCGGACAACCCCGCCCCCGGGACCCGCCCGCGCCCCCGGGACCCGCCACAGACCCCCGCCCCTACGCCAGCCCGCTCAGCACCGCCGCCAGGTCGTACCCCACCGGCTCCTCCAGCTGCGCGTACGTACAGCTCTCCGGGGTCCTGTCCGGACGCCACCGCCGGAACTGCGCCGTATGGCGGAAGCGGTCACCCTCCATGTGGTCGTACGCCACCTCGCACACCAGCTCCGGCCGCAGCGCGATCCACGACAGGTCCTTCGTCCCGGACCAGCGGCTCGGACCGCCCGGCAGGCGCGCCCCCTCGTGCGCCGCCTCCTCGGCCCACGCGCCCCACGGATGGCCCTCCGCCGTCTCCATCCGCAGCGGCGCCAGCTCCTCGACCAGCTCCGCCCTCCGCCGCATCGAGAACGCCGCGCACACCCCCACGTGCTGGAGCACGCCCCGCGCGTCGTGCAGGCCGAGCAGCAGCGAGCCCACCACGGGACCGCTCTTGTGCAGGCGGTACCCGGCGACCACCGCGTCCGCCGTCCGCTCGTGCTTGATCTTGTACATCGCCCGGAAGTCCGGCCGGTACGGCAGGTCCAGCGGCTTGGCGATCACCCCGTCGAGCCCGGCGCCCTCGTACTGCTCGAACCACTCCCGCGCCCGCTCGATGTCCGTGGTGGCGGGCGCGAGATACACCGGCGGCTCTACGCCGATCAGGGCCGCCTCCAGCGCCTCCCTGCGCTGTGCCTGCTCGATGTCCATCAGCGTGCCGTCCCCGAGGGCCAGCAGGTCGAAGGCGACAAAACTCGCCGGGGTGCGCTCGGCCAGCATGTCCACGCGCGACTTCGCGGGGTGGATACGCTCCGTGAGCCTGTCGAAGTCCAGCCGCCCCTCGTGGACGATCACGATCTCCCCGTCGAAGACGCACCGCTCCGGCAGCCGGTCCCGTACCGCCGTCACCAGCTCGGGAAAGTAGCGGGTCAGCGGCTTGCCGGTCCTGCTGCCGATCACCACCTCGTCGCCGTCGCGGTGGATGATCGCCCGGAAGCCGTCCCACTTGGCCTCGTACTGCATCCCGGGCGGGATCGCGGCCACGGACTTGGCGAGCATGGGTTTCACGGGAGGCATCACCGGCAGATCCATGTCCCCGATTGTGTCCGGGAACGGTCCGCTCCGCCCGATATGCGCTCCCGGCCCGTCCGGCCTACGGTGGCGCTCATGGGTGCAGCGGGTGCGGCGGTGGAGCTGGAGGCGGGCGGCCGGGCGGTACGGCTGTCCAGCCCGGCCAAGATCTATTTTCCGGAGCGCGGCTTCACGAAGCTCGACGTCGCGCGCTACTACCTGGCCGTGGGCCCGGGGATCCTCCGGGCCCTGCGGAACCGGCCGACGACCCTGGAGCGGTACCCGGAGGGCGTCGAGGGTGAGTTCTTCTACCAGAAGCGGGCCCCGAAGAACCTGCCCGACTGGATCCCCACCGCCCGGATCGAGTTCCCGAGCGGCCGTTCGGCGGACGAGATCTGCCCGACCGAGGTGGCGGCCGTCCTCTGGGCGGCGAACCTCGGCGCCCTCACCTTCCACCCGTGGCCGGTACGGCGCGGGCGCACCGACCACCCCGACGAGCTGCGGATCGACCTCGACCCGCAGCCCGGTACGGACTTCAAGGACGCCGTCAGGACCGCGCACGAGCTGCACAGCTTCCTGGACGAGCTGGGGATGCGCGGCTGGCCCAAGACGTCGGGCGGACGCGGCCTGCACGTGTTCGTCCCGATCGAGCCGCGCTGGACGTTCACCGAGGTGCGGCGGGCCGCCATCACGATCGGCCGCCACCTGGAGCGCAGGAACCCGGGCCGGGTGACCACCGCGTGGTGGAAGGAGGAGCGCGGCGAGAAGATCTTCGTGGACTACAACCAGACCGCCCGGGACCGGACGATCGCCTGCGCCTACTCCGTACGGCCCCGTCCGCACGCCCCGGTCTCCGCGCCACTGCGCTGGGAGGAGCTGGACGACGTGGCCCCGCGGGACTTCGACATCGCGACCATGCCGGTGCGCTACACCGAACTGGGCGATGTGCACGCGGACATGGAGGAGCACGCGTACAGCCTGGAGGGGCTGCTGGAGCTGGCGGACCGGCACGAGCGTGACCAGGGCCTCGGCGACCTCCCGTACCCGCCGGACTATCCGAAGATGCCGGGGGAGCCGAAGCGGGTCCAGCCGAGCCGGGCGCGGCCGGAGGACGAGGAAGGCCGGCAGGAGGGCTGACCGGGACGGCGGCACGGCGGCACGGCGACACGGCGAAGGCCCCCACCGCCGGGTGCGGTGAGGGCCTCGGTGTCACGCCACTGCGAAGTGCGGTGTGTCCACAGTGTCTACAGCTCCTTGATGCGGATGTCGCGGTACGAGATCACGTCCGTCGTGCTGTGCACCTGGAGGCCGACATAGCCGGTGGCGTACCGCCGGCCGTCCGTCCCCGGGTCACCGGCGCGCGGCGGTGTGAAGGCCTGTCCGCCGACGTTGTCGAACTCGTTGATCACCACACCGTTGCGCAGGATCGTGAAGTGCTGACCCTCCGCGCGGATCTCGTAGTCGTTCCAGGTGCCCTTCGGGGTGACCCCCGCGCCGCCCAGGCCGACCCGGTCGAAGCCGTACACCGAGCCGGTCTTGTACATGTCGCCGACGGGGTTGTCGAGGATCTGCATCTCGTGCCCGTAGTTGATGGCGACCCACTCGGGCCGGGACTCCTCGGGGTGGTTGCGGACGTTCGGGAAGCGCACGAACACACCGCCGTTGGCGTTGCCCGTGCCCGGGGCGTCGTCGCGGAACTGGAGCTTGAGCGAGAAGTCGCCGTAGGTGCGCTCCGGGAACCACAGCATGCCCATGCCGTTCACCGTCGTGCTGCTGGTGATGGCACCGTCGCCGGACAGCGCGAACTTGCCGCCGCCGACCTGCTCCCACTTGGCCAGGGACGCCGCCGTGCCGTCGAAGAGGGCGCGGTAGCCCTCGGTCTGGCCGGGCTTGCCGATCTTCGACTGCTTGGCCGCCTTGGTGATCTTGTTGAACTCGCGCTGGTCGATGACGTTGTCGGCCAGCAGCTTGTCGAGGACGCCGTCCACGTGCTTGAGGAACAGCGCCGCCGAGGACCAGTCCTTCTCGTCCTCGATCAGCTCGTTGATCGTGCACCGGCTACGGGTGAGCCGGTTCGGCACACCGGTGTCGACCGCGCCCACGATGACCGTCAACCGCTCGTCGAACTCGGGGCAGTTGGGCGCCGGGACGCCACCGCCCTGCGCGATGGAGAAGGACACCTGCTTGGCCGCGGACGTGTTGCCGGCCTTGTCCGTCGCCCGGTGCGCGAGCGTGTGGTAGCCGATCGCGTCGACGATGACGGGGGTGGTGTACGCGAGGTACGGACCGCCGTCGAGCGAGTACTCGGTCCTGTCCACCCCGGACCCGCCGGTGTCGGTCGCCGACAGGGTGACCTTGGCGCTGGTGATGTAGGCACCGTTGGAGTTCAGGGTGCCGCTGACGGCGGCCGTGGTCACCGGCGCCGTCGTGTCCTGCGCGGGCGGCGCCACGACGGTGAAGGCGACGGACTTCTCGGCCGCCACGTTCCCCGCCTTGTCGGTCGCCCGGTAGCGGACGGTGTGCGAGCCGACCTGGTGGACCATCACCGGCGCGGTGTACGGCTGCCACGCCGCGCCCGCCCCGAGCGCGTACTCGATGGTGTTGACGCCCGTGCCGGTGTCCGAGGCGGTGACGGTGACCGTGGCCATCGTCAGGTAGTTGCCCGCCGGGTCCTTGTCGCCGCTCACCGTCGCCGACGTCTCCGGAGCGGTGGAGTCACCGCTCGGTGGCGCCACCACGGCGAACGACACGGACTTCTCGGCCGCCGCGTTGCCGGCCTGGTCAGTCGCCCGGTAGCGCACGGTGTGCGAACCGACCGTGTTGACCACCACGGGTGCGGTGTACGGCTGCCACGCGCCGTCCGCGCCGAGCGCGAACTCCGTCGTGGCCACCCCGGAGCCCTCGTCGGTCGCCGACACGGCGACCGTGGCGGAGCCGACGTACGCGCCGTCGGTGTTCTGCTGGCCCGTCACGGCGGCCGAGGTGGTGGGCGCGGTGGTGTCGTCGCCGCCGCCCGCCTCGGTCACCGTCAGGATGCCCTGCATCTGGCCGTGGCCCGGGATGGTGCAGAAGAAGCGGTAGCGCCCCGGGGTGAGATTGACCTCGACGGTGTACTTGCCGCCGTTGTCGTCACTCGGATTGGCCAGGATGTTGAGCGGTACGTCGTTGTTGTACTCGGGGTCCGACACGTCGAAGGTCAGCGTGTGCGGCATCCCGATGTCGTTGCCGGTGGCCACGCTGTTCTCGAAGACGATGGTCGTCGCCCCCGCCACCGCGGTGGTCGGGAAGGTGACGTAGCGGTCGGTGCGGCCGCTCGTCGTCCAGTTGAGGACCTGCGCCGCCGCCGTGCTGCCGGCCGTACGGTCGCCGGTCCGCCCGTAGGCGGCCGTCGACGTCAGGCCCAGCACCATCAGGAGCGCGCCCAGCAGGGCCGTCCACAGGCGCGGAGGTCGGTGTCTCACTGATCGCTGTCTCACTGAGTCGCCTTCCTGGCCAGATCCGCGGCGGCGGGCGTCGCCGCGCCGCCCTTGTACGTCACACGCCACAGCGCGGACTGGGAGTCGGAGGTGAAGAACCCGCGCCCGTAGTCCAGGACGTAGAGCGAGCCGTCCGGCGCGAACTTCCAGTCCATGAGGTTGCGGATGCCGCCGTTGCCGACCGGGATGATCTTCTTCAACGACTCGGCGGTGACGGGCAGTCCGCCCTTGCCGACCGTCTTGGGATCGGTCAGCACCGCGTGGCGCGGGTTGTCGGCGTCGTAGAAGTCACCGACGAACCACTTGCCGTCCCAGTACTCCGGCCACGCGTCGGCCGTCGCGGTCGCCGCGTTGTAGCGGTAGACCGGGCCGTCCATGGTGGCCTGGCCGCCGCCCTTGAGCCACGGCAGGAGGAAGGTGCCCTCCTCGGCCTTGTAGCTGGGGACGCCGTTGGCGTCCCGGGGGAAGTCGGGGCCGCCGCCCTGCGGGGAGTACCAGATGGTGTTGCCCGTGACGGGCGGCAGGTTCACCAGACCGTCGTTGTTGGGGGACTCGTTCTTCGGGGCGTCGCAGTTGTACCAGCCCAGCGGCTTCGTCGGGTCGGGGAGGTTGCGGTCCCGGTAGGGCTGCTTGTTGCCCATGCAGAACGGCCAGCCGTGGTTGCCCGCCTTGGTGATCGCCGCGAACGTGTCGTACTTCGCGGGACCCCACGTGGTGCTCGGGGCGCCCGCGTCGGGGCCGACCCAGCCCGCGTAGAGGATGTCGGTCTTCTGGTCGACCGAAATGCGTGCCGGGTTGCGCACGCCCATCACGTAGATCTCGCCGCGGGTCTTGTCGCCGCCCTCGTCCTGCTCCTCACCCGTGAAGAGGTTCCCGGCCGGCAGGGTGTACGTGCCGTCGGGCTGCGGGTGGATGCGCAGGATCTTGCCGTTGAGGTTGTTCGTGTTGCCCGCGGTCCTGCGGGCGTCCGCGAACGACAGGCCCTTGTAGTTGGGCTGCGGGTTGTTGCCCGAGTAACCGTCGCTGAAACCGGACGAGTTGTTGTCGCCGGTCGCGATGTAGAGGTTGCCCTTCGAGTCCCAGGCCATCCCGCCGCCGGCGTGGCAGCAGCTGTTGACCTGTACGGGCCACTTGAGCAGGACCTTCTCGGACGCCAGGTCCAGCTTGTTCGTCACCGGGTCCAGCGTGAAGCGCGAGACGCGACGCTCGGCGATCCGCTTGTCACGGTCGAGGCCCGAGTGCGGCGTGTAGTGGAGGTACACCCAGCCGTTGGCCGCGAAGGCGGGGTCCAGCTCGATGCCGAGCAACCCCTCCTCGACCTTGGTGAGTTCGTCGCCGCCGCCCTTGTTGCCGAAGACGGTCAGCGCGCCCGCGAGGGTGACCTTCTTGGTCGCGGGGTCGTAGATGTGGACCTGGCCGAGGCCCTTGCCCATCTCCGGGTTGTTCCAGTCGGTGACGACGGGAGCGCCGTTCGCGCCGCCGCCGCGGCCGATGTACAGCACGCGTCCGTCGGGTGCGACGACCAGGCCGTGCGGCTCGCCGATCTGGTCCTGCTGGCCCGCCTGGTTGGGCTGGGTCACCTTCGCCGCCGTGTAGTTGGCGTCGATGGTCGCCTTGCAGTCGGCGCGCGACAGGCGCGTGGTCCACTGGAGGGCGCCCCGCAGGTGCTCGCGGAAGTCGGTCTCGGCGTACGACTCCGCCGTACCGCCCATCCCGGTGTAGAAGGACCGGCCGCCGTCGTAGTCACGGCACCAGGAGACCGGGTGGTCGACGCCGTTGGCGCCCGTCCCCGGCCGGTAGCTGCTCTCCCTGACCTTGGCGACGGTGTGCACCTTGCCGGTCGGGTTGGCCGCCCAGTTGATCCACTTGTCGGGCCGCTTCCACTCCACGGGAAGGTTCTTCGTGGCCGGATTCACCCGGTCGGCGACCTCGACGGTCGCGCGCTGCACGGTGGCCGGGCTGGTGGCAGCGGGGCGCGCGCCGATCAGGCCGGTGAACCAGTCGGAGTACGGTTCGGTACGGGCCGCGTCGTGGATGCCGAGGAAGCCGCCGCCGGCCTCCACGTACGACTCCAGCCCGGCCTCCTGCTCCGGGTCGAGCACGTCGCCGCCGCCGGTGAGGAAGACGACCGCGTTGTACTTGCCCAGCTTCGTGGCGTTGGTGAAGACCGAACCGTCGTCCGTGGCCTCGGTCTTGAAGCGCCCGGCCGCCGGTCCCGTGAGGCCGATCGCCTCGATCGCCTCGATCCCGGCGTTGACGAGCGGTGACTCCTCGGTGGCCGAGGCGTGGAACACGAGGACCTTGACGTTCTGGCCGCCCGGCGGCGACGGAAGGGCCAAGGCGGTCGGTGGCGGCTCAGGAAACGGTCTCGCCGTGGCGGCGGTGCCGCCCAGCAGGGACGCCGCCATGGTGCCGGCGACCAGGAACGCGGCCGCCCCGCGCCTGGATCTTGACCGGTGATGTGGTGCGCGCTGCATTGTTCACCCACCCAACTTTGGTCACAGCAACAGCGCTTGAAGCTAGACGTCTTTCGGCGCTCAGCCAATAGCTATGGACGGAATCCCACCAACTTTGTCCTGAGTGTGGATAAACGAAGATCACTGCTCTACCGTGTGGCCGTCCCCGGGGACTCCTGCGCCCCGTCCATCTCCTTACGGCACAGGGGAGTTCGCAATGGCCATGGACAGAAGGAGCTTCAGCCGGCGCCTGTTGGCGGGCGGTGCGGTCGCCGCCACCGGTGCGGCCTCGTTGTCGGTGGCGTCCGCGCCCGCCGCGAGTTCGGCGGAGGCCCCGCCTCCCACCGCGCCCGCCGGGGGAAAGGTGCGCCATCTCAAGCTGTACGCGGAGAAGCTGGCGGACGGTCAGCTGGGGTACGGCTTCGAGAAGGGCACGGCGACGATCCCCGGCCCGCTGATCGAGCTGACCGAGGGCGACACCCTCCACATCGAGTTCGAGAACACGACGGACGTGGCGGCCAGCCTCCATGTCCACGGCGTGGACTACGACGTCGCCAGCGACGGCACCCGGATGAACCGGAGCCATGTGGAGCCCGGCGCGACCCGGACGTACACCTGGCGCACCCACACACCCGGCAAGCGCGCCGACGGCACCTGGCGGCCCGGCAGCGCGGGCTACTGGCACTACCACGACCACGTGGTGGGCACGGACCACGGCACCGGCGGGATCCGCAAGGGGCTGTACGGCCCCGTCGTCGTGCGCCGGAAGGGTGACATCCTGCCCGACAAGCAGGTCACGATCGTCTTCAACGACATGACGATCAACAACAAGACCGGCGCCGCCACGCCCAACTTCGAGGCCACGGTGGGCGATCGTGTCGAGGTCATCATGATCACGCACGGCGAGTACTACCACACGTTCCACATCCACGGGCACCGCTGGGCGGACAACAGGACGGGCCTGCTCACCGGCCCCGACGACCCCAGCCGCGTGATCGACAACAAGATCACAGGCCCGGCCGACTCGTTCGGCTTCCAGATCATCGCCGGCGAACACGTGGGCGCGGGCGCGTGGATGTACCACTGCCACGTCCAGAGCCACTCGGACATGGGCATGGCGGGACTCTTCCTCGTCGCCAAACCGGACGGCACCATCCCGGGGTACGAGCCGCACCACCCGGGAACGCCGGCGGACGGGGATCACACGGGCCACTGACGGGCCGGAACGCCGTCCTCCCCGGCGGTGCCGGCCACGGAGGCCCGGACGGTCCCGGCCGTCCGGGCGGGCACCGTCGGGTCCGTCGTGACGACCACCACGTGGTCCCCGGCTCCCCACTCACGTCGTTCTGCCTTGGGCGGGTTCAGCCGGACCCCGTAGTCGGGCGCCGACATCCGCCGGTCGTCACGGCGGTAGCCGATGGCGCACTCGCCCCGGTCGCGCGCGGCGGCCACGACCGTGGCGAAGGTCGCCTCGCACCCCGTGCGGACGTACGTCCCGGCCGGACGCAGGCAGAGCAGGCTGCCCTCCGCGGCGAACAACTCGTCGAAGACGGGGGCCAGATGGTGGTTCTGCGCGATCTGCGCCATGAGGAGCCCGGTCAGTTCGCCGCTGACGATGACGTCGGAGCCGGGGTCGACGGGGGCGAGGGGGCGGTTGCGGTCGTCGGTGAGCTCGCTGACGACCCGTAACTCCCGCCTCCCGGCGCGTTCCTCCAGCAGCCGCAGCGCCAGCAGCGTGACCAGCGTCCAGTCGTCGGGCCGGTCCGGGCCGTCGCCGGGGTCGGGACCGAGGACCACCAGACCGTCGTACGGGGCGAGGTCGAGCCCGAGCAGGGTCTCGGGCCGCGACAGGGGCGCGGACCGGAATCGTACGGCCAGCCGGTCCGCCTCCTGTGCCGCCACCGCCACCGCCACCGCCGCCGCCGCCTCTGCCTTCGCCTCCGTCGCCGTGACCGTCTCCGCCTCCGGCTCCCGCGGTCCCGGCAGGGACCGGTCCGTCACGACGTCCAGGACGGAGCCGACCCGGGCCGTCTGCCGGAGCTGCTCCACGACCAGCGGAGCCCGGCGGTTCCAGCCGAGCATCAGCAGGCGCGCGGGGCTCTCCGGCGGTGGCCGGTCCCCGGCGATCACCGACGGGTCGACGAGGTGCCGGCAGTCCTCCGGGCGCGTGCCGGCCTCGTCGCGGGCCAGGACGATCAGCCGGCTCCCCGGCGTGACCACCGTGTCGGCGGGTGGGTTCAGCAGCGTACGGCCCCCCGGGGTCAACAGCCCGATCACGCAGGAGTCGGCGTGGCCCAGCAGCGCCGTACCGAAAGGAGCGCCGGAGAACGCGGTGGCGTCGGTGAGATGGAACTCGTCACCGGCGAAGTCGAGGAGGTCGCGCAGGACGAGGGAGAGACCGGGGCGGCCGACACACTGCGCGACGAGCCGGGCCGTGACCGCGTCCGTCTCCAGGATCGTCGCGCGCGGCCCCGCGGCCAGCCGGGCCGACGCGCGGTAACGGTCGTCCCGTACCGCCGCCAGCACCGGTGGGCCGTCCGGCTCCTCGCCGGCGACCGCGCGCAGCGCGAGCAGGACCCGCAGCACCTCGGGGTCGGACGCCGGCCCGCCCGGGGGCAGCACCAGCACCGTGCTCGCCGTCCGCGGGCTGACCAGCGCCAGTACGGCGGGGTCGCTCGGCGGACCGCTGCGGCAGATGAGCCGGGCGCGGCCGGCCCGGGCGGCCAGGGCCTGCTCCATCCCGGTCTTGTCCCGGTCGGCGAGCAGCACGATGGCCCGGGACCGGCCCGGAGCCTGCGCCGCCACCAATTCCCCTACCACCGTGGCCACTTGGTCGGACCAGCCGAGCACCAGCACATGGCCGTGCTCCAGAACCGTCGACCGCCCGCGGCTCAACTCCGCCATCCGTTCGGCCAGGCTGTTGGTGATCACTCCGATCAGGGTCGACACGCACAGCAGGGCGACCAGTCCGAGCAGCGCCGACAGGACCATGCGCAGCGGCGTTCCGGAGATCGCGCCCAGCCGCAGCGTCTCCGCGCTGGTCCGCCACGCCGCCGTCAGCCGGCCGGTCAACGAGTGCGGCGACTCGGGGTCCGTCCACACCAGCAGCACGCTCACCGGTACGACGACGGCCAGGCAGGTGAGTATCAGCCAGCCCATCAGTGTGCCGGTGCTGCGGGCCAGCGTACGGTCGAACCGGTAGCGCGCCCGGTCCCGCAGCGAGACCGGGAGCCGCCCCTTGGTGTGTGCCACTCCCACCCCTTCCCCTGTGCCGGTGTGGCGGGTGCGGAGCTGGTTTCCCCGGACACCCCCTGCACAGTGCTGCCTCCGGCAGCCGGACAGGGGGTGTCCGGGGAACGATTCACTCTTTCGTGCGGGGGCGCCGCCCGCGTACGGGTCCCGGCGCCGCCCGGGTCACGCCGTCTCCGGCGCCCTGATCTCCCCGGGCCCCTCGGGCAGCGCCCCGGGGTCGGTCGCCACCCCGCGCAGCCGGTGCAGGACGCCGTTGCCCGCGCGCTCGTACGCGAGTGTTTCGCCGTGCAGCACGGACCGCGCGTTGGCCGCCTCCATCAACGCGATTATCTCGAAGGCGAGTTGGGGTACGTCGGTGTCCGGCACGAGACCGCCCGCCCGCCGCGCGGCGTTCAGGGTGCGTTCGACGTAACCCACCCACTCCGCCCGGGCCGTGGCGATCGCGTCGTGCACCGGGCCGCCGCGCGCGTCGAACTCCGCCGAGACACCGCAGAAGAAGCAGCCGCCGCGGAAGACACGGTTCGCGGAGTACGCCAGCCAGTTGTGACACAGCGCCCACACCCGCGCCACCCCCGGCGGCAGCTCGCGCGCGGGCCGTACGACATGCGCGACGTAGACGTCCACGGCCGCCCGTACCGTCGCCAGCTGGAGCTCCTCCTTGGAGCCGAAGAGGGCGAAGACGCCGCTCTTGCTCAGCGCCAGCTCGGTCGCGATACGGCCCAGGGAGAGCCCTTCGAGCCCTTCCACCGACGCCACGTCCATCGTGCGGTCGAGCACCAGCCGGCGGGTCCGGTTCCCGCGCTCGACGCGCCCGTCCGCGGGGCCGGCCCGCCCGGCGCCGTTCCCGGCCGCCGCGCCGCCCGTACGTGTGCCGCTCATCCGTCCAGTCTACTGAACGCACGGTCGTGCGGTCATCGGGCGCGGGCGCGGTGCGGTGGCCCGGCATCGGGAGGAGACTCGGAAAGCAGGCTCCACGGATCGGAGAACCGGCCCCCGGGGCCCGAGGGACCCCACGAAGGAGCGCACACCATGCTCACCACCCCGTTTGTCACAGGCTCTCCCAACTGGACCGATCTCACCACACCCGATCCGGAGGGGGCGATCGACTTCTACCGGGGTGTCTTCGGCTGGGAGCACGTGTCGGCGGGGCCCGACACCGGCGGCTACGGCATGTTCCAGCTGGGCGGCGGGACCGTCGCCGGTGTCATGCCGATTCCGGAGGGGCAGGCGCCCCCGACCTGGTCGCTGTACTTCCAGACCCCCGACGCCGAGGCCACGGCGAAGGCCGTCGAAGAGGGCGGCGGATCCGTCGTGCACCGGCCGGCGGATGTCATGGACCTCGGAAGGATGGCCGTCTTCGCCGATCCGGCGGGCGCGGGCTTCGCGGTCTGGCAGCCCGCCGCCAACAAGGGCCTGGACCTGGTCAACGTACCGGGCGCTCTGACGTGGGGGGAGCTGTACACCCCGGACGAGGACACCGCGTTCGGCTTCTACAGCGCGGTCTTCGGCTGGGAGGCGATCAGCATGCCGATCCCGGGCGGCAACGGGACGTACCGGATGGTCAATCCCGCGGGCCAGGGCTCGGACGCCATGTTCGGGGGCTTCGTACCGCTCGGCTCCGACCCGACCGAGGCGGACAGTGATCCGCATTGGCTCCTTTACTTCGCTGTCACGGACTGCGACGCTACAGTCACGAGGGCACGGACACTCGGCGGTACGGTCCGTACGCCCGCGGTCGATCTGGAGGGCGTGGGCCGGTTCGCGAAGCTCGCGGATCCGTACGGCGCGTCCTTCGCGGTCATGCAGGCCGTCGCGCCGGCGATCTGACGGGAGCGGCGGACGCGGAGGCGGCGGAGGCTGCCGTCCCGGCCGTCCGGCCTGATCGGCGATCTTTCGTCCATCAGACGTTTATCGCCGTACGGCAGCCTGTGGTCCATGTCGATCAACACCACGGGGACCAGTACCACCACGAGCGGCGTCATCGGCCTGGAACGCGAACTCTCCTGGCAGGAGAGCGCGTTGTGCGCCCAGACCGGAGCGGACTTCTTCTTCCCCGCCCCCGGCTCCTCCACCCGCGAGGCCAAGCAGCTCTGCGGCGCCTGCGAGGGCCGCGAGGCGTGCCTGTCGTACGCGCTCGACAACGACGAGCGGTTCGGCGTGTGGGGCGGCCTCTCCGAGAAGGAGCGCCAGCGCCTGCGCAGGACCCGCGCGTGACACCGGAACACCGCGTGATACCGCGCGTGACACCGGAACCCGCCACCACCGCCTTACGCCGCGAGCACCCCGCCGACCGGGCGTGACACCACACCCGGTCGGCGCAGGTGACCGGCGGAGGGCCCCGGATCAGCCGGCGGCGCGCGCCGCCATCCGCGCCTTGCGGGCGGCGAGCTTCTCGTCGAACTTGCTCGCCTCGCGGTCCAGCCCGCCCATGTACAGCCCCAGCTCCTCCTGCGCCTTGAGACCCTCGGGGCCGAGCCCGTCGATGTCCAGGACCTTGAGGTAGCGGAGCACCGGCTGGAGCACGTCGTCGTGGTGGATCCGCATGTTGTAGATCTCACCTATGGCCATTTGCGCGGCCGCGCGCTCGAAGCCCGGCATGCCGTGTCCCGGCATGCGGAAGTCCACGACCACGTCCCGCACGGCCCGCATGGTCATGTCGGGGGCGATCTCGAAGGCCGCGCCCAGCAGGTTCCGGTAGAACACCATGTGCAGGTTCTCGTCCGTGGCGATGCGGGCCAGCATCCGGTCGCAGACCGGATCGCCCGACTGGTGGCCGGTGTTGCGGTGCGAGACGCGGGTCGCCAGCTCCTGGAACGCCACGTACGCCACCGAGTGCAGCATCGAGTGGCGGTTGTCGGACGTGAAGCCCTCCGACATGTGCGTCATCCGGAACTGCTCCAGCTTGTCCGGGTCGACGGCCCGCGACGTGAGCAGGTAGTCGCGCATCACGATGCCGTGCCGGCCCTCCTCCGCGGTCCAGCGGTGCACCCAGGTGCCCCACGCTCCGTCGCGGCCGAAGAGGGAGGCGATCTCGTGGTGGTAGCTGGGGAGGTTGTCCTCGGTGAGGAGGTTCACCACGAGAGCGATCTTGCCGATGTCGGTGACCTTGGACTGAGCGGGGTCCCAGGCCTCACCGTCCTCGAAGATCCCGGTGAAGTTGCGGCCGTCCGAGAAGGGGACGTACTCGTGCGGCATCCAGTCCTTTGCCACCTTGAGATGACGGTTGAGTTCCTTCTCCACGACCTCTTCCAGCGCGTACAGCAGTCGCGCGTCGGTCCACGCGTCCGAACTGCCGAGGTGGGGAGAGGTGATCGTCACGGGTGCTCCTGGGGACGGGAGATATTACCTACGGATTCGTAGGTTACGAGACCGTAGGTTAAAGCCACGGTAAGCCGGAGGCCAAGCCTCGGGAACCACGGACCGTCCCGGAGGTGCTGACCTGCGGGGACGAACCGGCGAACAAATACGGATCTACCGGTCGAAGGTGCCCCTGTTCCACCGTTCCGGGCCGGTCCGCCGCTCTCAGGGAGTGACGGACGCCGCTTGCGGCGCGGACGCCGATCCAGGTGTCCTCAGGCGTCGTCCTCAGGTGCACAGGCGCCGTCCTCAGGTGAAGCCGTCCTCAGGTGTAGAGATCCCGCAGCCGCACCGAGAGGCACGTCACACACCCTTCGAGCTTCTCGAACTCGCTGATGTCCACCGGCACCGGCTCGTACCCGAGATCGGTGAACAGCTCCGCCGTCCTGGGCGCGCTCGCCGCCAGCAGCAGCCTCCCGCCGCCGAGCAGCACCACGTGCGCCCCGGCCTCCTCGGGGACGGGCAGGAAGCGCGGATAGACGGAGTGCACGTCCACCAGCGGCTCGTACCCGATGACCGTGGAGTCGGGCAGCGCCGTCACCGCGGACTTGAGGTGCAGCACCTTGCTCACCGGTACGGCCACCACACGCGCGCCCAGCGGCTCGAACACCGCCCGCAGCTGCTGCACACCGGCCGCGTTCGTCCGGCCGCCCTGCCCCACGTAGATCGTGTCGCCGATCTTGAGGACGTCACCGCCCTCCAGCGTGCCCGGCTCCCACACCCAGTTCACCGAGCAGCCGAGCCGCCCCAGCTCCTCCTCCACCGCACCGGTCTCGGGCCTGCGCGAGGCGGCGCCCGGCCGGGCTATCAGCGCCACGTTCCGGAACATCACCACGGTGTCCTCGACGAACACCGCGTCCGGGCAGTCGTCGGCCGGTGCCACCTCGACCGTCTCCCAGTCGTGCTCGCGCAGTGTCCCGACGTACCGCTCCCACTGCCGCAGGGCGAGTTCGGTGTCGACGGGGACGCGTTCGAGATGGGTGACCAGGCCCTCGGCGAGGCGCGGTCCTGGACGGCGGATCAGGGCTTTCCTGCTGGGCACGGGCGGTTCTCCAGGTCCGTGAAGGGTCCGGTTCGTGAAGGGCCCGATACGTGACGGGGCCGGTCGCGCCCATCATGACCCGCCGTACCACCGCGATGGAATGCCCCACGGTGCTACGGATGTGCCAGATCCTGCCGGAGGTGGGCGGCGGTGAACGAGGTGGGATGGCCGAGCAGCCCCGCCGGTGTGCCCGCGAAGACGACCTCGCCGCCGTGCTTGCCACCGTCCGGGCCCAGGTCGATCACCCAGTCCGCGCGTTTGACGACCTCCATGTGGTGCTCGACGCAGATCACCGAGTTCCCCGCGTCTACCATCCGGTCCAGCAGCGCCACCAGTGTCTCCACATCGGCCAGGTGCAGTCCCGTGGTGGGTTCGTCCAGGACGTACACACCGCCCTTCCGGTGCAGCTGGGTGGCGAGCTTGATGCGCTGGCGCTCACCGCCGGAGAGTGTGCTGAGCGCCCGGCCGAGCGGCAGATGGGTCAGGCCCACGTCGTTGAGTGCCCGCAGCGGCCGCCGCAGCCGCTTCTCCCCGAAGAACTCCAGCGCCTCCACCGCGGTCATCGCCAGCACCTCGACGACGTCCCGCCCCCGCAGCCGGTGTTTCCGTACGTCGTCGTGGAAGCGCCGGCCCTC
This sequence comes from Streptomyces sp. NPDC088261, assembly GCF_044740805.1. NCBI lineage: Bacteria > Bacillati > Actinomycetota > Actinomycetes > Kitasatosporales > Streptomycetaceae > Streptomyces > Streptomyces sp. NPDC088261. The sequence continues at coordinate 50,002 of NZ_JBIURL010000027.1, forward strand.
GCAGGCCGGGCACACCGTGGTGACCGGATCCATGAAGGCCAGATCGGTGGTGAGGGTCCCGCGCCCGGCGCACTCCGGGCACGCGCCGGTGGAGTTGAAGCTGAAGAGCCCCGGGTCGACGCCGTTCTCCTGGGCGAAGAGCGTACGGATGGTGTCCATGACGCCGAGGTACGAGGCCGGCGTCGACCGGGACGAGGCGGTGATCGCCCCCTGGTCGATGACGACCGCCTCCGGATACGCCGCCGTGAACACCTCGGAGACGAGCGTCGACTTCCCGGACCCCGCGACACCCGTCACCACGGTGAGCACGCCGGTCGGGAACCGTACGTCGATCCCCTTGAGGTTGTGCAGGGCGGCGCCGGTCACCGGGTACCAGCCGGCGGGGGAGCGGAACGACTCCTTGACGGTCGTACGGCGGCGCAGGAAGCGGCCGGTGAGCGTATCGGCCTCCCGCAGCAGCTCCACGGGCCCCTCGAACACCACCCGGCCGCCGTCCGCGCCCGCACCCGGGCCCATGTCCACGACATGGTCGGCGATCGCGAGCACGTCCGGGTCGTGCTCCACCACCAGCACGGTGTTGCCCTTGTCGCGCAGCCTCACCAGCAGATCGTTGAGCCGGCCGACGTCGCGGGGATGCAGGCCCACGCTCGGCTCGTCGAAGATGTACGTGAGTCCGGTCAGCGAACTCCCCAGGTGGCGCACCAGCTTGAGGCGCTGCCCCTCGCCGCCGGACAGGGTGGACGTCTCGCGGTCCAGGCTCAGGTGGCCGAGCCCGATGCCGGTCAGCCGCTCCAGCCGCTCCCGCGCGGCCGCCGCGACCGGGGCCGCCACCGGATCGTCCAGCGCCGCCAGCACGCCGACCAGGTCGGTGACCTCCATGCGGGTGTAGTCGGTGATCGTGAGCCCGCCGATCCGGGTGGCGCGCGCCGCCCCGTTGAGCCGGGCCCCGTCGCACTCCTCGCACCGCCGCTCCACGGTGAACCGCGCCGCCGCCTCCTTGCGCCTCTCGGAGAGACCGGCCGTGTCCCGGTTGAGGAAGAGCCGCGTGAAACGGGTCACGAGCCCCTCGAACCGGGTGTCCGCCGAGCCGCTCGACAGCTCGACCCGGACCTGGAAGCCGCCCCCGTACAGCAGCAGTTCCCGTTCGGCCTCGCTGAACTCCCCCAGGGGTTTCGCCGGGTCGAGGCGCCCCGAGCGTGCGTACAGCTGCCACTCCCAGCCGCCCACGGAGAGCCCCGGCAGCAGCAACGCCCCCTCGTCGAGCGACTTGGACCAGTCGATCGCGCGGTCGAGGTCGAGCCGCATGACCCGGCCCACCCCGTCGCAGGCGGTGCACATCCCCGACGGGTCGTTGAAGGAGTACGCGCTCGCCGCGCCGGCGCTCGGGGTGCCGTGGCGGGAGAACAGCACCCGCAGGATCGCGTAGATGTCCGTCATCGTGCCGACGGTCGAGCGGACATTGCCGCCGACCGGCTTCTGGTCGACCACGATCGCCACCGAGAGGTGCTCGACGGCGTCGACGCGGGGCCGCTCGTACCGGGGCAGCCGGTTCCTGATGAACGAGGGGAAGGTCTCGTTCAACTGACGCTGCGACTCCACGGCGACAGTACCGAAGACGAGCGACGACTTGCCGGATCCCGAGACGCCGGTGAAGACCGTGATCCGGTTCTTGGGGAGGGTGAGGGAGACGTCACGGAGGTTGTTCTCACGGGCGCCCGTGATGACGAGGTGCTGAGACATGCGGCCGACGCTAGCCAGGCATCCGGACACCTTCTGTCGGGATTCTCCGGACCACTACCCGTCCGCGGCCGCGCGCGGTGCCGCCGCGCGCGACAGCGCCTCAGCAGGCGTCGCGCAGCAGCACCTTGAGGTCGTGGTCCAGGTCCAGGTAAAGGTGTTCGCGGCCGACGGGCACCAGCCCCTGCGTACGGTCCAGGAAGCGGCGCAGCTCCGCCGTCCGCAGGTGGACCATCGCCGTCCCCTCCGGGGCGTGGAACTCCACGACCGTCCTCCCGTACCCGAAGGGGCGCACGCGCACGTCCCCCACCCCGCACGGTTCTGTCATCCCGAGCGCCAGCAGCTCCCGGGAGAACTCCCAGGTGACGTCGGTGCCTTCCAGCGTCGCCGGGGGCGGGAACGCCATGCGCACCGCGAAGGGGTCCCCCTGGTCGTAGTGCAGCGTCGCGGGGACGGTCTCCATGCGGGGCACGGACGCGACCAGCCGGGCCTGCACGGCCTGTTCGATGACGGGTGACACGGCGTGCTCCCCTTCGACGGATCCAACATCGACCGCGCACGGTCGCCTGCTACTTGGAAGACGGCCGGGAGACCCGATCCGTGCTCGAAATCGAGAGTGACCTGCGTCACCTCTTCGGTGGCGCGGCTCGTCGGGACGGGACCGGCCCGCTCTGGACGGCGCCGGGCGGGTGGGCTAGCTTCCAGCGCCATGAGACCCATGGGGAAGTTGCGGCGAACGGTGCTGGCGGGACTGGCAGTCGGGGTGAGCGGTACGGCGCTCGCGGCGGCCCTCGCCGTACCGGCCCAGGCGGACGGCGCGTCCCGGCGGGACGGCCGGCCGGACGGTGCGTCACACGCGGGCGGGGCGCCGGAGGGCCAGGACAGGACCGGCGGCGGGGCGCTCGGCTGGCACCTCACCGACACCGGCACCGACGCGCGCTTCCGCGGCCTGGCCGCCGTCAGCCGTACGAGCGCCTGGGTCGCCGGCTCGGCGGGCACCGTGCTGCGCACCTCCGACGGAGGCCGCACCTGGCGTGACGTGTCGCCCGCGGGGGCGGCGGAGGCGGAGCTGGAGTTCCGGGACATCGAGGCGTTCGACGGGCGGCGCGCGGTGGCGCTGGCGATCGGGGAGGGCGAGGCGTCCCGGATCTTCCGTACGGAGGACGGCGGCACGAGCTGGACCGAGTCCTTCCGGAACACCGACGCCCGCGCCTTCTACGACTGCGTCACGTTCTTCGACAGCCGGCACGGGCTCGCCATGAGCGACCCGGTCGACGGCAGGTTCCGCATCCTGTCGACCCGGGACGGCGGTGCGTCCTGGAAGGTCCTGCCGGACGCGGGCATGCCGGCCGCGCTGCCGGGCGAGGCCGGGTTCGCGGCGAGCGGGCAGTGCCTGGTCGCGTCGGGGCCGAAGGACGTCTGGCTGGCCACCGGCGGCGCCGCGACGGCGCGTGTTCTGCACTCCGCCGACCGGGGCCTGCACTGGACCGTCACCGACTCCACGATCCCGGCCGGCGATCCGGCGCGGGGCGTGTTCGGCCTCGCCTTCCGCGACCGGAAGCACGGTCTGGCGGTCGGCGGCGACTACCGCGCCGACCAGGCGTCGCCGCGCGCCGCGTCGGTCACCGGGGACGGCGGCCGCACCTGGCGGCAGGCCACGACCCCGCCGCCCGCCTACCGTTCGGGCGTGGCGTGGCTGCCGTACAGCCGTTCCGCGGCCCTGGCCGTCGGCCCGACGGGGACGGACCTGACGACGGACGGCGGCCGCACCTGGCGCACGGTCGACACCGGTTCGTACGACACCGTCGACTGCACCGCGGACCTCGGCTGCTGGGCGGCGGGGGAGAAGGGCCGGGTGGCCCGGCTGACCTCGGGGAGGCGCTGAGGCGGGTCCGGCGGGGGCCGCGGCCCCCGCCGGGCTACCCGGGCAGTTCCTCGCGGTACGGGGCGAGCGCGGGGGCGGTCTTCGTCGCGGCGAACTCCGTGATCCGGTAGGCGCACACCCCGCCGGTCACGAACGGGTCCGTCGCGGCGAGCCGCTCGATCTCCGCGCGGTCGCCGCCCACCGCCAGGATCACGCCGCCGTCGCGGGGGTTCTTGCGGCCGGAGGCGAGGAAGACCCCGGACGCGTACAGGGCGTCGAGCCACGACACATGGGCGGTCAGCAGGGCGTCCACCCGCTCGACGGGCGCGGTGTAGGTCAATTCCAGTACGAACATGATCACCAGACTAACCAACCGCCTCCGGCCACGCCCTAAAATGGCCGATCATGACGCGGACCGTGACACCGTTCGAGATGCCCGCCGACGAGACGGCGGCGCGCGCCCTCCAGGACCAACTGCGCGGGCGGGTCGTCCTGGACGAGCCGGGCCCTGAGCCCGGCACGGGCCTGGTGACCGGGGTCGACGTGGCGTACGACGACGAGCGGGACGTCGTCGTGGCGGCGGCCGTGGTGCTGGACGCGGCGACCCTCGCGGTGGTGGACGAGGCGACCGCGGTCGGCCGGGTCACCTTCCCGTACGTCCCCGGGCTGTTGGCGTTCCGCGAGATCCCGACCGTCCTGGCCGCCCTGGCGGCGCTCTCCTCCCCACCCGGTCTGATCGTCTGCGACGGCTACGGCCGCGCCCACCCGCGCCGCTTCGGCCTCGCCAGCCACCTGGGCGTCGTCACCGGGCTGCCGGTGATCGGCGTCGCGAAGAACCCGTTCCTGTTCACGTACGACGAACCGGGCCCGGAGCGGGGCGACTCCACGCCGCTCCTGGCGGACGACACCGAAGAGGTGGGCAGAGCGCTGCGCACCCAGAAGGCCGTGAAACCGGTCTTCGTCTCCGTGGGCCACCGGGTCACCCTCGCCACGGCCTGCGCCCACACCCTGAGGCTGTCCCCCACCTACCGCCTCCCGGAAACCACCCGCCGAGCCGACACCCTGTGCCGCCGAGCGCTCCGTGAGGCCACAGCCTGAACACCCTGGCGACGCCCCCCGATTCGGCGTACCTGAGTATCTGTACGGATATCGCACCGCGCCACCGCTGGGCAGCCTGGGTGCATGACCAACGAGCAGATCTGCGCCGGACCGGTGGAACCCAGCAAGGCGGAGCGCGCTCTCACCGTCGTGACGGTCGTCGCGGGCGTCCTGATGCTGGTGGGCACGATCGCGGCGATATCCGTCGTCGCCCTCCTGTCGTACGGCCTCGACTAGGACGGCTCCGGCGGCTCCACCGACCGGGGTTCAGCCGCGCTCGCCCGTGCGCACGTCGGCGCCCCCGTGCTCCTCGGACAGCAGGCTGACCGCCGCCGCGAAGCGGGCGTGTTCGCCGATCGAGCCAGGCGCCGCGAGCACCTGCCCCCGCTCGACCGCGCCGGCCGCCACCCCCCCCGGTACCGACACGCTCACGTTCGTGCCCGCGCCCGCCTCGCCGACGCACCGACCGCCCGCTTCGACGGCTCCCGCCGTGACCCCCTCCCCGCGACCGGACCTCGACGGACGGCCGATCGTATCCGCGCCGAACCGGGAGGCGGGGACCGGATCGGCGGCTTATCCCTCGTACTATCGGGCATCAGGGCTGAGCGCTCGCTCTGGCCGGGAGGCCTGGGCGGTGTGGTGTCCGTTCCTGTCCCCACGGCTGTTCCACCGGCTGTGCCCCAGTGTTGAGGAGAGCCCCATGGCCCACGCGGCAGCGACGGGAATCGGTCCGCTGGCGGGTGTACGCGTGGTCGAGCTGGCCGGCATCGGGCCGGGGCCGTTCGCCGCCATGACGCTCGCCGACCTCGGCGCCGATGTCGTACGGGTGGACCGTCCCGGCGGCGCCGGCCTCGGGATCGACCCCGCGGCCGACCTCACCAACCGCAACAAGCGCTCCGTGCTGATCGACCTCAAGTCGCCCGAAGGCGCCGCCCGCGTCCTCGACCTCGTCGAGCGGGCCGACCTGCTGATCGAGGGAAACAGGCCCGGCGTCGCCGAACGGCTCGGCATCGGCCCCGAGGAATGCCTCGCCCGCAACCCCCGCCTGGTGTACGGCCGCATGACCGGCTGGGGCCAGGACGGCCCGCTCGCGCAGAGCGCCGGGCACGACATCGGCTACATCGCCCTCTCCGGCGCGCTCTCCATGATCGGCAAGGCCGACGAACCGCCCGCCCTGCCCGCCAACCTCCTCGGTGACTACGCGGGCGGCGCGCTCTACCTCGTCATCGGACTGCTCGCCGCGCTCCAGCACGCGAGAACCCCGGACGGCACGGGACAGGTGGTAGACGCGGCGGTCGTGGACGGCACCGCCCACCTCACCACCATGATCCACGCCATGATGGCCGCCGGCGGCTGGCAGGACCGGCGCGGCGGCAACCTGCTGGACGGCGGTGCCCCCTTCTACGGCTCGTACGAGACCGCCGACGGCGCGTACATGGCGGTCGGCGCGCTGGAGACCCGGTTCTACGACCGGTTCATCGAACTGCTCGGCATCGAGGACGACGTCCCCGCGCGCAAGGACTTCGGGCGCTGGGACGAGCTGCGCGCCGCCGTCGCCGCCCGCTTCAAGGAGAGGACCCGCGCCGAGTGGACGGCGGTCTTCGAGGGGACGGACGCGTGTGTCACCCCCGTACTGACCCTGCGTGAGGCCCCCGCGCACCCGCACCTCGCCACCCGCGCCACCTTCACCCAGCACGCGGGCGTCACCCAGCCCGCCCCCGCGCCCCGCTTCTCCGCCACGCCCGGATCCGTACGCAGAGCGCCCGCGCTGCCCGGCGCCGACACCGCCGAGGTGGCCAGGGACTGGGACCTGCCCGCCCACTGAGTCCCGCCCACCACCCCCCCACCGACCCCCCGCTGAACGACCCGCCGAACCCCCGCCGGACCGTCTGCCCCCGCCCCTGTGACCGTCTCCGGAAAGGCAGTTGCCGTGAGTACCGAAGCGTATGTCTACGACGCGATCCGCACCCCGCGCGGCCGCGGCAAGGCCAACGGCGCCCTGCACGGCACCAAACCGATCGACCTCGTCGTCGGCCTCATCCACGAGATGCGCGCCCGCTTCCCCGGCCTCGACCCGGCCGCGATCGACGACATCGTGCTCGGCGTCGTGAGCCCCCTCGGCGACCAGGGCTCCGACATCGCCCGGATCGCCGCCGTCGCCGCCGGGCTCCCCGACACCGTGGCCGGGGTGCAGGAGAACCGCTTCTGTGCCTCCGGGCTCGAAGCCGTCAACCTCGCCGCCGCCAAGGTCCGTTCCGGCTGGGAGGACCTTGTCCTCGCCGGCGGCGTCGAGTCCATGTCCCGCGTCCCGATGGGCTCCGACGGCGGCGCGTGGGCGATGGACCCGATGACCAACCTCGCCACCGGCTTCGCCCCGCAGGGCATCGGCGCCGACCTGATCGCCACCCTCGGCGGCTTCACCCGCCGTGACGTGGACGAGTTCGCCGCGCTGTCCCAGGAACGGGCCGCCACCGCCTGGAAGGAAGGGCGCTTCCAGCGCTCCGTCGTCCCCGTCCTCGACCGCAACGGGCTCACCGTCCTCGACCACGACGAGCACCTCCGCCCCGGCACCACCGCCGACACCCTCGCCGCGCTCAAGCCGTCGTTCGCCGGGATCGGCGAAGCGGGCGGGTTCGACGCCGTCGTCCTCCAGAAGTACCACTGGGTCGAGGCGATCGACCACGTCCACCACGCGGGCAACTCCTCCGGCATCGTGGACGGCGCCGCCCTCGTCGCCATCGGCTCCCGGGAGACCGGCGAACGGTACGGGCTCACGCCCCGCGCCCGGATCGTCTCCGCCGCCGTCTCCGGGTCCGAGCCCACCATCATGCTCACCGGCCCCGCCCCCGCCAGCCGCAAGGCCCTCGCCAAGGCCGGCCTGACCATGGACGACATCGACCTCGTGGAGATCAACGAGGCCTTCGCCGCGGTGGTCCTGCGCTTCGTCGGGGAGATGGGGATCTCCCTCGACAAGGTCAACGTCAACGGCGGCGCCATCGCCCTCGGCCACCCCCTCGGCGCGACCGGCGCGATGCTCGTCGGCACGCTCGTGGACGAACTGGAACGCCAGGACATGCGGTACGGGCTCGCCACCCTCTGCGTCGGCGGCGGCATGGGAGTGGCCACCGTGGTGGAACGCCTCTGACCTCCCTGCCGGTCCGGCGCCCCCCTCTCTCTCGTCCGGCCCGTCCAGACCCCTACGGAGCAACGGAGCAGCAGCATGAACGAGTCCGCGTCCCCCACCATCCGCTGGGAGCAGGACAACACCGGTGTGGTCACCCTCGTCCTGGACGACCCGAGCCAGTCCACCAACACGATGAACGAGGCGTTCCGCCGCTCCCTCGCCGCGACCGCCGACCGCGCCGAGGCCGAGAAGGACAGCGTCCGCGGCTTCATCGTCACCTCCGCCAAGAAGACGTTCTTCGCCGGCGGCGACCTCAAGGACCTGATCAAGGCGGGCCCCGGCGACGCCCGGCGGATCTTCGAGGGCGGCCTCGCCATGAAGGGCGCCCTGAGGCGCCTGGAGACCCTGGGCAAGCCCGTCGTCGCCGCCCTCAACGGCGCGGCCCTGGGCGGCGGTTACGAGATCGCCCTCGCCTGCCACCACCGCATCGCCCTCGACGCGCCGGGCTCCCGGATCGGCCTGCCCGAGGTCACGCTCGGGCTGCTGCCGGGCGGCGGCGGTGTCACCCGTACGGTACGGCTCCTGGGCATCGCGGACGCCCTGCTCAAGGTGCTCCTCCAGGGCACGCAGTACTCCCCGCGCCGCGCCCTCGACAACGGCCTCGTCCACGAAGTCGCCGCCACCCGGGAGGAAATGCTCGCCCGGGCGCGCGCGTTCATCGACGCCCACCCCGAGTCCCGGCAGCCGTGGGACGAGAAGGGCTACCGCATCCCCGGCGGCACGCCGTCCAGCCCGCGCCTCGCCGCCAACCTCCCCGCGTTCCCGGCCGGTCTGCGCAAGCAGCTCGCCGGGGCCCCCTTCCCCGCCCCGCGCAACATCCTCGCGGCGGCCGTCGAGGGCTCGCAGGTCGACTTCGAGACGGCGCAGACCGTGGAGTCCCGCTACTTCACCGAGCTGGTCACGGGACAGACCGCGAAAAACATGATCCAGGCGTTCTTCTTCGACCTGCGGGCCGTCAACTCCGGCGGCAGCCGCCCGCGCGAGGTCCCGCCGCGCGAGGTCCGCAAGGTCGCGGTCCTCGGCGCCGGGACGATGGGCGCGGGCATCGCGTACGCGTGCGCCCGCGCCGGCCTCGACGTGCTGCTGAAGGACGTCACCCAGGACGCGGCGGCGCACGGCAAGGCGCAGGCGGCGAAGGTCCTCGCGAAGGCGGTCTCCCGGGGCCGTACGACCGAGGCCGAGCGGGACCGGGTGCTCGCCCGCATCACCCCGACCGCCGACCCCGCCGACCTGGCGGACTGCGACACGGTGATCGAGGCGGTCTTCGAGGACCCGGCGCTCAAGCGCAAGGTGTTCCAGGAGGTCCAGGGGATCGTCGCGCCCGACGCGCTGCTCTGCTCCAACACGTCCACGCTGCCCATCACGGCGCTCGCCGAAGGGGTGGTGCGCCCCGCCGACTTCATCGGGCTGCACTTCTTCTCGCCCGTCGACAAGATGCCCCTGGTCGAGATCATCAGGGGCGAACGGACCGGTGACGAGGCCCTGGCGCGCGCGTTCGACCTGGTCCGCCGGATCAAGAAGACCCCGATCGTCGTCAACGACGCGCGGGGCTTCTTCACGTCCCGGGTGATCGGGCAGTTCATCAACGAGGGCGTCGCCATGGTCGGTGAGGGCATCGAGCCCGCGTCGGTCGAACAGGCCGCCGCGCAGGCGGGCTACCCGGCCAGGGTGCTCGCCCTGATGGACGAACTGACCCTGACGCTGGCGCGCAAGATCCGTGAGGAGTCGCGGCGCGCGGTCGAGGAGGCCGGCGGTACGTGGACCGGGCATCCCGCGGACGCCGTCATCGACCGGATGGTCGACGAGTTCGGCCGCCCGGGACGCGGCGCCGGAGCCGGGTTCTACGCGTACGCGGAGGACGGCACCCGTACGGGTCTCTGGCCGGGCCTGCGCGAGCACTTTCCCCCGGCGGCGGGGGCCGGCGTCCCCTTCCGGGACCTCCAGGAGCGGATGCTGTTCTCCGAGGCCCTGGACGCCGTCCGCTGCCTGGAGGAGAAGGTGCTGACGTCCGTGGCCGACGCCAACATCGGCTCGATCATGGGCATCGGCTTCCCGGCGTGGACGGGCGGGGTGCTCCAGTACATCAACGGTTACGAGGGCGGCCCGGCCGGATTCGCCGCCCGGGCAAGGCAGTTGGCGGAACGCTACGGCGAACGCTTCGCCCCGCCCGTCCTGTTGATCGACAAGGCGACGAAGGGGGAGAGGTTCACGGACGCGTAGGGGTGCCCGGGGGAGGGCGTCGGGGACGGGAACGGAAGCGGATCGGTCATGACCCACAACTTCCTTGTGTGTCAGCTGTATTGACACTTCCATTTCAAGAGTTTTACGTTCCTTGTACCTGAGAGAGCGCTCTCCGACGACCCTTCCCCCCATGTCTCCGAGGTGCCGTCCATGTCCTTCTCCCGTGCCCGGCCGCTCTCCGCGGCGGTTCTCGTCACCGCGCTCGCGGCCGTCGGCCTGGTCCCCACGGCCACGCCCGCGGCGGCGGCCACCGTCCCCGTGGGCTCCGGCAGTTACACCGACACGCGTCCCGCGGGGACCTCCGGGCCCACCACCGGGACCGGGACGCCGGTCACCCCCAAGGTGACCCCGGCCGCGCGGGCCAAGCCGCTGCCCACCAACGACTGGTGGTCCTCGCTGGCCTTCCAGCGGTACGCCGACAACCCCTGGTCCACCCCGATGTACGGTCATCCGCTCACCTACCAGGCGGTGGCCGGCGGTCTGGAGGTCGGGTATCCGACGGCGCCGACCGTCAGCGGGGACGGCCGGCAGTACGAGTACGCGCACAAGCGCGACCTCACCCTCGGGCTGACCGGGCTCAACTCCGCCGACACCAAGGCCGACGCCTGGTCCGACTGGACCGTCACGCCCTACTGGTCCGACGGCGCCCGCACCCTGCGCGCCACCATCGGCCACGGCCTGCCCTTCGTATACGCCAAGGGCACCGGCGGTGACGCCCGGATCACCACCGCCGCCGCCCCCGCCGTCTTCTCCGATCAGGGCAACGTCCTCGGCATCACCGTCGCGGGCCACCACTACGCGCTGTTCGCGCCCACCGGCGCCGACTGGACGGTCTCCGGCTCCACCGTCACCGCCGGGCTCGGGGCCAAGGACTACTTCTCGGTCGCCGTCCTGCCCTCCACGGACGCCCTGGCCACGTACCGGAAGTACGCGTACAGCTTCGTGACCGGCTCCAAGGTGACCTGGAGCACCACCGGCGGCACGGTCAGGGCCACCTACAGCCTCACCACCGCGCCCCAGGAGGGCACCGAGACGGGCACGCTCCAGGCCCTCTACCGCCACCAATGGCTCTACACCACCGACGCGTTGACGCCGTACACCTACGTCTCGCCGCGCGGCACGATGAAGGTCAGGGAAGCCGCCTCGTTCACCACGAGCCAGCAGGGCTCCGGGGTGCTGCCCACGCTGCCCGCCTCCAGCGCCGTCGACCGGGCCCGCCTCCGGGGCTATCTGAACGAGGTGGCGAACGCCGCCGACCCGTTCTCCGGCGCGCGGGACACGTACTGGACGGGCAAGGCCCTCGGCAAGCTCGCCCAACTCGTCCCCATGGCCGACCAGATCGGCGAGACCGCCACCCGCGACAAGCTCCTCGGACTGCTCAAGGGCAGGCTCCAGGAGTGGTTCACGGCGGGCGGCGCGAGTGAGTTCTCGTACGACCGGACGTGGAAGACGCTCATCGGCTACCCGGCCTCGTACGGCAGCGACACCGAGCTGAACGACCATCACTTCCACTACAGCTACTACGTGTACGCGGCGGCGATCGTCGCCCAGTACGACCAGGCGTGGGCCGCCGACCCGGCCTGGGGCGGCATGGTCAAGACGCTGATACGGGACGCGGCCAACCCGAGCCGTATCGACGCCGACTTCCCCTTCCTGCGCGGCTTCGACATCTACGCGGGCCACAGCTGGGCCTCCGGGCACCAGGGCTTCGCCGCGGGCAACAACCAGGAGTCGTCGTCCGAGTCCACCAACCTCAGCGCCGCGCTGGTGCTGTGGGGCTCGGCCACCGGCAACAACGAGCTGCGCGACCTGGGCAGTTATCTGCTGACGACGGAGTCCGAGGCGATCGCCCAGTACTGGTTCGACGCCGACCAGCAGGTCTTCCCGGCCTCCTTCGGCCATGACACGGTCGGCATGGTGTGGGGCAGCGGCGGCGCGTACTCCACCTGGTGGACCGCCAACCCGGAGGAGATCCACGGCATCAACGTCCTTCCGGTGACGGGCGGTTCACTGCACCTCGCCCGCAGGAAGGACGCCATCAACCGCAACCTGGCGGAACTGCAACGGGAGAACGGCGGCCCGGCCGTCGAATGGCGGGACATCCTCTGGGAGTTCGAGGCGCTGTCCACCCCCGCCACCGCCAAGGCCAAGTGGGACGCGGGCAACGCCGGTTACGGCCCCGAGGCCGGCGAGTCCAGGGCGCACACGTACCACTGGATCACCACCCTGGCCGCGGTGGGCGCCCCGGACGCCACGGTCACCGGATCGATCCCGACGTCCGCCGTCTTCTCGAAGGGCGGGGTACGGACCTACGCGGCGCACAACTTCGAGTCGGTGGCGCGGACCGTCACCTTCTCGGACGGGGCGACGCTGACGGTCCCGGCCCGCTCGACCGCGAGCAGGTAGCGGGCGAAGAGCAACCGGACACCGCGACGGCGGGTCCCGGCCGGGCGCAAGCCCTAGGCCGAGGCCCGCCGTACCAGCGTTGTCGGAGTGATCACCGGATCCGGGGCCGGCGCCCCCGCCCGTTCGTGGTCCAGGCCCCGCAGCAGCAGCCGGGCCATCAGGCGGCCCTGCCCCTCGATGTCCTGCTGGACGGTCGTCAGCGGCGGATCCGTGCCCTCCGCGATCGAGTCCATGTCGTCGAAGCCCACCAGCGCCACGTCCCCGGGCACCGCCCGCCCGCGTTCCTTGAGCACCCGCAGGGCGCCGGACGCCATCAGGTCGTTGGCCGCGAACACCGCGTCCAGGTCGGGGCACCGCCCCAGCAGCTCCGCCATCGCCCGCTCGCCGCTCGCCGCCGTGAACTCCCCCTCGGCGATCAGCGCCGGGTCCCAGGCGGGCAGCACGTCCCGGTAGCCGTCGAGTCGGTCGGTGGCCGACGTCTGGTCGGGCGGGCCCCCGATGTGCGCGATCCGCCGGCGCCCCAGGTCCCACAGATACCGTACGGCGGCCCGCGCGCCCCCGCGGTTGTCCGCGTCGACGTACGGCACGGTCTGGTGCTCGGAGGGCACGCTCCAGGCGGGCCGGCCCCCGTACACCGTGGGGATCCCGGCGCGCCGGGTGATCGCGGGGATCGGGTCGTCGGTGTGCAGCGAGAAGGCGAGCGCGCCGTCCACATGGCCGCCCGCGAGATAGCGCGCGATCCGGTCGTAGTCGCCGGGCCCTTCGAGCAGCAGCAGCACCAACTGCGTGTCGTGCGCGGTCAGTTCCTTGCTGATGCCGCGGATCTGCTGCGAGAAGAAGGGATCGGAGAAGATCCGGATCTCCGGCTCGGCGATGATCACCGCGACCGCGCCGGTCCGCCGGGTGACCAGGGTGCGCGCCGCGTGGTTCGGTACGTACCCCAGCTCCTCGACGGCCCTGGTCACCTTCTCGACCAGCGGTGGCCGCACCCCCGCGCCGCCGTTGACCACCCGCGAGGCCGTGGCCCGCGAGACACCGGCCCGGGCGGCGACGGCTTCCAGGGTGGGCCGGGCCCCTGCGAGCGGCTCGGGCAAGGCGTGCTCCTCGTCGGCGGACATGGTGGATACGACCCACCACAGTACGACGACAGGGTATCCGGCCCGCCCGCGCGGGAGAGCGCTTTCTCCGCGCCCTCCGCCCTCGCTCCCGCAGGTCGCGGGGGCGAGGGCAGGAGCAGGCGCGGGGCAGAGGCAGGGGCAGGGGCAGGGGCAGGGGCGCGGGCCGGGAGGAGCCGCGGGCGTCAGCCGCCGTGGACCGAGTGCGTCGCGGCGATCTGCTTCCAGGAGGTGGGCGGGACCGGGACCCCGGTGTCCCCGGCACCCCGCGCGGCGGCGGGCGCCGCAGGGGAGAGCGCCGACCCGGAGATCGACGCCGACCCCGCCGCCGGCTTCGACGGCTGGAACAGCCACGTGTCGAACAGGGCGTCGAGCCGCACCCCCGAGACCCGCTCCGCGTACGCCACGAAGTCGCCCACCGACGCGTTCCCGTACGCGCGCTCCGCCGGCCACCCCTTGAGGATCGCGAAGAAGTCCTCGTCACCGATCCTGTTCCGCAGCGCCTGGAGCGCCAGCGCGCCCCGGTCGTACACCGCCCCCGCGAACTGGTTCTCCGGCCCCGGGTCGCCCGGCCTCACCGTCCAGAACGGGTCCCCGGCCGGGTACAACGCGTAGACGTAGTCGGCCAGTTCCTGCGCCGTGCCCTCGCCCTCCTTCTCCGACCAGAGCCACTGGCTGTAGCTGGCGAAGCCCTCGTTGAGCCAGATGTCCTTCCAGCCCTTCACCGACACGCTGTCGCCGTACCACTGGTGCGCCAGCTCGTGCACGACCACCGACACGTTCGAGCCGCGCGCGAACTGCCGGGGGCTGTAGAAGACCCGGGTCTGCGTCTCCAGCGCGAACCCGCTGGGCACGTTGGGGACGTACCCGCCCACCGCGTTGAAGGGGTACGGGCCGAAGACGCCGCTCAGCCAGTCCACGACCTCACCGGTGCGCTCCACGCTCGCCCGCGCCGCGCCCGCGTTGTCGCCCAGATCCTTGCTGTACGCGTTGACGACCGGCAGCCCGTTCGCCGTCGTGTCCGTCGTGATGTCGAACTTGCCGACCGCGAGGGTGGTCAGGTACGTCGCCTGCGGCTTGTTGGAGCGCCAGCTGTAGCGGGTCCAGCCCAGCTTCGACGTCTGCGACTGGAGCACGCCGTTGCTGATCGCCTGCGTGCCGTCCGGCACCGAGACCGAGATGTCGTACGTCGCCTTGTCCAGCGGGTGGTCGTTGGACGGGAACCACCACGCGGCGGAGTCCGGCTCCTGGGCCGCGACCCCGCCGTCCGGGGTGCGCTGCCACGCCGTGTAGCCGTCGATCGAGAACGCGGAGGGCTTGCCCGCGTACCGCACGACGACCGTGGCCGACTGACCCTGCTTCAGCGGGGCCGCCGGGGTGATCTCCAGCTCCTGCTTGCCGCTCTTCGCGAACGCCGCCTTCTTCCCGTTCACCAGCACCTCGTCGACCGTGAGGCCGAAGTCGAGGTTGAACCGCGAGAGGTTCTGCGTCGCGGTGGTGAGCAGGGTCGCAGTGCCCTGGAGCAGGTCCGTGGCGGGCTGGTAGGTGAGCCGGAGGTCGTAGTGGGACACGTCGTACCCGCCGTTGCCGCTGGCCGGGTAGTAGGGGTCGCCGATGCCCGGCGCGCCCGGGGTGAAGCCCGCGGCCGACGCAGGGACCGCCAGCAGGAGGGAGGCCGCGAGGACGCCGGGGACGATGAGTCTGCGGTGCACGGAGAACTCCAGGGTGTGGGGGTCGAAGATCCCTTCGACTGTATGCAGGGCCCCGTGTGTGGTCATGCTCATGGCTTCCTCCGTCACATGATTGCCATCCGGCGGACACGGCCCCGCCTTTCCCGCGGACCTTGCCCCCTCGCTTCCCGCCGTCCCGGACCGGAAGATCACTCCGCGCGCCCCCGACTGCCCCCTGTTGCACGGGAGTTGACCGGGGTACCTTTCCGCCCCATGGAGATCCGTGCGCGGGGAGCCCGCCGGCCGTACCGGTCGTACCGAACGCTGATCGCGGCGGCCTGCGCCGCCCTGCTGGGGGTCCTGCTCACCCCGGCGGGGGCACAGGGCGCACCACGGGGCCCCCACGGCGCGGTGAAGGTCAGTCAGCCCGTCTACTCGTACGCCGACGCCGTCCGCGAGTCCGTCTGGGTCGACACCGGGCTCGACGGCGACGCCGACGGCGTGTCCGACCGGGTGGTGGCCGACATCGTACGGCCGGCCGAACCGGCGCGGCAGGGCCGGAAGATCCCCGTGATCATGGACGCCAGCCCGTACTACTCCTGCTGCGGACGCGGCAACGAGAGCCAGAGGAAGACGTACGACGCCGACGGCACGCCCCTCTCCTTCCCGCTCCACTACGACAACTACTTCGTCCCGCGCGGCTACGCCTTCGTCGCCGTCGACGTCGCGGGCACCAGCCGCTCCGACGGCTGCGCCGACGTCGGCGGCCCCTCCGACGTGCGGTCCGCCAAGGCGGTCGTGGACTGGCTGAACGGCCGCGGCCGCGCGTACACCACCCGTACCGGCACCACCCGCGTCCAGGCCGGCTGGACCAACGGCAGGACCGGCATGATCGGGAAGAGTTACGACGGCACGATCGCCAACGGCGTCGCCGCCACCGGCGTCCGCGGCCTGGAGACCATCGTCCCGATCAGCGCCATCAGCTCGTGGTACGACTACTACTTCCAGCAGGGCGCGCCCCTCCAGGGCTCAGGCCCCGACTGGCTCGCCAACTACGTGGAGAGCCCGGCCGCCCGCGCCCGCTGCCAGGCCGTCCAGCAGCGCCTGGTCGAGGAGGCTCCCCGTACGGGCGACATCACCGCGCTGTGGGAGGCGCGCGACTACGTGAAGAACGCCGGCCGCGTCACCGCCAGCGTCTTCGCCGTCCACGGCACCCAGGACCTCAACGTCCGTACGAAACACCTCGGCCAGTGGTGGGACGCCCTCGCCGACGCGGGCGTCGAGCGCAAGATCTGGCTCTCCCGGACCGGCCACGTCGACCCCTTCGACTTCCGCCGCGCGGAATGGGTCGACACCCTCCACCGGTGGTTCGACCACTACCTGCTCGGTTACGACAACGGCATCGAGCGCGCGCCCATGGCGGACATCGAGCGCGCCCCCGGCCAGTGGTCCACCGACCGGGTGTGGCCGCCGCGCGGCACGGACACCACCACCCTGCGCCCCGCCCAGGGCCCGGTCGCCGGCGTCGGCACCCTCGGCCGCACCGCCGCCCGCCCCGGCACGACCGCGACGTTCACCGACGACCCCCGCCTCGACGAGGAGGACTGGGCGGAGACCGCCGACCTGAACACCCCCGACAAGTCCGGCTTCGTGACCCGCCCCCTCAGCCACGACCTGCGGCTCTCCGGCTCCTCCACCGTCACGGTCACCGCCACCCCGTCCACGGAGACCGCCCACCTCTCGGCGGTCCTGGTGGACCTAGGCCCCGACACGATCCGCGACTACAACGCGCCGGGCGAAGGCATCACCACCCTCACCGAACGCACCTGCTGGGGCCCGAGCACCCCCACCGACAGCTCCTGCTACCGCGAGACCGCGCCCCGCACCGCCGACGTCACCCACACCGTCCTCAGCCGGGGCTGGGCCGACCTCGGCACCTACGCGTCCGCGTCCCACGGCCGGCCCCTCACTCCCGGCACGCGCTACACGCTCACCATCGACCTCGCCGCGACCGACCACGTCGTCCCGGCGGGACACCGGCTCGCCCTGATCGTCGCCGGTACGGACCGGGGCCTCATCCAGCCGCCGTCCACCACCCCCACCCTCACCCTCGACCTGGCCCGCACCTCCGCGCACCTCCCGCTCGTCGGCGGCGCGCGGGCGTTCACCCGGGCCACGACCGGCGCCGCCCCCACGGACCCCGCCGCCGGCCGGTCCCGACCCGACGGCGTGGCCGAACCGCGCCGTACACCCCCGATCCCCGGAGAGAGCGGCTGATGGCCCCCGGCTTCCGTACCCTCGTCCTCGCGGCCACCGCCGCGGCCCTGGTCATGCCCCTGACCGCGACCTTCCCCGCGCAGGCCGCCCACACCGCCCCCGCCCCGCCGCGTACCGCCTTCGAGACCGGCGGCGGCGCCGACTGGACCGGCCAGGCCCAGGAACAGGAATTCCTCACCGCCGTCGACCGGGGGAGCGCCCGCACCACGCTCACCACGATCGGCACGACCACCCAGGGCCGCCCGCTCCAGCTCGTCCGGGTGGGCGCCGAACGCGCGCCCACCACCGTGCTGCTGGTGTGCAGCCAGCACGGCGACGAACCGTCCGGCCGCGAGGCGTGCCTCACCGAGATCCGCGACCTCGCCTACGCGCGGGACCGGGACACCCGGCGCTTCCTCGACCGTACGACCGTGCTCGTCGTCCCCACCGCCAACCCCGACGGCCGGGCCGCCGACACCCGGGGCAACTCCGCCGGGATCGACATCAACCGCGACCACATCGCCCTCAGGACCGCCGAGGCCCGCGCGCTGGCCGCCGTCGTCCGCGACCGGCGCCCCGACGTGATCTACGACCTGCACGAGTACGGCGCCACCCCGCCGTACTACGACAAGGACCTCTTCGACCTCTGGCCGCGCAACCTCAACACCGACCCCCGGGTCCACGACGAGTCGAAGACCCTCTCGGAGGCGTACGTCCGGCCCGCCGCGCGCGCCGGGGGCTTCTCCATCGGTACGTACGGCATCTGGACCGACCCCGTCACCGACGAGCCGATCCGGCAGACGGCGGGCGACGGCCAGGAGCGCATCCTGCGCAACGCGGCCGGCATCAAGCACGCCGTCGGCCTGCTCATCGAGAGCCGCACCGACCCGGTCACCGACGCCGAGAAGGCCGATCCCGCGCTGAACAACCGGCGTAGGGTACGGAGCCAACTCGACGCCCTCACCGGCCTGTTCGACTTCGCCGACCGGCGGCGGGCCCGCATCGTGGCCGCCACGGCGACGGCCAGGGCCGCCGGCCTCGCCGACCGGGGGCCCGTCTACCTCGGAGGCGCGGACAACGAACCCGCCACCCCCGAGGCGATCCTCCAGGACCCGCCCTGCGGCTACCGGCTGGACGCGGCGCAGTACGGCGACCTCAAGGACGAACTGGCCCTGCACGGCGTACGGGTCGTGCCGGACCGCACGGGCGCGTTCGTCCCGCTGCGCCAGTCGCAGCGCGACCTGGTCCCGCTGCTGCTGGACGGCCGGGCGACCTACCACCTCACGGCGGCGCGACCGGTGGAGGACTGCTGAGGGGACACGCCCTAACCGACCGCGAGCCGCGCCGCGTCCTCCGCGCATCCCCACGCCACGGTGACGCCCGCGCCCCCGTGCCCGTAGTTGTGCACCAGCCGTCCGCCGCCCGGCAGCGGAGCCGCCTCCAGGCGGACCCGCGGCCGGGCCGGGCGCAGCCCCACCCGGTGCTCCAGCACCCGCGCCCCCGCCAGGGCGGGCCTGATCCGCGCGCAGCGCGCGACGACGGCCGCCGCGTCGGCCGGATCGGGGGCCAGGTCCCAGTCGTTCTCGGTCGACGTACCGCCGAGGAGCACCCCGTACGGCTGCGGCATGATGTACGTCATGTCCGGGGAGCCGGCGACGGCGGACACGAACCACTCGTCGACGCCCGGGTTCTCCACCACCACCAACTGCCCGCGCACCGGCCGCACGGACGCGTCCGCCGCCAGCTCCCGCGCCCCGAGACCGGAGCAGTTGACCACCACCGGCGCCTCGGCGGCCGGTTCGGCCAGCCCCGCCGTCGTCCGCACCTCGACCGTGCCGCCCGCCGCCCTGAACCGCCCCTTCAGATACCGCAGATGGGCCGGCATGTCGATCAGCGGAACCGCCGCCCGCAACCCCTGCCGGAAGCCCCCGGGCAGCTCGTCCCCGCGGGCCTCGCGCAACTCCCCGAGCCGCGCCGCCCAGGGGCCGAGGCCGTCCGGCGAGGTGTCCGTCATCAGCCCCGCGACCACCCGGACCCCCGTCTCGTCCGGCCGCCGCGCCATCTCCTCGTACCGGGTCAGTGAACGCTCCAGCCACGCGTCCACCAGCTCGGCGGGCTCTATCCGGTACGGCCAGAACAGCGCGCCGGCCACCGCCGAGGTGGTCCGCGCGACCGGATCACGGGTCCACAGCCTGACCCGGTGGCCGCTCTCCGCGAGCACCAGCGCGGTGGTCAGCCCGATGACCCCGCCCCCGACCACGATCACATCGCCACTCATGCCGGGACCGTAACCGAATTCCGGCCGGGGGTCGCACTCGGCCGCCGATGTGGACGCCCTCCCGCACCACCCCGTTAGGATCGACGGTCTGATGACTGCCACGCTCGTAGCCAAGGAACTCGCCGCCGGACACGGCGACCGCTCGCTCTTCTCCGGACTCGACCTCGTGGTCGCCCCCGGAGACGTGATCGGGCTCGTCGGTGCCAACGGCGCCGGGAAGTCGACCCTGCTCCGGCTGCTCGCCGGACTCGACACCCCCGAGGAGGGAGAGCTGCGGCTCTCCCCGCCGACCGCCGCCGTCGGCCACCTCCCGCAGGAGCCGGAACGGCGGGAGGGCGAGACGGTACGGGCCTTCCTGGGCCGCCGCACCGGTGTCGCCGCCGCGCAGACCGCGCTGGACGAAGCGACCCAGGCCCTGGTGGACGGCGCCCCCGGCGCGGACGACGCGTACGCCACCGGGCTGGACCGCTGGCTCGGCCTCGGCGGCGCCGACCTCGACGAACGCGCGGAGGAGGTCGCCGCCTCCCTCGGCCTCACCGTCGATCTCGACCAGCCCATGACCACCCTCTCCGGCGGCCAGGCGGCCCGGGCCGGCCTCGCGTCCCTGCTGCTCTCCCGCTACGACGTCTTCCTTCTGGACGAGCCCACCAACGACCTCGACCTCGACGGGCTCGAACGCCTCGAATCCTTCGTCTCCGGGCTGCGCGCCGGCGTCGTGGTGGTCAGTCACGACCGCGAGTTCCTCGTCCGTACGGTCACCAAGGTGCTCGAACTCGACCTCGTCCAGCAGAAGATCAGCCTCTTCGGCGGCGGGTACGAGGCGTACCTGGAGGAGCGGGAGACCGCGCGGCGCCACGCCCGCGAGGAGTTCGAAGAGTACGCGGACAGGAAGTCGTCCCTGGAGTCCCGCGCCCACACCCAGCGGGCCTGGATGGAGAAGGGCGTCAAGAACGCCCGGCGCAAGGCCACGGACAATGACAAGATCGGCCGTAACCTCCGGACCGAGTCCACCGAGAAGCAGGCCGCGAAGGCCCGCCAGACCCAGCGCATGATCGAGCGTCTCGACGTGGTCGAGGAGCCCCGCAAGGAGTGGGAACTCCGGATGGAGATCGCCTCGGCGGACCGCTCGGGCGCGGTCGTGGCGACCCTCAACGGGGCGGAGGTCGCACGCGGCGACTTCCGCTTCGGGCCCGTGACGCTCCAGGTCGACCGGGGTGACCGGGTCGCCATCACCGGGATCAACGGCTCCGGCAAGTCCACGCTCCTGGCCGCGCTGCTGGGCCGGCTGCCCCTGGACGCCGGTCATGCGACGCTCGGCTCCGGGGTGGTGGTCGGCGAGGTCGACCAGGCCCGCGCGCTGTTCCACGGCCCGGACACCCTGCTGGACGCGTTCCGGGCGGCCGTCCCCGACACGGAACCGGCCGAGATCCGCACCCTCCTCGCGAAATTCGGCCTCAAGTCGCACCACCTGACCCGGCCGGCGACGACGCTCTCGCCCGGCGAGCGGACCCGCTCGGCGCTCGCCCTCCTCCAGGGCAGGGGAGTGAACCTCCTCGTCCTGGACGAACCGACGAACCACCTCGATCTGCCCGCGATCGAACAGCTGGAGTCCGCGATGGACTCCTACGACGGCACGCTCCTGCTCGTCACCCACGACCGCCGCATGCTGAACGCGGTCCGCACGACCCGCCGCCTGACGGTGGCGGGCGGCCGGGTGACGGAATCCTGACGGCACAAGGAAAACCGGCCCGCGTTTTGGGCCGGAATGCGGACCCGACACCCGGCGGATAAGATCATCGCAATGGCATGACACCCGCCACAGCCCTGCCCGGTCGCCGGTTTCCCCCGGCGGCCGGATCGCTGAGGGAGGTCCGATGCTCAGAGCGAGTGTGGTCGTTCCGGTGTACAACGGCGGTGAACACCTCGACCGGTGTGCCGCGTCCCTGACCACCCAGAGCCTGTCGCCCGACACCTACGAAATCCTTTTCGTGAACGACGGGTCGACCGACGATTCGGCGGACCGGCTGCACAGGATCGCCTCGATGCACGCGCATGTACGGGTGCACCACCAGGAGAATTCCGGCTGGCCCGGCAAGCCCCGCAACGTGGGTGTCGAGCTGGCCAGGGGTGTGTACGTGCAGTTCGTCGACCAGGACGACGAACTCGCTCCGGAATCCCTCGAACGCCTTCTCGCGCTCGCCGAGCGCAATGAGTCGGACATCGTGCTGGGCAAGGTGTTCGGCACCATGGCGGGACCCAGCAATGTGTTCAAACGGACGGTGGAACGCTGCACCGTCAAGGACGCCCCGCTGATGGAAAGCCTCACCCCGCACAAAATGTTCCGCCGGTCCTTTCTGCTGGAACACGGCATCAAATTCCCGGAAGGCCGCGTGCGGCTGGAGGACCAGCTGTTCATGGCGCGTGCTTATGTACGGGCCAAGACCGTGTCCATTCTCGGGGATTACCCGGCCTACCAATGGGTGCGGCGGGAGGACGGCGGGAACAACAGCGGCGGCGCGACGACCGCCACGGACTACTACGGCCACCTGCGCGGGGTCGTGGAGGCGATCCACGAGGGCACGGAGCCGGGCGAGCTGCGCGACCACCTGCTGCGGCGCTCGTACCGGGTGGAACTGCTGCGGCCGGTGACCGAGCCGCGCGTGCTCCAGCGCAAGGGCAAGCAGCTGGCGGAGTACTTCGACGTCGTCCGCCGCATGGCCCTGGAGTGCTACCCCCCGGGCGTCAGGAACGGCCTGCCGGCCGTCACCGGCCTGCGCGCGGCCCTGCTGGAGGAGGGCCGCCTGGACTCCCTGGTCGAGCTGGCCACCAGGACCCGGCGGATCAAGCCGCGCGTCGCGGTCGACCCGCCGGTCTGGCGGGACGGCAAGCTGGCGGTACGGGTCGTCGTCCACCATGTGCGCGGCGACGGCGAACCCCTGTGCCTCGTGCGCCGCGACGGCGACTGGTACCTGGACCCGGAGCTGGTGCGCGGGATCGAGGGCGCGGAGGATTGGAAGGTCGACGACCCCTTCGCGTACGCGGCCGGTGAACTGATCCTCCAGGACACCGTGACCGGCCACTGGTGGTTCCCGGACGCCGAGCTCACCCCGGAGCTGCGGGGGCTGGGCGACGGTTCGTACCAGGTGGTGATGGCGGGGGAGACGCTGATCGACCCGGCGGTGGTGTCGGGCGGCGAGGCGCTTACGCGTGGCGTGCATGAGGTGTGGCTGAACTCCCAGATGCTGGGCGTGGGCCGCCGGGCCCGGGTGGCGTCTCCGTCGCGCCCCCACGTGCCTCCGGGCGCGGTGGGCCGCCAGGTCATCGCGCCCCGGTGGGCGGGCCCGCACACCCAGCTCCGCCTGGTGGCCGGGGGCCACGGGGGCCGTCCGGTGGCGCGGCTGCGGCGGGTGCTGATGGCGGCGGCGTCGCATCCGGGGGGCCATCGGTGGGGGCGGCGCCTGCCGGTGGGCATCCGCCGACGGGCTCGCGCCCTGGCGACGCGAACGCACGACTGGTGCCTGTCCTGACGGTCTGCGGCGCGGTGGTGGGCGCGGCGCCTCGCGTGTCCTCGCGCCGGACGGGCGTCTGCGCCCCGGTGGGGGGCGCGGCTTACTGATGTCCTCAATCGCCGGACGGGCTTGATTGTGCCCGCTGCGGGCCGGTGGCCTGGGCGCGGCTTGTCGCCGGGGGCCGGTCAGGGGTCGTGTCCTGCACTGCATGTTTTACGTCGCGTGCGGGGTCTTGTTTTGCGTAACGGTAGCCATGCGACACAAAACA
>NZ_JBIURL010000028.1:0-55670 GCF_044740805.1 Streptomyces sp. NPDC088261
AGCGCGAGGACACATGAGACGCCGCGCCCACCACCGGGGCGCACACGCCCCACCGCCTAGGTGAACGCCGGGCGTTCCGGGTCGAGGGTGGGGGCGCCCTCCGTAGGGGACGACGCGTGGGCGAAGTGGCGGCGAGGGATCCGGCCCGCGCGGAACGCCAACCGCCCCCCCGCCACCGCATACCGCATCGCCGACGCCATCAGCTCCGGCTCCCGCGCCCGCGTCACCGCAGACGCGAGCATCACCGCCGCGCACCCCAGCTCCATCGCCAGCGAAGCGTCCGACGCCGTGCCCGCCCCCGCGTCCAGGATCACCGGGACGTTCGCGTGCTCCACGATCAGCTGGAAGTTGTGCGGGTTGCGGATGCCCAGGCCCGACCCGATCGGCGACCCCAGCGGCATGATCGCCGCGCACCCCACGTCCTCCAGCTTGCGCGCCAGGACCGGGTCGTCGTTCGTGTACGGCAGGACCGTGAAGCCGTCGTCGACCAGCGTCTCCGCCGCGTCGAGCAGCTCGATCGGGTCGGGCAGCAGCGTGCGCTCGTCCGCGACGACCTCCAGTTTGACCCAGTCCGTGCCCAGCGCCTCCCGGGCGAGCCGCGCGGTCAGGACCGCCTCCCCGGCGGTGAAGCACCCCGCCGTGTTGGGCAGGGCCCGGATCCCCAGGGATTCGAGGACGGAGAGCACGGACCCCTGCACGGTGGGGTCGAGCCGCCGCATCGCGACGGTGGTGAGTTCGGTGCCCGACGCGATCAGGGACCTGCGCAGGACGTCGAGGCTGGGCGCACCCCCCGTACCCATGATCAGGCGCGAGTCGAGGACGGTGTCACCGATGACGAGCCGGTCGTCGGCCATGGTCAGCCTCCCTGGACGGCGGTGAGGACTTCCACCCGGTCGCCGTCGCGCAGGAGCGTGCCGGACCAGCGGGAGCGCGGGACGACCGTCTCGTTGACGGCGGCGGCGACACCCGAGGGCGCGGGGGTCAGCGTCGCGACCAGCACGTCGAGCGTGGTGCCCGCGCCGATCGCGCGGGGCTCGCCGTTCACGGAGACGGAGAGGGCGGGGGCGGGGGTCGCGGAGACGTTCGCGGTGTCGGTCATGCGGGCTGCTCCTGACGTACCGGGGCGGGGGAGAAGCGGCGGGGGGTGAAGGGGCGCGCGACCTCGGGGAGTTCGCCGGTGGTCAGCACGTCGGCCATCGCGTCCCCGGTGACGGGGGTGAGGAGGACCCCGTTGCGGTAGTGGCCGGTGGCCAGGTGGAGGCCGGGGAGGGCGGTGGGCCCGAGGAGGGGCGCGTTGTCGGGCGACGCGGGCCGCAGCCCGGCGCGCGCCTCGGCGAAGGGCAGTTCGGTGATGCCCGGCACCAACTCGTGCGCGTCGCGGAGCAGTTCGTACACCCCGCCCGCCGTGACCGTGGTGTCCCAGCCCTGCTCCTCGCTGGTCGCGCCGACGACGAGTTCGCCGTTCTCGCGCGGCACGAGATAGACGTCGCTGCCGCGCACGACGGCCCGGACGGACCGGGACAGGAACGGCGCGTACGGCCGGGGCACCGTGAGCCGCAGGACCTGGCCCTTCACGGGCCGTACCGGCGGTACGACGTCGGTCGGCAGGCCCGCCAGCCGCCCGCTGAGACTCCCGCCCGCCAGGACGGTCTGGTCGGCGGAGAGCGCGCGGCCGTCGGCCAGGACGACGCCGGTGGCCCGGTCCCGTACGACGGTGAGGCGGTCCGCGAACGCGCGGTGGAAGACCACCCCGGCCCGTTCGCAGGCCGTGACCAGGGCCGCCGCGAGCCGGCGGGGATCGATCTGGTGGTCGCCGTCGACCCGCAGGCCCCCGCGTACGCCGGGCGCGAGCATCGGCTCCAGCCGCCGGCACTCGCGGCCCGAGAGCCACTCCGAGGAGAGCCCGGACCGCCGCTGGAAGCCGTGCAGTTCGCGCAGGTGCGCGCGGTCGTCGGCGTCGAGGGCCACGGCGAGCGTGCCGCACGTGCGGTAGCCGGTGTCCCGGCCGCTCGCCGCCTCCAGTTCGGCGACGAAGGCGGGGTAGCGCTCGGCGGAGGCGAGGTTGAGACCGAGCAGCGTCTCCTCGCCGTAGTGGAGTTCGGTGACGGCGGCGAGCATGCCCGCCGCGACCTGCGCGGCCCCGCCGCCCGGCTCGGGGTCGGCGACGGCGGTACGGAGTCCGCGCTGCGCGGCCCGCCACGCCGTGACCAGGCCGATGATGCCGCCTCCGACGACGAGGACGTCGGAGGAGGTGTTGATGTCGGGGTGCTGACCCGTATGGGACGACTGCATGGGCGTCCAGCCCCTCCCTTCGCCGGCATGACCCGGATCAGGTTCGTACGGTCGGAGGCCGTCAGCCTCCCTCTCAGCCCGGTGCGTCCGGGCTCCCGCGAGGTAGTGTCAACGGCCAGACTAACGCCCCGTCCTCCGCCGGGTAAGGGAGCAATCACCGTGGCCGGCTCGCGGGAGGGCGGCGGGACGAGTGGTGGCGGAGCTGACCCCCGACGGCCCGTCCGTTCTCTAAGGTGATCGGGTGAGCGAGCAGCGGACACACCCGGAAGAGCGGAATGTCGTCATCGTCGGGGCCGGGATGGCGGGGGTGCAGACCGCGGTCGCCCTGCGCGAGGGCGGCTTCCGCGACCGGATCACGCTGATTGGCGCGGAGCCGCATCCGCCGTACGACCGGCCGCCGCTCTCCAAGGCGGTCCTGCTCGGCCAGGCGGACGGGTCGTCCTTCGACCTCGACTTCGCGGCGCTCTCCGTCGACCTGCGGCTCGGCCTCGCCGTGACCGGGCTGCGGCCGGACGTACGGGAGATCGACACGGCGGACGGTCCCGTGCCGTACGACGTGCTGGTCGTCGCGACCGGCGCGGAGCCGGTCAGGCTGCCCGGTACGGAGGACGTCCCCGGCGTCCATCTGCTGCGCACGCTGGACGACGCCGAGCGGCTGCGGCCCGTGCTGGCGCGGCAGGACGAGGTGGTGGTCGTGGGCGCGGGCTGGATCGGCGCGGAGTTCGCGACGGCGGCGCGCGAGGCGGGGTGCGCGGTGACGGTCGTGGAGGCCGCGGACCGGCCGCTGGCGGGGGTCCTCCCGGCGGAGGTGGCCGCGCCGATGGCGGGGTGGTACGCGGAGAGCGGCGCCGTACTGCTGACCGGCGCGCGCGTGGCGTCCGTCGAGCCCGGCGCGGTGGTCCTCGCGGACGGCCGGCGGCTGCCGGCGGACGCGGTGGTCGTGGGCGTCGGGGCGCGGCCCGCGACGGGATGGCTGGCGGGCTCGGGCGTGGAGCTGGGCCCGGACGGTTCCGTCACGGCGGACGAACGGCTCGGGACGTCGCTGCCCGGGGTGTACGCGGTGGGCGACTGCGCGTCCTTCCCCTCGGCCCGGTACGGTGCGCGGCTGCTCGTCCATCACTGGGACAACGCGCTCCAGGGCCCCCGTACCGTCGCCGCCCGGATCATCGGGGAGACCGAGGGCGTCTACGACCCGGTGCCGTACTTCTGGTCGGAGCAGTTCGGCCGGTTCGTGCAGTACGCGGGCCACCACGCGGCCGCCGACACCCTGGTGTGGCGCGGCGACCCGGCGGAGGCGGCCTGGTCGGTGGCGTGGCTGCGGGAGGGCGCGCTGGTGGCCCTGCTGGCGGTGGGCCGCCCCCGGGACCTGGCCCAGGCGAGGAAACTGCTGGACACCCCCACCCGCCTGGACCCCCGGCGGGTGGGGGATCCCGCGATCCCGCTGAAGAAGGCCGTTCTCTGAGCGGCCGGGGACGCGTCCGCCGCCCGGCCGGGGCAACCCAACTACCGTCCGCCCGTCCGGGATGGCACGCTTGTCCTCGTGACCGAGATTGACGCAAAGATCGATGCTCTCGTCCCTGCCTGGCTCCACCTGCCCGATATCGCCGAATTGTTCGATGTCGAGGTGACGCGGGTGCGGCAGCTGGTGAAGGAAGGCCAGCTGATCGCCGTCCGCCGCGGGGAGAACCGCGCGCTCCAGGTGCCCGCCGCCTTCATCGACGGCGGCAAGGTCGTCAAGGGTCTCGCCGGGACCCTGACGCTTCTGAGGGACGACGGCTGGACCGACGAAGAGATGCTGGAGTGGCTCTTCACCTCCGACCCCACCCTGCCGGGCACGCCCGCGCAGGCGCTCAGCGAGAATCGCGGCACGGAGGTGAAGCGCCGGGCTCAGGCGCTCGCCGTCTGAACCGGCCGCCGTACCGCTCGTACCGGCCGAACCACATCACCGCACGCGGCGTGCGGCGGTACGGCACCGCCCCCGCGGTCCCGTACCGCCGGCCGCCGCGGAACCGACGGGGGGATCCTTCGTGCCCACAGACGTGACCGCGGCGCGCGCCGCGCTGTCCGACGCCCGGCTCTACCTCTGCACGGACGCCCGCAGGAAGCAGGGAGACCTCCCCGACTTCCTCGACGCCGTGCTGGCGTCCGGCGTGGACGTCGTGCAGCTGCGCGACAAGGGCATGGAGGCGGCCGAGGAGCTGGAACACCTCCAGGTCTTCGCCGAGGCGAGCCGGCGCCACGGCGTCCTGCTGGCGGTGAACGACCGCGCCGACGTGGCCCACGCCATCGGTTCCGACGTGCTGCACCTGGGCCAGGGGGACCTCCCGGTCCCCGCCGCCCGCGCGATCCTCGGCGCGGCGCCTCTGATCGGCAGGTCCACCCACGCGGAGGCGGAGGTCGACGCGGCGGTGGCGGAGCCGGGCGTGGACTACTTCTGTACGGGTCCGTGCTGGCCCACCCCGACCAAGCCGGGCCGCCACGCGCCCGGCCTCGACCTCGTGCGGTACGCGGCCGCCCTGGCCACCGACCGCCCCTGGTTCGCGATCGGCGGCATCGACGCGGGCACCCTCGACCAGGTGCTGGACGCGGGCGCCCGCCGGGTGGTCGTCGTACGGGCGATCACCGAGGCCGACGACCCGGCGGCGGCCACGGCCTCGCTCGCGAAGCGGGTGCGCGAGCGCTCCCGCTGACCGGCGGCCCGTCCCCGCGCGCGGCCTCCCGGGTGTCCGAGGCGTGGACCGGGGACCGGCAAACCGGTCAAATGTCCCCGGTTCGCTTGGGGGACGCCCACACCCTCGATAACCTGCACGTATGGCCTTCGGTACACCTTCGACCAGAACAGATCACGCACCGACCGTGCGCGATCTGCTCGCCGCGGGCGAGACCACCTATTCGTTCGAGTTCTGGGCGCCCAAGACGGAGAAGGGCGAGCGGAACCTCTGGAACGCGCTGCGCCGGGTCGAGGCGGTGGCCCCCAGCTTCGTGTCGGTGACGTACGGCGCGGGCGGCTCCACCCGGGCCGGCACGGTCAGGGCCACCGAGCAGATCGCCGCCGACACCACCCTCACCCCGGTCGCCCATCTCACCGCCGTCGGCCAGTCCGTCGCCG
This sequence comes from Streptomyces sp. NPDC088261, assembly GCF_044740805.1. NCBI lineage: Bacteria > Bacillati > Actinomycetota > Actinomycetes > Kitasatosporales > Streptomycetaceae > Streptomyces > Streptomyces sp. NPDC088261. The sequence goes on from NZ_JBIURL010000028.1 coordinate 5,402, forward strand.
AACTGCGCAACATGATCGGGCAGTACGCCGACGCCGGGATCCGCAACATCCTCGCCGTACGGGGCGATCCGCCCGGCGACCCCATGGGCGAGTGGGTCAAGCACCCGCAGGGCGTGCGGTACGCGGCGGAACTGGTGCGCCTCATCAAGGAGTCGGGGGACTTCTGCGTCGGGGTCGCGGCCTTCCCGGAGATGCACCCGCGGTCGTCGGACTGGGCCACGGACATCCGCCACTTCGTGGACAAGTGCCGGGCCGGCGCCGACTACGCGATCACGCAGATGTTCTTCGAACCTGACGGATATCTCCACCTTCGTGACCGGGTCGAGTCCGCCGGGTGCGCAACTCCGATCATTCCGGAAATCATGCCGGTCACGAGCGTGCGGATGCTGGAGCGACTGCCCCAGCTCAGCACCGCGGCCGTGCCGGCCGGGCTGAAAGAGCGGATCCTCGCCGTCAAGGACGATCCGGCCGCTGTACGCTCCATTGGCATCGAGTTCGCGACGGAGTTCTGCGCGGGACTGCTCGCCGAGGGTGTCCCCGGACTGCACTTCATTACACTCAACAACTCCACGGCGACGCTCGAAATCTACGAGAATCTCGGACTGCGCGAGCAGTCGTGACCGGCCGCAGCCGCCCTGTCCCGGGGTGGCGGCCGCAGGAGAGGGGCGGGCATGGGCTGGACGGTCCTCTACATCGCGTTCGGAATCGTGGCGCTGTGGCTGCTGGGTGAGGTGCTGCTCCAGTACAAGGCGCGGCTGCGCTGGCGACTGCTCGCCTTCACCGGGTTCATGGGTGTGGTGCTGGGTGTCCTGATGCCGTCCGTCTTCGTCATCGCGCTCGGCGCGATCGCGTTCGCCGTCGGGCAGGCGTACGTGACGCTCTCCTTCCGTCGCGGCTTCTCCACCGGCTGGGCGCTGGGCGGCAGCCCGGGAGCCAGCCGCCGGCGCAAGGCGGTCGGCGGGGGCGAGCAGGAGCCCACGCTCCAGGTCTCGGACCTGGAGTACGAACCGGCCATGGCCGGGCCCGCGAGGGACGTGCCGATCGACGCCGCGATGACGGCGACGATGGGGGCGGTGTACGAACCGCAGCCGCTCCCCGACGACACCGGCCAGTACGGCGTCTACAAGGACGACCAGGCGCAGCAGAACCCGTACGGCGAGGCGTTCGACGCCTTCGCCGGGTACGGACAGGCCGCGCCCGGGCAGCCGTACGCGGCGCAGGACCCGTACGCCGACCCGAACGCGTACGGCACCGGCCAGGGCGTCTACGCGGCGCAGGACACCGGCCAGGGAGCTCAGGGTGCCGGGCAGGACACCTACGCGCAGTACGGCTACGGCACCGACCAGCCGTACGCGGCCTACTCCGACCCGTACATCGGCACGGCCGACGGCGGCGGGCAGCAGCAGGGCGCGTACGACAACTACGGCGGCCAGCAGCAGTACGCCGACCCCTACGCCGCCCAGCAGCAGTACAGCGCCGACACCCCGCCCGGCGGGGTGTGGGTCCCGCAGCAGCGCGAGGGCGACCACCAGGTCCCGCCGATGCCGCAGGAACAGCCGCACGACTACGGCTACGACCCCGGCTACAACAACAACGAGCAGCAGTACCGGTACTGACCGGCCGGCAGAGGCAGCGGTAGAGGTACCGGTACGGAACCGGCTACCGCGAGCCGCGGAAGTCCGCCCCCTCCACGATCAGCCCGGCGACCAGCGCCCCGGACATCCCCGCGTGCGCGAGGCCGCCCCCGGGATGCGCCCAGCCGCCCGCCCGGTAAAGCCCGGCCAACGCGGTGCTGTTCGCCGGATACAGGAAGTGCCCGTCCGCCCCGGCCAGCGCGGGCGCCGGCACCGCGCCGCCCGCCGCCCCCGTCTCCTCCGCCGTGTCGGCGGGCGTCCGTGTCTCACGCCACTCCACCCGCCCCGCCAGCCCGGGCACGGCCGCCTCCGCCGCCGAGACCAGCACGTCGGCGTACCGCTCCCGCAGGGCGGCGTCCGTCCAGTCGACCGGGCCCTGCGCGGCGACGGTCGCCGTGACCGTCACCGCCTCGTGGTCCGCGTCGGGGCGCGTCGCCGGGTCGTCGGGACGCAGCACCGTGACCGTGGGCCGGGCCGCCGGGCGCCCGGCGAAGAGGTCGGCCGCCTCGGCGGCGCCGTCGGGGGAGTGCACCACCGTCCGGTGCGCGGCGTCCCCGGGCCGCCCGCCCCGCAGCGCCAGCAGTACGGTGAACCGGCCGGGCGCCGAGGCGGCGTCGCGGCCCCCCGGTTGAAGGTCCCGCCCCTCCGGCCGTACGTCGCCCGCCTCCCGTACCTCCCGCCCGGCGAGCGGACCGGGTGCGACACCCGCCACCACCCGGTCGGCCGCCACGACCGTGCCGTCCGCCAACTCCACGCCCGTGGCCGCGCCGTCCTTCTCCACGATCCTCGTCACTCCGGCGCCGAAGACGAACTCCACCCGGCGCGCCAGGCACCGTTCGTACACCGCCCGGGCCAACTCCCGTATCCCGCCGCCCACATACCAGCTGCCGAAGGTCTGCTCCAGATACGGGAGCACGGCCGCGCTCGCCGGGGCGCGGCGCGGATCGAGGCCGTACGACAGCGCGTACCCGTCCAGCAGGGCGGCGAGGCGGGGATCCGCCAGCTCCCAGGCGCCGATCTCCGCGACCGTCCCCGCCCGGCGCGCGCCGCGCAGCAGCCGTCTGTGCCGTACGGCCGGATACGGCTCGCGCCCGAGCGGCCCCCGGTCGGGCGGCAACGGCTCCTCCAACAGCGGCCGCCTGGACCGGTCCCAGGTGTCCCTGGCCCGTCCGAGGAACGCCCCCCAGCGCTCCCCGGCGCCCGCGCCCAGCGCCGCGTCCAGGGCTGCCACGACCCCGCCCCGGGACGCGTCGGGCAGCAGGACGTCCGTACCGTCCGCGAAGACGTGCCGGGCGGCCGGGTCCACCTGCCGCAGCTCGACGCACGCCTCCAGCGGCTCCTTGCCGGTCTTGACGAACAGGTCGCGGTAGACCGCCGGGAGGTGCAGCAGCCCCGGCCCCGTGTCGAAGACGAAGCCCGCGCGCGCGAACCGGCCCACCGACCCGCCGTACGTCGCCGCGCGTTCGTACACCGTCACCCGGTGGCCCGCCACGGCCAGCCGGGCGGCCGCCGCCATGGCGCCCATGCCCGCGCCGATCACCACAATCCGTGCCATGCCAGGGACTTTATCCGGGGTCACTGACAACGCGGCCCCGCGCCCTGCGCCGCAGGAAACGGCGGATCCGGGAGGCCAGGAAGACCACCGTCACCACGCCCAGCACCAGCAGCGTGGCGGCGATCGAGGCGGCGGCGACCGGATGGAAGAGCGCGAACGTGATGATCCCGGCGACGCCCAGGTCCTCCAGCGTGCTCAGGACGATGTTGCTGAACGGCTCGGGGGAGGTGTTCACCGCCATCCGCGTCCCGGCCTTCACGAGATGGCTGACCAGCGCGGTGGAGCCGCCGACCGCGCCCGCCGCCAGGTCGGGCAGCGAACCGCTCTGACCGGCGAGCAACGCCCCGACCACCGCGCCCGACACGGGCCTGATCACCGTGTGCACGGCGTCCCAGACGGAGTCGACGTACGGGATCTTGTCGGCGACGGCCTCGCAGAGGAAGAGCAGGCCGGCGGCTATCAGCACGTCGGTGCGCTGGAGCGGGGCGGGCACGTCGTCGGTCAGCCCGGTGGCGCCGAACACGCCGAACAGCAGGACCACCGCGTAGGCGTTGATCCCGCTGGCCCAGCCGCTGGTGAAGACGAGGGGGAGTACGGACACGGACGCGATCGTAGCCACGGCGGGGCCGCCGCGGGATGGGGAGGGGAACCCGGTTCTGAGTACGGCTACTCAGCGCGCGAGTTGAGTAGGCGCGCGGATGGGCCGCCCCCGGCGCGGAGGGGAGAGTGGGGACCACGGAAGGGGCGCGGCGCCGGCACCGCCGGCACGGGGCTGCGGAACGGTGCCGCACCTCTGAGGCGGCAGGGGGGACGGGGGACAGGGGGAGCTGGACAGGGGGGACGGGGGAAACGGGGGAGGTACGGGGGGACGGGGGAGGTACGGGGGAACGCGCCGGTTCGGCGGGGCTCAGGAGGCTGAGTCCGCCGGACCGGCGCGCTCGTGTGTCCGGGGAGCTCGGCCCGGGACAGGTGCCCGGCGGGGCGAAAAACCTCGCCCGCCCCTGTGTACGCGGCAACGTCGCAGGTCAGAGGTGATTGTCAGTGGCGTACTCCACGATGAACACATACGGCCACAGAGCCGTCACACGAGGACAGGAGGTTCCGCCATGGCCAGCTCCCATTCCGGTGCCGCACGTCGGCGCCCCACGGGTGGCCCTGCCCCCTCACTGACCGGACCACCGAGCGACGTCCACCCCGTCCTGCGAAGGGCCACGGCCCCGCCGGCCGCCCTCGACCTCCTGTCCAAGGCCCGCGACGGCCTGGACGAGGCCGCGACGCTGGACACTCCGAACGAGCGCTACGCCACCGCCCACCTCGCCGCCCTGCGCACCGCGGCCGCCGTCCTCGCCGCCCGGGGCCGCCCGGACACCACCCCGCCGCGCCGCCGCAGGATCAGGACCGCCTGGGAAGTGCTCCCCGAGATCGCGCCCGAACTGTCCGAGTGGAGCGCCCTGTTCGCCTCCGGAGCCGCGCGCCGGGCGCGCGCCGAGGCGGGCATACGGGGCGCGGCGAGCAGCCGCGACGCCGACGACCTCCTGCGGGACGTGGCCATGTTCCTGCGCCTGGTGGAGCGGATGCTGGTGCTCGCGCCGGTCCTGCCCCAGCCCCGGGCGGAGTTACCGGGACAAGGGGACGCCGTGGGGTGAGGGCCGGGGGCGGCCGAGGCAATAGGGTGGGCGGAGCCCGCACCGTCCACGCCCCGCCGCCCGGGGCGGCACCGCGCCGAGGAGTCAACTGCCGTGTCGGACCCTTCCCCTGTCTTCGGTGGGGAGACGCCATCGCGCCCCCGGGGCTCCCTGCGCACCGCCGTGGTCTGGGAAGTCCTCAAGGAGGCCCTGGAGCACCGGGCCAAGGCCGCCGGGACGGACGTCCTGGACGTGCTCGACACCGGCGGGGGCACGGGCAACTTCGCCGTGCCCGTCGCCCGCCTCGGCCACCGGGTGACCGTGGTCGACCCGAGTCCGAACGCGCTCTTCGCGCTGGAGCGCCGGGCGGACGAGGCCGGGGTGGCCGACCGGGTCCACGGTGTGCAGGGTGACATCCACGGACTCTTCGACGTGGTCGACCGGGCCGGCTTCGACGCGGTGCTCTGCCACGGCGTCCTGGAGTACGTGGACGACCCGGCCGACGGCGTACGGACCGTGTCGGACGCGCTGCGCCCGGCCGGCGCCCTCAGCCTGCTCGCGGCCGGGCTCGGCGGCGCCGTGCTCGCCAGGGCGCTCGCCGGGCACTTCACCGAGGCCAGGCAGGCGCTCACCGACCCGGCGGGCCGCTGGGGCGAGGGCGATCCGGTACCCCGGCGCTTCACCGCCGAACAGCTGACGGATCTGGTCGGCGGCGCGGGCCTGCGGGTCGGTGCCGTACACGGCGTGCGGGTCTTCGCGGACCTCGTGCCGGGCGGCCTGGTGGACACGCAGCCGGGGGCGCTGGAGGCGCTGCTGCGGCTGGAGACGGCCGCCGCCGAACTGCCCGCCTTCCACGCCGTCGCCACGCAGCTGCACGTCCTGGGCGAGAAGCGGAGCTGAGCCCCGGGGCCCTCCGGCCTCCCCGGAGGACCCCGCGAGGGGCTGATCGTGTGGCTGATCAGCGATGCAGCCGCGCATGCAGTGCGTCACTGCACCCCCGTGAAAGCGCCTGGCGCCGTATGATCGGTGTACACCATCCGGCATGACGGATCGATGGTTGGGGAATCAACGCCTCAGCGGTTGAAACGGCATGGCGGCCCGGATTGGCGAAATGGCGTTGAGGGCGGGTTTCACGGGGGCCGATTCCCTGCCTATCCTTGAAGGGGCCGCATCCGGTCGCCCCCCGCGACCGACGACTAGGAGGACTCCGTGCCGCTCTCGGAGCACGAGCAGCGAATGCTCGAGCAAATGGAGCGAGCGCTGTACGCCGAAGATCCCAAGTTCGCGACAGCGCTTGAGGGAAGCGGGCTGCGTACATACACCCGACGACGGGTCTATCAGGCAGTCGCAGGCTTCCTGGTGGGTATCGCGCTCCTCATGGCCGGAATGGTCGCTCAGCAGATCTGGATCAGCGTGGTGGGGTTCCTCGTCATGCTCGGCTGTGCGGTCCTGGCGGTCACCGGCTGGCGGAAGGCGCCCAAACCGGGCGAGCAACCGGCTGCCGGCGGCGGTGCTCCCGGCCGACGACAACCACGACAGCGCCGCTCGATGATGAACCGCATCGAGCAGCGGTGGCAGCGCCGCCGCGACGAACAGGGCCAGTGAGTCCCTGAGGTTCTTCACGAAGGACATGAAGGAGGGGCGAACGCGCGACGCGTTCGCCCCTCCTTCATGTCCGCGGTCGCCGTGACCCGCCCCCCTCAGCCCCCCTGGCGGGACGGCCGGCGGCGGATCGTGTCCGCCCAGCGGGACGGGTGGAGGCGGTGTGCCGTCCACCGTTCCGTGAGAACCGACCACCGCTCCGAGAGCGCCCACATCACCCGAATGGAGGAGCGCGGAGCGAGGAGCGCACGCAGCCGGGCCGCGCGCCCCGCCGGGGCGCGAAGGCCCTCGTGCACCAGCCGGACGTCCTCGGCCAGCCCCGTACCCGGCCGGGGTACCGGCGCGTACAGCACCTGTTCCACCGCGTCCGCGAGCCGGTGCACGGCCTGCGCCGCCGCCGGCTCCAGGTGTCCCTCCCGCACGATCCGCTCGGCCGCCTTCCGGGGCGTCCGCGAATCGTCCGGCGCGATGCCGTAGTCCCACGCCGTATCGGTGATTTCACGCCACGCTGCGAGCGTCCGTGCGGTGAGGTCCGCTTCCGTACGGCCCCCGGAGCCCAGCCGCCGGGCGCGCACCCTCTGCCGTCGCAGCAGGGGCAGCAGCGGCAGCAGGAGGAGCACCACGACGGCCAGCACAAGACCGGCCAGGCCCAACCCCGACCACCAGGGGCTCTCCGGGTCGTCCGGGGTCGCCGCGGCGCCCGGGGCGACCGTGCCGCAGCCGTCCAGCCGCCGCGCCTGCGCGTCGCAGCTCTGCGAGGCCGACGGCTCCGCGGAGGGCGCGGCCGAGGTCGTGGCGTCGGGCAGCTGCGGGTCGCTCGCGCTGCCCGAGGGGGCCTCGGGGCGGGTGTAGTCGGGGGTGCTGCCCCGGCTCGGCGTCGGCTCGAAGCGCGTCCACCCCACGCCCTCGAAGTACAGCTCGGGCCAGGCGTGCGCGTCGCGCAGCCCCACGGACACGCTCCCGTCCGGCTGGGCCGTACCGGGAGTGAAGCCCACCGCGACCCGCGCCGGGATCCCGAGCGTGCGGGCCATCGCGGCCATGGTGAAGGAGAAGTGGACGCAGAAGCCTTCCTTGTTCTTCAGGAAGCGCGTGATCGCGGTGACGCCGGTGCCCGAGTCGACCTGGACGTCGTAGGTGAACCCGCCGTCCACGGCGAACCAGTCCTGGAGCTTGACGGCCCGCTCGTAGTCGTTGGCCGACCCCGCCGTGACCTTCTCCGCGGTCTCCTTGACCACGGCCGGCAGGCTGCGCGGGACCTGCGTGTACTCCCGGCGCAGCGCCGGAGGGGCCGGGGGCGCCGCGGCGAGCTGCTCACGGGTCGGGTCGACCAGCAGACTGCTGACCTCGTACCGCTCGCCCCGCGTCGACTGGCCGTTTTCGCCCACCAGCGTCCGGCCCGTGGGTTCGTACCGCCACCGTCCGTCGATGTCGACCTTCGTCGCCGGATAGGGCATCGGCAGATAGTCCTGCCGGTACCAGGGGGCGGCGGAGATGCTGGTGGTGACCTCGGTGGTACGGACGTCCGAGTTCAGCCCCTGTGGCGTCGGGAACTCGTCGGGGACGTCCTCGATGCTGCGCTGCGAGAACCGCCAGGACGTGCCGTCGAACTTGTCCAGCGCCATGATCCGCAGATACATGTTCTGGGTGTCGGGCGCGTTCGTCCGGTAGCTCAGCGCCTCGCGGTCCTCGGGCTGGTTCAGATTGTCCTGGAGCGACACCAGCGGGTTCACCGCCGAGATGGTGCCTCCGCCGCCCGGTCCCGAACCGGACCCGCCGCCGGTGCCGGCCAGCAGGCCGCCGTCGAGGGCGGGCAGCGCCAGCGGGACCACCAGGGCCACCCCGAGCGCGACGACGCCGATCCTGCGTCCGGTACGGATCGGTGGCGGCGCTCCCGCGCCGTCGCCGCCGGGCAGCCGCCCGGCCCGCGGGGTGCCGCCGAACACCCGGCCCCACTGGGACAGCCGGTCCCGGCCCTCGGCCAGGAGCAGCAGCAGATAGCCGCAGGCGGCCAGCAGGAACCACCAGGCCCCGCCCGCCCCGCCGGAGAGCCCGGCCGCCACCGAGTACAGCGCCAGCAGCGGCAGCCCGGCCGGGGCCGCGCTGCGGAACGTCACCGCGAGGGCGTCCACGGCCAGCCCGATGACGACCACCCCGCCGATGAGCATCAGCTTGATGCCGTCGGTCGCCGGGGCCGGTATCGCGAACCGCCCCACGTCGTCGCCGCCCGCGCTCAGCAGGTCGCCGAAGCGGGCGACGGCGTCCGGGGTCGGCAGGATGCCGAGGAACGCCTGCCGGCCGGCGAAGACCACCGTCAGCATCAGCAGGGTCACCAGCGCCTGGAGCGCCACGGTCAGCGCCCGCGCCAGCGGCACCCGCCGGCCCAGCGCGCCCGTGCCGCTGACGATCGCGACCATGACGGCGGCCTGGAGCATCCACGTGGCCGGTTCGACCAGCGGCAGCAGCGCGCCCGCCGCCATCAGCGTGGCGGCGAAGGCGCACAGCGCCAGCCTTCCGCGACCGCTCATGACCATCCTCCGGAGAAGCCGTTCGAACCGCCGGTGACGGTCGATTCCACCCGCTGGCGCGCCGCTTGGTGCCACAGGTCGGACAACGCCGTCCCCGAGGGCACCAGGAGGGCGGTCCAGCCGGCCTCCCGCAGCTGCCGCAGCCGCTTCCCGACCTGGTCGGGGTTGGCGACTCCGGGCGCGCCCTGCGCCCAGCCGGAGCTGTCGAGGACAAACGCGACGGCCGCGCCGCTGCGCTGCCGCATCCGGGCCGCGATGGCGGCCTGCTCCTCGTCCAGATCGCCGAAGAAGGCCAGCAGCAGCCCCTCGGTGCTGCCGCGCAGCACGTCGTACGCGCGCGAGAGGCCCGCCCCGTCGGAGTGGTCGACGATCGCGAGCGTGTCCATCATCAGGCCCGCCGAGTCGGCGGACCCCTGGGTCGCCCCGGCGAAGCCGTCGGCCCCCTCGCCCGGCACCGAACTGCCGGTGTCGGTCAGCAGCCGTACGGCGAAGCCCCGTTCCAGCATGTGCACCAGGGCGGAGGCGGCGCCCGACACCGCCCACTCGAACGCCGAGTCGGGCCCGGCGCCCTGGTAGCCGACCCGCCGGGTGTCCAGCAGCACCGTGCACCTGGCCCGCTGGGGCGTCTCCTCCCTGCGGACCATCAGCTCGCCGTAGCGGGCCGTGGAGCGCCAGTGCACCCGGCGCAGGTCGTCGCCGTGCCGGTAGCCGCGCGGGATGACGTCGTCCTCCCCGGCCAGGGCCTGCGAGCGGTTCCGCCCGTCGCCCAGCCCCGCCGCCTCGCCCGCGAGCCGGACCGCCGGCAGCGGTTCGGTACGGGGGATGACGGTCAGGGTGTCGTACGCGCTGAACGAGCGGGTCAGCTCGCACATCCCGAACGGGTCGCTCAGCCGCAGCTGGAGCGGCCCGAGCGGATACCGTCCGCGCAGGTCGGAGCGGACCCGGTAGGACACCTCACGCCGGCCGCCCGCCTCCACCCGGTCCAGTACGAACCGGGGGCGCGGGCCGAGCACGTACGGCACGTGGTCCTGGAGCATCAGCAGCCCCGTGGGCCCCCGCGACACGTTGTCCATCCGCAGGTGCACCCGCGCCTCCGAGCCCGCGGGCACCCGGGAGGGCGACAGCCGCCGGCTGCCGGCGACGCGGTAGCGCGTGCGGTACAGCACCGCCACGCAGATCAGCGGCAGCACGGCGAGGAGCAGTCCCACCCGCAGCAGGTCCGACTGCCCGAGGACGTAGGCGCACACGGCGGCGGCGATCCCGGCGGCGAAGAACGACCGCCCGCGCGTCGTCAGCCCGGACAGCGCGGCCCGCAGGCCGCCCCCGTCGTCGGCGTCCGGGGCGTCGGTCCCCCCGGGTCCCATCACAGCCGCCGTGCGCCGGGCTGCTGGCCGTAGAGCGGGCCGCCCGGCACCGCGCGCGCTCCCGCGGCCAGGCCGCCGTCCGCGGTGGGCACGGGCGTGCGCTGAAGGATCTCCAGCACGACCTGCTCGGCGGTACGGCGGTTCAACTGCGCCTGGGCGGTGGGCAGCAGACGGTGCGCCAGCACCGCCACCGCCAGCGCCTGCACGTCGTCCGGCAGCGCGTAGTCCCGGCCGCTCAGGGCGGCCGAGGCCTTCGCCGCCCGCAGCAGGTGGAGCGTGGCGCGCGGCGAGGCGCCGAGTCTGAGGTCCGGGTGGTTACGGGTCGCGCCGACCAGCTCCACCGCGTACCGCCGCACGGAGTCGGCGACATGCACGCCGCGCACCGCGTCGATCAGCTTCACGATGTCGTGCGCGTGCGCCACCGGCTGGAGGTCGTCCAGGGGCGAGACCCCGCCGTGCACGTCCAGCATCTGCAACTCGGCCTCCGCGCTGGGGTAGCCGATCGACACCCGGGCCATGAAGCGGTCGCGCTGCGCCTCGGGGAGCGGGTACGTGCCTTCCATCTCCACCGGGTTCTGGGTGGCGACCACCATGAACGGGCTGGGCAGTTCGTACGAATGCCCGTCGATGGTGACCTGGCGCTCCTCCATCGACTCCAGCAGCGCCGACTGGGTCTTCGGGGAGGCGCGGTTGATCTCGTCGCCGATCACGATCTGCGCGAAGATCGCCCCCGGTTTGAATTCGAATTCCCGCCGCTGCTGGTCGTAGATGGACACCCCGGTGATGTCCGACGGCAGCAGGTCGGGAGTGAACTGGATACGCCGCACCGAACAGTCGATGGAGCGCGCGAGCGCCTTCGCGAGCATCGTCTTGCCCACGCCGGGGACATCCTCGATCAGAAGATGCCCCTCGGCGAGGAGCACGGTCAGCGAAAGCCGTACGACCTCAGGCTTGCCCTCGATCACACCTTCCACCGATGCGCGCACACGCTCCGCTGTGGTGGTCAGATCAGTGAGGCTCGCTCGATCGTCATAGGTCGTCACCCGGCCCTCCTCGGCCCGTTCATACGGGCCGGCGCTCATCAGACGGCCCGGCCCACCTCGAAATACGGACGCCGCCCCCGGAAGGTTCCGGTGCGCCGTCACACACGCATTCTTGTTGCCGTTACCGCTTCGTGTCACTCGCCTGTGGATAAGTGGGTGGGATACGTCGGCTTTGCCGTGATTGAGGGCCGGGGTGACGACAGTTGGAGGGTCGGCCGGAGATCGGACGGTGGCCGGTCGGCCGCCGGGAAGCGCTAGTCGGAGGTCTCGATCTCCCGCAGGAGACCCGTCTTCACGTCGAAGACAAAGCCGCGGATGTCGTCCGTGTGCACCAGGAACGGTGAGGTACGGACCCGCCGCATCGACTGCCGTACATCCTGGTCGACATCGCGGAACGACTCGACCGCCCAGGACGGCCGCTGGCCGACCTCGATCTCCAGGTCGTGCCGGAACTCCTCGGTGAGGCTCTCCAGGCCGCAGCCGGTGTGGTGGATGAGGACGACGCTACGCGTACCGAGCGCCCGCTGGCTGATGGTCAGGGAGCGGATGACGTCGTCGGTGACCACGCCTCCCGCGTTGCGGATGGTGTGGCAGTCGCCGAGCGCGAGGCCCAGCGCTCCGTGCAGGTCGAGCCGGGCGTCCATGCAGGCGACCACGGCGACGCGCAGCACGGGGCGGGCGTCCATGCCGGGGTCGGTGAACGCGTCGGCGTAGCGCTGGTTGGCGTCGATGAGCCGGTCGGTGACCGTCCCGCCGGTGCGGGCCGCGCCGGCGGGAGCCACGGTGGGCTCTGCGGGGAGGTGTGCGGAAGTCGACATACGTAAGACGGTAATGGTCACAGCCCGTCGAAGCCCGCCCCAAGACAGAACAAAGAGCGTCAACATGGCTGGATGTGAGCTACTCCACATGGGCGGGTCGCGGTCGTCCGATGGGGTGATCCGCGGTGTTTGTGGCGCTGTGGTGAGTGGCCCGCGCGACGCGCCAGCCGGTTGATTGACCGGAAGGGCGAGTGGACTAAAGTGACGCGAAGTTCACGGACACCTTCCGCAGACTTCCGAAGACATCCCGATTTCCCCCGCGTGTGCGGCGTACGTGCGGCTCGGCCTCCTCCCGCCGGCTCGGCCGGGGCCGCCGACGCCCTTCCGGCGCCGGCGGACCTCCCCCTCCCGGGCGGGCGGGACCCGGCCGTACGTACCGGCCGCGCCGGATCTGAGAGGGGCGCATGAACCAGGCCCGACACGTACCGGTGATGCTCCAGCGGTGCCTGGACCTGCTGGCCCCCGCCCTCGACCGCCCCGGCGCCGTCGTCGTCGACGGCACCCTGGGCCTCGGCGGCCACAGCGAGGCGCTGCTCACGGCGTTCCCGGAGGTCCGGCTGGTCGCGCTCGACCGCGACAAGGAAGCCCTCCGGCTCTCCGGCGAGCGGCTCGCCCCGTACGGCGACCGCGCCACGCTCGTCCACGCCGTCTCCCACGAACTCCCCGAGGTCCTGGACCGGCTGGGCATCCCCAGGGTCCACGGGGTTCTTTTCGACCTCGGCGTCTCCTCCATGCAGCTGGACGAGGCCGAGCGCGGCTTCGCGTACGCCCACGACGCCCCGCTCGACATGCGGATGGACCAGTCCGCCGGCATCAGCGCCGCCGAGGTCCTCAACACCTATCCGCCGGGTGAGCTGGTACGGATCCTGCGCGCGTACGGCGAGGAGAAGCAGGCCAGGCGCATCGTCTCCGCCGTCGTCAGGGAACGCGAGAAGGAACCCTTCACCAAGAGCGCCCGGCTCGTCGCCCTGATCCGCGACGCCCTGCCCCAGGCGGCCATGCGCACCGGAGGCAATCCGGCCAAGCGCACGTTCCAGGCCCTGCGCATCGAGGTCAACGGCGAGCTCTCCGCACTGGAGTCCTCCCTGCCCGCCGCCGTCCGGGCCCTCGCCGTCGGCGGCCGCATCGCCGTCCTCTCCTACCAGTCGCTGGAGGACCGGGTCGTCAAACAGGTCTTCGCGGCGGGCGCCGCCACCACCGCGCCCCCCGGACTGCCCGTCGTCCCCGAGCGCTACCAGCCCCGCCTCAAGCTCCTCACCCGGGGCGCCGAACTCCCCACGGAGGAGGAGATCGCCGACAACCGGCGCTCCGCCTCCGCCCGGCTGCGGGGGGCGGAGAGGATCCGGGAGGACGTGTCGTGAGCGGACCGGCCAAGCAGTTGAAGGGGCGCGCCGCACGGCTCGCCCGGATGATGCCCGCCGGGGCCACCTCCGCGGCCCGTACCCCCTTCGTCCTGCTGGTCGTCCTGCTCCTCGGCGGCGGCCTGATCGCCCTGCTGCTCCTCAACTCCTCCCTCAACGAGGGCTCGTTCCGGCTCAGCGAGCTGAAGAAACAGACCACCGACCTCACCGACGAGCAGCAGGCGCTGCAACGGGACGTCGACGACCACTCCGCGCCCGACGCCCTCGGCCGCCGGGCCCGCGAACTGGGCATGGTCCCGGGCGGCAGCCCCGCCTTCCTCAACCCGGACGGAACCGTCCGCGGCGTCCCCGAACGGGCCGAGGCGCTGCCTCCCGTACCGCCCCCCGTGCTGGAACAGCCCGCGCCCGCGAGCCCGCCCCCCGGCTCCACCGTGCCCGTACCGGCGCCGAACGCCGCCGCGTCGGACCCGTCCGCCACCCCCGCCCCCACGGCCTCCGCGCCCGTGCCCACCCCCGGCGCCCCCGACCCGACGACCTCCGGCAGGTGACGCAGTGCCCCCCAAGGAACCACCGCACCGCCGGGTCCCCGGCCCCGCCGGGAACCGGAACGCCACGCGCCCCCGGACCCCCGGCCACCCCGCCCCGCCCCGCCGCCGCCCCGGCGCCCCCGGCGCCCGCCCGCCCCACCGGATCAGACTCGGCAACCCCCGCCCCCGGCTGCGCCTGGTCAGCCTCGGCCTCACCCTCGTGATGCTCGTGTTCGTCGTACGGCTCCTCCAGGTGCAGGCCGTCGACGCCCGCGCGTACGCCGCCAAGGCGGAGAAGAGCCGCTACCTCAGCCACACCCTGGAGGCGGAGCGCGGCGAGATCACCGACCGCTCCGGGATCGCCCTCGCCGACAGCGTCGACGCCTACGACATCACCGCAGACCCGCTGATGTTCACCCCCGACTCCACCCGGGTCCCCGACGCCCCCGAGCAGGCCGCCGCGCTCCTCGCCCCGATCCTCGGCGTCGACACCGGCGACCTGATCACCAAGCTCAAGACCCCCAAGTCCCGCTACGCCGTGCTGGCCCGCCGCCAGACCCCGCAGGTCTGGAACCAGATCAAGGACCTCAAGAGCGTCCTCGCCAGCAAGGCGAGCAAGGCCAACCAGGGTGTGCCCCCGAAGCAGGCCAGGAGCAGCGTGCTGGCCGGTGTCTTCCAGGAGGCCAGCAGCAAACGGGTCTACCCCAACGGCGATCTCGCCGCCGGGATACTGGGCTACGTCAACGCCGCCGGCCACGGCGCCGGCGGGGTCGAGTCCATGCTGGACAAGGAGCTGGCGGGCGAGGACGGACAGGTCACCTTCGCCCAGTCCGGCGGGCACCGTGTGCCCACCGCGACCTCCCGGGAGAAGCCCGCCGTGCCCGGCTCCGACATCGAGCTGACCATCGACCGGGACATCCAGTGGGCCGCCCAGCAGGCCATCGCCGACCAGGTCCAGAAGTCCAAGGCCGACCGCGGCTACGTGGTGGTCCAGAACACCAGGACCGGGGAGGTGCTGGCCATGGCCAACGCCCCCGGCTTTGACCCGAACGACTTCTCCGAGGCCAACGCGGCCGACCTGGGCAACGCCGCGCTCCAGGACGCGTACGAACCCGGCTCCACCGCCAAGATCATGTCGATGGCCGCCGTACTGGAAGAGGGCGTCGCCACCCCGCTGACCCACGTCGTCGTCCCCAACCGGCTGCACCGCGGCGACCGGCTCTTCAAGGACGACATCGACCACCCCACCTGGAACCTGACCCTCAACGGCGTCCTCGCCAAGTCCAGCAACATCGGCACGATCCTGGCGACCGGACAGCTCGGCGCGACCCAGCAGAAGGCCAACCAGGTCCTCTACTCGTACCTGGACAAGTTCGGCATCGGCCGGCCCACCGGGCTGCACTACCCCGGCGAGACCCAGGGCATCCTCGCGAAGCCGCAGGACTGGTCGACCTCGCAGCAGTTCACCATCCCCTTCGGCCAGGGACTCTCCCTGAACGCCATGCAGGCCGCGTCGGTCTACTCGACCATCGCCAACGGCGGCGTACGGACCGAGCCCACCCTGATCCGCGGCACGAAGGGCCCCGACGGCCGCTTCACCCCGGCCCCCGCCCCCAAGAAGACCCGGGTCGTCAGCGAGAAGACCGCCAGGACCGTCGCGACCATGCTGGAGTCGGTCGTCGGCAACGAGGAAGGCACCGGCACCAAGGCCCGCATCCCCGGCTACCGCGTCGCGGGCAAGACGGGTACGGCCAACCGGGTCGATCCCGAGCTGGGCCGCTACAAGGGCTACACCGCCTCCTTCGCGGGCTTCGCGCCCTCGGACGACCCGCGGATCACCGTCTACTGCGCCATCCAGAACCCGACCACGGGCAGCTACTTCGGCGGCCAGATCTGCGGACCCATCTACAAGAAGGTCATGGAGTTCGCACTCAAGACCTTGCAGGTCGAACCGACCGGAACCGCCCCCGCCCGACTGCCGGTCACCTTCTAGACGGGCCGGCCCACAGCCGGCCCGTCGCCGTCCGGCGCGTGACCCCAGGGAAAGCCCCAGTGACAACCATCACCCCCGATTCCGGGAACCGCCCCACCCCTCCCGACGGCCCCGGCGGCACGGGCCGCTCACTTGGCCCGCGCCCCTCCGGGCCCGGTACGCTCACCGCCGTGCCACACGCTGATCAGTACAGAACCGCCCCCGAGGACGCCCCTGTGAACCAGCCGGGGGCGCCCCGTCCGGACCGGGTCCGGCCCACCTCCCTCGCCGAGCTCGCCGTCCGGCTGGGCGCCGAGACCCCGGGCGCCTCCCCGGGCCCCGGGGAGACGACGGGCATCACCCACGACTCCCGGGCGGTACGGCCCGGCGACGTGTACGCGGCCCTCCCCGGCGCCCGCGTCCACGGCGCCGGCTTCGCCGCCCAGGCGGCGGGACTGGGCGCCGCCGCGATCCTGACCGACCCCGCCGGGGCCGAACGGGCCGCGGCCACCGGACTGCCCGTCCTGGTCGTCCCCGACCCCCGGGGCCGGATGGGCGAGCTGGCCGCCGAGATCTACGGGCGGCCCGGCGAGGACCTCCTCCAGATCGGCATCACCGGCACCTCGGGCAAGACCACCACGGCCTACCTGGTCGAGGGCGGACTGCGCGCGGCGGGCCACCGTACCGGCCTGATCGGCACCGTCGAGATGCGCGTCGACGACGAACGCATCAAGTCCGAGCGCACCACCCCCGAGGCCACCGACCTCCAGGCGCTCTTCGCCGTCATGCGGGAACGCGGCGTCGGGTCGGTCGCCATGGAGGTCTCCAGCCACGCCCTGGTCCTCGGCCGGGTCGACGGCTGCGTCTTCGACGTGGCGGTGTTCAACAACCTCAGCCCGGAGCACATGGAGTTCCACTCCGGCATGGAGGACTACTTCCAGGCCAAGGCCCAGCTGTTCACCCCCCGGCGCAGCCGCCTCGGCGTCGTGAACCTGGACGACGCGTACGGCCGGCGCCTCGTCACGGAGGCGACCGTACCGGTCACCACCTTCTCCGCCGAGGGCCGCCAGGACGCCGACTGGCGCGCCGAGGACGTCGAGACCGGCGCCCAGGGCTCCACCTTCACCGCCGTCGGCCCCCGGGGGCAGCGGGTACGGGCCGCCGCGCCGCTGCCGGGACCGTTCAACGTCGCCAACACCCTCGCGGCGATCGCCACCCTGGCGCTGGCCGGGATCGACCCGCAGACCGCCGCCGACGGCGTCGCCGCCGTCCCCGGGGTGCCGGGACGGCTGGAGCGCGTGGACGCGGGACAGCCGTACCTCGCCGTCGTCGACTACGCGCACAAGACGGACGCCGTCGAATCGGTCCTGCGCTCCCTGCGCAAGGTCACCAAGGGCAAGGTGCACCTCGTCCTCGGCTGCGGCGGCGACCGCGACGAGACCAAGCGCGGGCCGATGGGCGCCGCCGCCGCCCGGCTCGCCGACACCGCCGTCCTGACCTCCGACAACCCCCGCTCCGAGGACCCCCTCGCGATCCTCGCGGCCATGCTCGCGGGCGCCGTCGGCGTCCCCGCCGCCGAGCGCGGCGACGTCCTGGTCGACGCCGACCGGGCCTCCGCCATCGCCACCGCGGTCTCCCGCGCCCGGGCCGACGACACGGTGCTGATCGCCGGCAAGGGCCACGAGCAGGGCCAGGACATCGCCGGAGTGGTACGCCCCTTCGACGACCGCCTGGTCCTGCGCGACGCCCTCGAACGCTCCCTCGGCCACGCGCCGGGCCGCGCCCCCGCCGGCGACGAGCCCCGCCCCGAGCACAACAGTCAGGGATGACCCCGTGATCGCCCTCTCCCTCAGCGAGATCGCCGCCCTCGTCGGCGGGCAGTCGCACGACATACCGGATCCGGCGGTCCGGGTCACCGGACCCGTCGTCATCGACTCCCGCGCCGTGGAGAAGGGCAGCCTCTTCGCCGC
This sequence comes from Streptomyces sp. NPDC088261, assembly GCF_044740805.1. NCBI lineage: Bacteria > Bacillati > Actinomycetota > Actinomycetes > Kitasatosporales > Streptomycetaceae > Streptomyces > Streptomyces sp. NPDC088261. Next base: position 23,398 of record NZ_JBIURL010000028.1, read on the forward strand.
CTTCGCCGGCGAGCGGGTCGACGGCCACGACTACGCGCGGGGCGCCGTCGAGGAGGGTGCGGTGGCCGTCCTGGCCACCCGCCCCCTCCCGGGCGTCCCCGTGATCGTCGTCGACGACGTCGTCCAGGCCCTCGGCGCCCTCGCCCGCGCCGTCGTCGAACGCCTCGGCGCCACCACCGTCGCGCTCACCGGCTCCGCCGGCAAGACCAGCACCAAGGACCTCATCGCCCAGCTGCTCCGTACGAAGGGACCCACGGTCTGGCCGGCCGGGAACCTGAACAACGAGATCGGCGTCCCGCTGACCGCCCTGCGCGCCGTCGAGGACACCCGCTACCTCGTCCTGGAGATGGGCGCCCGGTACCTCGGGGACATCCGCTACCTCACCGGACTCGTCCCGCCCCGGATCGGCCTCGTCCTCAACGTCGGCACCGCGCACATCGGTGAGTTCGGCGGACGCGAGCAGATCGCCGAGGCGAAGGGCGAGATGGTCGAGTCCCTGCCGTCCGGCGCCGACGGCGGGGTGGCCGTCCTCAACGCCGACGACCCCCTCGTCCGCGCCATGAAATCCCGTACCGAAGCACGCGTGGTCCTCTTCGGCGAGGCAGACGAAGCAGACGTACGGGCAGAGAACGTGCGCCTCACCGCCACCGGACAGCCCGCGTTCCGCCTTCGAACACCCTCCGGGTGCAGGGACGTGACGCTGCGGCTGTACGGTGAGCACCACGTGTCGAACGCGCTCGCCGCGGCCGCCGTCGCCCATGAGTTGGGCATGTCCGTCGACGAGATCGCCGAAGCGCTCTCCGAGGCGGGAACCCTCTCCCGCTGGCGTATGGAGGTCACCGAGCGCGCGGACGGCGTGACGATCGTCAACGACGCCTACAACGCGAACCCCGAATCCATGAGAGCCGCGCTCCGTGCGCTGGCCGCCATGGGCGGTGCCTCACGGACCGAGGGGGGGCGTACCTGGGCGGTGCTCGGCCCGATGGCCGAGCTCGGGGACGAATCGCTCGCCGAGCACGACGCGGTCGGACGGCTCGCCGTCCGGCTCAACGTCAGCAAGCTCGTGGCGGTCGGGGGCAGGGAAGCGTCCTGGCTGCGACTGGGCGCTTACAACGAGGGTTCGTGGGGTGAGGAGTCGGTGCACGTGTCCGACGCACAGGCGGCGGTCGATCTGTTGCGCAGTGAACTGCGTCCGGGAGACGTCGTGCTGGTGAAGGCTTCCAGGTCGGCAGGTCTTGAGAGGGTCGCCCTGGCACTCCTCGAGAGCACCACCGAGGGCGAGGTCTCCGGCCGATGAGGCAGATCCTCTTCGCGGGAGCCATCGGGCTCTTCCTGACCCTGATCGGCACACCGCTGCTGATCAAGCTCCTGGCCCGCAAGGGATACGGGCAGTTCATCCGGGACGACGGCCCGCGCAGCCACGGCAGCAAGAAGGGCACGCCCACCATGGGCGGCATCGCCTTCATCCTGGCCACGCTGATCGCCTACGCGCTGGCGAAGGTGATCACCGGCGAGAACCCCACCTTCTCGGGTGTGCTGGTCCTGTTCCTGATGGCGGGCATGGGACTGGTCGGGTTCCTCGACGACTACATCAAGATCGTGAAGCAGCGGTCGCTGGGCCTGCGGGCCAAGGCCAAGATGGCGGGCCAGCTGATCGTCGGCATCGCCTTCGCGGTGCTCTCGCTCCAGTTCGCCGATACCCAGGGACTCACCCCGGCCTCCACCAGGCTGTCGTTCGTCACGGACTTCGGCTGGTCGATCGGCCCGGTGCTGTTCGTGGTCTGGGCGCTGTTCATGATTCTCGCGATGTCCAACGGCGTGAACCTGACGGACGGTCTGGACGGCCTGGCCACCGGCGCGTCCGTGATGGTCTTCGGCGCGTACACGTTCATCGGGCTCTGGCAGTTCCAGGAGTCCTGTGCCAACGCGGTGACGCTGACCAACCCCAACGCCTGTTTCGAGGTACGGGACCCCCTGGACCTCGCGGTCGTCGCCTCCGCCCTGATGGGCTCGTGCTTCGGCTTCCTGTGGTGGAACACCTCACCCGCCAAGATCTTCATGGGGGACACCGGGTCGCTCGCGCTCGGCGGCGCCCTCGCGGGCCTCGCGATCTGCTCCCGTACGGAGTTCCTGATCGCGCTCCTCGGCGGCCTCTTCGTCCTGATCACGATGTCCGTCGTGATCCAGGTCGGCTCCTTCAAGATGACCCGCAAGCGGGTCTTCCGCATGGCTCCCCTCCAGCACCACTTCGAACTGAAGGGGTGGTCCGAGGTCCTTGTCGTGGTGCGGTTCTGGATCATCCAGGGCATGTGCGTGATCGTGGGCCTCGGCCTCTTCTACGCGGGCTGGGCGGCGGACAAGTGATCCGGTCCGACAAGTGATCCGGACGGTCGAGTGAACAAGGCGGTCACGTGAACTGGCAGGGCAAGCGGGTCACCGTCGCGGGTCTCGGAGTCTCCGGGATCCCGGCGGCCCGGGTGCTGCACGGCCTCGGCGCCGAGGTCACCGTCGTCAACGACGGCGACGACGAACGGTCCCGTACCCAGGCCGCCGGGCTGGCGGAGCTGGGCGTCACGGTCCGGCTCGGCGACGGGGACACCCTGCCCGCCGGTACGGAACTGGTCGTCACCGCCCCCGGCTGGCGGCCGGACAAGCCGCTGTTCACGGCCGCCGCGGCCGCCGGGGTGGAGATCTGGGGCGACGTCGAGCTGGCCTGGCGGCTGCGGGGGCCCGGCGCGGCCCCCTGGCTCGCCGTCACCGGCACCAACGGCAAGACGACCACCGTCAGGATGCTCGCCTCGATCCTGACGGCGGCCGGACTGCGTACGGCCGCCGTCGGCAACATCGGCGTCTCGCTCCTGGACGCCGTGGCCGGCGACGAGACCTACGACGTGCTCGCCGTCGAGCTCTCCAGCTACCAGCTGCACTGGGCGCCGAGCCTGCGCGCCCACTCCGCCGCCGTGCTCAACCTCGCCCCCGACCACCTCGACTGGCACGGCTCCATGAAGGCGTACGCCGCCGACAAGGGCCGGATCTACGAGGGCAACCGGATCGCGTGCGTCTACAACGCGGCCGACCCGGCGACCGAGGACCTCGTCCGCGCCGCCGACGTCGAGGAGGGCTGCCGGGCGATCGGCTTCACCCTCGGCACGCCAGGACCGTCCCAACTCGGCGTCGTGGACGGCATCCTGGTCGACCGCGCCTTCGTGGAGAACCGCCGCGACCGGGCCCAGGAGCTGGCGCACGTCACCGACGTCGACCCGCCGGCCCCGCACAACATCGCCAACGCCCTCGCGGCGGCGGCCCTCGCCCGTGCCTACGGCGTCGAGCCCGCCGCCGTACGCGACGGACTGCGCGCCTTCCGGCCCGACCCGCACCGGATCGAACTGGTAGCCAGGACCGGCGGCGTCACGTACGTCGACGACTCCAAGGCCACCAACACCCATGCCGCGGAGGCGTCCCTGGCGGCCTACGACCCGATCGTCTGGATCGCGGGCGGCCTCGCCAAGGGCGCGGCCTTCGACGACCTGGTCTCCGGGTCCGCGAAGCGGCTGCGCGCGGTCGTCCTGATCGGCGCCGACCGTGCGCTGATCCGGGAAGCCCTCGCGCGACACGCCCCCGAAGTCCCGGTGGTCGACCTCGACCGGACCGACACTGGAGCGATGCCCGCCGCCGTCCGCGAAGCGGCACGGCTCGCTCAGCCGGGGGACACCGTACTGCTGGCCCCCGCCTGCGCCTCGATGGACATGTTCACCAACTACAACAAACGAGGCGAGGCGTTCGCGGACGCCGTCCGCGCACTCGCCGCCGAGCACGCCTGACCGGCCCGGCCCCCCGGTGCCGTGCCGAGCGGTCCCGGGCACCCGGCCGCGCCACCCGTGCCGCGGTCCTCGGACCTCCGGCAGCCGCGCCAGGCACGACTGGAGGGGACAGCGACGATGCCGGCCGACGACACCGTGGGACGGGACCCGCGCTCCGCGCCACGCGGAGCGGGCCTGACGGGCACTCCCGCCCTCGCGGGGGTGCCGGGAGCGGGTACGGGACCCGGCGGCGGCGCGAAGGCCGCAGCGGGGTCCCTGGCGGTACGGGGGCCCCTCGCCAGGCTCGCCGGTACGGGTCGCCTCGCGGGTACGGGCCGCCTGCCCGGCCTCGTCCTGCGCGGCAAGGCCCCCGGAGCGCCCGTACGGCGTCCCCCCGCCGCCCGCGGCAGGGGGAGCGGCCCCCGCGCCCCCAGACCGCCCCGCGGCGGCGGGATCAGGCGCAGGTTCGAACAGGCCCGGCGCACCTGGGACCGGCCGCTCACCGCGTACTACCTGATCCTCGGCAGCAGTCTGCTGATCACCGTCCTCGGACTGGTGATGGTGTACTCCGCGTCGATGATCAAGGCGCTGGAGCTGTCGCTGCCGGGCGCGTACTTCTTCCGCAAGCAGCTGTTCGCCGCCGGCATCGGCACCGCCCTGCTGCTGGTCGCCTCCCGCATGCCGGCCAAGCTCCACCGCGCCTTCTCCTACCCGCTGCTCGTCGGCACGGTCTTCCTCATGGCCCTGGTCCAGGTCCCCGGGATAGGGCAGTCCGTCAACGGCAACCAGAACTGGCTCTCCGTGGGAGGCCCCTTCCAGCTCCAGCCCAGCGAGTTCGGCAAGCTCGCGCTGATCCTGTGGGGGGCCGACCTGCTCGCCCGCAAACAGGACAAGCGGCTGCTCTCGCAGTGGAAGCACCTGCTGGTGCCGCTGGTCCCGGTCGCCTTCATGCTGCTCGGGCTGATCATGCTCGGCGGCGACATGGGTACGGCGATCATCCTCACCGCGATCCTCTTCGGCCTGCTGTGGCTGGCCGGGGCGCCCACCCGGCTGTTCGGCGGGGTGCTGGGCCTCGCGGGCGTCGTCGGGTTCGTCCTGATCAAGACCAACGAGAACCGGCTGTCCCGGTTCTCCTGCGTGGGGGCGATCGACGTCGGCCCCAACGGCGAGTGCTTCCAGGCCGTGCACGGCATCTATGCTCTTGCCTCCGGCGGATGGTTCGGTTCGGGGCTCGGCGCCAGTGTGGAAAAGTGGGGCCAACTTCCCGAACCGCACACCGACTTCATCTTCGCCGTCACCGGGGAGGAACTGGGGCTGGTGGGGACGCTGTCGGTGCTCGCCCTGTTCGCGGCTCTAGGCTATGCGGGTATCCGCGTGGCCGGACGCACGGAGGATCCCTTCGTGAGGTACGCCGCGGGAGGTGTCACCACGTGGATCACGGCCCAGGCCGTGGTCAACATCGGTGCGGTGCTCGGTCTGCTGCCGATCGCCGGAGTCCCGCTGCCGCTGTTCTCCTACGGAGGATCGGCTCTGCTGCCGACCATGTTCGCCGTCGGGCTGCTGATCGCCTTCGCGCGGGACGATCCCGCCGCGAGGGCGGCCCTGGCCATGCGGCAGCCTGTCTTCAGCAGGAAGCGGGCCGGGGTGAGATGGAAGACGATGAGACGGCGCGTCAAGAAGCGTCCGTCCGGAGAGCGGTGAATTTCGGTGCATGTCGTACTCGCCGGTGGGGGGACCGCCGGCCACATCGAGCCCGCGCTCGCCCTCGCGGACGCCCTGCGCAGGCAGGACCCCACCGTGGGGATCACGGCCCTCGGCACGGAGCGCGGCCTGGAGACCAGGCTCGTTCCCGAGCGGGGGTACGAACTGGGACTCATCCCGGCCGTGCCGCTGCCGCGCCGACCCACCCCTGAACTGATCACCGTCCCGGGACGGCTCCGCGGCACGATCAAGGCCGCCGAGCAGATCCTGGAGCGCACGAAGGCCGACTGCGTCGTCGGCTTCGGCGGCTATGTCGCGCTGCCCGGCTACCTCGCCGCCAAGCGGCTGGGCGTGCCCATCATCGTGCACGAGGCCAACGCCAGGCCGGGCCTCGCCAACAAGATCGGGTCGCGGTACGCGGCGGCCGTCGCCGTCTCCACGCCGGACAGCAAGCTCCGGGGCGCCCGCTACATCGGCATCCCGCTGCGCCGCACGATCGCCACCCTCGACCGCGCCCGGGTCCGTCCCGAGGCGCGCGCGGCCTTCGGCCTCGATCCCAACCTGCCGACGCTGCTCGTCTCCGGCGGCTCGCAGGGCGCACGCCGGCTCAACGAGGTGGTGCAGCAGGTCGCTCCGGTGCTCCAGCGCTCCGGGATCCAGATCCTGCACGCGGTCGGCCCGAAGAACGAATTGCCGCATGTGGACAACATGCCCGGAATGCCGCCCTATATCCCGGTACCGTATGTGGACCGGATGGACCTCGCGTACGCGGCGGCGGACATGATGCTCTGCCGTGCGGGCGCGATGACCGTCGCCGAACTCACCGCCGTCGGGCTGCCCGCCGCCTATGTGCCGTTGCCGATCGGCAACGGCGAACAGCGGCTCAACGCCCAGCCGGTGGTGAAGGCGGGCGGTGGACTGCTCGTCGACGACGCCGAACTGACGCCCCAGTGGGTGCAGGGCAACATCCTGCCGGTGCTCGCCGATCCGCACCGGCTGTACGAGATGTCCCGCGCGGCCGCCGAGTTCGGGCGCCGGGACGCTGATGATCTGCTTGTCGGCATGGTGTACGAGGCGATCGCCGCGCGCCGGCAGGCGTAGCGCGCCGCGAGGCGCCGAACGAGAGAGGCAGGGAGCGTGGCCGGACCGACGACCGCCGCACGGGACGCGCGGGCGCAGGCGGAGTCCGGCCGCTCCGGGCCGGGCGGCTCCCCGTCCGGCCGCCGCTTCCGGCTCCCCGGCCGGTACGCGCTGATCGCGGTGGCCGCCGGGGCCGCCCTGGCCGCCGGCGCCGGGATCTGGGTGCTGTACGGCTCGCACTGGCTGCGGGTCGAGCGGGTGAGCACGTCCGGCACGGACGTGCTCACCGTCGCGCGGGTGGAGGAGGCCGCGGCCGTCCCGATCGGGTCGCCGCTGGTCTCCGTGGACACCGGTGCGATCGAGGAGCGGCTCCGGCGGCGGCTGCCGCGGATCGAGACGGTCGAAGCGATCCGGTCATGGCCGCACGGAATCAGTCTGAAAGTGACCGAACGACAGCCCGTCCTGCTGATCGAAAAGGGCGGAAAGTTCATCGAAGTGGACGCCGGCGGAACTCGTTTCGCCACCGTCGGGCAGGCCCCGAAGGGCGTACCCCTCCTGGAATTGACGGGGAAACAGTCAGCCGGGCAGCAGCGCTTCCCGGCGGACCGGCTGACCCGCGAAGCCGTCCGCGTGAGGAGCGAACTTCCCCGGAAAGTCGCCGCGGACACCAGGGCGGTCCGGGTGCGTTCGTACGACTCGATCTCGCTGGAGCTGACCGGCGGACGTACGGTGATGTGGGGAAGCGGCGAGGACGGCGCGGCCAAGGCGCGTGCGCTCACCGCCCTCATGAAAGCAGCCCCCGGGGCGGGCCACTTCGACGTCAGCGCGCCCACCGCGCCCGCCTCGTCACGGAGTTGACGCTCATATGTGCTGGCCAGCACCCTGGTTGGTCAGCGCTATGGGTGATCACATAGGGTGAAAAGAAAAACGGGAGGTTCGGCGTGTTCGTTGAACGTGCGCCACTTGTCGACTTAGTGTCCTGTTCGGAAGAGTCCTAGAAGCGGACACACAGGTAACCCTGAACTTTCGACGTCAGGGTTTGGGTCGGCGTTCCGGACCGTCCCATCGGCATCAGTCTCGCAGCGCGACTTCAGCGAAGCGACGACACGTAACTCGAGGCGAGAGGCCTTCGACGTGGCAGCACCGCAGAACTACCTCGCAGTCATCAAGGTCATCGGTGTCGGCGGCGGTGGTGTCAATGCCATCAACCGAATGATCGAGGTCGGTCTCAAGGGCGTCGAGTTCATCGCGATCAACACTGACGCGCAAGCCCTGTTGATGAGCGACGCCGACGTCAAGCTCGACGTCGGCCGCGAACTCACCCGGGGCCTCGGCGCCGGAGCCAATCCGGCGGTCGGTCGCAAGGCGGCAGAGGACCACCGTGAGGAGATCGAGGAGGTCCTCAAGGGGGCCGACATGGTCTTCGTCACCGCAGGCGAGGGAGGCGGCACCGGCACCGGTGGCGCGCCCGTGGTCGCCGCCATCGCGCGTTCGCTGGGCGCCCTCACGATCGGTGTGGTCACCCGCCCGTTCACCTTCGAGGGCCGCCGCCGCGCGAACCAGGCGGAGGACGGCATCGCCGAGCTCCGCGAAGAGGTCGACACCCTCATCGTCATCCCCAACGACCGGCTGCTGTCCATCTCGGACCGTCAGGTCAGCGTGCTGGACGCCTTCAAGTCGGCCGACCAGGTGCTGCTCTCGGGTGTCCAGGGCATCACCGATCTGATCACCACACCGGGTCTGATCAACCTCGACTTCGCCGACGTCAAGTCCGTGATGTCCGAGGCCGGCTCGGCGCTCATGGGCATCGGCTCGGCCCGCGGCGACGACCGCGCGGTGGCCGCCGCCGAGATGGCGATCTCCTCGCCCCTGCTCGAAGCGTCCATCGACGGCGCCCGCGGTGTCCTGCTCTCCATCTCCGGCGGTTCCGACCTCGGTCTCTTCGAGATCAACGAGGCCGCGCAGCTCGTGAGCGAGGCCGCCCACCCCGAGGCCAACATCATCTTCGGCGCCGTCATCGACGACGCCCTGGGCGACGAGGTGCGGGTCACCGTGATCGCGGCGGGCTTCGACGGCGGACAGCCGCCGACGCGCCGCGAGACCGTGCTCGGCGCCGGCAAGCGCGAGGAGCAGCAGGCCCCGCCGCGGTCCGCGGACACCGGCAGGCCCGCCGGCGGACTCGGTACGGTCCCGCCGCGCGACGACAGCCCGGCCAAGCCGGAACCGGCGCAGGCGGTCAACGAGAAGCCGCTCCCGCCGATCAGCTCGCCGCACGTCCCGCCGGCCCGTCCGTACCAGGACACCCAGGTCGAAGAGCTGGATGTTCCGGACTTCTTGAAGTGATAGAGCGGCAGGACACCGAGAGCGGCGCGCACTTCGCCTTCACCGACAGGTGGGGCGGGGTGAGCGCCGTTCCGTACGAACAGCTCAATCTGGGCGGCGCGGTCGGCGACGACCCGGCCGCCGTGCGGACCAACCGCGAACTCGCCGCGAAGTCCCTGGGCCTCGACCCGGGGCGGGTGGTCTGGATGAACCAGGTACACGGCCGCGAGGTGGCGGTCGTGGACGGCCCCTGGCCCGCGGCGGACGCGGCGGCTCCCGCGAGCCCCGCCGCCCCTTCCGGGATTCCGCCGGTCGACGCGCTGGTCACCGCGCGGGGCGGACTCGCCCTCGCCGTGCTCACCGCGGACTGCGTGCCGGTGCTGCTGGCCGACCCGGTCGCCGGGATCGCGTCCGCCGCCCACGCCGGACGCCCCGGGCTGGTCGCCGGGGTCGTGCCCGCCGCCGTCAAGGCCATGGTCGCGCTCGGCGCCGAACCGTCCCGGATCACCGCCCGGACCGGACCGGCCGTCTGCGGACGCTGCTACGAGGTCCCGGCGGCGCTGCGCGACGAGGTCGCCGCGGCCGTACCGGAGTCCTGGGCCGAGACCGGCTGGGGCACCCCGGCCGTCGACGTCGTCGCGGGCGTGCACGCGCAGCTCGCCGCGCTCGGGATCGAGGACCGGGAGCGGTCGGACTTCTGCACGCGCGAGTCCGGCGACCACTTCTCGTACCGCCGCGACCGGACCACCGGCCGGCTCGCCGGCTATGTCTGGCTGGACGGCGCCGACGGCCCGGGCGGTGCGGCATGACGGACCGCAGGACCGAACTCGCAGGCAATCTCGCGAAGGTGGAGGACCGGATCGCCGGGGCCTGCGCCGCCGCCGGGCGCGCGCGGGAGGAGGTGACCCTGATCGTGGTCACCAAGACCTACCCCGCGAGCGACGTCCGGATCCTGCACGAGCTGGGGGTGCGGGAGGTTGCCGAGAACCGCGACCAGGACGCCGGGCCCAAGGCGGCCGCCTGTCAGGATTTGTCGTTGACGTGGCACTTCGTGGGCCAGTTGCAGACCAACAAGGTTCGTTCCGTGGCGGGTTACGCCGATGTCGTGCAGTCTGTCGACCGGGTGAAGCTCGTTTCCGCCCTCTCCGCCGCGGCGGTCAGGGCGGAGCGCGAACTCGTCTGCCTGATCCAGGTCGCGCTCGACGCCGGTGCGGGCGAGCGCGGGGCGAGAGGGGGTACGGCACCCGGCGGGATCGAGGAGTTGGCCGCCGCGCTGGCCGCTGCGCCGGGTCTGCGGCTCGGCGGTCTGATGACCGTGGCGCCGCTGGCCGGACCGTACGCGGGACGGCAACGGGCGGCGTTCGAGCGGCTGCTGGAATTCTCATCCCGCCTGCGCGCGGACCATCCGGCTGCGAACATGGTGTCCGCAGGGATGAGTGCGGACCTCGAAGCAGCCGTCATGGCCGGAGCGACACATGTACGCGTCGGTACGGCGGTGCTCGGAGACCGACCTCGGCTCGGGTAACGTCGCGAAGCAAGTCGGACCACAGCAGAAAATATGGTCATTCCCGCCGATTGACGGGTGGACCGAGTGGATCGCGGGCACTTGGTGACGAGGCCGATCCACCACAGAGCGGAGGACTCAGAGCATGGCCGGCGCGATGCGCAAGATGGCGGTCTACCTCGGCCTCGTGGAGGACGATGGGTACGACGGCCGGGGCTTTGACCCCGACGACGATTTCGAACCCGAGCCGGAGCCCGAGCGGGAGCACCGGCGCCACCAGCCCGTGCACCAGCAGGAGCGGGAAGAACCGGTGCGGATGGTCCAACCACCCGCGCAGCGCGAGCGCGAGCCGGTGCCCCTAGCGGTAGAAAACGGACGTCCGGCGCGAATCGCCCCCGTGGCATCCATCACACCTGAACGTCCGAGCCTGGAGAAGAACGCACCGGTGATCATGCCCAAGGTCGTGTCCGAGCGGGAGCCCTACCGCATCACCACGTTGCACCCGAGGACCTACAACGAGGCCCGTACCATCGGGGAACACTTCCGTGAGGGCACGCCTGTGATCATGAATCTCACGGAGATGGACGACACGGACGCCAAGCGACTTGTCGACTTTGCCGCGGGTCTTGTCTTCGGTCTCCATGGCAGCATTGAACGGGTGACGCAGAAGGTGTTCCTGCTGTCTCCTGCTAACGTCGATGTCACGGCGGAGGACAAGGCCCGCATCGCAGAGGGCGGATTCTTCAACCAGAGCTGAGAACACGGCACCGGGAACGACCCGGTCGCAGGGCGGGAACGATCCGGTCGCAAGGCCGGACCGGGGACCAGGGGAGAGGGAAGCACGGGATGGGCGTCGCACTGGAGGTGATCTACATCGTTCTGGTGTGTTTCCTCGTCGTGCTTATTTTCCGGCTGGTCATGGACTACGTCTTCCAGTTCGCCCGCTCGTGGCAACCCGGCAAGGCGATGGTGGTCGTCCTGGAGGCCACCTACACTGTCACCGATCCACCGCTCAAGCTTCTGCGGCGGTTCATTCCGCCGCTGCGTCTCGGGGGCGTGGCACTCGACCTGTCCTTCTTCGTTCTGATGATCATCGTGTACATCCTCATCTCGGTCGTGAGCGGTCTCGCGACGTGAGCGACCTGGTGAGGGGAATGTGAACGATACGGTCTTGCCGACTGCCGACGACTACGTAGAGGTGAAGAAGAGATGCCGTTGACCCCCGAGGACGTGCGGAACAAGCAGTTCACGACCGTCCGCCTCCGAGAAGGCTATGACGAGGACGAGGTCGATGCCTTTCTAGACGAGGTCGAGGCCGAACTCACGCGCCTCCTTCGTGAGAACGAGGATCTGCGCGCCAAGCTGGCCGCCGCCACGCGCGCCGCCGCGCAGAACCAGCAGCAGCAAGGCATGCGCAAGCCTCCGGAACAGCAGGATCGGCCCGGGGCCCCGGTGCCCGCCGCCATATCCGGACCGCCGCAGCAGCAGCAGCCCCCGCAGATGGGTCCGCCCCAGCTGCCCGGTGGTGCTCCGCAGCTTCCTGCGGGTCCGAGCGCGCACCCCGGCCACGGTGGTCCCCAGGGTCACGGCCCGCAGCAGGGCCAGCACGGCCCCGGTCCGATGCAGGGCGGCCCCATGGGCCAGATGCAGGGCCCCATGCAGGGTCAGATGCAGGGTGGCCCGATGCAGGGCGGTCCCATGCAGGGCCAGATGCAGGGTGGCCCGATGCAGGGTCAGATGCAGGGTGGTCCCATGCAGGGCCAGATGCAGGGCGGACCCATGGGCGGCCCGATGGGCGGTCCCATGGGCGGTCACCCGCAGCAGGGGCAGCTCGGCCAGGGTCCCGGCGGCGACAGCGCGGCACGCGTGCTCTCGCTGGCGCAGCAGACCGCCGACCAGGCGATCGCCGAGGCGCGTTCCGAGGCCAACAAGATCGTCGGTGAGGCACGCAGCCGCGCCGAGGGTCTGGAGCGGGACGCCCGTGCCAAGGCGGACGCGCTGGAGCGGGACGCCCAGGAGAAGCACCGTGTGGCGATGGGCTCCCTGGAGTCCGCGCGCGCCACGCTGGAGCGCAAGGTCGAGGACCTCAGGGGCTTCGAGCGGGAGTACCGTACGCGGCTGAAGTCCTACCTGGAGAGCCAGCTGCGCCAGCTGGAGACCCAGGCGGACGACTCGCTCGCACCGCCGCGTACGCCTTCGGCGCCCTCGCTGCCGCCGTCGCCCTCGATGGCTCCGGCCGGCGCGGGTGCGATGGGGCACTCCATGGGCAACGGGTCGATGGGCAACGGCTCCATGGGGAACGGGTCCATGGGTGGCTCGATGGGCCACGGCGGTCCGGCCGCGGGTCCGTCGTACGGCGGGCAGCAGCAGATGTCGCCCGCGATGACGCAGCCGATGGCGCCGGTGCGGCCGCAGGCGCCGCAGCCGATGCAGCAGGCGCCGTCGCCGATGCGGGGCTTTCTGATCGACGAGGACGACAACTGAGGCCGCTTGGCGGTGCGTGACGCGTGGCCGTCGGCAGGCTGACGCTTCAACAGGGCCGGGCCCGGGGTTTTCACCCCGGGCCCGGCCCTGTTCGTGTGCGGTGGTAGCCGCTGCGCGGCTTTCCCTTACCCGCCCCTTCCCGAAACCGGGGCTCCGCCCCGGACCCCGGTCCTCAAACGCCGGACGGGCTGAGAATCAAGCCCGTCCGGCGTTTGAGGACACGGGGGTCTGGGGGCTCGCCCCCAGTTTCGGGAAGGGGCGGGTAGGGGAACCTCAGGCCTTGCGCAGGTGGAACGTCAGGGACAGGCCCTCGTCCGTGAACGGGGCGCCGTACGTGGCGTCCGGGACGCCCTCCGCGTAGTCCGTCGACAGGACCTCGTCCGCGATCAGCGCCGCGTGGTCCGTCAGCGCCGTACGGACCGCCTCGTCCGTCGTCCGCCAGCGCAGCGCGATGCGGTCCGCCACGTCCAGGCCGCTGTTCTTGCGCGCCTCCTGGATCAGCCGGATCGCGTCACGGGCCAGGCCCGCCAGCCGCAGTTCGGGGGTGATCTCCAGGTCCAGCGCGACCGTCGCGCCCGAGTCGGAGGCCACCGACCAGCCCTCCCGCGGGGTTTCCGTGATGATCACCTCGTCGGGGGCGAGCGTGATCGTCACGCCGTCCACCGTCACCGACGCCGTGCCCTCCCGCAGCGCCGCGGACAGCGCCGCCGCGTCCGCCTCGGCGACCGCCTTCGCGACCGCCTGGACGCCCTTGCCGAAACGCTTGCCCAGCGCGCGGAAGTTCGCCTTCGCCGTCGTGTCGACCAGCGAGCCGCCGACCTCGGCGAGCGTGGCGAGGGACGAGACGTTCAGCTCCTCCGTGATCTGCGCGCGCAGTTCGGCCGACAGCGCCTCGAAGCCCGTCGCCGCGATCAGGGCGCGCGACAGGGGCTGGCGGGTCTTGACGCCCGACTCCGCGCGCGTCGCCCTGCCCAGCTCCACCAGGCGCCGTACCAGCAGCATCTGCTGGGAGAGGGTGGGGTCGATCGCCGCCAGGTCCGCCGCCGGCCAGTCCGCCAGGTGCACCGACTCCGGCGCGTCCGGCGTGACCGGTGTGATCATGTCCTGCCAGACCCGCTCGGTGATGAACGGCGTCAGCGGGGCCATCAGGCGGGTGACCGTCTCGACCACCTCGTGCAGCGTGCGCAGCGCCGCCTTGTCGCCCTGCCAGAAGCGGCGGCGGGAGCGCCGTACGTACCAGTTGGAGAGATCGTCGACGAACGCCGACAGCAGTTTGCCGGTGCGCTGGGTGTCGTACGCCTCCATCGCCTCCGTCGCCTGGTCGACCAGCGCGTGCAACTCGCTGAGCAGCCAGCGGTCCAGCAGCGGGCGGTCGGCCGGCGCCGGGTCGGCCGCGCTCGGCGCCCAGTCCGACGTCCGCGCGTACAGGGCCTGGAAGGCGACCGTGTTCCAGTAGGTGAGGAGGGTCTTGCGGACGACCTCCTGGATCGTGCCGTTGCCGACCCGGCGCGCCGCCCACGGGGAGCCGCCGGCTGCCATGAACCACCGCACGGCGTCGGCGCCGTGCTGGTCCATCAGCGGGATCGGCTGGAGGATGTTGCCCAGGTGCTTGGACATCTTCCTGCCGTCCTCGGCGAGGATGTGCCCGAGGCAGACCACGTTCTCGTAACTCGACTTGTCGAAGACGAGCGTGCCGACGGCCATCAGCGTGTAGAACCAGCCGCGCGTCTGGTCGATCGCCTCGGAGATGAACTGCGCCGGGTAGCGCTTCTCGAACAGATCCTTGTTCCGGTACGGGTAGCCCCACTGCGCGAACGGCATCGAACCGGAGTCGTACCAGGCGTCGATGACCTCGGGCACGCGGGTCGACGTCTGCCCGCAGTCGGGGCAGGCGAAGGTCACCTCGTCGATGTACGGGCGGTGCGGGTCGAGCCCGGACTGGTCGGTGCCGGTCAGTTCGGTCAGCTCGGCGCGGGAGCCCACACAGGTGAGGTGGTTGTCCTCGCAGCGCCAGATCGGCAGCGGGGTGCCCCAGTAGCGGTTGCGGGACAGCGCCCAGTCCACGTTGTTGTTCAGCCAGTCGCCGTAGCGGCCGTGCTTGACCGAGTCCGGGAACCAGTTGGTCTTCTCGTTCTCCTCCAGCAGCCGGTCCTTGACCGCCGTCGTGCGGATGTACCACGAGGGCTGCGCGTAGTAGAGGAGCGCGGTGTGGCAGCGCCAGCAGTGCGGATAGCTGTGCTCGTACGGCACATGGCGGAAGAGCACCCCGCGCTCGCGCAGGTCCTCCGTCAGCGCTTCGTCCGCCTTCTTGAAGAAGACGCCGCCGACCAGCGGGACGCTCTCCTCGAAGGTGCCGTTCGGGCGGACCGGGTTGACGACCGGCAGGCCGTACGCGCGGCAGACCTTGAGGTCCTCCTCGCCGAAGGCGGGGGACTGGTGGACCAGGCCGGTGCCGTCCTCCGTGGTGACGTACTCCGCGTTGACCACGTAGTGGGCGGTCGTGCCCTCGGGGAAGTCGATCAGCCGGAAGGGCCGGTCGTACGTCCAGTACTCCATCTCGCGGCCGGTGAAGGACTCACCGGTCACCTCCCAGCCCTCGCCGAGCGCCTTCGCGAGCAGCGGCTCGGCGACGACCAGCTTCTCCCGGCCGTCCGTCGCGACCACGTACCGCACGTCGGGGTGGGCGGCGACGGCGGTGTTCGACACCAGGGTCCACGGAGTGGTCGTCCAGACCAGCAGCGACGCCTCGCCCGCGAGCGGGCCGGAGGTCAGCGGGAAGCGGACGAAGACCGAGGGGTCGATGATCGTCTCGTAGCCCTGCGCCAGCTCGTGGTCGGACAGGCCCGTCTCGTCGCGGGGGCACCAGGGGGCCACCCGGTGGTCCTGGACCAGCAGGCCCTTGTTGAAGATCTCCTTGAGGGACCACCACACCGAGTCGACGTACTGCGGGTCCATCGTGCGGTACGCGTCGTCGAGGTCGACCCAGTAGCCCATGCGGGTCGTCAGCTCGGTGAACGCGTCGGTGTGGCGGGTCACCGACTCCCGGCACCTGGCGTTGAACTCGGCGATGCCGTACGCCTCGATGTCCTTCTTGCCGGTGAAGCCCAGCTCCTTCTCGACGGCCAGCTCGACCGGCAGGCCGTGGCAGTCCCAGCCGGCCTTGCGCGCGACGTGGTAGCCGCGCATCGTACGGAAGCGCGGGAAGACGTCCTTGAAGACGCGGGCCTCGATGTGGTGGGCGCCCGGCATGCCGTTGGCGGTGGGCGGGCCCTCGTAGAAGACCCACTCGGGGCGGCCCTCGGAGTGGGCGAGGGTCTTGTCGAAGATCTTGCCGTCGCGCCAGAAGTCGAGCACGGCGTGCTCCAGCGCGGGCAGGTCGACCTGGGCGGGCACCTGGCGGTACCGGGGGGTCGCGGGCGTCGATGTCATCTGGTGGTCTTCCTCCGGCGGAACTGCGTCGTCTCCGTCGGAGGGACGAGAGCTGCGCTCCCGCGGTACCACCCTCCTTGGCCCCGGGCGTGCCGCCCGTGGCCCCCTCATTGGGTCGCGCTGCCGGGTCTACTCGCCCGGGACCTACCTGGTGGTACGTCCCCGGACTTTCTTCCGGCGGCTCCGGGGTGATGCTTCGCCCCGCGCTCGCCCCCGGGCTCTCACCGTCCCCGGGTCGCTCATGGCCGCTCACGGGGGTACTCGTCCCCATCCACGCCTCTCGCTGCGTCCAGTGTACGGGGCGGGGCGGGGCCCGGCCGACGGGTTTACGCCGCTCCGGCAGGCGGCGGCGTAGGTTGTCGCCGCGGTGGCCGCCCAGGTCGCCGCCGTGCCCCGGGGCGCCGTACGGCCGAACGTCCGGCTCGGACGGGCGAACGGGCGCATCCGGGCTCCGGAGCCGCTCGCGTGGCGGATTACCGGGCGGCGAGGTGGGCACAACGGTGGGAGGCTCCTGTTGTCGCGGCACAGAAGGGGCCGGGGTCCTGTCGCCGGACGGGACCCGAGCGGCGGCGTGCCCCGTTGCCGCGGGGCTGGGGTCGATTTATCGTCCCAGCACGATTCGCGAGCAAGATCACCAAGTGTGAAGGGGCCGCGGCCATGGTGGCGAAGAAGAGCGCCGCGAAGAAGACGACCGCGCCGAAGGCCGCGGCGAGGAAGGCCGCCGGGACCACGGTGAACACCGCGGCGGCCGACCGGGCACCGACCGGGGACACACCGGCCGGGGGCGCACCGCCCCAGGAGTCCGCGAAGAAGGCCCGGGCCGGGAAGCCGGCGGCGAAGAAGCCGGTGACGAAGAAGTCAGCGGGCAGGAAGCCGGCGGGCGACAAGCCGGCGGCCGGGACATCGGCGGCCGGGAAAACGGCGCCCGCCAGGGCGGCCGGCAATGCGTCACAACAGGCCGCGTCCGCGGCCGAGGGGGCGGCCGAGGCCGCGGAACAGACGGGAGCCAAGACGGTGACAGCGAAGAAGACCACGGGGGACAGGACACCGGCCGCGGGCAAGGCCCCGGTCACGGCACCGGCCGCCGCCACGGCCGCACCGCCGGGCGAACTGGCGGTACGGCCCGGCGAGGACCCCTGGACCCCGGAGGAGGTCGCGGAGGCCCGCGCGCTGATGGAGAGCGAGGTCACCCGGCTCCAGGCCGAGCTGGCCTCGTCCGAGGCGTCGCTCGTCGGGCTCATGCGGGACTCCGGGGCGGGCGCCGGTGACGACGACGCCGACACCGGTACGAAGAACATCACCCGCGAGCACGAGATGTCCCTGGCGGCCAACGCGCGCGAGATGCTGGAACAGACCGAGCGGGCGCTCCTGCGCCTCGACGCGGGCACATACGGGCTCTGCGAGGTCTGCGGCAAGCCCATCGGCAAGGCCAGGATGCAGGCGTTCCCGCGGGCCACCCTGTGTGTGGAGGACAAGCAGAAGCAGGAACGTCGAGGCTGAACTCGCACGCCTGTGTCGTACCCTCGTCCTCTATAAGACATCTAGGTTGAGGGACTCACGTGGCAGAGGCGGAGCGCATCATCGGTACGCCGGATGTGGACGACGAGACCGCGGCTCCCGCCGAGCGGCCCAGGGGGCCGCGCAGGATCGCCGCCCTCTTCGCCGTCGCCGTCGTGGCGTACCTGCTCGACCTCGGCAGCAAGATGCTCGTGGTGGCCAGGCTGGAGCACCACGAGCCGATCGACGTCATCGGCGATCTGCTGCGGTTCGAGGCGGTACGGAACCCGGGCGCCGCGTTCGGCATGGGCGAGGCCTTCACGGTGATCTTCACGGTGATCGCGGCGACCGTGATCGTGGTCATCGCGCGGCTGGCCCGCAAACTCCACAGCCTGCCCTGGGCGATCGCCCTGGGGCTGCTGCTCGGCGGCGCGCTCGGCAACCTCACCGACCGGATCTTCCGCTCCCCGAGCCCCTTCCAGGGCGCCGTGGTCGACTTCATCGCGCCCGCGCACTTCGCGGTCTTCAACCTCGCCGACTCCGCGATCGTCTGCGGCGGCATCCTGATCGTGCTGCTGTCCTTCCGGGGCCTGGACCCCGACGGCACGGTCCACAAGGACTGACAAGGCATACTCGACGGGTGAGTCTTCCCGAGATCAGAACGCTGCCCGTGCCCGATGGCCTGGAGGGCGAGCGTGTCGACGCCGCCCTCGCCCGTATGTTCGGGTTCTCCCGTACGAAGGCGGCCGAGCTGGCCGCCTCCGGGAAGGTGCAGGTCGACGGCGCCGCGGTCGGGAAGTCCGACCGGGTCAGCGGCGGGGCCTGGCTGGAGGTCGAGCTCCCCGAGCCCGCCCAGCCCATACGTATCGTCGCCGAGGCCGTCGAGGGCATGGAGATCATCCACGACGACGACGACATCGTGGTGATCGTCAAGCCCGTCGGCGTGGCCGCCCACCCCAGCCCCGGCTGGACCGGCACCACCGTCATCGGCGGTCTCGCCGCGGCCGGCTACCGCATTTCCACCTCGGGCGCGGCCGAGCGCCAGGGGGTCGTGCACCGGCTGGACGTCGGCACCTCGGGGCTGATGGTCGTCGCCAAGTCGGAGCGCGCGTACACGCTGCTCAAGGCGCAGTTCAAGGAGCGCGTCGTCGACAAGCGCTACCACGCGCTGGTGCAGGGCCACCCCGACCCGATGAGCGGGACGATCGACGCCCCGATCGGCCGGCACCCGAACCACGACTACAGGTTCGCGGTCACCGCCGAGGGCAAGCCGTCCGTCACGCACTACGACCTGATCGAGGCGTTCCGGTCGGCATCGCTGCTGGACATCAAGCTGGAGACGGGCCGCACCCACCAGATCCGGGTGCACATGGCCGCCCACCGCCACCCGTGCGTCGGCGACCTCACGTACGGCGCGGACCCGACGCTGGCCAAGCGGCTGGGGCTCACCCGGCAGTGGCTGCACGCGGTGCGCCTTGGCTTCGAGCACCCGTCGGACGGCCGGTGGGTGGAGTACGCGAGCACGTACCCCGCCGATCTCCAGGGCGCGCTGGACCAGGTGAGGGCGGAGAGCAACGTATGACCACGATCGACGGCGGCCTGCTGGGACACGTCGTGCGGGAGGCCGCGGGACCGGAAGACCGGGAGGCGTGCTTCGCCGTCCGCAAGGAGGTCTTCGTCCTGGAGCAGGGCGTGCCGGAGGACCTTGAGTACGACGGCAGGGACGACGACGCGATCCAGGTGCTGGCCCTGCGGGACGACGGCCTGGCGCTGGGCACCGGACGGCTGCTGTACGGGCCCGGCGCGGCGGACAGGACCGGCGGGGACCCGGGCGTCGGCGCCCTGGGCCGCCTGGCCGTGAGGCAGGCCGCGCGCGGCCGGGGACTGGGCGCGGCCCTGGTCCGCGCCATCGAGGACGCGGCGCGCGAGCGGGGCCTCACGGCGGTGGATCTGCACGCGCAGACCCACGCGCTGGGTTTTTACGAACACTTGGGGTACGAGGCGTACGGACCGGAGTTCCTGGACGCGGGCATCCCGCACCGCTCGATGCGGCGCGTGCTGTAGCGCGGGCGGGCCAGGCCGGTCCTGTGGGGCCTGTCCGGCGGACAGGCCCCGGCCGGGCCGCGCTCGCCGGAATCCCGCGGGGATCATGGCAGGCTTGGCCGCCTGATCCAGCCTGACCGGGCTGCCGAGCCGCCGGAGGGCGACACACCGTGGACCAGCTGGCCCTGCTGCTCGTGCTCCTGCTGGGGGCGGTGGTCACCGTACCGCTCGGGGAGCGGCTCGGGCTGCCGTCGCCGGTGCTGATGACGATCATCGGGATCGTCCTGGCCCTGCTGCCGTTCGTGCCGAACGTGGACGTCTCGCCGGACCTCATCCTTCCGCTGCTGCTGCCCCCGATCCTCTACGCCGCCGTCCAGCGCACGTCCTGGCGGCAGTTCACGGCCAACAAACGGCCCATCTTCCTGCTCGCCGTCGCGCTGGTGTTCGTGACGACGGCCGCGGTGGCCGCGGTGGCCAACGCCGTCGTCCCCGGGCTGCCGATCGCCGCCGCGCTCGTGCTCGGCGCGCTCGTCGCCCCGCCCGACCCGGTGGCCGCGACCGCCGTCGCGGGCTCCCTCGGGCTGCCCCGGCGGCTGGTGTCGATCCTGGAGGGCGAGGGCCTGTTCAACGACGTCACGGCGATCGTGCTCTACCACGTGGCGATCTCGGCGGCCGTCAGCGGCACGTTCTCCTGGCCGGTGGCCGTGGGGCAGTTCGCGCTGTCCGCGGTGGTGGCCGTCGCGATGGGACTCGCGCTCGGCTGGGTCACCAACAAACTGATGTCCCTGCTGGACGACGCGACCCTCCAGATCGGGCTGACGCTCCTGGTGCCGTTCGCCGCGTACGTCCTGGCGGAGGAGCTGCACGGCTCGGGCGTCCTCGCCGTCCTCACCGTCGCCCTCTACCTGGCCGAGCACTCCGCGGACGCCGACGACGTCATGGGGCGGCTGGCCGGGAACGCCTTCTGGCAGATCGTCGACACGCTGGTGACCGGCATCGCCTTCGGCCTGATCGGGCTGGAACTCCACCAGGCCTTCGGCACCGGCGACGGCCGGGGCGGCGCGCTGCTGGGCTGGAGCGCCGCCGTGGTCGGGGTGGTCGTCGGGGTCCGGCTGCTCTACCTGATGCCGGCGACGTGGCTGGCGAAGCGCCTGCACAAACTCCGCGACTACGACGAGGAGATCCCGGTCAGCTGGCGTGAGACCGTGGTCATGTGGTGGGCGGGGATGCGCGGGGTGGCGTCGGTCGCGCTGGCGCTGGCGATCCCGCTCAAGACCGACAGCGGGGAGCCGTTCCCGGGCCGTGACGAGATCATCTTCATCGCGTTCGCGGTCATCATGACCACCCTCGTCTTCCAGGGGCTCACCCTGCCGTGGCTGGTACGGCGCCTCGGGGTGCGGGCGGACACGGACGCCGAGCGCGACCTGCTGAACATCCTCGCGGGGCGCGCCGCGAAGGCCGCGCGGCACCGGCTCAGGGAGATCGAGAGCGTCGAGGACCTGCCGGAGGAGCTGAGCGAACGGCTGCTGCGGGCGGCGTTCGACCTCGGGGTGCGGATCAGCCCGGACATCGTGGACGACGAGCGGCGCGAGGGGTTCCGGCGGCGGGTGGACCGGATCAAGACCGTGCAGCGGATCCAGCGCGAGATGATGTCGGCGGCGCGGCACGAGATCCTGGCGGCGCGGAGTGAGCCGGGGGCGGATCCGGAGCTGGTGGACCGGGTGTTGCGGCACCTGGATGTGCACAGCATGCGGTAGCGCGGGGGCGGGGGGTCCGGGTGCACGGCCTGCGGCCGTAGTGCGTCCTCAATCGCCGGACGGGCTTGATGTGGTTCGGCTCGGTGGTGGGGTGTCGAGCGGCGGACGGGCTTGATGTGGCTCGGCTCGGTGGTGGGGTGTCAAGCGCCGGACGGGCTGGGTTTGGCCGGGGTGGAGCGGGCCGGGGACATCGTGATCCTCGGGAGGGCCTGGGGGTGTTCGGCCGCCAGCCAGGCCAGGAGCCGTTCCCGCACCGCGCAGCGCGTGGTCCAGATGTCGTCCGCGTCCTTCGCGGTGACCACCGCGCGTACCTCCATCGTGCTCGGGGTGGTGTCCGTGACGGCCAGGCTCCAGTCGCGGCCGTCCCAGGACGGGCACTCCAGCAGGATGTCGTGCAGCTTCTCCCGCATCAGGTCCACCGGCGCCGTGTGGTCCAGCTGGAAGAAGACCGTGCCGGTCATCTGGACCCCGCCGCGCGACCAGTTCTCGAAGGGGCGGCTGGTGAAGTACGACACCGGCATGGTGATGCGCCGCTCGTCCCAGGTCCGTACCGCCAGGAAGGTCAGCGTGACCTCCTCCACCACGCCCCACTCGCCGTCGACAACCACGGTGTCCCCGATGCGCACCATGTCGCCGAACGCGATCTGGAAGCCCGCGAAGAGGTTGCCGAGCGTCGACTGGGCCGCGACCCCGGCCACGATGCCGATGATGCCGGCCGAGGCCAGCATCGACGTACCGATCGTGCGCAGGCCGGGGAAGGTCAGCAGGATCGCCGCCACCGCCACCACGATGACCACGGCGGTCACGATCCGCATGATCAGGGTGACCTGCGTACGGACCCGGCGCACCCGCGCCGGGTCGCGGGTCACCGTCGCGTAGCGCGCGTACGCCGACTGGACCGCGACGGACACCGCCCGGATCACCAGCCAGGCCCCGGCGCCGATGATCACCAGCGTCAGCGCCTGCCCGATCCGGTCCTGGTGGCTGTCGACGGACGGCCACCGGGTCTCCCGGAACGTCGCGCGCAGGGTGGCGGCCAGCAGGACCACCTGGAGGGGGAGCCGGCAGCGGCGCAGCAGCCCCCACAGGGGCGTCTCGTGGTGGCGCTCGTCGGCCCGGCGCAGCAGGACGTCGACCGCCCAGCCGAGCACCAGGGTCAGTGCGATCGAGCCACCGACCACGATCAGCGGTCGCAGTACGTTCTCCATGTCTCCCTCTCGACTCGTCCGGCTCCCCGGCCGTTCCGGTCCGGGGCTCCCGCTCCTGTCCGGGTCTTCCGTCGCTGTCCGGGTCTCCCGGCCGTTTCAGGCAGTTCCGGGCGGGCTGGCAGGATGGCGGGATGGACATCATGCTTTTCCACTCGATGTACGGCCTGCGCCCGGCCGTGCACGCGGGTGCGGACCGGCTGCGCGCGGCCGGGCATTACGTGCGCGTGCCCGACCTCTTCGAGGGACAAACCGCCGCGACGGTGGAAGAGGGCGTCGCGCTGAAGGACAAGATCGGCAAGGAGGAGCTGCTGCGGCGCGCGATCCTGGCCGCCGCGCCGTACTCGGAGCGCGGTCTGCTGTACGCCGGGTTCTCGCTCGGCGGCTCGATCGCGCAGACCCTGGCGCTGGGGGACGAGAAGGCGCGGGGACTGCTGCTGTTGCACGGCACGTCCGACATCGCGGAGAACGCGGCCGTGGACGAGCTGCCCGTACAGCTGCATGTCGCGGACCCCGACCCGTTCGAGTCGCACGACTGGCTGAACAGCTGGTATCTGCGGATGCGGCAGATCGGCGCGGACGTGGAGATCTACCCGTACCAGGGCGCGGGGCACCTCTACACCGACCCCGAACTGCCGGACTACGACGAGGCGGCGGCCGAGCGGACCTGGCGGACGGCGCTCGGTTTCATCGACTCGCTCTAGGCGCTCGCGGGGGACGGGTGGGGGACGGGTGTGGGGCGGGGAAACCGCTCCCCGCCCCACCCGGTCCTGCTCGTCGGCTCAGGCCTTGAGCGCCTTGTCGATCGCCGTGTTGAACTGCGCCACCGTCATGGGCGGGTTCTGGCTGCCGTCGTCCGCCGTGAGCGTCTTGCCGTCCATCTTGAAGGTCGGGGTGCCCTGCACGCCGCTCTTGTCGAAGGTGGCGGACATCTTCATCGCCCAGGCGTCGAACGTGCCCTGCTCGACGTCCTTCTGGAAGGCCGCGTTGTTCTTGAGGGCGCTCACCGAGTCGGCGACCTGGAGCAGGTAGCTGTCCTTGGCGAACTTGTCGTTGCTCTCCTCCGGGTGGAACTGCGTGGAGTAGAGCGCGGTCTTGTACTGGAGGAACGCCTCGGGGCTCACGTTGAGCGCGGCGCCCAGCGCGGACAGGGCGTTCTTCGAGCCCGTGCCGTTGTCGGAGTTGTCGATGAACGTCGCGCCGACGTACTGGATCTTGAACTTGCCCGCGTCGATGTCGTTCTGGACCGTCGTGCCGACCGTCTGCTCGAACTGGGCGCAGATCGGGCAGCGGGAGTCCTCGAACACTTCGAGGGTCTTCGGGGCGGACGCCTTGCCGATGACGACGGTCGTGCCGTTCGTGCCCGTGGTGTTCTTCGGGGCGGTGACGGTCGTCTCGTTCTTCGCGGCCTCCCAGTGGGAGGGCTTGTTGCCCTGGACGACGGCGTACCCGACGCCGCCGGCTATCGCGAGGAGGACGACGGCGGAACCGGCGACGATCCCCTGGCGGCGGAAGCGGTCCTTCTTCGCCTGGCGCTCGCGCTCCTGGCGCAGCCGTTCGCGGGCCGCCGCCTTGTTGGCCTGGTTGTTGCGTGTACTCATGATCGTTGACTCCGTGTGAGGACGCGCCCGTGCCGCTGGGGGCAGGCGCTGGTGGGGGTACGGACGGGGAGGGGCCGGGTCGGCTCAGGCGGCGCTGAGCGCGGGAAGCGGCGGTCCCCGCCGTCCTACGGAGTGCACGAGCAGATGGGTACGGGACGGGCGCGGGCGGCCCGTGGGGCGCGCACCGCGCCGTACGGCCCGGCGCACGGTCCCCGCGACGGAGGAGAAGGCGACGAGCAGCGGCCGGAACGCGGAGGTGGCGGCGGTCCGTACCAGACCGGCCAGCGCGGCCTCGCCGTGCCGCAGCCAGACCGTGGCGAGCAGCCCGATCGAGACGTGCACGGCGAGCAGCAGCCAGGGCAGGGCCGGGTCGGGGGAGTTCAGCAGCGCGGCGGCACCGCGCTCGGGGGAGACCACTCCGGGGAGCGGGTTCCCGAGGCCGCCGCCGCACAGCACGTCGAGGCCGACCGAGCGCAGCGAGCCCGCGACGGGGCCGCCGGCCGGGCCGTAACAGACCTGCTGCCCGCTGGTGAAGACGGTGTCCGCCGCCAGCTCCAGCGGGACGAGCAGCCCCGCGATCGGCCAGAAGCCGCGCTCGCGGCCCGCTGTCGCGTACGCCAGCAGGAACACCGCGGCGCTGAGGCCGGCCACGACGGGCAGGGGCACGGGGACCCGGGAGAGCAGCACGTGGGAGCCCACGGACAGCGTCACGACGAGTGCCGTGAACAGTGCTGCCCGCAGTGCTCGGAGCTGCGTCCCGGAAATGTCCATTGTCGCCGAGTGTGCCATGCCGCCCTGTAAACACCCCTTAAAGGGCGGGTGGGGCACCGGGCGGCGGACGGCCCCGGGCGGGCCCGAGAGGCCCGCCCGGGGCGCGCGCTACGCCAGCCGTCCGTTGCGGAACAGGTCCACGAAGATCTGGTGGTCGGCCCGCGCCCGCGCCCCGTACGTGTGCGCGAAGTCCACCAGCAGCGCCGCGAAGCCGTCCTCGTCGCCCGCGATCGCCGCGTCGATGGCCCGCTCGGTGGAGAACGGCACCAGCGAGTGGCCGCTCTCGTCGTCCGCCGCCGCGTGCATCGTCGCCGTGGCCCTGCCCAGGTCCGCGACCACCGCCGCGATCTCCTCCGGGTCGTCCAGGTCCGACCAGTCCAGGTCCACCGCGTACGGCGAGATCTCCGCGACCAGCTGGCCCGCCCCGTCCAGCTCCGTCCAGCCCAGCCACGGGTCAGCGTGCGCCTGGAGCGCCCGCTGCGAGATCACCGTGCGGTGGCCCTCGTGCTGGAAGTACTCCCGGACGGCCGCGTCCGTGATGTGCCGGGACACCGCCGGGACCTGCGCCTGCTTCATGTAGATCACGACGTCGTTCTCCAGGGCGTCGCTGTTGCCCTCCAGCAGGATGTTGTACGAGGGCAGCCCGGCCGACCCGATGCCGATCCCGCGCCGCCCCACGACGTCCTTCACACGGTACGAGTCCGGGCGGGTCAGGCTGGACTCGGGAAGGGTCTCCAGATAGCCGTCGAAGGCCGCAAGGATCTTGTAACGGGTCGCCGCGTCCAGCTCCACCGCGCCGCCGCCGGAGGCGAAGCGCCGCTCGTACTCCCGGATCTCCGTCATCGAGTCGAGCAGCGCGAACCGGGTCAGCGAACGGGCCGCGCGCAGCGCCCCGAGCAGCGGCCCCTCGGCGGTGTCCAGCGTGAAGGGCGGCACCTCGTCGTTCTTGGCGCCCGTCGCCAGCGCGTGGATCCGCTCGCGGTACGCGCCCGCGTAGATCTCCACCAGCTCCGTGATCTGTTCGTCGCTCAGCGCCTTCGTGTACCCGATCAGCGCGAGGGAGGCCGCGAAGCGCTTGAGGTCCCAGGTGAAGGGGCCGATGTACGCCTCGTCGAAGTCGTTGACGTTGAAGATCAGCCGGCCGTTGGCGTCCATGTACGTGCCGAAGTTCTCCGCGTGCAGATCGCCGTGGATCCACACCCGGCCGGTCCGCTCGTCCAGGAACGGGCCGCTCGCCCTGCTGCCCGCCCGCTGCTGCTCCAGGTCGTGGTAGAAGAGGGCCGCGGTGCCCCGGTAGAACGCGAACGCGGACGCCGCCATCTTCCGGAACTTCACCTGGAAGGCGGCCGGGTCGGCCGCCAGCAGCCGGCCGAAAGCGGTGCCGAACACGGCGAGGATCTCCTCGCCGCGCTCCTCGTCAGCTGTTTCTGCGGGACGCGGGACCGACATCGCGGGGTGCCTCCTGGTGCAAGGGCTAAGGGTGTCGACGGCGCCTCGGCGCCGTCAGAAGTGGCAACGCACGACGGTACTCGCGAGTGCCCGCCGGCGGGCCCGTCCGGCCCTCGTTTGTCGGTCCCGAGTCGTAGACTTCCACGCTGTCCCCCCAGACTGTTCCGCAGCCTGTCGATCGCCGTTCGCCGGAGGCCCCCGTCGTGACCAAGCCGCCTTTCACGCACCTGCATGTCCACACCCAGTACTCCCTGCTGGACGGTGCCGCGCGGCTGGCGGACATGTTCAAGGCCTGCGGTGAGATGGGCATGTCCCACATCGCCATGACGGACCACGGGAACCTGCACGGGGCCTACGACTTCTTCCACCAGGCGAAGAAGGCCGGCGTCACCCCCATCATCGGGATCGAGGCGTACGTCGCCCCCGAGTCGCGGCGCAACAAGCGGAAGATCCAGTGGGGACAGCCGCACCAGAAGCGGGACGACGTGTCCGGTTCCGGCGGTTACACCCACAAGACGATCTGGGCGGCGAACGCGAAGGGGCTGCACAACCTCTTCCGCCTCTCCTCCGACGCGTACGCCGAGGGCTGGCTGACGAAGTGGCCGCGGATGGACAAGGAGACCATCGCCCAGTGGTCCGAGGGCCTGATCGCCTCCACCGGCTGCCCGTCCGGCGAGGTCCA
This sequence comes from Streptomyces sp. NPDC088261, assembly GCF_044740805.1. NCBI lineage: Bacteria > Bacillati > Actinomycetota > Actinomycetes > Kitasatosporales > Streptomycetaceae > Streptomyces > Streptomyces sp. NPDC088261. The sequence continues at coordinate 50,723 of NZ_JBIURL010000028.1, forward strand.
GACCCGGCTGCGCCTCGGCCAGTTCGACGACGCGCTCAAGGCGGCCTCCGAGTACCAGGACATCTTCGGCAAGGACCGGTACTTCCTGGAGCTGATGGACCACGGCATCGAGATCGAACGCCGGGTCAGGGACGGCCTGCTGGAGATCGGCCAGAAGCTCGGCATCCCCCCGCTGGTCACCAACGACTCGCACTACACGTACGCGAACGAGGCCACCGCCCACGACGCGCTGCTCTGCATCCAGACCGGCAAGAACCTGTCCGACCCGGACCGCTTCCGCTTCGACGGCACCGGCTACTACCTCAAGTCCACGGACGAGATGTACGCGGTGGACTCCTCCGACGCCTGGCAGGAGGGCTGCGCCAACACCCTGCTGGTGGCGCAGCAGATCGACACCGACGGCATGTTCCAGGAGCGGAACCTGATGCCCCGGTTCGACATCCCCGAGGGCTTCACCGAGGTCACCTGGTTCCGCGAGGAGACCATGCGCGGCATGGCCCGCCGCTACCCCGGCGGCATCCCGGAGGACCGGCTCAAGCAGGTCGAGTACGAGATGGGGATCATCATCGAGATGGGCTTCCCCGGGTACTTCCTGGTGGTCGCCGACTTCATCATGTGGGCCAAGAACAACGGCATCGCGGTGGGCCCCGGCCGCGGCTCGGCGGCCGGCTCGATCGTCTCGTACGCCATGGGCATCACCGACCTCGACCCGATCGAACACGGGCTGATCTTCGAGCGGTTCCTCAACCCCGAGCGCATCTCCATGCCCGACGTCGACATCGACTTCGACGAGCGCCGGCGCGGCGAGGTCATCCGGTACGTGACGGAGAAGTACGGCGCCGACAAGGTCGCCATGATCGGTACGTACGGAAAGATCAAGGCCAAGAACGCGATCAAGGACTCCGCGCGCGTCCTCGGCTACCCGTACGCGATGGGCGACCGCCTCACCAAGGCCATGCCCGCCGACGTCCTCGGCAAGGGCATCGACCTCAACGGCATCACGGACCCCAAGCACCCGCGCTACAGCGAGGCGGGCGAGATCCGGGCGATGTACGAGAACGAACCGGACGTGAAGAAGGTCATCGACACCGCGAAGGGTGTGGAGGGCCTGGTCCGGCAGATGGGTGTGCACGCAGCCGGTGTGATCATGTCCAGCGAGCCGATCGTCGACCACGCCCCGATCTGGGTGCGGCACACCGACGGGGTGACCATCACGCAGTGGGACTACCCCCAGTGCGAGTCGCTCGGCCTCCTCAAGATGGACTTCCTGGGGCTGCGCAACCTCACGATCATGGACGACGCCGTCAAGATGGTGAAGGTCAACAAGGGCATCGACCTCGACCTGCTCGCGCTGCCGCTCACCGACCCGACGACGTACGAACTGCTCTGCCGCGGTGACACCCTCGGCGTCTTCCAGTTCGACGGCGGGCCCATGCGCTCCCTGCTGCGCCTGATGAAGCCCGACAACTTCGAGGACATTTCCGCCGTCTCGGCCCTCTACCGGCCGGGCCCGATGGGCATGAACTCGCACACGAACTACGCGCTGCGCAAGAACGGCCAGCAGGAGATCACCCCGATCCACCCGGAGCTGGAGGAGCCCCTCAAGGAGATCCTCGGCCTCACCCACGGCCTGATCGTGTACCAGGAGCAGGTGCAGAAGGCCGCCCAGATCATCGCCGGGTACTCACTGGGCGAGGCCGACATCCTGCGCCGCGTGATGGGCAAGAAGAAGGCCGACGAGCTGGCGAAGAACTTCGTCCTCTTCCAGGCCGGCGCCAAGAAGAACGGCTACTCGGACGAGGCGATCCAGGCGCTGTGGGACGTCCTGGTGCCGTTCGCCGGATACGCCTTCAACAAGGCCCACTCGTCCGCGTACGGCCTGGTCACCTACTGGACCGCGTACCTGAAGGCGAACCACCCCGCCGAGTACATGGCGGCGCTGCTGACCTCCGTCAAGGACGACAAGGACAAGTCGGCCGTCTACCTCAACGAGTGCCGCCGCATGGGCATCAAGGTGCTCCCGCCGAACGTCAACGAGTCCCAGTCGAACTTCGCCGCGCAGGGCGACGACGTGATCCTCTTCGGCCTCACGGCGATCAGGAACGTCGGGCAGAACGTGGTCGACTCGATCATCCGGTGCCGCAAGGCCAAGGGGAAGTACAGCTCGTTCCCCGACTTCCTGGACAAGGTCGAGGTGGTCGTCTGCAACAAGCGGACCGTCGAGTCGCTGATCAAGGCCGGCGCCTTCGACGAGATGGGCCACACCCGCAAGGGGCTCGTCGCCCACCACGAGCCGATGATCGACAACGTGGTCGCGGTGAAGCGCAAGGAGGCCGAGGGGCAGTTCGACCTCTTCGGCGGGATGGGCGAGGAGCAGAACGACGAGCCCGGCTTCGGCCTCGACGTCGAGTTCTCCGACGTCGAGTGGGACAAGTCGTACCTCCTCGCGCAGGAGCGGGAGATGCTCGGCCTGTACGTCTCCGACCACCCGCTCTTCGGCCTGGAGCACGTGCTGTCGGACAAGTCGGACGCGGCGATCTCCCAGCTCACCGGCGGCGAGCACGCGGACGGCGCGGTCGTCACCATCGGCGGCATCATCTCCGGCCTCCAGCGCAAGATGACCAAGCAGGGCAACGCCTGGGCCATCGCCACCGTCGAGGACCTCGCCGGATCCATCGAGTGCATGTTCTTCCCCGCGACCTACCAGCTGGTCTCCACCCAACTCGTGGAGGACACCGTCGTGTTCGTCAAGGGCCGCCTCGACAAGCGGGAGGACATCCCCCGGCTGGTCGCCATGGAACTCCAGGTGCCCGACGTGTCGTCGGCCGGCACGGACGCGCCGGTGGTCATCACGATCCCGACGGTGAAGGTCACCCCGCCGATGATCAGCAGGCTCGGCGAGATCCTCGGCCACCACCGGGGCAACTCCGAGGTGCGGATCAAGCTCCAGGGCGCCAGGAAGACGACGGTGCTCCGGCTGGACCGGCACCGGGTGCGGCCGGACGCGGCGCTGTTCGGCGACCTGAAGGTGCTGCTGGGCCCGGCGTGCCTGGCGGGCTGACGTACCACTGAATTGCACGGCTGAGGGGCACGCCCGGACCACCGGGCGTGCCCCTCGCGCGTGGACGGCGCCAGTGGTGGCCGTCAGTTGTGGCCGAAGCGCTTCTGCTTGCCCTTGTGCGGCATGTCCGACGGGGTTATCCGGGACTGCACCTGGTCCGAGCGGTCCTCGGACGACCGGGACTCCTCGGGGCCGCGCGCCTCCGCCGGCGGGGTCTGCTGCTTGTTGCGGTCACGGTTCTTGTTCTTCGCCATGAAGGTGCCTCCTGAGACGGTCCCGGGACCGGGACGCGTTCAGACTCACATATGCGATAAATTGCCGCATTTTGGATCATTGCGCTGGGTAGTGAGCCCATGTCACGGGGCCGGTGTGGGATACGCCACGCCGATGATCGAGTTCCGGACGTCAAGCCTCTTGCCGTCGGGCAGACTCGAAGCAAACCCGCAGTAACTCCCGATCGCCCGATCCCGAGGTTGCCGAAAGAGGGGTGGAACACGTGGATCGCTGCGTCGTCCTGGTGGACGCCGGATATTTGCTGGGCGCCGCGGCGAGTCTCCTCGCCGGAGAACCGGCCCGCTCCCGCATCACCGTCGACCACGCCGCGCTCATCCAGGGCCTGCGCGAGCGGGCCGAGGCCGATACGGAACAGCCGCTGCTCCGGATCTACTGGTTCGACGGCGCCCCCGACCGCGTCCCCCAGCCCGAACACCGGCGGCTGCGCGTCATGCCCCGCGTCACGGTCCGGCTGGGCGCGCTGACCCGCAGCGACGGGCGCTGGGCGCAGAAGGGCGTGGACGCGGCGATGCACGCGGAGCTGACCGAGCTGGCCAGGAACCGCGCCTGCTCGGACGTGGTCCTGGTGACCGGCGACGGGGATCTGCTGCCCGGCCTGATGTCCGCCAAGGAACACGGCGTCGCGGTGCACCTGTGGGCCGTGCAGGCCGCGGACGGCGACTACAACCAGTCCGAGGACCTGGTGGCCGAGGCGGACGAGCGGCGCGTGCTGGACCGGGCGTGGATCACCCATTCGGTACGGGCCAAGGAGACGGCCGGGGTGTGCCCGCCGCCGCCGGTGCCGCGGCCGGAGATCGCGGCGATCCTGTCGGCGCCGCTGCCGGAGTCGGGGCCCGAGCCGGCGGCCGCGTCGGGGTCCTCCGGCTCCTCCGTTCCGGCCGCCCCGGCCCGGAAGGCCGACGGGGCCGTGGCGCCGGCCGCGGCGGGGCGCAACGGCTCGGGGCCGGCCGAGCACGAGTCCCCCTCGGACGCGGACGTGCCTCCGGCGCCGGGGAGCCGTGGTGTGCCGACGCCCAGGGACCTCGCGAGCCTGCGGGCTCCGCTGGGGCCCTCGGTCGGGCCGTCGGGGGGGTCGTCGGGCGGGTCGTCGGGCAGCGCGGCCGCGGGGGCGACGCTCCGGTGGTCCTCGGACAAGGGGTGGGTCGAGCGCCCCGGGGGCGGCGGCGGTGGCGGTACGGCGGGCGAACCGCCCGAGACCGCGTCGCTGCCGACGCTGGCGCAGCTCACCAGCGCGGAGCAGCGGTGGGCGGACCGGGAGGAGGACATCACCACGGTGGGGGGCGACCCCTTCGAGGTGGGCCAGGTCTTCGCGCGGCGCTGGATGGGACGGCTGCCGGAGCCGGGGCAGGTGCAGAAGCTGTCCGTGATGTACCCGAGGGTGCCGCACCGGATCGACGGGGAGCTGTTGCGGTATGCGGCGCGGTTCGGGTTGCTGGCGCACAAGGATGACCAGATCGATGAGCATGATCGCTATGCGATCCGGGCGGGGTTTTGGCGCGAGATCGATGGCCGGGTCTCGGAGGGGGCGCCCCCGTCGACGGCGTAGCGTGGCGCCCCGGCGGGGGGCGCGGCTTCCTTCTTTGTCCTCGCGCC
>NZ_JBIURL010000029.1:0-36566 GCF_044740805.1 Streptomyces sp. NPDC088261
GTACGGGGTGAGTCCTCCGCCTTGCGATCGCACGCACCAGATGCCGCGAGCCCCGCCCTCCGGGCGGACGACCCCACTTTGCGGACACGCCCTAGAGGCGCGGACGGCTCCGCCGTGTCCTCCATCGCCGGACGGGCCGAAGGCGCCCGCGCGGCCGCCGCCCTACCGTGCCGAGCCGCCCCCGGCCAGCAGCACCGCGGTGCCCACCAGGCCGATGTGGCTGAACGCCTGCGGGAAGTTGCCCAGTTGGCGTCCCGCCACCGGGTCGTACTCCTCCGACAGCAGGCCCACGTCGTTGCGCAGCTCCAGCAGCCGGGCGAACAGCTCCTCCGCCTCGTCGTGGCGCCCGGTCATCCGCAGCGCGTCGGCCAGCCAGAACGAGCAGACGAGGAACGTGCCCTCGCCGCCCGGCAGTCCGTCCACCAGCGGGCCCTCGGTGCTGTAGCGCCGGACGAACCCGCCCTGCATCAGCTCCTCCCGGACCGCGTCGACCGTGCCCACGACCCGGGGATCGTCCGGCGGCAGGAAACCGACCTGCGGGATCAGCAGCGCCGCCGCGTCCAGTTCGCCGGAGCCGTACGACTGCGTGAAGGTGTTCCGTACCGGGTCGTACCCCTTCGCGCAGACCTCGTCGTGCACCTCGTCGCGCATCGCCCGCCACCGCGCCACGTCCCCGGGCAGCGACGGGTCGTCCTCCAGGGTCCGTACGGCACGGTCGGCGGCGACCCACGCCATCACCTTCGAGTGGACGAAGTGGCGGCGGGGGCCGCGCACCTCCCACAGGCCCTCGTCCGGTTCGCGCCACCGGGACTCCAGGAACCCGAGCAGGCTGAGCTGGAGCTTCCACGCGTGCGAGGTCGCGGGCAGGCCCGAGGCGCGCGCCAGGTGGAGGGAGTCCATGACCTCGCCGTACACGTCGAGCTGGAGCTGTTCGACGGCCTCGTTGCCGGTACGGACGGGTGAGGACCCCTCGTACCCCCGCAGCCAGGTCAGTTCGGTCTCCGGCAGCCGCCGCTCGCCCCCGACTCCGTACATGATCTGGAGGTCCGCCGGATCGCCGGCGACCGCGCGCAGCAGCCAGTCGCGCCAGGCCGCCGCCTCGTCCAGGTAGCCGGCCGACAGCAGGGCGCCCAGCACCAGCGTCGAGTCGCGCAGCCAGCAGTAGCGGTAGTCCCAGTTCCGCACCCCGCCGATCTCCTCGGGCAGGGAGGTGGTGGGCGCGGCCACGATCCCGCCGGTCGGGGCGTAGATGAGCGCCTTGAGCGTGATCAGCGAGCGCATGACGGCGTCGCGGTGCGGTCCGTCGTACTGGCAGCGCGCCGACCACTCCCGCCAGCCCTCCAGGCTCTGTTCCAGCGCCTCGTACGGATCGATCAGGTCGGGGCGCTTCTTGTGGGAGGGGTGCCAGGTGAGGACGAACGCCACCTTCTCGCCGGCGCCGACGGTGAACGACGAGAAGGTGGTGAAGTGCTGGCCCCACGTCTTGACGTGCGGTTCGCTGCGCAGCCACACGGAGTCCGGCCCCGCGACGGCGACCCGGTGGCCGTCCGAGCGCCGCATCCAGGGCACGACCGAGCCGTAGTCGAAGCGCAGCCGCAGGGTGGACCGCATCTCCACCGAGCCGCTGAGGCCCTCCACGATCCGCACGATGTCGGGTGCGGTGTCGCGCTGCGGCATGAAGTCGGTGACCTTCACCGCGCCGGTACGCGTCTCCCAGACGGACTCCAGGACGAGTGTGTCGTCCACGTACGAGCGCCGGGTGCTGTCACCGGCGTCCTTGGGGGCGATCCGCCAGTGGCCGTTGTCCTCGTCGCCGAGCAGCGCCGCGAAGCAGGCCGCCGAGTCGAAGCGAGGAAGGCACAGCCAGTCGATGGAGCCGTTCCTGCCGACCAGGGCGGCTGTCTGGAGATCGCCGATGAGCGCGTAGTCCTCGATACGTGGAGTCACTCTGGGCCTGTTCCCACGTCAACGGGGTGTTAGGCCCTGCCCGGAGGCCCGGTCCTTCCGATCTTCGAGGACCGGACGGATCTTCGGGGATCAGACGGAGGCCGGGGACGGTTCGGCGGCGTCCTGCCGCTCCGCGTCGGAGCCGGAGTCGGCCGCCGCCGCGCGGTCGCGCTTCTCCCGGCGTACGAGCACCACGAAGCCGACCGGCACCCCGGCGGCGAAGAGCCACCACTGGACCGCGTACGCCATGTGCGGGCCGATCGAGCCGTCGTCGGGGTCCGGGATCTGCTGGGGGGAGCGGCCGGCCGGGACCGGTGAGGTCAGCTCGACGTACCCGCCGAGGACCGTACGGTTCAGGTACGCGGCCTGCTCCTCGCTGTTGATCAGCATGACCTGGCGGGGCGGCAGGTCCCGCAGGTCGCGGATGCCGCTGCCCTTCGTCGTCTCGTCGGCCTTGAGCCGGCCCGTGATCGTGACCTCGCCGGAGGGCGGGGCCGGGATCTTCGGGAAGGCCCGCTGGTCGTCGCCGGACGGGATCCAGCCCCGGTTGACGATCAGCGCGCGGCCGTCGTCGAGGATGAGCGGGATCAGGACGTGGTAGCCGACCTGTTCGTCACGGGACGTACGGCGGCGGACGACCACCTCGTGGGCGGTGTCGAAGCGGCCCGTGGCCGTGACCCGGCGCCAGTAGTCGGAGTACGGGACGGTGTGCCCGGGGGAGGTCAGCTCCGTGACCGAGACGGGCTTCGCCTTGAGGTTGTCCGAGATCAGTGTGTTCTGGGCGACCTTGTGCTCGTGCCGGTGAAGCTGCCAGAAACCCAGCTCGATCATCGTCGGGATGAGCGCGAGCGAGAGCAGGGCGAGAATCACCCACTGCCGGGTGAACAGGAAGCGGTACACGCCTTCGACGGTACCCGCCGGGGACCGGGCGCCGGACGGCGGGTACGAATCGGTCACCTGTCCGGGGAAGCGGCGGTGTCCGGGGCGGCCCCCGCGCCACCGGCGGGCGCCACGTCCCGCAGCAGCTGGGAGAAGGCGGCCTCGTCGACGACCGGTGTGCCGTACGACACCGCCTTGACGGTCTTGGACGTCGAGGACTCCGGGTCGTTGGTCACCAGCAGACTGGTGAGCCGGGACACACTCGTCGCCACGTGCAGTCCCGCCTCCACCGCCCGGTCCTCCAGCAGTTCCCGGTCGACGGACGTGTCGCCCGAGAACGCCACGCGCATGCCCTGGACGAGGGACTTGCCCGCTTCGTAGCGCCCCGGATTCGGGTACGGGCAGGCCGGGCGCTTGCGTGAGGGCCGCCAGGTCGACGGGGCCGCAGGACGGTACGACGACTGGTGGCCGATCCGGGGGCGCGCGGGCGCGTCCGACCACTCCGTGAGCGGCAGGCATTCCAGGAGCGGCAGCCGTACGCCGTGCCGCGCCGCCGCGTGCAGGCTCGGCCGGAACGCCTCGGCGAGCACCCGCGCGTCGTCCAGCGCGTGGTGCGCGCGCTGCTGCACCACACCGAAGTGCGCGGCCAGCGACTCCAGTTTGTGGTTCGGCAGGGGCAGGGCCAGCTCCTTGGACAGCGCGATCGTGCACAGCCGCTGCCGGGTGGGCGCCACGCTCCCCGCGCGGGCGTACTCCCGGGCGATCATCGACCAGTCGAAGATCGCGTTGTGCGCCACCAGCACCCGGCCCTCCAGGCGCTCCGCGAACTCGGCGGCGATGTCGGGGAAGAGCGGGGCGCTCTCCAGGACGTCGCTCGTCAGTCCGTGGATCCAGACGGGGCCCGGATCGCGCTCCGGGTTGACGAGCGTGTACCAGTGGTCCTCGACCTCGCCCCGGACGTCCAGGCGGTAGACGGCGGCGGACACTATCCGGTCGTCGCGGGCGAGGCCGGTGGTCTCCACGTCGACGACCGCGTACCCCCGCGGGTAGGCGGCCGGCCACATCGTCGCTGTCGTCTGGTCGTCGAGCATGGTCACAGAGAATACGGGCCGCGACCGACAGCGCGGTCGCCCGGGCGGTCCGTCAAGTGCGGGTCGCTGTCGCGCCGGTGACGGTCCGGGTGAGATTGTCGCCGGGTGACCGACTCCACCACCGCCCACGCCGAGCCCCACGGCGACGCCCTGGGCACCCGCCTCAACTGGCTGCGCGCGGCCGTCCTCGGCGCCAACGACGGGATCGTCTCCACCGCGGGTCTGGTGGTCGGCGTGGCCGGCGCCACCGACGCGCGCGGGACGCTGCTGACGGCGGGTCTGGCGGGCCTGTTGGCCGGGTCGATGTCGATGGCGACGGGGGAGTACGTGTCGGTCTCCACCCAGCGCGACTCGGAGCGGGCGGCGCTGGCCGTGGAGCGCCGCGAGCTGCGGGAGCAGCCGGAGGCCGAACTCGAAGAGCTGACCGGGCTGTTGGCGGAGCGCGGCCTGTCGGAGAAGGTGGCGCGCGAGGCGGCGGAGCAGCTGACGGCGCGTGACGCGCTGCGCGCCCACGCGAGCGAGGAGCTGGGTATCGACCCCGACGCCCTGACCAACCCGTGGCACGCGGCGGGGGCGAGCTTCCTGTCGTTCACGGCGGGCGCCCTGCTGCCGCTCCTCGTGATCGTCCTGCTCCCGATGGCGTACCGGGTGCCGGTCACGGTCCTGGCGGTCCTGGTGGCCCTCGCCCTGACGGGCTGGGGCAGCGCGAAACTGGGCGCGGCCCCGAGGACCCGCGCGGTGCTGCGGAACATGGGCGGGGGAGCGGTGGCCATGGGGGTGACGTACGGCGCGGGGGCGCTGCTCGGGGCGGCGGGGGTGTGAGGCGCGCACTTCCGCAGGAGGCGACCGGATGTGGGGACGCGACCGGGGGCGACCGGGGTCGCCGTCGCCGGGGACGGCGCGGTGGGCCTGTGCGCGGTGCCGGCCGCCCGGCGGCCGGGTGCCGGGCGCGTCATCGCGCCGGGCCGCCACCAGGCCCGTACGGACCCCGCCAGGGCCTTCGGCGCCACCGACGTGGTCGCCGGGCCGTGACGGCGGGGCGCGGTGGCGACGACCGCGGGCCGCCCCCGGAGGGACGGCCCGCGTCGTGAGGTGTGGCTCTCATCCGTGCCGGTGACCGGATGTCAGTGCTTGATGCGGCTCACCGCGTCCAGCGCGTTGGTGATGCCCGCGCCGTAGAAGCTGTTGTACCGCTTGCTCCCGGTGCAGGTCGCGTCGATCGTGCCGTCGTTGTTGTAGTCGTACGCCGCCGGGCAGGCCGTGTCGTCGGCCTGGGCGATCAGCAGCGACTTGATGACCGCCGCCGAGGCGTGCGGGTAGGTCGACTTGAGGAGCGCGGCCACACCCGCGACGTGCGGGGAGGCCATCGACGTACCGGACAGGTAGCCCCACGTGCCGCCCGGCAGGGTGCCGAGGATGGAGCCGCTGGTGGCCGGCGCGTTCGGGACCTGGTAGCGGTCGCCGCCCGGCGCCGCGATGTCGATGATGCCCAGACCGTAGTTCGAGAAGGAGGACTTGCCCGCCTTCGCACCGGTGGCCGCGACCGTCACGACACCCGGGAGCTGGGTCGGTATGTCCAGGCACTCGGACGGGTCGATCACCCGGTCGACGGGAAGGGTGTCGTTCGGGCTGGACGAGTCGGTGATCGAGTCGGACGCGAGGTCGTACGCCTCGTTGCCGGCCGCCGCCACGTTGACCGTGCCCTTGCTCTCCGCGTACTTCGAGGCCCGGGTGATGGCCTCGACGAGCGCCTTCTGGTCCGGGTCGTTCTTGCAGTTGAAGTACCACGGGTCGGTGTAGTAGCTGTTGTTGGTGACGTCGACCCCGTGGTCGGCGGCCCAGACGAACCCGCAGACGACGGCCTCGGTGTAGAAGAACCCGGCCGGCGTGGCGACCTTGATGCCGGCCAGCTTCACGCCCGGGGCGACCCCGGTCATGCCGATGCCGTTCTTGGCGGCCGCGATCTCACCCGCCACGTGCGTGCCGTGCGAGCTCTCCCCGGGGTTCGGACGCCAGGCGCCGTCCGTCGTGTCCGGCTTGCCCGTCACGCAGTTGACCGACGCCGCGCGGTCGAAGTTCGGCGCGAGGTCGGGGTGCGTGTCGTCGACGCCCGTGTCGATGACGGCGACGGTGACCTTACGGCTGCCGAGGGTCTTCTCGTGCGCCTTGTCCGCCTGGATGGCGGGCAGGTCCCACTGCAACGGCTCCAGCGGGTCCTGCGCGGCGCTCTTGTCCGAGGTCGCCGCGGCGAGCTCCGCGGAGGTGAGCGCGCGGGGCGCGCCCTCGTCCGTGGTGGACTGCGCCGGCAGCGGCGCGGTGCGGGTGGCACCGGCCGAGTCGACGCCCCTTACCCTGCGGACGGACTTCGCGAAGTCCGGGTTCTGCGAGGTCGCGACTATGACACCTATGCGGTCGTAGGACGTCACGATCGTGCCACCGGCCCGGCCGATGGCCTTCTCCACCGACTTGAGCGTGGAGCGCCCGCCATGCGTGTTGACGACGTACGACAGCTTGGGGCCGTCCGTGACGACCGGCGACGAGACGGCCGGTGTCGCCGGAGCGGCCGTCGCCGTCGCGCCGGGGAGGAAACCGAGCGAAGCGGTGAGCGCAAGACCAGCGGGCAGCGCGAGTACGCGTCTGCGTCTGGATCCCAGATGAGCCATGGGTTCTCCACATCATCCGTGAGAGCCGTCCACGCGCATGACGCGCGTGGACAGGTGCATGATCAGCGAAAACTACCGTCGACCACCCCCGCGTATCAATGACTTCACGGACGGCGGGGCCCCGGTCAAGAAGAAAATCCGCCCCGTTCGAGAGGAAAAACCGCCCCGTTGAACCGCTTCGCCACGCCTTCCGTGCCGTTGTCAGAGGGACGCGCAACATCACACGCCTACCCGTGCGAGGTCCCTCATGTCAGTCCCCACCGTGCCCCCGTCACGAGGAGATTCCGTGGCTTCCGACGCACCGCCGCCCCCGGGCGGAACGGACACCAGCCCCGCCCTGCCCGGCCAGGACCGGCCCGCGCACCAGCCCACCACCGCCCAGTACGCCGACGTGCAGGAGAGCGCCGAGTTCGGCGAACTGCGCCGCACCTACCGCTCGTTCGCGTTCCCGCTGACCGTCGCCTTCATCGCCTGGTACCTGCTGTACGTCCTGCTGTCCAACTACGCGGGCGGCTTCATGGGCACCAAGCTCTTCGGCAACATCAACGTCGCGCTCGTCCTCGGCCTCGCCCAGTTCCTCACGACGTTCCTGATCGCCTGGTTCTACGCGCGGTACGCGTCCCAGAAGCTCGACCCGAAGGCGGACGTCATCAAGTCCCGTATGGAGGCGGACGCATGAGCCACCCACTCCCGCTCCAGCTCGCGGCCACCTCGGACGCCAGCGAGCACCGGCCGCTGATCATCACCCTCTTCGCGCTGTTCGTCGTCGCGACGCTCGTCATCACCGTCTGGGCCGGCCGCCAGACCAAGAGCGCGTCCGACTTCTACGCGGGCGGGCGCCAGTTCACCGGATTCCAGAACGGGCTCGCGGTCTCCGGCGACTACATGTCCGCCGCGTCCTTCCTCGGCATCGCCGGCGCCATCGCCCTCTTCGGCTACGACGGCTTCCTCTACTCGATCGGCTTCCTGGTCGCCTGGCTCGTCGCGCTGCTGCTCGTCGCCGAACCGCTGCGCAACTCGGGCCGGTACACGATGGGCGACGTCCTCGCGTACCGCATGCGCCAGCGCCCGGTCCGTACCGCCGCGGGCGCCTCGACCATCGTCGTCTCGATCTTCTACCTGCTCGCGCAGATGGCCGGCGCGGGCGTGCTGGTCTCCCTGCTGCTCGGCATCACCAGCGACGCCGGCAAGATCGCCATCGTCGCGCTGGTCGGCCTGCTGATGATCGTGTACGTCACCATCGGCGGGATGAAGGGCACCACCTGGGTCCAGATGGTCAAGGCGGTCCTGCTGATCGCGGGCACCATCCTGATCACCTTCCTGATCCTGCTGAAATTCAACTTCAACGTCTCCGACCTGCTGGGCACGGCCGCCTCCAACAGCGGCAAGGGCTCCGCCTTCCTGGAGCCGGGGCTCAAGTACGGCGCCACGGAGGTCTCCAAGCTGGACTTCCTCTCCCTGGGCATCGCGCTGGTGCTCGGCACCGCGGGCCTGCCGCACATCCTGATCCGCTTCTACACCGTGCCCACCGCCAAGGCCGCCCGCAAGTCCGTGATCTGGGCGATCGGCATCATCGGCGCCTTCTACCTGATGACCATCGTCCTCGGCTTCGGCGCCGCCGCCCTGCTCAAGCCGGGCGACATCATCGCCTCCAACAAGGCGGGCAACACGGCGGCCCCGCTCGCCGCCCTGGAGATCGGCGGCGGAGCCGGCTCGACCGGCGGCGCCATCCTGCTCGCCGTGATCTCCGCGGTGGCCTTCGCCACCATCCTCGCGGTGGTCGCGGGCCTCACCCTGGCGTCCTCGTCGTCGTTCGCGCACGACATCTACGCCAACGTGATCCGCCGCGGCCAGGCGACCGAGAAGGAAGAGGTACGGGCGGCCCGCTGGGCCACCGTCGCCATCGGCATCGTCTCCATCGCCCTGGGCGCCCTCGCCCGCGACCTGAACGTGGCGGGACTGGTCGCGCTCGCGTTCGCCGTGGCCGCCTCCGCGAACCTGCCGACGCTGCTCTACAGCCTCTTCTGGAAGCGGTTCACGACGGCGGGCGCCCTCTGGTCGATCTACGGCGGCCTGGCCTCGTCCGTCCTGCTGGTGCTGTTCTCACCGGTCGTCTCGGGCAAGCCCACCTCGATGTTCCCCGGCGTCGACTTCCACTTCTTCCCGTTGGAGAACCCCGGCCTGATCTCCATCCCGCTGGGCTTCCTGCTCGGCTGGGTGGGCACGCTCGTCTCCAAGGAGGAGCCGGACACCGGCAAGTACGCGGAGCTGGAGGTCAAGTCCCTCACCGGCACCGGGGCGCACTGACCCCGCACGCCCCCTCCCGCCCCTCCGGACACCCCCCACGGGTGGGCGAGTCTCCCCGCGGCCGCGTCGCAGCACTCCGCGACGCGGCCGCGGCGTGCCCGTGACCTCGGGAATCTGCTGTTGTCGGTGGACTGACGTAGGCTCGACCCATCGGATTGCATACACGGTTCGCGACGGAACGGGACGGCCGCATCGCGGTCACGAGGGAAGGGGGCCCCACGTGCTCATCGACACCTATGGCCGGATCGCCACCGACCTGCGCGTATCCCTGACGGACAAGTGCAACCTCCGGTGCACGTACTGCATGCCGGAAGAGGGCCTTCAGTGGCTCGGCAAGTCCGAACTGCTCAGCGACGACGAGATCGTCCGGCTGATCCGTATCGCCGTGACCGACCTCGGCATCACCGAGATCCGCTTCACCGGCGGGGAGCCGCTGCTCAGGCCGGGACTGGTCGGGATCGTGGAGCGCTGCGCAGCGCTGGAACCACGCCCCCGCATGTCCGTGACCACCAACGGCATCGGCCTCAAGCGCACCGCCGCCGCCCTCCGGGCCGCCGGCCTCGACCGGGTCAACGTCTCGCTCGACACCCTGCGCCCCGACGTCTTCAAGACCCTCACCCGCCGCGACCGCCACCAGGACGTGCTGGACGGCCTGCGCGCGGCGCACGAGGCGGGACTGACCCCCGTCAAGATCAACACGGTCCTGATGCCGGGCCTCAACGCCGACGAGGCCCCCGACCTGCTCGCCTGGGCCGTCGCCCACGACTACGAGCTGCGCTTCATCGAGCAGATGCCCCTCGACGCCCAGCACGGCTGGAAGCGCGACGGCATGATCACGGCCGGTGACATCCTGACGTCGCTCCGTACCCGCTTCACCCTCACCGAGGAGGGCGGCACCGTGCGCGGCTCCGCTCCCGCCGAGCGTTGGACGGTCGACGGCGGCCCGCACCGCGTCGGGGTCATCGCCTCCGTCACCCGCCCGTTCTGTCACGCGTGCGACCGCACCCGGCTCACCGCCGACGGACAGGTCCGCAACTGCCTGTTCGCCCAGGAGGAGACGGACCTGCGGGCGGCCCTGCGCTCCGATGCCCCGGACGACGAGATCGCCGCGCTCTGGAAGCGCGCCATGTGGGGCAAGAAGGCGGGCTCGGGCCTCGACGACCCGTCCTTCCTCCAGCCCGACCGGCCGATGTCAGCGATCGGCGGCTGACCCCCCGGCGGCCGGCCTCCGCTCCCACTCCGCCAGTGTCACCACGTCCTTGAGGAACCCGCGCACACCGAGGAACGAGGACAGGTGCTCGCGGTGCGCGTCGCAGGCCAGCCAGGTCTTGCGGCGCTCCGGCGTGTGCAGCTTCGGGTTGTTCCAGGCGAGCACCCACACGGCGGGGGTACGGCACGCCTTGGCGGAGCACACCGGCGCGGAATCGGCGGCGGAGTCGGTGGCGGGATCCGTGGCGGAATCTGCGGTACGGGGCGGGACATCGGGAGCGTCGGGGGAGTTCACCCGTCCACCCTAGGCGCTGCTGTCACACGCCCCCAAGGACGCGTCCGGCGCATCCGGCAGCCCGAAAAGGCGACGCCGAGCAGCCACGGGGGGAGCTGCCCGGCGTCGGTCCGTCGCTCCGACGGGGGATGCGGAGCGCCTACGAAGTATGTCACGGGCAACGGGGTGCGGTGCACCGGAACTTCACGATTGATCTGAGCTTTTCTTGAGCTTTGCGCTCCGCTTCCCGCCCCCGGAGCGAGCCGTTACCCGCCGGTTCTACCGACGGGTCTACTCACCGGTCGGGCGGGCGGATTCCGTCGCCGCCGGCGCCGGAGCGGGCGCGATCGCCGGCCGTACCGGTGCCGGGACGAACGTCGAGGGCAGCGAGGGAGCGTTCTCCCGGCCCGCGTTGGCGATCACCACGGCCACGTACGGCAGCAGCACCCCGAGGACCAGGGTGACGACGGCCACCGGCCGCTCCACGTTCCACAGCACGACGGTCAGGATCACCGACAGGGTTCTGACGGACATGGAGATGATGTAGCGGCGCTGCCGGCCGCGTACGTCGTCGGCGAGACTCTGCCTGGCCCCGGTGATCCGGAAGACCTCGGTGCTGCTGCCGCGCTTCCGCATCACACTTCACCACCCGATTCCCACGCCGGTCCCTACCCCGGACCGGACCGCGTCCACGGTACGCCGGGCCCCCCGCACGCACGAGAGCGGGGCACCGGCCATCCTGGCCGATGTGCCCCGCCCCGTGACTCAGGCGCAGGTGCCCGCGCGTGTCAGCCGGCCGTGACCTCGATCGCGGCCAGGTTCTTCTTGCCCCGGCGCAGCACCAGCCAGCGGCCGTGCAGCAGGTCGCCCGCCGCCGGCACACTCTCCGCGTCGGTGACCTTGACGTTGTTCACGTACGCCCCGCCCTCCTTGACCGTGCGGCGCGCCGCCGACTTGCTCGGCGCGAGCCCCGCCTCGGTGAACAGGTCGACCACCGGGCCCAGTTCGGAGAACCGCGCGTGGGGCACCTCGGAGAGCGCGGCGCTCAGCGTCGCCTCGTCGAGGTCCGTCAGCTCGCCCTGGCCGAAGAGCGCCCGGGACGCGGCGACGACCGCCGCGCACTGGCCGGCGCCGTGCACCAGCGTCGTCAGCTCCTCCGCCAGCGCGCGCTGCGCGGCCCGCGCCTGCGGCCGCTCGGCGGTGGCCCGCTCCAGCTCCTCCAGCTCCGCCCGGTCCTTGAAGCTGAGGATCCTGCTGTACGTGGAGATGTCCCGGTCGTCCACGTTCAGCCAGAACTGGTAGAAGGCGTACGGCGTCGTCATCTCGGGGTCCAGCCAGACGGCCCCGCCCTCGGTCTTGCCGAACTTGGTGCCGTCCGCCTTGGTCATCAGGGGCGTGGCCAGCGCGTGCACGGTGGCACCCGGCTCCAGGCGGTGGATCAGGTCGAGACCGGCGGTGAGGTTGCCCCACTGGTCGCTGCCGCCCTGCTGGAGGACACAGCCGTAGCGCCGGTACAGCTCCAGGAAGTCCATGGACTGGAGCAGCTGGTAGCTGAACTCGGTGTAGCTGATGCCCTCGTCGGACTCCAGCCGCCGGGCGATGGACTCCTTGGCGAGCATCCGGTTGACCCGGAAGTGCTTGCCGATGTCCCGCAGGAACTCGATCGCGGACAGGCCCGCGGTCCAGTCCAGGTTGTTGACCATCGTGGCCGCGTTCGGCCCCTCGAAGGACAGGAACGGCTCGATCTGCGACCGCAGCCGCCCCACCCACCCCGCGACCGTCTCCGGGTCGTTCAGCGTCCGCTCGGCGGTCGGCCGGGGGTCGCCGATCTGCCCGGTGGCCCCGCCCACCAGCGCCAGCGGCCGGTGCCCCGCCTGCTGGAGCCGGCGCACGGTGAGCACCTGCACGAGGTGGCCCACGTGCAGGCTGGCGGCGGTCGGGTCGAAGCCGCAATAGAACGTGACGGGACCGTCCGCGAGCGCCTTGCGCAAGGCGTCCTCATCGGTGGACTGGGCGAACAGCCCGCGCCACTGGAGCTCGTCGACGATGTCCGTCACGGTCTCTTCTCTCCTCGAACAGCTGATGCGTACAGATGATGCGTACGGGTGATGAGTGGATCCGGCAGCGGTCAGTCTAGAGCGGTCACACCCCGCGGCTGACCGAGCTCATGTTGAAATCGGGGACGCGCAGGGCGGGCATCGCGGCCCGGGTGAACCAGTCGCCCCACTCGCGCGGCAGCGTCTTCTCCGTGATCCCGGCCTCGGTGGCCCGCGACAGCAGGTCGACCGGCGACTCGTTGAACCGGAAGTTGTTCACCTCGCCGACGACCTCGCCCTTCTCCACGAGATACACCCCGTCCCTGGTCAGGCCGGTGAGCAGCAGCGTCGCCGGGTCGACCTCGCGGATGTACCAGAGGCACGTCAGGAGCAGACCGGGGCCGTCGTGGCCGGTGGCCGCGACCATCTCCTCCAGGGTGCGCTCGCCGCCCGCGTCCAGGACCAGGTTGCCGATGCCGGGCGCGACGGGCAGGCCGGTCAGGTCCGCGCTGTGCCGGGTGGTGAGCAGGTGCTCCAGCCTGCCGTCCCGTACCCAGTCCGTCGCCGTCAGCGGCAGACCGTTGTCGAAGACGGACGCGTCGTCGCCCGAGGAGTGGGCGATCACGAACGGCGCGCACTCCAGACCCGGTTCGCCGGGCGCGCTGCGCAGGGTCAGCGGCAGCTCGGAGAGCGTCTCGCCGACGCGGGTGCCGCCGCCGGGACGGGAGAAGACCGTACGGCCCTCGGCGGCGTCGCGGGCCGCGGAGGACCACAGCTGGTAGATCAGCAGGTCGGCGACGGCGCTGGGCGGCAGCAGCGTCTCGTACCGCCCGGCGGGCAGGTCGATCTTCCGCTCGGCCCACGCCAGGCGCTGGGCCAGCTCCGCGTCCAGCACCCCCGGGTCGACGTCCTTGAAGTCGCGGGTGGCCCGGCCCGCCCAGGCGGAACGGGTGCGGTCGGGCGACTTGGCGTTCAGCTCCAGCGTGCCGCTCGGCTGGTCGTGGCGCAGCCGTACCCCCGTGGACGTGGCCAGGTACGTCGACGTCAGCTCGTGGTTCGCGAAGCCGTACAGCTCACGGCCGCCGGCCCGGGCGCGGGCGAAGGACTCGCCGAGCGCCGGCGCGAAGTCCGTGAAGACGGCGGAGGTCGTCTCCGCCGGCGCGTCCGTGAAGTCCCCGGACACCGGACCGGCCGCCACCAGCGGCCGGGCGTCCTCGGCGGGCCCGGCGCCCCGGGCGGCCGCCTCGGCGGCCCGTACCAGCGGCTCCAGGTCGTCGGCGGTGACCGCGGACCGCGACACCACCCCGGACGCGGTGCCCTGCGCGCCGTCGACCGTCGCGATGACGGTGAGCGTACGGCCCCGGGTGACCCCGTTGGTGGTCAGCGCGTTGCCCGCCCAGCGGAGGTTCGCCGACGAGTGCTCGTCGGCGATGACCACACAGCCGTCGGCGGTGGACAGCTCCAGCGCGCGCTCGACGATCTCGTGCGGCCTGGCCGTACGGCCCGTGGTCGTCCCGCTCTTCGCGCCGCTCATCGGCCCGCCTCCTGCGTCGTGTTGAGGATGTTCACTCCGCGGAAGAGCGCGGACGGGCAGCCGTGCGAGACCGCCGCGACCTGGCCCGGCTGGGCCTTGCCGCAGTTGAAGGCACCGCCCAGGACGTACGTCTGCGGGCCGCCGACGGCCTCCATCGACCCCCAGAAGTCCGTCGTCGTCGCCTGGTAGGCGACGTCGCGCAACTGGCCCGCGAGCTTGCCGTTCTCGATACGGAAGAAGCGCTGCCCGGTGAACTGGAAGTTGTAGCGCTGCATGTCGATCGACCACGACCGGTCGCCGACCACGTAGATCCCGCGCTCCACCCCGCCGATCAGGTCCTCCGTGGCGAGCCCGCCCGGATCGGGCCGCAGCGACACGTTCGCCATCCGCTGCACGGGCACGTGGCCCGGCGAGTCCGCGTACGCGCACCCGTTGGACCGGCCCAGACCCGTCAGCCTCGCGATCCTGCGGTCCAGCTGGTACCCGACGAGCGTGCCGTCCTTCACCAGGTCCCACGACTGGGCCTCGACGCCCTCGTCGTCGTACCCGATGGTGGCGAGCCCGTGCTCCGCCGTCCTGTCACCGGTCACGTTCATCACCGACGAGCCGTACGCCAGTTTCCCGAGCTGGTCGAAGGTGGCGAACGAGGTGCCCGCGTACGCCGCCTCGTACCCCAGCGCCCGGTCCAGCTCCGTGGCGTGGCCGATCGACTCGTGGATCGTCAGCCACAGGTTCGACGGGTCGACCACCAGGTCGTACGTCCCCGCCTCGACGCTCGGCGCCCGCATCTTCTCGGCGAGCAGCCCGGGGATGCGCTCCAGTTCGGAGTCCCAGTCCCAGCCCGTTCCCGTCAGGTACTCCCAGCCCCGCCCGGCCGGCGGCGCGATCGTCCGCATGGAGTCGAACTCGCCGGAGTCCGAGTCGACGGCGACGGCGGTCAGCTGGGGGTGCAGCCTGACCCGCTGCTGGGTGGTGACCGTGCCGGAGGTGTCCGCGTAGAACTTGTTCTCGTGGACGGTGAGCAGCGACGCGTCCACGTGCGCCACCCCCTCCGCCCGCAGCAGCCGCGCGCTCCACTCCGCGAGCAGCCCGCTCTTCTCCTCGTCGGGTACGTCGAACGGGTCGATCTCGTACGCCGACACCCACGTCTTCTCGGCGTGCACCGGCTCGTCGGCCAGCTCCACCCGCTCGTCGGACCCGGCGGCGGCGATCACCTTCGCGGACAGCTTGGCCATGGCCACGGCCTGTCCGGCGACCCGCGCCGCCGCGTCCATCGTCAGGTCGACCCCGGAGGCGAACCCCCAGGCGCCGCCGTGCACGACCCGGACCGCGTACCCGAGGTCCGTACTGTCCGAAGAACCGGCGGGTCTGGCGTCCCGCAGCCGCCACGCCGCGCTGCGCACCCGCTCGAAGCGGAAGTCCGCGTGGTCGGCGCCGAGCGCCCGCGCCCTCGCGAGCGCGGCGTCGGCGAGTGCCCGCAAGGGCAACGCCAAGAACGTCTGATCTACCTCATGGGGCACGGCGGCCTCTCCTCAACTCACACCCGGACGTTACCGGCAGTGAATCACGCGTCACCGGCCCGGTCGCGTACACCCGTGCAACCTCCCGCCGGCCCGCCGCGCCACGGGAAACCGGTGGCGCCCGGCCCGGGGTTCTGTAGGGAACCGACAGGGTTGACAGCCCGGCACTGTCAGAGGCGATTCTTCGCGAGCAGGGCAGTACCGATAGGTTTTCGGCAGACCAGACCGCTGAGGAAAGGGTGATCCGATGAGCCGCTCGGTTCTCGTCACCGGAGGAAACCGGGGCATCGGCCTCGCCATCGCCCGCGCCTTCGCGGACAACGGCGACAAGGTCGCCTACACCTACCGTTCCGGCGAGCCGCCGCAGGCCCTGACGGACCTGGGCTGCCTGGCCGTTCGCTGCGACATCACCGACACGGAACAGGTGGAGCAGGCCTACAAGGAGATCGAGGAGAAGCACGGGGCCGTGGAGGTGCTGGTGGCCAACGCCGGCATCACCAAGGACCAGTTGCTGATGCGGATGTCCGAGGAGGACTTCACGTCCGTCCTCGACACCAACCTCACCGGCACGTTCCGCGTCGTGAAGCGGGCCAACCGCGCCATGCTGCGCGCCAAGAAGGGCCGGGTCGTCCTCATCTCGTCGGTGGTCGGCCTGACCGGCCAGGCGGGCCAGGCGAACTACGCCGCGTCCAAGGCCGGCCTGGTGGGCTTCGCCCGTTCGCTCGCCCGTGAACTGGGCTCGCGGAACATCACCTTCAACGTCGTCGCCCCCGGCTTCACGGAGAGCGACATGACGCGGGTGCTCACCGACGAGCAGCGCGCGGACATCGTCGCGCGGGTCCCGCTCGCTCGTTACGCGCAGCCGGAGGAGATCGCCGCCGTGGTGCGGTTCCTCACCTCCGACGACGCCTCGTACATCACTGGAGCCGTCATTCCCGTTGACGGCGGATTGGGCATGGGTCACTGATCACATGAGTGGAATCCTCGCCGGCAAGCGCATCCTCGTCACGGGGGTCCTCACCGAGTCCTCCATCGCCTTCCACGCCGCCAAGGTGGCGCAGCAGCAGGGCGCCGAGGTCATCCTCACCGGCTTCGGCCGGCTGTCCCTCGTCGAGCGCATCGCCAAGCGCCTGCCCGAGCCCGCCCCGGTCATCGAGCTGGACGTGACGAACCAGGAGCACCTGGACGGCCTGGCCGACCGGATCCGCGAGCACCGGGGCGCCGACGCGCGCCTCGACGGCATCGTGCACTCGATCGCCTTCGGCCCGCAGGGCGCGTTCAACTTCCTGGAGGCCCAGTGGGAGGACGTCGCGACGGCCGTCCACGTCTCCGCGTACTCCCTCAAGTCCCTGACCATGGCCTGCCTGCCGCTGATGGAGCGGGGCGGCTCGGTCGTCGGCCTCACCTTCGACGCGCAGGTCGCCTGGCCGAAGTACGACTGGATGGGCGTCGCGAAGGCCGCGCTGGAGTCCACCAGCCGCTACCTCGCGCGTGATCTGGGCGCGCGGAACGTGCGCTGCAACCTGATCTCGGCCGGTCCGCTCAAGTCGATGGCCGCCAAGTCCATCCCGGGCTTCGAGTCGCTCGCGGACGTGTGGAACCACCGGGCCCCGATGGAGTGGGACATGTCCGACCCGGAGCCGGCGGGCCGCGGCATCGTCGGTCTGCTGTCGGACTTCTTCCCGAGGACGACGGGCGAGATCGTCCACGTCGACGGCGGCGTGCACATGATGGGCGCCTGACCCTTCCGTACCGCCTCCTGCTCCCTGGCGTGTCCTGCTGAAGCCGCGTGATCGTCCCCCGGACGGCCACGCGGCTTCCGTGTGTCACGGAGCGTGTCCGCCCGAGTCGAAAAGAAGTGCATTTCCCCGCACACTGGGCAGAACGGACCAGATCGCTCCGGTCGGGACGGTCGGGACGGTCGTGGCGGGGGAGGAGGTACGGGGATGCGCAGAGTGCGCCGTGCGGTGATCGCGTTCCTGGGCGCCCCGCTGATCCCGCTGGGGCTGACGGTCCTCTCGGAGGTACGGGAGCGCCCCGCGCCGCCCGTCGTGCCGCCCGCCGCGACGGCGCGGCCCGGCCCCGATCTCGACCGGGACCGCGACCGCGACCGCCAGGAGAAAGGCCCCGACCGGGAGACGGCCCGGGAGCGGGAGCGCGACCGGGCGACCTGCCGTACCTGGATCGAGGGATCCCGGGCCACCGCCTCCTGCCACAACCCGAACCCGGAGACCGACCTCGTCCGCCTGCACGTCGAATGCGCCCGCTGGTGGGACGTCGACGTCGACAGCGCCCCGGCGGAGCTCCACCCGGCCGGCTACGTCCAGCTCTCGGACCGCTGCTGGAAAGAGGTCAGGGCGGTGTGGGTCACCCATGAACGCGTGAGCTGAGCCGGGGCCGGAGCCGTACCGGCCGGGCCGACCCGCTCCGACCCCCTCCGGCCCGCCCGGAATCGCTCAGGCCCGCTCGACCAGGCAGTGCAGCGCGTGGCTCGCCGCCTCCGCGCCCGCCGCCTCGCCGTCCCCCTCCCGGATCGCCGTCACCAGTCGCGCGTGGTCCATGTGGTTCTCCGGCCGCAGCTCCGCCCCCACGTCCGTCCGCAGCCGGTCCCGCAGCAGATGCCCCAGGTCCGCGTAGAGCGTGACCATCACGTCGTTGTGCGAGGCCGACACCACCGCCAGGTGCAGCGTCGCGTCCGCCGTGACGAACCGCTCCGCGTCCCCGGCCGCCCACGCCTCCTCCCGCCGCGCCAGCAGCGTGTCCAGCAGGCGCAGGTCCCCGGCCGTACGGCGCTCCGCCGCGAGCCGGGCGGCCGACGACTCCAGCGTGGAACGCAGCTCCGCGATGTGCCGGTCGTCGGCGTCCGCGAACCTGCGCTGCATCACGCCCGCCAGCTCGCTCGTCGCGACGACGTACGTCCCCGAGCCCTGCCGGATGTCCAGCAGGCCGTTGTGCGCCAGCGCGCGGACCGCCTCGCGGACGGTGTTCCGTGCCACGCCCAGCTGCTCGACCAGCTCGGGTTCGGTGGGGATACGGGATCCCACCGGCCACGCGCCCGAGGTGATCTGGTTCCGCAGCTCGGTGATCACCTGGTCCGAGAGGGCGGAACGGCGGGGAGAGGTCAGCGCCATGGTGCTCCCAACTCTGTCTGGTCCGTCTGGTCTGTCTGGAGGGGGATGTCTGTCCGGAAGGGGATTGGACAACCAATCATCCCATGATTCTATGATGGTCCCATGCCTGACGAGACCCGGACCGAGACGCGGCTGCCCGCCACCACCGCCCCGAGTGTGCCCGGCGACGCCCCGGCCCCGGGCCCCGCCGCGTGGGTGACACCGGTCGTCGTCGCCGGACTGGTCCTCGCCGCCCTCAACCTCCGTCCCGCCATCACCAGCCTGGGCCCGCTGCTGGAGGACGTACGGGGCGGGCTGCACATGAGCGGCACGGTGGCCGGGGTCCTCACCTCCGTACCGCCCTTCTGCTTCGCCGTCTTCGGCTTCACCGCGCCCCGCCTGGCCCGCCGCTTCGGCCCCGGGGCGGTCGTCTGCTCCGGCATGGTGGCCATCACGGCGGGGCTGCTGATCCGGCCCTTCACGTCCGGTACGCCCGCCTTCCTCGCGGCGAGCGCCCTCGCGCTCATGGGCATCGCGGTCAGCAACGTCCTGATGCCGGTGATCGTCAAGCGGTACTTCCCCGACCGCGTCGGCACCATGACCGGCCTCTACTCGATGGCCCTCGCGCTCGGCACCGCCTTCGCCGCCGCCGCGACCGTGCCCATGACCGAGGCGCTGGGCGGCAGTTGGCGCGTGGGCCTCGGGGTCTGGGCCGTGCTCGCCGCGCTCGCGGTCCTGCCCTGGACGGCTCTCGTACGGGACCGCGGCGCCGCCGCCGCCACGTCCCCGGCCACCGCCCCCGGGGCGCGCGGGCTGAGCCTCGTCCGGAGCCGTACCGCCTGGGCGCTCGCCTGCTACTTCGGCATCCAGGCCTCCGGCGCGTACATCACCATGGGCTGGATGCCGCAGGTCTTCCGGGACGCCGGCCTCTCCGCGGGCACGGCGGGGCTGCTGCTCGCCGTGACGATGGTGATGGGCGTCCCGCTGGCCTTCGTGATCCCCCGGCTCGCCACCCGGCTGAAGAACCAGGGCCCGATCGCCGTGGCCCTCGGCCTGTGCGGCGTGACGGCCTTCACGGGCCTCCTCCTGGCCCCGGCGTCCGGCGCCTGGCTCTGGGCCGTGCTCCTCGGCATCTCGAACTGCTCGTTCCCGCTCGCCCTCACCATGATCGGCATGCGGTCGAGGAGCGGCGCCGGAGTCGTACGGCTCTCCGCCTTCGCGCAGTCCACCGGCTATCTGATGTCGATCCCGGGCCCGCTGCTGATCGGGGTGCTCTACCAGAACACCGGCGGGTGGGGGCTGCCGCTGGCGATCATGGGCGGGTTCCTGGTGCCGCAGATGGTGGCGGGGGTGATCGCCGGGCGGGACCGGACGATAGAGGACGAAACCAGGATGCGAGACTGAGCGCATGCCAGTCCTCGACCCGAATCCCCAGAACGGCCAGCAGAAGCTGCTCATCGTGTTCGGCACGATCATCGGCATCCTGGTGGTCATCGGCATCATCGCCTCGATCGCCAGCCCGTGACCGCGGCCCCTGACCGCGGGCCCGCGACCGCTCCGGCCCGCTCCGCCCGCTCTGCCCGCTTCTGTGGTGGGGCTGGCACCACCGTCCCCTAGGGGGTCAGGGTCAGGGACGAGTGGGTGGGTCACCGGATGGGCCGGAGCGCCCGCGATCCGTAGGTTCTGAGGTGTCGGACACCACGGACCCACGGAGGCGGACATGCCGGCCAGAACGCACCCCCGCACCGCCCCCAGGCCCGCGGACGCCCTCGCGGTCCGGCTCCCGTGGTGGGCCCTGGCCCTCCCTGCGGTGGCCTTCGCCGTCCTGCTCGTCCTGATGGCGGGCCCCGGCCAGGCGCAGGCCGCGACCACCGACCCGGGGATCGCCCGGATCCTGGACCTGATGCGCCAGGTCCTCGGGCGCTAGGGCGCCGACGCGCCGGTCGGCACCGGGGCGCCGGGCCGCACCAGGGCGTACGCCCGCGCGGGCGGGCACGTCGTAGCACTGTTCACCCGTGCCGGGGGCCCGTTCCAACACCCTGCGCCCGCGGGCGCGTTTCATGCGAAGCTGGAGGGCATGAGCGCCGATACGACCCGCAGGATCGTCCTACTCCGGCACGCCAAGGCCGACTGGCCGGAGGTGGCCGACCACGAGAGGCCACTCGCCGACCGGGGCCGTGCGGATTCCTCCGTCGCGGGCCGCCGCCTCGCCGAGACCGGCATCGCCATCGATCTCGCCCTCTGCTCCACCGCGGCGCGGACCCGTGAGACCTGGAAGCTGGCCGTGCACGAGCTGCCGCAGCGGCCGAGGACCGTCTACGAGGACCGGCTGTACGACGCGACCCTCGGCGAGCTGCTCGCCCTGATCAACGAAACTCCCGACGACGTGACCAACCTGCTCCTCGTCGGTCACAACCCGGGCATGCACGCCCTCGCCGACGCGATGGCGGGCGACGACTCGAACGACCACATCGCCCGGATGACCCGCAGCGGGTTCCCGACGGCCGCCTTCGCCGTCATCGGGATCGACCGGGACTGGAAGTCGGTGGAGCTGGGAGTGGGCACGCTCCAGGAGTTCTGGGCCCCGCACGACTGAGCCGTGCCCCTTCCCCGTACGGCCGGGCCGTGCCCTTCCCCCGTACGGCCGACCGCCGCGACCGCCCGGCTCACAGGAGTGGCCCTCACTCCTGTGAGCGGCCGCCGCCCTGCGGCGTCTCGGCCTCCTCGACCTCTTCGCGGGTGATCCCCAGCAGATAGAGGACGGTGTCCAGGAACGGTACGTTCACCGCGGCGTGCGCCGCCTTGCGGACCACCGGCTTCGCGTTGAAGGCCACCCCGAGCCCGGCCGCGTTCAGCATGTCGAGATCGTTGGCGCCGTCCCCGATCGCCACCGTCTGCGCCAGCGGCACCCCCGCCTCCGCGGCGAACCGCCGCAGCAGCCGGGCCTTGCCCGCGCGGTCGACGATCTCCCCGGTGACCCGCCCGGTGAGCTTGCCGTCCACGATCTCCAGGGTATTGGCGGCGGCGAAGTCCAGCCCGAGCCGGTCCTTGAGCGCGTCGGTGACCTGGGTGAACCCGCCGGACACGACGCCCACCTGGTAGCCGAGCCGCTTGAGCGTACGGATCAGGGTGCGGGCCCCGGGAGTGAGCCGTACCTCCGTCCGTACCTTGTCCACCACCGACGCGTCGAGCCCGGCCAGCAGCGCCACCCGCGCGTGCAGGGACTGCTCGAAGTCCAGCTCTCCCGCCATGGCGCGGGCCGTCACCTCGGCGACCTCCGCCTCACAGCCCGCGTGCGCCGCGAACAGCTCGATGACCTCGTCCTGGATCAGCGTCGAGTCGACGTCCATCACCACGAGACGCTGGGCGCGGCGGGCCAGCCCGGCCGAGACGACCGCGACATCCACCCCGATGCCCGCCGCCGAGGTCGCCAGCGCGGTGCGCAGACGCGCGGTCTCCACCCCGGACACCGCGAACTCCACCGCCGTGACGGGGTACTTGGCGAGCCGGAAGATACGGTCGATGTTGCCGCCGGTCGAGGTGATGCTCGCCGCTATGGCGGCGGTCGACTCCGCGGTGAGCGGGTTGCCGAGCACGGTGACGTGCGAACGGCCGCTGCCGCGCGGCCGGTTGTCGCCCTTGCCGGAGATGATCTCGGCCTGGAGCTTGAGGGACTCCGTCCAGCTGTGGACGGTGGCCCGCAGCTGGCCCTCGGTGGCGCCGCCCGCCGCCGGCGCGGTGATCAGCGCGCACAGGACGATACGGCCGCGGGTGACGACCTGCTCGATGTCGATGACGTCGACGGCGTAGGCGGCGAGGGTGTCGAAGAGCCCCGCGGTGATCCCGGGGCGGTCCTTCCCGAAGATCTTGACGAGCAGGGTCGGGACCTCGGTGGCGGGGATCCCGGCCGGGACGTCGGTCGGGACATCGGGGATCTGGCGGGGCTGTGGTGCGCTCATGGTGATCCCACCGTAGCGGGCGCGGCGCCGGGACCGGCCGGGCGTCCCGTACAGCGGACACCACGGTCACCGGGCGGACACTTTCCATGATCACGGAGGGGGCGGAACCGATCACGGACGGCACGGAACGGCCCGCATGGACCCCGTCGTACCTGGGTATTCAAGAGGCCCGGTTTTCACGGGAGGTGGCCCGCCTGAAATAGTTCCCCCCGATGTTCGCCATCCCTAGACTCCCCAGCGATGGGGGAACTTCGGGGGACAACTAGTGGGGCATGGAGTGCACGAACTCGTACTGGAATGGAACGGAAGGACCTGGGCGCTCGATCCGGCCAGGTCGTACACCCTGGGACGTGATCCGCAGGGCGACCTCGTGGTCGACGACGCCCGGGTCTCGTGGCGTCACGCCACCATCAGCTGGGGGGGCCGGGGCTGGGTCATCGAAGATCACGGAAGCACCAACGGTACGTACGTACGGGGGCAGCGGGTCCACCAGACGGAGATCGCGGCCGGTTCCGCCGTGCATCTCGGCAACGCCACGGACGGGCCCCGGCTGAGCCTCTCGGCCGCCGCGTACAGCCCCCAGGCGGCCGCGCCGCAGCAGGCGCCGTACCAGCAGCAGGCCCCGCAGGCGCCGGTACGGCAGCAGGCGCCGGTCACGCCGGCCGTCCCGCAGCAGGGCTGGCAGCAGCCCCAGCAGCCCCAGGTGCCCCAACAGGGCGGTCCCGGGGACCCGTTCGCGGGCCAGGGCCAGGGGCAGGCGCCCGACGCGGGAGCCTCGCCGTACTACGGTGACCGCAACCCGACCACGTTCCACCAGCTCTCCCTCGGCCGCGTCATGCGCATCGGCCGCGCGCTGGAGAACGAACTGGTCGTCTCCGACCTCCAGGTCTCCCGCCACCACGCCGAGTTCACCGCCACCCCCGACGGCCGCTACGAGATCCGCGACCTCGGATCCCACAACGGCACGTACGTCAACGGCCAGCCGATCGCCAAGTCCGGCACCGTCCCCATCGGCCCCCACGACATCGTCGGCGTCGGCCACTCGACCTTCCGCCTCGTCGGCGACCGGCTGGAAGAGTTCGTCGACACCGGTGAGGTCTCCTTCTCGGCCCGCCACCTCACGGTGACGGTCGACGGCGGCAAGCAGATCCTCAAGGACGTCTCCTTCGGGGTCCCGGAGAAGTCGCTGATCGCGGTCATCGGCCCGTCCGGCTCCGGAAAGTCCACGCTGCTCAAGGCACTCACCGGCTACCGCCCGGCCAACGAGGGCGACGTCCTCTACGACAACCGGAACCTGTACAAGCAGTTCGCCGAGCTGCGCCAGCGCATCGGGCTGGTCCCGCAGGACGACATCCTGCACAAGGAACTGACCGTCAGGAAGGCGCTCAGATACGCGGCGAAGCTCCGCTTCCCCGGCGACACCAAGCCCGCCGAGCGCGAGGCCAGGATCGACGAGGTGCTGGGCGAGCTGAAGCTCGACATCCACAAGGACAAGAAGATCACCGCGCTCTCCGGCGGCCAGCGCAAGCGCGTCTCGGTCGCCCTGGAGCTGCTCACCAAGCCCTCGCTGATCTTCCTGGACGAGCCGACCTCCGGCCTCGACCCGGGCATGGACCGCGATGTGATGAAGCTCCTGCGCGACCTCGCCGACGACGGCCGTACGGTCCTGGTGGTCACGCACTCCGTCGCCGAGCTGGCGATCTGCGACAAGCTCCTCGTCATGGCCCCCGGCGGCTCGGTGGCGTACTTCGGGCCGCCCGAGGAGGCGCTCAACTTCTTCGGCTACACCACGTGGGCCGACGTCTTCTCGGCCTTCGAGAACTACCGCGAGTACGACTGGGCGGGCCGCTGGCGCGGCTCGCAGCACTACCAGATGTACGCCGCCGACATCGACGCCATCGCCGCGCAGTCCGTGGCCATGCCCTCGGCGCAGCAGATGCGCCCGCCCAAGCCGCAGAGCTGGGGCTCCCAGCTGTGGACCCTGGTCCGGCGCTATGTGTCGGTGATCGCGTCCGACCGGGGCTTCATGGGCCTGATGGTCCTGCTGCCGGCGATCCTCGGCGGGGTGAGCGCCGTCATACCGGCCAAGTTCGGCCTCGTACCGCCCACCCCGCCCTCCCGCTTCAACAGCACCGCCGGGATCATCATGATGATCCTCGTGGTCGGGATGTGCTTCGCCGGCTCGGCCAACTCCGTACGAGAACTGATCAAGGAACGGGTCATCTACGAACGGGAACGGGCCACCGGCCTGTCCCGCTCGGCCTACCTCATGTCCAAGGTGATCGTGCTGGGGGTGATCACGGCCTTCCAGGCCGTCATCATCTGCGCCATCGCCCTGCCGGTCCGTGAGCTCCCCGAGAAGGGTGTGATCACCCACCCGGCGGTCGAGATCTGCCTCGCGATCATCGCCATGGGCTTCACCGCGATGATGCTCGGACTGGTCATCTCCGCCCTGGTCAAGACCGCCGAGAAGACCATGCCGCTGCTCGTGATGTTCGCGATCGTGCAGCTGGTCTTCACCGGCACCCTCTTCCAGATCTTCGGCAAGCCCGGACTGGAGCAGTTCGCCTGGCTGATGCCGTCCCGCTGGGCCCTGGGCGCGGCGGGCTCGACGCTCGACCTGTCGCACCTGATGGCGCCGTGGGACCCGGAGAAGCCGGACGACCTGGACCCGCTGTGGGCGCACACCGCCGCCCAGTGGTCCGTCGACATGATCGTGCTCGTCGTGATCGGCGTGCTCTGCGGCTTCGTGGTCGCGCGCCTGCTGCGCCGCCACGAGCCGGAGGTCATGCGGAAGTAGCGGTCGTACGGATGGGAGAACGCCGCGCCGGAGGGCGGCACCCCGCACAGGGGTGCCGCCCTCCGGCATGTCGGACTCTTCGGCGCTCAGCCGCGCTCAGATGTCCACCGCGCTCAGTAGGCGCTGTTGACGTTGTCCATCGAGCCGTACCGGTCGGCGGCGTAGTTGGCCGCGGCGACGATGTTGGCGACGGGGTCGTAGATGTTCTTCGACGTGCCGTTGACGTGGTACGTGGCGAAGGTCGGGGGGATGACCTGGAGCAGACCCTTCGACGGGATGCCGTTCCTGGCGTTGATGTCCCAGTTGTTGATCGCGTTCGGGTTACCGCTCGACTCGCGCATGATGTTGCGGTGCAGCCCCTCGTAGGAGCCCGGAATGCCGTGCTTCTTCATGATGGACAGCGATTCCTTGATCCAGCCGTCCAGGTTGTTCGCGTAGACGGGGGTCCGCGCGGCGGCCCGGCTGGCGGCGGCCTTGGCACGCTTCTTGGCGTCGTCGGCGGCCTTCGCGCGCTTCTTCGCGTCGGCGGCGGCCTTGGCCTTGGCCTTCGCGGCCTTCTCCGCCTTGGCCTTCTGCTCGGCCTTCTTCTCGGCCTTCGCCTTGGCCTCGGCGGCCTTCTTCGCCTTCTCGGCCTTGTCGGCCTTCTCCTGCGCGGCCGCCTTGACCTTGGACGCGGCCTGGACCTTCGCCGTGTTCTCGGCGGAGATCTCCTGCTTGCTGACGCTCGCGTGCAGCTCGGCCGCCTGGGCGGCGGTGTTCGGGGTCGCCGTGAAGGCGGCCTGCGAGGCGGTGACCGCCTGCGAGGGCTTGGAGTCGGCCGCCGCGCCCGGAACGAGCGTGAAGGTGATGGCGGCGACTCCGGCGGCGGCGACGCCGGCGATCGAAGCCTTGTGCGCCCGGTTGAGACGGTCAAGGCCAGGGGTGCGTGACGAGAACATAGAGACGTACCTCTTCGAATAGCGGGGAGTCGCGGGGGCCGGGTGGCCGACAGCCTGCTCGGCGGCGACGGACGCAATTCTTAGCGGCCGCAAAATGCTGTGGCAAAGGTGTGACGTACGACCCCGGGTAGTGGGACGGGGAGGGGGGCGAATGGTGCGTTTTCGCCATGTAGCAAGCTCACAGCCGCCTCATTGGTCGACTAGCGGCCTTCGTAAGTGACGTACGTCCTATGTGCGGGCTCACATCGGGGGCATGGTCAGCTCACCCCGCGTTGCTCAAGCAATGCATACGGTGAAGGGCCTCGCGGCGGTCGTGACCGGTCGTCGTGCGCGTCCCGGCCGCGTCCGTGCCCGCCCCGCGGGGGTCTTCCGGCCTAGGCCGTACGCCCTGGTCACCCCCCTCTTAGGCCTCATCACACGGGCCGGGCCCGCCGGTACGGTGAAGCCATGAGCCACCGACCCAGCTCCGGCCTCGCGGCGGTGAGCACCGCGTTGCTGGCGATGAGCCGGCACCTGGAGGTACGGGACGTCCTGAAGACGATCGTCGCCTCCGCCCGCGAACTGCTGGACGCCGAGTACGCGGCGCTCGGCGTCCCCGACGACCACGGCGGCTTCGCGCAGTTCGTGGTCGACGGCGTCAGCGACGAGCAGTGGAAGGCCATCGGGCCGCTCCCGCGCCAGCACGGCATCCTCGCCGCGATGCTCAGGGACGAGACGCCGCAGCGCCTCACCGACGTACGCCAGGACCCCCGCTTCGAGGGCTGGCCCGCCCCCCACCCCGACATGTCCGACTTCCTGGGGCTGCCCGTCCGGGACGGCGACGAGACCCTCGCCGCGCTCTTCCTCGCCAACAAGCGGTGCCCCAGGCCCGGCGGGGGCTGCGGCTTCACCGGGGAGGACGAGGAACTCCTCGGCATACTCGCCCAGCACGCCGCCATCGCCCTCACCAACGCCCGGCTCCACGAACGCAGCCGCGAGCTGACCATCGCCGAGGAACGCTCCCGCCTCGCCCACGAACTCCACGACGCCGTCAGCCAGAAACTCTTCTCCCTGCGCCTGACCGCCCAGGCCGCCGCCGCCCTGGTCGACCGCGACCCCGCCCGCGCCAAGGACGAACTCCAGCAGGTCACCGCGCTCGCCGCCGAGGCCGCCGAGGAACTGCGCGCCGCCGTGGTCGAGCTGCGGCCCGCCGCCCTGGACGAGGACGGCCTCGTCCACACCCTCCGTACCCAGATCCACGTCCTGGACCGCGCCCACTCCGCCCGGGTCACCTTCGACAGCTTCTCGGTACGGGCCCTGCCCGCCGCCCAGGAGGAAGCGCTGCTGCGGGTCGCCCAGGAGGCCCTGCACAACGCGCTGCGGCACTCCGGCGCCGACCGGGTCGACGTCACCCTCGCCCGCCGGGGCCCCGGCGTGGTCCTCGGCGTCACCGACAACGGCAAGGGTTTCGACCCCCGCGCGGTCCGCCGGGCCGGCCGGCACCTGGGCCTGGTCTCCATGCGCGACCGGGCCGGCGGCGTCGGCGGCAGACTCAGCGTGCACTCGGCGCCCGGACGGGGCACCACGATCGAGATGGAGGTGCCCGGTGGCTGACAAGACCATCCGGGTCCTGCTGGTGGACGACCACCAGGTGGTCCGCCGCGGCCTGCGGACGTTCCTGGAGGTCCAGGACGACATCGAGGTCGTGGGGGAGGCGTCCGACGGCGCCGAGGGGGTCGCCCGCGCCGAGGAACTGCGGCCCGACGTCGTCCTGATGGACATCAAGATGCCCGGCACCGACGGCATCGAGGCCCTGCGCACCCTCCGCGACCTCCAGAACCCGGCCCGGGTGCTGATCGTCACCAGCTTCACCGAACAGCGCACCGTCGTCCCCGCCCTGCGCGCCGGCGCGTCCGGCTACGTGTACAAGGACGTCGACCCCGAGGCGCTGGCCGGCGCGATCCGCTCCGTGCACGCGGGGCACGTCCTGCTCCAGCCCGAGGTCGCGGGTGCCCTGCTGGCCCAGGACAACCCCGGCGGCGGCCAGGGCCGGGGGACCACCCTCACCGAGCGGGAACGCGAAGTGCTCACCCTCATCGCCGACGGCCGCTCCAACCGCGAGATCGCCCGCGCCCTGGTGCTCTCCGAGAAGACCGTCAAGACACACGTCTCGAACATCCTGATGAAACTGGATCTCGCGGACCGCACCCAGGCCGCCCTCTGGGCCGTCCGACATGGGATTACCGGCTGATCGGACGGTCCACCAGCCCCTTCGTCATCCGGTCTGAGATTCATACCGTCGGGTGTATGTCACCCACACGGCGCATCCTGATCGTCTTCCGGGCGTTCTCCATGGCATGCCGCGGCACACCGCCGCGGCCGCCCCGAGGAGGAAACCCGACATGAAGAACCTGAAGAAGGCCGCCACCCTCACCCTCGTCGCCGGCGGCATCGTCGCCGCCGCGTCCGGCGTCGCGTCCGCCCACGGCGGCGCGCAGGCCGAGGGTGCCGCCCTCAAGTCCCCGGGCATCGCCTCCGGCAACCTGGTCCAGGCCCCGGTGCACGTCCCGGTCAACGCCGTCGGCAACAGCGTCAACGTCATCGGCGTACTGAACCCGGCCTTCGGCAACGCCGCCGTCAACCACTGACAGCGCCCCGCCGCACCGCCCTTATCCACCCCTACCGATTCTCGATTGAGGAACACCCCATGAAGGTCGCCCAGAAGGCCGCCCTGGTCATCGTCACCGCCGGTCTCGCCGCGAGTGCCTCCGCCGGCGCGGCGTTCGCCACCGGTGGCGGCTCCGGCGCGCAGGCCGACGGCCTGGCCCAGCACTCCCCGGGCATCGCCTCCGGCAACGCCGTCCAGGTCCCGGTGGACGTCCCGGTCAACCTGACCGGCAACACCGTGAACGTGATCGGCCTGCTGAACCCGGCGTTCGGCAACCACTCCGTGAACCGCTGAACGAACGCCTGACGCCCCGCGCGCGGCGTTCATGACGAGGCCCCGGGACCCGCCGTCATCCCCCGGCGGTCCCGGGGCCTCGCTCCGTGACACGCGCCACGTACGGGACGCCGTGCGCTCCTCCCGTACGTCTCCGGCACGACCCCCGCCCACGTGATTCAGACCACAGGCGGCAGCCCCCGCTCCCGTTCCTCCACATACGCGTTGTACGAGGCCACCCGCGCCCGCCGCGCCACCCGCTCCACCGGCCGCAGCGCCGCCCCCCGCGCCGACATCTCCGACGCGCTCACGGCGCCCCCGTCCCCGTGCTCGTACGCCAGCTCCACCAGCAGCCCCACCCGCTGCGCCAGCTCCAGCACCCGCACCGCGCGCGGCGGATACCCGGGAGCCAGCACCTCACGGCCCCGCTCGGCCCGCGCCCGGTACGCGTCCAGCGCCGCCTCCGCCACCGGCCCCGACGCCGCCACGTCCAGCCGCGACAGCACGTCCGTCGCCTCCCGCAGGGCCTCCGCCAGCTCCCGCTCCGCCTCCCCGAGCGACGGCACGTCCGCCGGCGGCGCCTCCCGTACCGGCAGGCAGTGCCAGACCACCTCGACGTGCCGGTCCCCGGCCGGGCCCACCGCCGTCACGTCGGGCACCAGACCGTACGGCGCGCTTGTGGCGACCACCGCCTCCCCGGCCTCCAGCGCGCGGGCGTTGAAGTCCGGGGGACCGCTGAGCCCCAGCGGATGGCCCGGCGCGGGCAGCGCGACCCGGTACCCGGTCACCCCGAGCGTCCGCAGCCGCCCCAGCGCCAGCGTGAGCCCGACGGGCCCCGCCTCACCCGGCAGCCCCTCCACCCGGTGCACCGCGTCCTCGCCGACGATGGCGTGCACGGCGTCGTCCGGCGACACAAACCCGGCCAAGAGGGCGTTTCCCCATGCGGCCAGCAATCCTGAGCGTGGTTGCGAAAGCATGGCCCCAGCCTAGGGAACGGACCTCAGGGCCGGACCACTCCATGGGTGGCGTAGGTTTTCCCTGGGAACCGCGCCCACAGGCGCACCCGGAACTCGAGACGATTGCATGGGGAGACAACGCGCTCATGAGCGATGTACTGGAGCTGGTGGACGTATCCGTGGTCCGCGACGGACGCGCTCTGGTGGACGATGTCTCCTGGTCGGTCAAGGAGGGCGAGCGCTGGGTGATCCTCGGGCCGAACGGCGCCGGCAAGACCACCCTGCTCAACCTCGCGTCCAGCTACCTCTTCCCGACCACCGGCAGCGCCCGGATCCTCGGCGAGACCCTCGGCAAGGTCGACGTCTTCGACCTCCGCCCGCGCATCGGCATCGCCGGCGTCGCCATGTCGGAGAAGCTGCCCAAGCGCCAGACGGTCCTGGAGACCGTCCTCACGGCCGCGTACGGCATGACCGCCACCTGGCAGGAGCAGTACGACGAGGTCGACGAGCAGCGCGCCCGCGCCTTCCTCGACCGCCTCGGCATGACCGAGTTCCTGGACCGCAGGTTCGGCACGCTCTCCGAGGGCGAGCGCAAGCGCACCCTCATCGCCCGCGCCATGATGACCGACCCCGAACTGCTGCTCCTCGACGAGCCCGCCGCGGGACTGGACCTCGGGGGCCGCGAGGATCTCGTACGGCGCCTCGGCCGCCTCGCCCGCGACCCGTACGCCCCCTCCATGATCATGGTCACCCACCACGTCGAGGAAATCGCCCCCGGCTTCACCCACGTCCTGATGATCCGCCAGGGCAAGGTGCTCGCCGCCGGACCCATGGAGACCGAGCTGTCCTCCCGCAACCTCTCCCTCTGCTTCGGCCTCCCGCTCGTCGTGGAGCGCACCGGGGACCGCTGGACCGCGCAGGGCCTCCCGCTCAAGTGACCACCCCCGCAAGGCGCCTGCCGACCGGATGACCTGATATCGCCCCTGTCCGGACGGGGTTCGCCGGACCTACCATGCACAAGTGGAAATCGACGCATGGGTGTGGTGGCTGATCGGCGCGGTCGGCCTGGGCATTCCGCTCGTCCTGACAGCGATGCCGGAGTTCGGCATGTTCTCCGCCGGCGCCGTCGCCGGAGCGATCGTCGCGTCCCTCGGCGGCGGGGTCGTGGCCCAAGTCCTGGTCTTCGCCGCGGTGTCCGTGGCACTCATCGCCGTCGTACGGCCCCTCGCGGCGCGGCAGAACGCGCGCCGCCCGGTGCACGCGAGCGGCATCGACGCCCTGAAAGGCCGTCAAGCCGTCGTCCTGGAACGGGTGGACGGCCACGGAGGCCGCGTCAAACTGGCCGGCGAGGTCTGGTCCGCACGGACCCTCGACGCGGGCCAGTCGTTCGAACCCGGACAGCAGGTGGACGTCGTCGACATCGACGGCGCGACGGCCGTCGTCATGTAGACCCACCGAACACCCCCCACACAGACGCCTGGTCTGACAAACTCGATCATCGGAACATCCGGCAGCGAAGGGCCCGAGGAACGCGATGCCATCAATCATCATCGTCCTGGTCATCCTGGTGGTGCTTGTATTCATCGCCCTGATCAAGACGATCCAGGTCATCCCGCAGGCAAGCGCCGCCATCGTCGAACGGTTCGGCCGTTACACCCGCACGCTCAACGCGGGTCTCAACATCGTCGTCCCGTTCATCGACTCCATCCGCAACCGCATCGACCTCCGCGAACAGGTCGTGCCCTTCCCGCCCCAGCCGGTGATCACCCAGGACAACCTGGTCGTCAACATCGACACCGTCATCTACTACCAGGTGACCGACGCCCGCGCCGCGACCTACGAGGTCGCCAGCTACATCCAGGCGATCGAACAGCTCACCGTCACCACGCTGCGCAACATCATCGGCGGCATGGACCTGGAGCGCACCCTCACCTCCCGCGAGGAGATCAACGCGGCCCTGCGCGGCGTCCTCGACGAAGCCACCGGCAAGTGGGGCATCCGCGTCAACCGCGTCGAGCTGAAGGCCATCGAGCCCCCGACCTCCATCCAGGACTCGATGGAGAAGCAGATGCGCGCCGACCGCGACAAGCGCGCCGCGATCCTCACCGCCGAGGGCATCCGCCAGTCCCAGATCCTCACCGCCGAGGGCGAGAAGCAGTCCGCGATCCTCCGCGCCGAAGGTGAGGCCAAGGCCGCCGCCCTGCGCGCCGAGGGCGAGGCCCAGGCGATCCGTACCGTCTTCGAGTCCATCCACGCCGGCGACCCCGACCAGAAACTCCTCGCCTACCAGTACCTCCAGATGCTCCCCAAGATCGCCGAGGGCGACGCCAACAAGCTCTGGATCGTGCCCAGCGAGATCGGCGACGCCCTCAAGGGACTCAGCGGAGCCTTCGACAACTTCGGCTCCGGCGGCGGACCCGGCTTCAACACCGGCAAGGAACGCAAACCGGCCCCCCCGGTGGAATGACCCACGTCCCCCTTCGTGCATGATCGGTGCGTTATGCACCGATCATGGAGGGCCGCTACACCGTGACCATCTGGGAGATGCTCGCCGTTCTCGTCGCGGGCATCTGCGCCGGCACCATCAACACCATCGTCGGATCGGGCACCCTGATCACCTTCCCGGTCCTGCTCGCCACCGGCCTGCCACCCGTGACCGCCACCGTCTCCAACGCGCTGGGCCTCATATCCGGCTCCATCAGCGGAGCCATCGGCTACCGCGCCGAACTCGCCGGACAGCGCCGCCGCATCCTGCGCCTGAGCGCCGCCGCCCTCGTCGGCGGCCTCACCGGAGCCGTACTCCTGCTGCTCCTGCCGTCCACGGCGTTCGAGACGATCGTGCCCGTCCTCGTCACCCTCGCCCTGCTGCTGGTCATCCTCCAGCCCAGGCTCTCCGCCGCCGTCCAGAAACGCCGCGCCGAGAAGGGCACCCTCATCCGGCCGGACGGCGGCCCGCTCCTTTTCACCGGACTGCTGCTCGCCAGCGTCTACGGCGGCTACTTCACCGCGGCCCAGGGAATCATCTACCTCTCCCTGATGGGCATGCTGCTCGACGACACCATGCAACGGCTCAACGCCGTGAAGAACATCCTCGCGGCCGTCGTCAACAGCGTCGCCGCGCTCTTCTTCCTCTTCGTCGCCGACTTCGACTGGACGGCGGTCCTGCTCATCGCCGTCGGCTCCGCCCTCGGCGGCCAGCTCGGCGCGCGGGCAGGACGCCGCCTGTCACCCACGCTCATGCGCGGACTCATCGTGGCCGTCGGCGGATGCGCGCTGGTCCAGCTGATCCTGCGCTGAGCCGGCCGGACCGGCGGGCGCTACGCCGCGACCGGACCGGCGGGCGTCACGCCGCGGGCTGCACGCCGGCCAGCCAGCCCGGCAGCTCCGTCCGTTCGCCCGCCCGCAGCGAGAGCAACATCGCGTCCGCCGGGGACGGCACGAACGGCTGCCGCAGCAGCGGCATCCCCGCCTGCTCCGGCGTACGGTCCGCCTTGCGGTGGTTGTCCTCGGCGCACGAAGCGACCGTATTCAGCCAGCTGTCCGCACCGCCCCGCGACCTCGGCACCACGTGGTCCACCGTCGTCGCCCGCCGGCCGCAGTACGCGCACCGGTGCTGGTCCCGTATCAGTACACCCCGTCTGGACCACGGTGCCTGTCTTCGGAACGGCACCCGTACGTACCGGCAGAGCCTGATCACCCGGGGCACCGGCAGCACCACCGTGGCCGCCCGCACACGGAGACCGGGATGGGCCTGCTCGACCACGGCCTTGTCCTGGAGCACCAGCACCACCGCACGGTTGAGAGTCACCGTCGACAGCGGCTCGAAGCTCGCATTCAGTACCAGCGTGTCCCGCATCCCGCCCACCTCCCGTGTGCCGGCCCGCCGTCCGGCGGGCTTGGATCAACTCTGGCCGGGCACGCCGAGAGGGACAACACAATAAAAAATGCCCTGCCCTGGTCTCTCCAAGACCAGGGCAGGGCAAACAACAGGCGAACGGTCAGCTCGCGTCGGAGGCCGCGTACTCCCCGATGAGCTGCGCGCGCGCCAGCGTGTGGTACCGCAGATTGAATCCGACGAACGCCGGAGAGGCGTTCTCGTCCACACCCAGCGTCTCCGTGTCCACCGCGTACACGGTGAACACATAACGGTGCCGGGGATCCTCGGCGGGCGGCGCCGCGCCACCGAAGTCCTTCGTCCCGTAGTCGTTACGGCCGTGCACGGCGCCCTTCGGCAGCCCCTCGAAACCGCCACTGGCCGCACCCGCCGGCAGTTCGGTGACCGACGCCGGGATGTCGAAGAGCACCCAGTGCCAGAAACCACTGCCGGTCGGCGCGTCGGGATCGAAGCACGTCACGGCGAAACTCTTGGTCTCCGCCGGGAAACCCGACCACCGCAGCTGCGGCGACACGTTCCCCGCGG
This sequence comes from Streptomyces sp. NPDC088261, assembly GCF_044740805.1. Lineage (NCBI taxonomy): Bacteria > Bacillati > Actinomycetota > Actinomycetes > Kitasatosporales > Streptomycetaceae > Streptomyces > Streptomyces sp. NPDC088261. The sequence goes on from NZ_JBIURL010000029.1 coordinate 34,564, forward strand.
CGTAGACCTGGGCGTCCTTCAGCACCGCGCCCGGCGCGACGTCGTCGCTCACCACGGTGAACGACGGCACCTCGGGAAGGAAGTCATGAGGAAGCGGAGCCCGCTTTGCCTCGGTCACGTTCGAACCTCCGAATAGGCTGGCCTGCCTGATCTGCCTGACGGCCCCGAGCTTAAGGTCGCGGACTAGAACCAGTTGCGACGGCCACCCACCTCGGCGAGCCACTGGTTGAGGTACGCCGACCAGTCCGTGCCCTGGAAGTCCCCGAGGCCGACCTTGAACGCCCGGAACGAGTCGCTGCCCTCACCGAACAGACCCGGCTTCTTGTCCATCTCCAGGATGACGTCCATCTCACGGTCGTCCGCGACGAACGACAGCTCGACCTGGTTCAGCCCGCGGTACTGCGACGGCGCGAAGAACTCGATCTCCTGGTAGAACGGCAGCCGCTGGCGCGTCCCCCGGATGTGACCGCGCTCCATGTCCGCCGCCTTGAAGCGGAAGCCCAGCTGGATGAACGCGTCGAGGATCGCCTGCTGCGCCGGCAGCGGGTGCACGTTGATCGGGTCCAGGTCACCGGAGTCCAGCGCCCGCGCGATGTCCAGCTCCGTGGTCACCCCGATGTTCATGCCGCGCAGGGGCTGTCCGTCGATGATCGTGATCGGGGTCTCCCAGGGGATCTCCAGACCGAACGGCACCACGTGCGTCGCCCCGGCCTGCACCTCGAAGGCCCCGCCGATGCTCTGCTTGGTGAACTCGATGTCCTGCTTGATCTCCTGGTCGTTCCCCTCGACCTCGACCCGCGCCTGGAGACCGACGTTCAGGCCCTGGATCTGCTGGTTCACCGAACCGCCCTGGAGCCGTACCTCGCCCTGGACGACCCCGCCGGGGACGACGTTCGACTCGGTCAGTTCCGTCTCGACGGACGCACCGCCGGCGCCCATGCTCGCGAGCAGCTTCTTGAAACCCATGTGTGTTCACTCCTCCTAGTCCTGACCCCTACATACGCGCGACGACCGTAGCCGGTTCCACGGGTACCCTCGGACGTCATGATCGAGACCCCCGACCGTACGCCGCTGCCAAGGGACTTCTTCGACCGCCCGGTCCTGGAGGTGGCGCCCGATCTGCTCGGTCGCACGCTGGTACGGAACACCGACGACGGGACGATAGAACTCCGCCTTACCGAGGTGGAGGCGTACGCCGGCGCGATCGACCCGGGTTCGCACGCCTTCCGGGGGCGCACGGCCCGTAACGACGTGATGTTCGGCCCGCCCGGACACGCGTACGTCTACTTCACGTACGGGATGTGGCACTGCCTCAACCTGGTGTGCGGTCCCGAGGGCACCGCGAGCGGGGTCCTGCTGCGGGCGGGACAGGTCACTGTCGGTGCCGAACTCACCCGCAAACGTCGACTCTCGGCCCGTCATGACAGAGAACTGGCCAAAGGCCCGGCCCGGCTGGCCACGGCCCTGAGCGTCGACCGCGCCCTGAACGGTACGGACGTGTGCGGCGACCCCGACGCGGACCTGGCGATCCTGGCGGGCACCCCCGTGGCGGATGACCTGGTCCGCAGCGGCCCCCGTACGGGCGTCGGCGGCGACGGCGCGGTCCACCCGTGGCGCTTCTGGATCGACGGGGACCCCTCGGTGAGCCCCTACCGTGCCCACGTGCCGCGGCGCAGACGAACTTGACTCGTCCCGTTCATCCGCCTAACGTAGCCCAAGCCGCTTGACACGGGTCCTGCTGTTCAGCAGCCCCCGGAGCGGCCATCCTCTACCTACGATCCGACCCCAACGGGTATGGATTTCGGCATGCCGAAATTCCGACCCTGCGACTCGATTATGAGCCGGACGGGGAATCGGTTAAAGTAGTGGACAGCCGAGAGGCAAAGAAACAAAGGCCCATCCAAAGGCCACCGGAATTCAAGCGGCAAGAACAGCCGAATGGATCTGGTAAGGTTGGAAACACGAAATACCGAAGGGAAGCGCCCGGAGGGCCCCGGAGACGG
>NZ_JBIURL010000030.1:0-34044 GCF_044740805.1 Streptomyces sp. NPDC088261
AGGGGGGACCCTGTGGGAGAGTAGGACGCCGCCGAACAATCTTTGATCGTGGGAATGCCCTGTACCTTCTGGTACAGGGCATTCCTGCGTTCCGGATCAATCCGCGTCAGCGGCTCGAAGAGAAGAAAAAGGCCCCGGCATCGTCGGGGCCTTTCTTGCGTTCCAGGGCTGGCAGTGGCTCAGAGGCGGCCGGCGGCCTTGAGCGCCAGGTATGCGTCCGCCAGCGCGGGAGCGAGTTTGTCGGGCGTCGCGTCCACGACCGTGACCCCGTGGCGCTGGAGCTGTTCTGCCGTGCGGCGGCGTTGGGCCTGTGACTGGGCGCCGGCGGCAGCTTCGTACACCGCGTCCACTGTGCCCCTTCCCGCGCTCATCTTCTCGATGTACGGGTCGGAGACCGAGGCCACCAGCACGGTGTGCCGTTGGGTGAGCTGCGGGAGGACGGGGAGCAGGCCCTCTTCGATGGGGGCCGCGTCGAGGCTTGTCAGCAGCACGATCAGGGAGCGGCGTGGGGCGCTCTTCAAGATCGCCGAACCGAGGCCGCGGGCGTCTGTCTCCACCAGCTCGGGTTCGAGCGGGGCGAGGGCGTTCACGAGGGAGGGCAGGAGGTCGCCCGCGGCCCTGCCCTGGACCTGGGCGCGGACGCGGCGGTCGTACGCCAGGAGGTCCACCCGGTCCCCGGCGCGGGCGGCCAGTGCGCCCAGGAGGAGGGTAGCGTCCATGGCGGCGTCCAGGCGGGGGACGTCGCCCACCCGGCCGGCCGAGGTGCGGCCGGTGTCGAGGACGATGAGGATGTGCCGGTCCCGCTCGGGGCGCCAGGTGCGTACCGCGACAGCCGACTGGCGCGCGGTCGCCCGCCAGTCGATGGAGCGGGTGTCGTCTCCCGGCACGTAGTCGCGGAGGCTGTCGAACTCGGTGCCCTGGCCGCGGATCAGGACGCTGGTCCTGCCGTCGAGTTCACGCAGGCGGGCCAGCCGGGAGGGCAGGTGCTTGCGGCTGGTGAAGGGCGGCAGGACGCGGAGTGCCCAGGGGACCTCGTGGTTGCTCTGGCGGGCCGCCAGGCCCATCGGACCGAGCGAGCGTACGGTGACGCGCTCGGCGTGCCGGTCGCCCCGGCGGGTGGGCTGGAGGAACGTGGTGAGGCGGCGGCGTTCGCCGGCGGGGACGGTCAACTCGTGGCGGGACGCGGCCTGTTCGGCACCGGTCGGCCAGCTGCTGGGCGGCCAGGCGTCACGGAGGTGGGCGCGCAGGCGCCGGGTCGAGCGGTTGGTGACGGTCAGCTGGACTTCCGCGCTCTCGCCGAGTCGAACTGAAGTGTCACCACTTCGGGTGAATTGGAGCGATCTCACTGGCGCCGCGAGGGCGTAGTCGCACAGAATTGCGAGTGAGAGAGGCGCGTTGACGGCGAGGATCCCCGCCCAGCTGGGGGCGAGGATCCCGACGGGCAGCGTGCCCAGGGCGGCGAGGAGCGCTGTTCGTCCGGTGAGGGCCACGGGTCATCGCCTCATCGGGGGACGGGGACATGGGCGAGGATCGCGGTGATGACGGAATCGGCGGTGACGCCTTCCATTTCCGCCTCGGGCCGCAGGTGGACGCGATGACGGAGCGTGGGCAGGGCGAGAGCCTTCACGTCGTCCGGTATGACGTAGTCACGGCCGGTGAGCCAGGCCCAGGCCCGGGCGGTGGACAGCAGAGCGGTGGCGCCTCGCGGGGAGGCGCCGAGGGTGAGCGAGGGGGAATCACGCGTGGCACGGCAGATATCGACGACATAGCCCGCGATCTCGGGTGAGACGGACGTCCTGGCGACGGCGGCGCGCGCTGCTTCCAGGTCGGCCGGCCCGGCGACGGGCCGCACCCCGGCGGCCCGGAGATCGCGCGGGTCGAAGCCTTCGGCATGACGGGTCAGGACGCTGATCTCGTCGTCGCGGGAGGGCAGCGGCACGGTCAGCTTCAGGAGGAAGCGGTCGAGCTGGGCTTCGGGCAGGGGGTACGTGCCCTCGTACTCGACCGGGTTCTGTGTCGCGGCGACGAGGAACGGGTCGGGCAGCATGCGCGCCGTGCCGTCGACGGTGACCTGGCGCTCCTCCATCGCCTCCAGAAGCGACGACTGGGTCTTGGGCGGGGTGCGGTTGATCTCGTCCGCGATCAGCAGGTGGGTGAAGACGGGTCCCGGCTGGAAGGAGAACTCGGCGGTCCGGGCGTCGTAGACAAGGGAGCCGGTGACGTCGCTCGGCATCAGGTCAGGGGTGAACTGGACGCGCTTGGTGTCGAGTTCCAGTGAGGCGGCGAGTGCCCGTACGAGAAGGGTCTTCGCGACACCGGGGACTCCTTCGAGGAGTACGTGGCCGCGGCACAGGAGTGCGACGACCAGTCCGGTGATGGCGGGGTCCTGGCCGACCACCGCCTTCGCGATCTCGGTGCGCAGGGCCTCCAGGGAGGCGCGGGCCTTCGCCGCGTTCGCGGTGGGCTCCGCGGTCTCTTCTGCGGTCTCTGCGGTCGGGGCACTCATGAGGTACGTACCTCTCTTTCGAGGGCGTCGAGTTGGTCCGCCAGGCGGATGAGGGCGCTGTCGTCGGCCGGGGCCGGCCCGAAGAGCAGCGTGTGCGGGTCCAGTGCGGTGTCCGGGAGTCGGACGGAGACCGCCGGAAGCAGGATCTCGGCGAGATGGGCCCTGCCGGGGGGCACGCCGAGGAGGGGGGCGAGGCGGTCGCGGGACGCGGCGCGCAGGACGGAGGCCGCGTGGTCGCGGGCGTTCGCCTTGCGGTAGAGGCGGGCGCGGCCCTCGGTGGACTCCGAGGCGCGGACGGCGACGGGGAGCCGTTCAGCGACGAGGGGGCCGAGTCGGCGGCCGCGCCATACGGCGGCGAGCAGGGCGGCGAGGAAGAGCTGGAAGGCGCCCCAGAGCCAGCCGGAGGGGATCAGGTCGAGGAAGCCGCTCTCGCCGCCGGCCGCGCGGTCGGTGCCGGAGCCCTCGGAAGAGGTGGGATCACTGAGCGAAGGGAGGTACCAGACGAGATGAGGCCGGGAGCCGAGGAGTTGAAGGGCCAGCGACGCGTTGCCCTGCTGGTCGAGGCGCTCGTTGTAGAGGAGGTCGGGAGAGCCGAGCAGGACGGTGTCGCCGTCGTTCTGGCCGGTCAGGACGAGCAGGGTCGGTGCCCCGTTCACCGGGTAGCAGGCCTCGGCGCCGGGCGAGTCGGTGCTGTAGCGCTCGCCGCCGATGTCGACCGGGCCGGCCCGGAGGGCGGCGGGCAGGGAGCAGTCGGGTGCGCGGGCCGTGACCTCGGCGGGGGTGTGCGTGCGGACGCCGGGGGCGAGGGCGTCGGCGGAGTAGGGGCCGGCGCCGAGCAGGACGGTGCGGCCGCCGGAGGACGTCGTCGCGGCGTTCAGGGTCTCCTGCTGATAGGGGGTCAGCAGTTCGGGGGCGGCGACCAGGAGTGTGGTGTCGGGGCGGGCGGCGGCGGTGGCTTCGTCGAGGGTGGTGACGACGTCGGTGGAGACTCCGCCGTTCTTGAGGAGTTCGGCCACGGCCCGGCTGCCGAGGGCGTCGGCGGAGCGGGGGTCGAGGCGGCCGTGCTGGTCGCCGGAGCGGAGGGCGGCCATGACCGTTCCCGCCGCCAGGAGGATGACCAGGGCGAGGAGGAGTCCTCGCCCGCGGGTCCAGATCTGGCGGGGGGTGAGGGCCAGGGAGGTGGGGCTGGTGGTGAGGGTCATGTGGCCGTTCCCCCGGCGGCGTTGCTCAGCTGCGGCTTGGCCTGTTCCAGGTCGAGGTCGAGTTCCCGGATGCGCAGGTACGCCTGCTGGTCCGTGGTGCGGCCGCCGTATGTGACGTCGTCGAACTCCCGGGCGGCGGCGCGCAGTCGGTCCGCGTGGGCGGGGAGGGCGCGTCCTGCCTCGGTGGCGGCCTCGTCGGCCGTGCGGCCGGGGCGGGGGTCGAGCAGGGTCCGTTCCTCCAGGGAGCGGACGATGGCGCGCATCCGCTCCTGGACGGCCTGGTTCCAGCGTCCCGTGGCGGCGTGCGTGTCGGCGGCGGTGCGGTGTTCCGCGGCGCTGCGGGGCCGGTCGTCGAAGAGCGAGCCGGGCCGGGCGGGGGTGCGCCGGGGGGTGCCCAGCCGCCACCAGAGCGCGGCCACCAGGGCCGTGACGGCCAGCAGGATGACGACGAGGCCGAGCAGGCCGCCGGGGGCCGCGCCGGAGACGGAGGAGAGGAGGTCGCCCACCCACTCCCAGAAGCGGTTCATCGCGCGCTGGAGGAGGTTCGGGTCGTTCTCGTGGTACATCGGTTTCGACAGCTCCCGCTCCGCCGCCTCACGGGCGGGCAGGCGGGACGGGTCCACGGGACCGTCCGCCGTGCCGAGTACCGCGCGTGCTGTTGCCGAGCCCCCCGTGATCGACACCCCGTCAGCTCCCGGGGGTCTCGGTACCCGGTGCGGTGGTGCCGTTGCCCGTCAGGCCGGCGGCGCGCGCCAGTTCGAGGTCGAGAGCTTCGCGGCGGATGCGCTGGTCGACGTAGAGGAGCACGGTCACCCCCGCGGAGATCGGGTAGGTGATCGAGGAGGAGATGACCGCGCCGACGCCGGTGATGATCAGGTAGGTCCAGCCGTACTCGGGGCTGGAGCCGGAGACGAGACCGTCGATGCCGGCGCCGTCCGCGGCCAGGGCGATGATCGCGAACGGGATGGAGACGATCATCGCGACGAGGAACGTCAGCAGCAGGGTCAGCGACTGGATGCCGAAGATCCGCCACCAGGAGCCCTTGACGAGCTTGGCGGAGCGGCGCAGCGACGCGGCGACACCCTGGCGTTCGAGCATCAGGGCCGGGGAGGCGAGGGCGAAGCGGACCATCAGCCACGAGATGACGACCAGCGCGGCCAGTCCGCCCAGGATGGCGAGGAGGACGCCGGCGGTGGAGCCCACCAGGATGCCGGGGGCCACGCCGATGCCCATGATCACGACGGCGGCCAGGGGCAACAGCAAGGTCAGTCCGAGCAGTTGCATGAGCCGGGGGCGGGCCTCCTGCCACGCTTCGGAGAGGGTGACGGGGCGTCCGAGGATGGAGCGGCTGACGACCATCGTCAGGACGGCGGTGGTGAAGAGGGTGCCGAGCAGGGTGATGACCATCGTGGGGGCCAGGGAGAACACGCTGTCCCGGAGGGAGTCGCCGGCTTGGCGGAGTGCTTCGGAGGGGGTTGCCTCCGGGTCGACCTGCTGGGGTTCGGGGACCAGGTAGCGGACGACGAGTATGTCGCAGATCTGCGTGACGACGGCGACGGCGAGGGTGAAGCCCAGCACTGTGCGCCAGTGGGCGCGCAGGGTGGACACCGCGCCGTCGAGGATCTCGCCGACACCGAGCGGGCGCAGCGGGATCACGCCGGGCTTGGCGGCGGGCGGGCGGCCCCACGCGGGACCCGGGCCGCCGCCCTGGCCGGGCGCGCCCCAGCCGGAACCCCAGCCGGGGTTGGGGCCGGGCACGGTGGGCCCGGGTTGGCCGGGGGGCGGGGCGCTGGGCGGGGACCACTGGCCGGCGGGCGGCTGGGTCTTGGACCACTTGGCGGAAGTACCGGTGTCGTCGGCGGGTTCGGCCGGCCGCGGAACGGAAGCGTCCTGGCCGTCGGACGGGGCGGATCCGGGCGAGGCCCAGCCCGGAGTGTCGTTCACGGTCGTCCACCTCGTGGCTTGGTTGTGGGGCCGGCTCGGCGAGCCGGCGCTTCGAAGGTGCCTGTCCGCGGTACGGGACGGCGGGCTGGCAGCCATCGTGCCACGCGTTGCCCGTCGGTGGACCTGGGGTTGTATCTCCTTCTCACCTCGATTCCTGCCTTCATGTTGGGTGGTGGAGCGGGCAGACTGGGCGGATGGCTGATCAGTACGTACCAACCCCGGCCGGCCCGGAGCCGTCCATGCTTTCGTCGATCCGCTGGGACGAGCCGCCGGAGGGCCCGGTACTGGTCCTTCTCGACCAGACGAGACTTCCGGTGGAGGAGGCCGAGCTGGTCTGCACGGACGTGCCCGCGCTGGTGCGGGCGATCCGGACGCTGGCGGTGCGCGGGGCGCCGCTCCTGGGGATCGCGGGTGCCTACGGTGTGGCGCTGGCCGCGGTGCGGGGTTTCGACGTGGAGGACGCGGCGGAGATCCTGGCGCAGGCGCGGCCCACCGCGGTGAACCTCGGGTACGGGGTGCGGCGGGCCCGGGACGCGTACCGGGCGGCGGCCGACGGGGGCGCCGATCTGGAGGGGGCGGCCGCGGCGGCGCTCGCCGAGGCCAGGCTGCTGCACCGGGAGGATGCCGAGGCCAGCGCGCAGATGGCGCGTTTTGGGCTTACGCTCCTCGATGAGTTGCTGCCAGGTGGCAATCACCGGATCCTGACCCACTGCAACACCGGGGCGCTCGTCTCCGGCGGGGAGGGCACGGCGTTCGCCGTGGCGCTGTCGGCCCACCGGGCCGGCCGGTTGCGGCGGCTGTGGGTGGACGAGACGCGTCCGCTGTTGCAGGGTTCCCGGCTGACGGCGTACGAGGCGGCGCGCAGCGGGATGGCGTACACCTTGCTGACGGACAACGCCGCCGGTTCGCTCTTCGCCGCGGGTGAGGTCGACGCCGTCCTCATCGGCGCGGACCGGATCGCGGCCGACGGTTCGGTGGCGAACAAGATCGGGAGCTATCCGCTCGCGGTGCTGGCGGCATATCACCATGTGCCGTTCGTGGTGGTCGCCCCGACCACGACGATCGACCTCGGTACCCCGGACGGGGCGTCGATCGAGGTGGAGCTGCGACCGGGGCAGGAAGTGACGGAGCTCACGGCGCCGCAGACGGCGGTGGCGGGAGTGGAGGCGGGGAGTGGGATGCCGGTGGCGCCGCTGGGAACGCAGGCGTACAACCCGGCGTTCGACATCACGCCCCCAGAACTGGTGACGGCGCTCGTCACCGAATACGGCGCGCTGTCCCCGGTGACCGGGGACGGAATCGCGGAGCTGTGTGCCAGGTCACGCCGGGTAACGATTAGATAAATGGGATGATGTCGATATGAAGGGACGCGTCCTTGTCGTCGATGACGACACCGCACTGGCCGAGATGCTCGGGATTGTGCTGCGTGGTGAAGGGTTCGAACCGTCGTTCGTAGCGGACGGTGACAAGGCGCTGGCCGCCTTCCGTGAGGCCAAGCCGGATCTGGTGCTGCTGGATCTCATGCTGCCCGGCCGGGACGGGATCGAGGTGTGCCGGCTGATCAGGGCCGAGTCCGGGGTGCCGATCGTGATGCTCACCGCCAAGAGCGACACGGTCGACGTGGTGGTCGGGCTGGAGTCGGGGGCCGACGACTACATCGTCAAGCCGTTCAAGCCCAAGGAGCTGGTGGCCCGTATCAGGGCGCGGCTGCGGCGCTCCGAGGAGCCCGCGCCGGAGCAGCTGACCATCGGCGATCTGGTGATCGACGTGGCGGGTCACTCGGTGAAGCGGGAGGGGCAGTCGATCGCCCTGACGCCGCTCGAGTTCGATCTGCTGGTCGCGCTGGCCCGTAAGCCGTGGCAGGTGTTCACGCGTGAGGTCCTCCTGGAGCAGGTGTGGGGGTACCGGCACGCGGCCGACACCCGGTTGGTGAACGTGCACGTCCAGCGGCTGCGCTCCAAGGTCGAGAAGGACCCGGAGCGCCCGGAGATCGTGGTGACCGTCCGGGGCGTCGGTTACAAGGCAGGACCGAGCTGACATGACCGGCGGCAGCGCTGCTCCGAAGCCCGGGGAGCCGGGAGTCCGTGCGGGGCGGGCTGCCGGCCCCGGGCGTGCGTTCGCGCGCTTCGGCCGGCTGTTCCGGGACGGCAGGCTGCTCCAGGACGGCTCGCCGGGCGGCCCTGTGCTGCGGTTGCTGGTGAGGTGGGTGCGGCGTCCGCTGCTGCCCGCCGTACGGCTCTGGCGGCGCAACATCCAGCTGCGGGTGGTCGCGGCCACGCTGCTGATGTCGCTCGGCGTGGTGCTGCTGCTCGGGTTCGTGGTCATCGGGCAGATGCGCAACGGCCTGCTCGAAGCCAAGGAGAAGGCGGCGCAGAGCCAGGCCGCCGGTGGTTTCACGGTGGCCAAGGAGATCGCCGACGCGCCGTCGGCGCCCGGCAAGCAGGGTGCCGACGGTTCCGGCGGCGTCCAGGGGAAGAACTCGGTGAACTGGCGGACCGAGCTGGTCGAGCAGCTGGCCAGCGGCGGTCCCGGGGCGTTCAACGTGGTGGCGCTGAGCGCCGACTCGCAGGACGACGCGGTGTCCACCAGCCGCGCGCCGCGCGCGTCGAACGGCGTGGACTTCACCAGCATCCCCGCGGACCTGCGCGACGCGGTGGCCCGGGGCACCGAGCCCTTCCAGGTGTACGCGCAGATCAGGTACACCGACGCCACGGAGGCGCGGGCGCCCGAGCCGGGGCTGGTGATCGGCAAGCGGCTGAACGACCCCGACGGCAAGGCGTACGAGCTGTACTACCTCTTCCCGCTGACGCAGGAGGAGCAGTCGCTGAACCTGGTCAAGGGCACGCTCGCCACCGCCGGGCTGTTCGTGATCGTGCTGCTCGGGGCCATCGCCTGGCTGGTGGTGCGCCAGGTGGTCACACCGGTGCGGATGGCCGCGGGGATCGCCGAGCGGCTCTCCACCGGCCGGCTCCAGGAGCGGATGAAGGTCACCGGCGAGGACGACATCGCCCGGCTCGGTGAGGCCTTCAACAAGATGGCGCAGAACCTCCAGCTCAAGATCCAGCAGCTGGAGGAGCTGTCCCGCATGCAGCGGCGCTTTGTCTCCGACGTGTCGCACGAGCTGCGGACGCCGCTGACGACCGTACGGATGGCCGCCGACGTCATCCACGACGCGCGCGCCGACTTCGATCCGGTGACGGCCCGCTCGGCGGAGCTGCTCGGGGACCAGCTGGACCGCTTCGAGTCGCTGCTCTCGGACCTGCTGGAGATCAGCCGCTTCGACGCGGGGGCCGCCGCGCTGGAGGCGGAGCCGATAGACCTGCGGGAGGTTGTGCGCCGGGTCATCGGCGGGGCGGCTCCGCTGGCCGAGCACAAGGGCAGCAGGATCCGGGTCCTCGGGGACGCGCAGCCCGTCGTGGCCGAGGCCGACGCCCGCCGCGTCGAGCGGGTGCTGCGGAACCTGCTGGTCAACGCGGTCGAGCACGGCGAGGGCAAGGACGTGATCGTGCGCATGGCGGTGGCCGGCGGCGCCGTCGCGGTCGCGGTGCGCGACTACGGGGTGGGGCTCAAGCCCGGCGAGGCGACGCGGGTGTTCAACCGTTTCTGGCGGGCCGACCCGGCCCGTGCCCGTACCACCGGCGGCACCGGGCTGGGGCTGTCGATCGCCGTCGAGGACGCGCGGCTGCACGGCGGCTGGTTGCAGGCCTGGGGCGAGCCGGGCGGCGGATCGCAGTTCCGGCTGACGCTGCCGCGTACGGCGGACGAGTCGCTGCGCGGCTCGCCGATACCGCTGGAGCCCGAGGACTCGCGGCGCAACCGTGAGCGGGCCGCCGCCGAGCAGCGCAGCGAACAGGCGCAGCGGCTGATGAGTGTGCCGTCGCAGCCGCGCGGCGACCGTTCCGCGCTGCCCGTACCGCCCCATCTGGCGGCGCCGCCGCCCACGGGGGCGGCGGTCGATCCGACGGCCCTGCCGGGCAGCGGGGCGCGGGTGGTGGCGCGGCCGGCGGGCGAGCGTCCGGCCGACGGCGCCGGTGACGGCGACGATCCACTGCGCAAGGCTTCGGAGCGGGAGGACACACGTGGGCGCTGACCGCGGCCGTCAGGGCCGGGGAGGTGCGGTGAGGGTGCCCGTGGTGCTGGGGACCGCCGCTCTGCTGCTGGCGGGATGTGCGTCGATCCCGGACAGCGGGGACGTGGAGCCGGTGAAGGCGTCCCCGCGCGGGGGCGAGTCGCAGGTGCGCGTGTACGCGGTGCCGCCGCGCGCGAAGGCCGCTCCCGACGAGATCGTGGACGGCTTCCTGGAGGCCATGACCAGTGACGATCCCGACTTCGCGATGGCCAGGAAGTACCTGACGGACCAGCGGTCGAAGGCCTGGCAGCCGGAGGCCGGTACGACGGTCCTGCGGGACGCGCCCGCGGCGGCGGCGCCCAAGCAGCCGGACGGCGCGGAGCCGTCGGGGAAGACGTTCCAGCTGTACGGCGACCAGATCGCCGACGTGGACTCCTCGCACTCGTACGAGCAGGTCGCGCCGGTCCCGTACACGGGCACGATCCATCTGGTGCAGCAGAACGTCGGCTCCGAGGGCAAGGAGTGGCGGATCGACGACCTGCCGCAGGGCCTGGTGCTCGGGGAGTCGGACTTCCAGCGGAACTACCGCTCGGTGAACAAGTACTACTTCGCCTCGGGGGAGAGCTGGCTGGTGGCCGATCCGGTCTACATCCGGCAGCGAATAGACCCCACGACGCGGATGGACCCGGTCACGCAGGCGGTCAAGGCGCTGCTGGACGGGCCGACGAACTGGTTGAAGCCGGTGGTGGATTCGCCGTTCCCGACCGGTACGGCGTTGCGCAAGGGCACCCGGACGCTGGAGTTCGACGACCGGAACGGGCTGAAGGTGCCGTTGAACGACAAGGCGGCCAGGGTGGGTCCCGACCAGTGCCGGAAGATGGCGGCGCAACTGCTCTTCACGCTGCGGGACCTGACGTCGACGCCGGTGGGGCGGGTCGAGCTGCTGGCGAACGGTTCCTCGCTGTGTGTCCTGGACGGCGACCAGGCGGACGAGTTCGCCCCGGACCACAGCGCGGGCCGGGCCGACACGCCGTACTTCGTCGACCAGGAGGGGCGGCTGTCGCTGCTCGCGTCCGGCGGCGACGGTTCTTCCGAACAGAGCCGGGTCAGGGGGCCGTTCGGCGACGGCACGGTGAAGCTCGACTCGGTCGCGGTGGCCAGGGACGAGCGGCGGGCGGCGGCGGTCACCAACGGTTCCAAGTCGCTCTACGTGGCGCCCGTGATGGCGGCGGGCGAGCTGGGGCAGCCGCTGGTGACCAGTCAGGGCGTCGGTGCCAAGGACCGGTTGTCCGCGCCGAGCTGGGACGGGCACGGCGACCTGTGGGTCGCGGACCGCGACCCCGCCAAGCCGCGGCTGCTCCGGCTGGCGGACGGCGCGGGGACCCCGCGGGAGGTCACGGTCGACGGTCTCGGCGGCGCGCGGGTGGAGGCGCTGCGGGTGTCGGCCGACGGAGTGCGGATCGCGCTGCTGCTGTCCAAGGACGGGCGGACCACCCTCCAGATCGGCCGGGTGGAGCGGCACGGCTCCGGCGCCGACACGCAGGTGTCCGTGGTGGAACTCCAGGCGGCGGCCCCGCAGATGGACACGGTCACCGCCGTGTCGTGGGCGGGTCCCAGCCGGCTGGTGGTGGTCGGCAAGGAGGCCGGCGGGGTCCAGCAGGTGCGCTACCTCCAGACCGACGGGTCGACGTCGGCGGCGAGCGTGCTGCCCGGGCTGAACCAGGTGACGGCGATCGCGGCGGCGGACGACGAGCAGCAGCCGCTGGTCGCCGATTCCGAGGACGCCGGGATCGTACGGCTGCCCACCGGGGCGAACTGGCAGACGGTCGTGCCGGCCGGTTCCTCGCCCGTCTACCCGGGCTGAGCGGACTTTGCCCGATCTGGTTGTCCACAGGGGTGGCCGGGTGCCTCCGGCGTTGGCACAGTGAGTGCCATGCGGGGGTGGTGGCGGGAGATCACCGGCCTGGTGCTTCCGGTCGCCTGTGGCGGCTGCGGCAGCCCCAGGACTCCGCTGTGCGAGGACTGCCGGCGGGCGCTGTACGGGATGTGGCCGTGCCGGGTCAGGCCGGTGCCGGAGCCGCCCGGACTGCCTGCGGTGCACGCCGCGGCGCCGTACGAGGACGCGGTACGGGCGGTGCTGCTGGCGCACAAGGAGCGCGGCGCGCTCGGGCTGGCCGGTCCGCTGGGCAGGGCGCTGGCGGGCGCCGTACAGGCCGCTGTGCCGCCCGGTACGGGCGTGGGGCCGCTGCTGCTCGTCCCGGTGCCGTCGTCCCGGCGCGCGGTCGGTGCGCGGGGGCACGACGCCACGCGGCGTACGGCGCTGGCCGCCGCGGCCGAGCTGCGGCGGGCGGGCCGCTCCGCCCGGGTGCTGCCGGTGCTGCGGCAGCGGCGCGCGGTCGCCGACCAGGCGGCCCTGGGCGCCCCTCAGAGGCTGGCGAACCTGTCCGGAGCCCTGGAGGTCGCGGTCGGCGGCGCGCGGCTGCTGGAGGGCGGCAGGGTGGTGCTGGTGGACGATCTCATGACCACGGGCGCCTCGCTGGTCGAGGCGGCGCGGGCGGTGCGGGCCGGCACCCGGCCAGGCATCCCGGGATACGCGCAGGTGAGCGCGGCGGTGGTGGCCGCGCCGCCGCTGTCCTTCGAAATAAACCGGAACTGAAGCCGATCTTGCATCCTTCCTGGTGGACGGGGAAGGGAATCACCTGAACGGAGCTACATGCCGGTAGCGGGTGCCGACACCCGTCCGGGCGAGCTATGTTCGGTTGTGAGGAATGGTGGAAGCCGTGACTCACTGAATGCACTGGTCTGCTACGGCGTTTTTCAGCACCTCGGAAATTCGGGGGAGTGGGGAGCATGCCGTCGGGGGAGGAGGAGGTGAAAGTCGCCAAGTCCGAGGCTCCGGTGACTACTGGGGTCTGGTGCAACAGGGAGTAACTCCGCAACGAGGCGGAGTGATCCGGGAACGGAGTTCTGCGTGGACATCGTCGTCAAGGGCCGCAAAACAGAGGTGCCCGAGCGGTTCCGGAAGCACGTGGCCGAGAAGCTGAAGTTGGAGAGAATCCAGCAGCTCGACGGCAAGGTCATCAGCCTGGACGTCGAGGTCTCGAAGGAGCACAACCCGCGTCAGGCCAACACATGCGACCGGGTGGAGATCACGCTCCACTCCCGCGGGCCCGTCATCAGGGCGGAGGCGGCGGCCGCAGACCCGTACGCGGCCCTGGACCTCGCCACCACGAAGCTGGAGGCGCGGCTGCGCAAGCAGCACGAGAAGCGGCACAACCGCCGCGGGACCGGGCGGCTTTCGGCGGCCGAGGTCGCCGACGTCGTTCCCGGGGTGGCCCGGTTGAACGCGAACGGAGCGACGGTCGCCGACGAGGTACGTGCCGCCGTGCCCACCACCAGGATCGGTTCGCTGGAGGTGCAGGGCGAAGGCCCCCTGGTGGTCAGGGAGAAGAACCACGTGGCCGCACCCATGTCGCTCGACCAGGCGCTCTACGAGATGGAGCTGGTCGGCCACGACTTCTATCTGTTCATCGACTCCGACACCAAGGAACCGAGCGTCGTCTACCGGCGCCACGCGTACGACTACGGGGTCATCCACCTCCAGACGGACCCGTTGGCCGAGTCGCGGGCCGGCGACGCCGGCGGGGCGCTGGGTGGCTGAGACCGAACGGTCGGGATCCGGCTGAGACATGCCCCCCGGTGGTGCCCTTGAGGACTCCGTGAGCCCTCAGGGGCACCATCGTGTGGCGGCGGCGTCACCGTTCCGGGGCCCGGGCATGAAATCATGGCGTCGCAAGCCAACAGGTGGTCTGCGAACTGCGGTTGGCCGGCACTCATGAACTTCGGGCCATGGCCCTCAGGGGGAGGAACGATGGCGGACAGCTTCGGGCCGGTGCACCACACGGACGACGCCGGCCACAGGGTCGGGGGTCCGGGGTCGGACGCCGACACGGACCGGGGCGGGTCACGCAAGGAGCCGATCAGGGTCCTCGTGGTGGACGACCACGCGCTCTTCCGCCGGGGCCTGGAGATCGTCCTCGCCCAGGAGGAGGACATCCAGGTCATCGGGGAGGCCGGCGACGGCGCGGAGGCCGTCGACAAGGCGGCCGACCTGCTGCCGGACATCGTGCTGATGGACGTACGGATGCCCAAGCGCGGCGGAATCGAGGCCTGCACCTCCATCAAAGAGGTGGCACCCAGTGCCAAAATCATCATGCTGACGATCAGCGACGAGGAGGCCGACCTCTACGACGCCATCAAGGCGGGCGCCACCGGTTATCTCCTCAAGGAGATCTCCACCGACGAGGTGGCCACCGCCATTCGCGCGGTGGCCGACGGGCAGTCCCAGATCAGCCCTTCCATGGCGTCCAAGCTGCTGACCGAGTTCAAATCGATGATTCAGCGCTCCGACGAACGAAGACTCGTTCCCGCGCCGCGTCTCACCGAGCGGGAGCTGGAAGTCCTCAAACTCGTCGCCACGGGAATGAACAACCGTGATATCGCCAAGGAGTTGTTCATCTCCGAGAACACCGTGAAGAACCACGTCCGCAACATTCTGGAGAAGCTGCAACTGCACTCCAGGATGGAGGCCGTGGTCTACGCGATGCGGGAGAAGATCCTCGAAATCCGCTGAGTTCGCTGAGTCGACTTGGTCCGCTGAATCTGCTGGATCCGCCGGCGGCCGGTGCGCGCGCCGGCGCGTCAGAGCGTGGTGAGCGCCGCCGCCAGGGCGCCGCGCAGTTCCGGCGCGTCGACCCGCTCCACCCGTACGTCCGAGCAGCCGACCCACTCCGCCGCCTCGCGCAGCGCCAGGGCCATCGGGAGCACGGCCTTCGGGGTGTCCAGGGAGACGTGCTTGGCGACGAGCGTCTGCCCCTCGCGCGCCGGGTCGACGCGGCCCAGCAGCCGGCCGCCGGACAGCAGCGGCATCGCGAAGTAGCCGTAGACCCGCTTGGGCTTGGGGACGTACGCCTCCAGGCGGTGGGTGAAGCCGAAGATCCGCTCGGTGCGCGCCCGCTCCCAGATCAGGGAGTCGAACGGGGACAACAGGGTCGTACGGTGCCGGCCCTTCGGCGGGCTCGCCAGCGCCTCCGGGTCGGCCCAGGCGGGCTTCGCCCAGCCCTGGACCGTCACCGGGACCAGGCCCGAGTCCGCGATCACGCTGTCGACCTGTTCGCCCTTGAGCCGGTGGTAGTCCGCGAGGTCCGCGCGGGTGCCGACGCCCAGCGAGCGGCCCGCGAGCCGGACCAGCCGGCGAAGGCACTCGGTGTCGTCCAGGTCGTCGTGGAGGAGATGATCGGGGACGGCGCGCTCCGCCAGGTCGTACACCCGCTTCCAGCTCCGGCGGCCCGTGCAGACCACCTCGCCGTGCATCAGCGCCCGCTCGACGGCGACCTTGGCCTCGGACCAGTCCCACCAGGGGCCGCCGTTCTTGGCGCCGCCCAGCTCCGTGGCGGTCAGGGGGCCCTCCGCGCGCAGCTGCTTGATCACCGCTTCGTACGCGCCGTCCGCCAGCTCGTGGTACCAGTTCGGGCGGGCCCGGTAGGCGCGCCGGCGGAACGCGAAGTGCGGCCACTCCTCGATCGGGAGGATGCAGGCCGCGTGCGACCAGTACTCGAAGGCGTGCGGCGCCGCGTCCGTGCCCGGGGGCGTCCAGTACGCCTCCTCGACGGTCCTGCGGCCCACCGCGCCCAGGCGCGCGTACGGGATCAGCTCGTGCGAGCGGGCCAGCACCGAGATCGTGTCCAGCTGGACGGCCCCGAGGTGGCGCAGCACACCCCGGACCCCGCCCCGGCGGTCCGGGGCGCCGAGGAACCCCTGGGCGCGCAGCGCGATACGGCGGGCCTCGTCGGCGGACAGCTCGGCGGCGGGGGGCGGCACAGTCGTCATGTCCGCACGATAGACGGCGGCACTGACAGCGGACCGCCCGCAGGGGAACGCCCGCGGGAGCCGGCTCAGGACCGGGCGGGCAGGTACGGGTGGGCGCCCGGCAGGCCGACGTCGGACGGGAGCACCGCGCCGATCCAGCAGTCACGCAGCGTGCCCTTGTTGAGCAGCCCCGCCCGCAGCGTGCCCTCCATCACAAAACCCGACTTCTCGGCCACCGCGCGGGAGCCGGCGTTGCCCACCTCGGCGCGCCACTCCAGCCGTATCGCGCCCAGCGTCGTGAAGGCGAACCTGGTCAGCGCGGTCACGGCCTCCGTCATGTAGCCGTGGCCCCGGTGCTCCTTCGCCGTCCAGTAGCCGATCTCCCAGGTCCCGGCCCTGGGGTGGTGCAGCGAGACGGCGGCCACCAGCGGCCCGTTGCCGCCCCGCCGCACGGCGAAGGTGTACTCGGTGTCGTCGCGCCAGCCGTCCGGGACCAGCCGTCCCACGAACTGTTCGGCGTGATGGCGCGCGTACGGCGAGGGGATCGTCGTCCAGCGCCGGATCTCGGGGTCCTGGCAGGCCTCGAAGACGGCGTCCGTGTCGTCCGCCGTGAAGGTGCTCAGGGTCAGGCGCTCGGTCGTGAGGGTGAGGGGCTCCATGTACGGATTCTGGTGATCGCCGGCCCGTGGCGCGAGCACTTTTCGTGTCTCACCGGCACCTTCCACGCGTCCCGCGCGTTCTCATGGCGGGTGACAGCAGGCCTGCGTGAGAGCGGCCCTCCCGGCGCAGGCGGGTCCTCGCTTACGATGGCCGATGCGGTGGGGCCCGCCTGCCGTGCCCGCGCCCGTGTTCCTATACGACCCACGTGCCAGGCCCGACCGGCAAGGAGACCAGCCTCAGTGTCCGTCTTCAACAAGCTCATGCGTGCAGGCGAAGGCAAGATCCTGCGCAAACTGCACCGCATCGCGGACCAGGTCAACTCCATCGAAGAGGACTTCGAGAGCCTCTCCGACGCCGAGTTGCGGGCGCTCACCGACGAGTACAAAGAGCGCTACGCCGACGGTGAGAGCCTGGACGACCTGCTTCCCGAGGCCTTCGCGACCGTCCGCGAGGCGGCCAGGCGTGTCCTCGGCCAGCGTCCGTACGACGTCCAGCTGATGGGTGGCGCCGCGCTGCACCTCGGTTACGTCGCCGAGATGAAGACCGGTGAGGGCAAGACCCTCGTCGGCACGCTGCCCGCGTATCTGAACGCGCTGTCCGGGAAGGGCGTCCACCTGATCACGGTGAACGACTACCTGGCCGAGCGCGACTCCGAGATGATGGGCCGCGTCCACAAGTTCCTGGGCCTCACCATCGGCTGCATCCTGGCCAACATGACGCCCGCGCAGCGCCGCGAGCAGTACGCGTGCGACATCACGTACGGCACGAACAACGAGTTCGGCTTCGACTACCTGCGCGACAACATGGCGTGGTCCCAGGAAGAGCTGGTCCAGCGCGGTCACAACTACGCGATCGTCGACGAGGTCGACTCGATCCTCGTGGACGAGGCCCGTACGCCGCTGATCATCTCCGGCCCCGCCGACCAGGCCACCAAGTGGTACGGGGACTTCGCCAAGCTCGTCACCCGCCTCGCCAAGGGGGAGGCCGGCAACTCCCTCAAGGGCATCGAGGAGACCGGCGACTACGAGGTCGACGAGAAGAAGCGCACGGTCGCCATCCACGAGCCCGGGGTCGCGAAGGTCGAGGACTGGCTGGGCATCGACAACCTGTACGAGTCGGTGAACACCCCGCTCGTCGGTTACCTGAACAACGCGATCAAGGCCAAGGAACTCTTCAAGAAGGACAAGGACTACGTCGTCATCGACGGCGAAGTCATGATCGTCGACGAGCACACCGGCCGTATCCTCGCCGGCCGCCGCTACAACGAGGGCATGCACCAGGCGATCGAGGCGAAGGAAGGGGTGGACATCAAGGACGAGAACCAGACCCTGGCGACCATCACCCTCCAGAACTTCTTCCGCCTCTACGGCAAGCTCTCCGGCATGACCGGTACGGCCATGACCGAGGCCGCCGAGTTCCACCAGATCTACAAGCTGGGCGTCGTGCCGATCCCGACGAACCGGCCGATGGTCCGCGTGGACCAGTCCGACCTGATCTACCGCACCGAGGTCGCCAAGTTCGCGGCGGTCGTGGACGACATCGCGGAGAAGCACGAGAAGGGGCAGCCGATCCTGGTCGGCACCACCTCGGTCGAGAAGTCCGAGTACCTCTCGCAGCAGCTCAGCAAGCGCGGCGTGCAGCACGAGGTGCTCAACGCCAAGCAGCACGACCGGGAGGCGACGATCGTCGCCCAGGCGGGCCGCAAGGGCGCGGTCACGGTCGCCACGAACATGGCCGGCCGTGGTACGGACATCAAGCTCGGCGGCAACCCCGACGACCTCGCGGAGGCGGAGCTGCGCCAGCGCGGCCTGGACCCCGTCGAGCACGTCGAGGAGTGGGCCGCGGCCCTGCCCGCCGCGCTGGAGAAGGCCGAGAAGGCCGTCCAGGCCGAGTTCGAGGAGGTCAAGGACCTCGGCGGGCTGTACGTGCTCGGCACCGAGCGGCACGAGTCGCGCCGTATCGACAACCAGCTGCGCGGCCGGTCCGGGCGTCAGGGCGACCCGGGCGAGTCCCGCTTCTACCTGTCGCTGGGCGACGACCTGATGCGGCTGTTCAAGGCGCAGATGGTCGAGCGCGTCATGTCGATGGCGAACGTCCCCGACGAGGTCCCCATCGAGAACAAGATGGTGACGCGCGCGATCGCCTCGGCGCAGTCGCAGGTCGAGCAGCAGAACTTCGAGACGCGGAAGAACGTCCTCAAGTACGACGAGGTCCTCAACCGGCAGCGTGAGGTCATCTACGGCGAGCGCCGCCGCGTCCTGGAGGGTGAGGACCTGCACGAGCAGGTGCGGCACTTCATGGACGACACGATCGACGCGTACATCCAGGCGGAGACCGTCGAGGGCTTCGCCGAGGAGTGGGACCTGGACCGGCTGTGGGGCGCCTTCAAGCAGCTCTACCCGGTGAAGGTCACCGTCGAGGAGCTGGAGGAGGCGGCCGGCGACCGGGCGGGGATCACCGCCGAGTTCATCGCGGAGTCCATCAAGGACGACATCCACGACCAGTACGAGGACCGGGAGAACCAGCTCGGCTCCGACATCATGCGGGAGCTGGAGCGGCGCGTCGTGCTGTCCGTCCTGGACCGCAAGTGGCGTGAGCACCTCTACGAGATGGACTACCTCCAGGAGGGCATCGGCCTGCGGGCGATGGCCCAGAAGGACCCGCTGGTCGAGTACCAGCGCGAGGGCTTCGACATGTTCAACGCCATGATGGAGGGCATCAAGGAGGAGTCCGTCGGCTACCTGTTCAACCTGGAGGTCCAGGTCGAGCAGCAGGTCGAGGAGGTCCCGGTGCAGGACGCGGCGGAGCGTACGTCGCTCGCCAAGGACGCCAAGGTGCCCGCCACGCGTCCCGAGATCCGCGCCAAGGGCCTGGACGCCCCGCAGCGGCCGGACCGGCTGCACTTCTCCGCTCCCACGGTGGACGGCGAGGGCGGTGTCGTCGAGGGCGACTTCCAGAACGCGGACGGGCCGACGCGCTCCACGTCGGACGGGCTGACGCGCGCGGAGCGCCGCAAGGCGCAGAAGGGCGGCACGCAGGGCGGGCGCCGTCGCAAGAAGTAGGCCCTGACGAGGCCCCGAGGGGCCACGACGGACGAACCGGGCCGGGGCGCACACAGGCGGTGCGCGCCCCGGCCCGGTCCCGTGTCCGGCTCATGCCCGGCTCAGGTCCGGTCGCCGCCCAGCTCGACCGCCGCGCACCGCCAGCGCAGGTCGGTGCCCCGCTCCAGCCGGAAGGCGAGGGCCCGTACCTGTGCGCCGGCGGCGATGCTGGCGGACGCCTCCAGGACGCCGGGGCGCGGCTCGAAGCTCCGGCAGGTACGGACGACGGGGTGCACGCCCCGCGCGCGCAGCGGAGTGCCGGGCGCGAGGCGTACGAGCTGCTCGTACGCCGGTCCGACGGTCTGGCCGAGCATCCAGTGGACGGGCCGCCGGCCGCTGAGGACGGCGAGCAGGCGTTCCGCGAACAGCTCGTGGGGCGGGACGTGGCGGCGGCGCTGGGGCCCCACGGTGCCGGGCCTGCGCTGGTCCCGCCGACCGGGCGGCCTGCCCGGGCCGCCGGCCCTCGTCCCGCCGGTCGCCGAGGCGGCTCCCCTGGTTCCGCTGACTCCGGCGGCCCACGTGCCGCCGGTCCCTTCCGCCGTGCCTGCCGTGCCCTGCGTACCCGCGCTCCGGCCTGTGCCCGGTGTACCCGCGGCCCCGCCCGTGCCCGTGGCCGCCGTGCCGGTCTCCGTCGTGGTTTCTGTCGTGGTCACGCAGATCGCCCCCGTTCTGCCCGTCCGGTTTCGAATACCGGGCGGTAACTTGTGATGGGGATCTTCTACGGGCCCGGGGAGACCGTGGCAAGAGCCGTCCGTGGCCGTGCCGCCCGGCCGCGATGTCACCTATCCGGGTGACGGGCGGTCCGTACGGCCCCAGTGGAGGCGGGGAGGACGGTTCCCGGGTGGACGCCGGGAGACCTCGTACGCGTCACCCCCACGAGGGATTCCCGCACGTATCCTTAAGCGCTCACCCGACTAGGAAAGCGGTCAGCCCATGCGCGTCTATGTCCCCTCGACCCTCCCCGGTCTCGCGGAGGCGCACAAGACGGGCGAGCTGGGCCCCGGGCCGCTGACGGCCTACGCGGTGACCCCCGGGCTGCGCGAGTGGTACGTCTCCGACGACATCGAGGAGCTGGAGTACGCGGCCCTCAACCGGGCCGCCGCCGCCTCCCTGCGCCTCCTCGCCGCGGACCCGGCCGCCGCGCGCCGCCGGGTGGTCGTCGCCGTCGACGTCCCCGACCGGGAAGCCGTCGCCGACCCGGACCGCGGCCTGGACTCCGTGGGGCTCGGCGAGGTGCGGATCGCCGCGGCCGTGCCGCTCACCGGGGCCGCCGCCGTCCACGTCGACGCGGACGACGCGGACGCCGACGTCTCGGCCGCCGCCGCCGCGCTGGGCGCCGCGGATCACGGCGACGACGACGCGCAGTTCGTGGTGGACGGCGCCGAGGACCACGAACTGCTCTGGTACGGCGTCCAGGAGATCGACCACCTCATCGGCTGAGCGGGGCGCCGGGACCCGTACGGCCCGTGGCCACTGCACCGATGTCGGTGCCGGGCGGTACGGTTTTGCCATGGGGAAGCAGAACACGCATCTGGTCTGGGACTGGAACGGCACACTCCTCGACGACATCCAGGCCGTCATCGGGGCGACGAACGCCGCCTTCGGCGAGATCGGGCTGGAGCCGATCACCCTGGCGCGCTACCGCGAGCTGTACTGCGTGCCCGTGCCGGTCTTCTACGAGCGGCTGATGGGCCGGCTGCCCACGGACGCCGAATGGACCGTCATGGACGCGGCCTTCCACCGGCACTACACGGAGCGGCGCGTCGGCTGCGCGCTGACGGCCGGCGTGGAGGAACTGCTCGCGGGGTGGACGCGGGCGGGCCGGAGTCAGTCGCTGCTGAGCATGTACGGCCACGAGGAGCTGGTCCCCGTGGTGCGGGGGTACGGGATCGAGAGCCATTTCGTACGGGTCGACGGGCGTACGGGGCCCTCCGGGGGGAGCAAGGCGCTGCACATGGAGCGCCATCTGGTCGCCCTCGCCTCGGTCGGCGCGATATCGCCCGGGCGCACGGTGGTCATCGGCGACGCGGTGGACGACGCGGTGGCGGCGGCGCATGTGGGGGCGCGGGCGGTGCTGTACACGGGCGGGTCGCACAGCAGGACGAGTCTGGTGGTGGCGGGGGTGCCGGTGGTGGACTCCCTGGAGGAGGCGGTGGCGGTGGCGCAGGATCTGGTGGGGTGAGGTCGGGTCGCCGACGTCTGCCCGGTGGGCGGTGCGGGTTACCGATGTCCTCAATCGCCGGACGGGCTTGTTTGCCCGTTGGGCGGTGCGGCTCACTGATGTCCTCAAACGCCGGACGGGCTTGGTGTGGCCGGAGTGTCAAAGTTCACCTTGCGCTTTTGTACACATGCGGCTCATGACGGCGGGCAGGTGGAGGGCGATAGCCTGGGGCGGTGATCAGCGCGATATGCCGTGGGGGCAGCGAAGCCCCCCGTCTGCGCCCGGAGCGCCACCGCGCCCGGGCCGTCGTCGATCTCCGTTATCCGGGCCGGCCGTCAAAATTGGCCAATAACGTCCCGGACATCTCTCATCGCGGCATAACGTCGAACCCGACCGGAAACCCCGCGTCGTGGCGTTGTGGCGCTTCTTTCATCTACGTCACGCAACGGCGCGCGACAGGAGCCAGAGGACATGCAGACCAAGCTGGACGAAGCCAAGGCCGAGCTGCTCGAACGGGCGGCCCGGGTCGCTGAGAACAGCCCGGCGGGGGAGACCGGAGGGCTGGGGGGCACTCCCCCGGCGGACCAGGGCACGGGCGGATCCGAGCACGGGGGGCGTTCCGGACAGGACGCGCTGCTCGCGTACCTCCAGCGCTACTACCTGCACACCGCTCCCGAAGACCTGGCCGACCGCGATCCGGTCGACCTCTACGGCGCGGCGCTCTCCCACTACCGGCTGGCCGAGAACCGCCCGCAGGGGACCGCCGACGTGCGGGTCCACACCCCCACGGTCGAGGAGAACGGCTGGACGTCCAGCCACACCGTCGTCGAGGTCGTCACCGACGACATGCCCTTCCTGGTCGACTCCGTCACCAACGAGCTGTCCCGCCAGGGCCGCGGCATCCACGCCGTGATCCATCCGCAGGTCGTCGTCCGCCGCGACGTCACCGGCAAGCTGATCGAGGTGCTTCCCGACGGCCCCGCCGACGGGGCGGAGCGTCCGCACGACGCGCTCACCGAGTCCTGGATCCACGTCGAGATCGACCGCGAGTCCGACCGCGACGACCTCCGGCAGATGACCGCCGACCTGCGGCGCGTCCTGTCCGACGTACGGGAGACCGTCGAGGACTGGGACAAGATGCGCGAGGCCGCGCTGCGTATCGCCGAGGAACTGCCCGGCGAGCCGACCGCCGACGACCTGCGCGCCCAGGAGGTCGACGAGGCCAGGGAGTTGCTGCGCTGGCTGGCCGCCGACCACTTCACGTTCCTCGGCTACCGCGAGTACCAGCTGACGGACACCGACTCCCTGTCGGCCGTGGCCGGCACCGGCCTCGGCATCCTGCGCTCCGACCCGCACCACAGCGAGGACGACGACCACCCGGTCAGCCCCTCGTTCAGCCGGCTGCCGGCCGACGCCCGCGCCAAGGCCCGCGAGCACAAGCTGCTCGTCATCACCAAGGCCAACAGCCGCGCCACCGTGCACCGCCCCAGCTATCTCGACTACGTCGGGGTGAAGAAGTTCGACGACAAGGGCAACGTCGTCGGCGAGCGCCGCTTCCTGGGCCTCTTCTCCTCGGCCGCGTACACCGAGTCCGTCCGCCGGGTGCCGGTCGTGCGCCGCAAGGTCGCCGAGGTCCTAGAGGGCGCCGGCTACTCGCCGAACAGCCACGACGGCCGCGACCTGGTGCAGATCCTGGAGACGTACCCCCGCGACGAGCTGTTCCAGACGCCGGTCGACCAGCTCCGCTCGATCGTCACCAGCGTCCTGTACCTCCAGGAGCGCCGGCGGCTGCGGCTGTACCTGCGCCAGGACGAGTACGGGCGCTACTACTCCGCCCTCGTCTACCTGCCGCGCGACCGGTACACCACCGGGGTCAGGCTGCGGCTGGTCGACATCCTCAAGGAGGAGCTGGGCGGCACCAGCGTCGACTTCACCGCGTGGAACACCGAATCGATCCTCTCCCGGCTGCACTTCGTCGTCCGCGTCCCGCCGGGCACCGAGATCGGCGAGCTGACCGACGCGGACGCCGACCGGATCGAGGCCCGGCTCGTCGAGGCCGCCCGCTCCTGGGCGGACGCCTTCTCCGAGGCGCTCAACACCGAATGCGGCGAGGAGCGCGCCGCCGGGCTGCTGCGCCGGTACGGGAACGCCTTCCCCGAGGGCTACAAGGCCGACCACAGCCCCCGGGCCGCGGTCGCCGACCTCGTGCACCTGGAGGCGCTGACCAACGACGGGAAGGACTTCTCGCTCTCCCTGTACGAACCGGTCGGGGCGGCCCCCGGCGAGCGGCGCTTCAAGATCTACCGGCTGGGCGAGCAGGTGTCCCTCTCACGGGTCCTGCCCGTGCTCCAGCGGCTCGGGGTGGAGGTCGTCGACGAGCGTCCGTACGAGCTGCGCTGTGCCGACCGTACCCACGCCTGGATCTACGACTTCGGCCTGCGGATGCCGGTCGGCGGCCTGGGCGGGGAGACGCGCGCCGACGACGCCCGCGAGCGCTTCCAGGAGGCCTTCGCGGCCGTCTGGACCGGCGCCGCCGAGAACGACGGCTTCAACTCCCTCGTCCTGGAGGCCGGGCTGAGCTGGCGCCAGGCGATGGTGCTGCGCGCGTACGCCAAATACCTGCGCCAGTCAGGGTCGACCTTCAGCCAGGACTACATGGAGGACACCCTCCGTACGAATGTCCACACCACGCGGCTGCTGGTCTCGCTCTTCGAGGCGCGGATGTCGCCGGGCCACCAGCGCGCCGGCACGGAGCTGACGGACGGTCTGCTGGAGGAGCTGGACGGAGCGCTGGACCAGGTCGCGAGCCTGGACCAGGACCGGATCCTGCGGTCCTTCCTCACGCTCATCAAGGCCACGCTGCGCACCAATTACTTCCAGTCCGCGAGCCTGGACACCGGGACGACGGACAGGACCGGCGAGGCCGAGCGGGCCGAGAACCCCGGCAAGGCCGACAAGAAGCCCGTCGCCAAGCACCACACGTACGTGTCGATGAAGTTCGACCCGCAGGCCATCCCCGACCTGCCGGCGCCCCGGCCCGCGTACGAGATCTGGGTCTACTCCCCGCGCGTCGAGGGCGTGCACCTGCGCTTCGGCAAGGTCGCGCGCGGCGGGCTGCGCTGGTCCGACCGGCGCGAGGACTTCCGTACGGAGATCCTCGGCCTGGTCAAGGCGCAGATGGTCAAGAACACGGTGATCGTGCCGGTCGGCGCCAAGGGCGGCTTCGTCGCCAAGCAGCTGCCCGACCCCGCCGTGGACCGGGACGCGTGGCTGGCCGAAGGCATCGCCGCCTACAAGATCTTCATCTCGGCGCTGCTCGACATCACGGACAACATGGTCGCGGGCGCGGTGGTGCCTCCCACGGACGTCGTACGGCACGACGAGGACGACACCTACCTGGTCGTCGCCGCCGACAAGGGCACGGCAAGCTTCTCCGACATCGCCAACGCGGTCGCGGTCGCCTACGACTTCTGGCTCGGCGACGCGTTCGCCTCCGGCGGCAGCGCCGGGTACGACCACAAGGGCATGGGCATCACGGCCCGCGGCGCCTGGGAGTCCGTGAAGCGGCACTTCCGCGAGCTGGGCCACGACACCCAGTCCGAGGACTTCACGGTCGTCGGCGTCGGCGACATGTCGGGTGACGTTTTCGGCAACGGCATGCTGCTCTCCGAGCACATCCGGCTGGTCGCGGCCTTCGACCACCGGCACATCTTCATCGACCCGCACCCGGACGCGGCCACCTCCTTCGCGGAGCGCCGCAGGCTCTTCGGCCTCCAGCGCTCCTCGTGGGCCGACTACGACAAGAGCCTGCTGTCGCAGGGCGGCGGCATCCACCCCCGTACGGCCAAGTCCATCCCCGTCAACACCCACGTCCGCGAGGCGCTCGGCATCGAGCCGGGTGTCACGAAGCTGACCCCCGCCGACCTGATGAAGGCGATCCTCCAGGCCCCGGTGGACCTGCTGTGGAACGGCGGGATCGGTACGTACGTCAAGGCGTCCACGGAGACGGACGCGGACGTCGGCGACAAGGCCAACGACGCGATCCGCGTCAACGGCGAGGACCTGCGGGTCAAGGTCGTCGGCGAGGGCGGCAACCTGGGGCTGACCCAGCTCGGCCGCATCGAGTTCGCCCGCCGGGGCGCCGGCGGCGAGGGCGGCAAGGTCAACACCGACGCCATCGACAACAGCGCGGGCGTCGACACCTCCGACCACGAGGTCAACATCAAGGTCCTGCTCAACGGCCTGGTGACGGAGGGGGACATGACGGTCAAGCAGCGCAACAAGCTGCTGGCCGCGATGACCGACGAGGTCGGCGCGCTCGTGCTGCGCAACAACTACGCGCAGAACACCGCGCTCGGCAACGCCCTCATCCAGTCCCCGTCCCTGCTCCACGCCCACCAGCGCTTCATGCGCCGGCTGGTGCGGGACGGGCACCTGGACCGCGCGCTGGAGTTCCTGCCGACCGACCGGCAGATCCGGGAGCTGCTCAACGCCAACAAGGGGCTGTCCCAGCCCGAGCTGGCCGTGCTGCTCGCGTACACCAAGATCACGGTGGCGGAGGAGCTGATCCACACGGATCTGCCCGACGACCCGTACCTGCGCAAGCTGCTGCACGCGTACTTCCCCGCCCCGCTGCGGGAGCAGTTCGCCGAGCAGATCGACGGGCACGCGCTGCGCCGCGAGATCATCACGACGGTGCTGGTCAACGACACCGTGAACACGGGAGGTTCGACCTTCCTGCACCGGCTCCGCGAGGAGACGGGGGCGGCGATCGAGGAGATCGTACGGGCGCACACCGCGGCCCGCGAGATCTTCGGGCTGAACGCCGTGTGGGACGCCGTCGAGGCGCTCGACAACAAGGTCGAGGCCGACGTCCAGACCCGGATCCGGCTGCACTCGCGCCGCCTGGTCGAGCGCGGCACGCGCTGGCTGCTGGGCAACCGGCCGCAGCCGCTGGAGATCGCGTCCACGATCGAGTTCTTCGCGGCCGGCGTGGAGGACGTCTGGGCGCAGCTGCCGACGATGCTGCGCGGCGCCGAGCTGGAGTGGTACCAGCGCATCCTGGACGAGCTGACCTCGGCGGACGTGCCGGAGGAGCTGGCCCTGCGGGTCGCCGGGTTCTCGTCGGCCTTCCCGACGCTGGACATCGTGGCGATCGCGGACCGTACCGGACAGGACCCGCTGGGCGTCGCCGAGGTGTACTACGACCTCGGGGACCGGCTGCGGATCACGCAGCTGATGGACCGGATCATCGAGCTGCCGCGGGCCGACCGCTGGCAGTCCATGGCCCGCGCCTCCATCCGGGAGGACCTGTACGCGGCGCACGCGGGGCTCACCGCGGACGTGCTGTCCGTCGGGGACGCCAACTCGACTCCCGAGGAGCGCTTCAAGGCGTGGGAGCAGAAGAACGCGGCGATTCTCGGGCGGTCGCGTACGACGCTGGAGGAGATCCAGAGCTCCGACGCGTTCGACCTGGCGAATCTGTCGGTGGCGATGCGGACGATGCGGACGCTGCTGCGGACGCACAGCTGAGCCGTACGGCTGCGTCGTCAGGCCGAACAGCGCCGCGCCCCGGCCTTCGTACGAGCTGTCTCTCAGCCCGTACGGAGGCCGGGGCGCGTGGCCGTCCTGCTCCGGCTTCCCGCTCCGTGAACCTACTTCTTGCCGCCGGTGAACTTCTGGTAGGCGGCCACGACCTCTTTCGCGGGGCCGTCCATCCGCAGGACCCCCGACTCCAGCCAGAGCGCGCGGTCGCAGGTCTCGGTGATGGTGTTGTTGCTGTGGCTGACGAGGAAGACCGTGCCGGCCTCCTTCCTCAGCTCGGCGATGCGCTCCTTGCTGCGGTGCTGGAACTTGGCGTCGCCGGTGGAGAGCGCCTCGTCGATCAGCAGGACGTCGTGGTTCTTGGCGGCGGCGATCGAGAAGCGCAGGCGGGCGCCCATGCCCGAGGAGTACGTCCGCATCGGCAGCGAGATGAAGTCGCCCTTCTCGTTGATGCCGGAGAACTCCACGATGTCCGCGTACCGCTCGCGGACCTGCTCGCGGGTCATGCCCATGGCGAGTCCGCCGAGGATGACGTTGCGCTCGCCGGTGAGGTCGCCCATCAGCGCCGCGTTGACGCCGAGGAGGGACGGCTGGCCCTCGGTGTGGATCCGGCCCTGGGTCGGCGGCAGCAGCCCGGCGATGGCCTTGAGCAGCGTCGACTTGCCGGAGCCGTTGGAGCCGATGAGGCCGATGGCCTCGCCCTTGTACGCGACGAAGCTGACGCCCTTGACGGCGTGCACCTCGCGGACGCCGGGGGCGGCGCGCCGGGAGGCGATACGGCTGAGGGCGGAGGTCGCGGAGCCCTTGCCGCCCTTGGTGCCGTGGACCTTGTACGTGATGTGGACGCCGTCGACGATCACGGTGGGGGTGGGCTCGGGGGCGGGTGGCTCGGGGGCGGGGGCGGTCCGCGTCTCGGCCTTGGTCAGGTCGGCCTTGGTCGGGTGGGTCCTGGGCGCGTCGGTCTTGGTGAGGTCAGCCACGTCCGTACTCCTCCTCTGCCTTCCAGAAGTAGACGAATCCGCCGACCCCGACCACCACCGCCCAGCCGAGCGCGATGGCCCAGACGTGGTCGGGCAGCTTGTCGGAGCCGAAGCTGTCGATGAGGGCGAAGCGCATCAGGTCGATGTAGACGGCGGCGGGGTTCCACTGGAGGAGCAGCGCCACCGAGTGCGGCAGCTTCCCGGACACCTTGTCGATGCTGTACATCACGCCCGAGACGTACATCCAGGTGCGCAGCAGGAAGGGCGTCAGCTGGGCGATGTCCGGCGTCTTGGCGCCGAGCCTGGCCATGATCATCGAGAGGCCGGCCAGGAACACCGACTGGAGCACCAGCGCGGGCGCCGCCAGCAGCCAGCTGAGCGTCGGGTACTGCCCGAAGCAGACCAGGATCGCGGCCAGCGCGGCCATCGAGAAGAGCAGCTGCTGGAGCTGCTGGAGGGCGAAGGCCAGGGGCAGGGAGGCGCGCGGGAAGTGCAGGGCCCTGACGAGGCCCAGGTTCCCGGAGATCGCCCGGGTGCCCGAGGTGATCGCGCTGGACGTGAAGGTCCAGATGAAGACACCGGTGACCAGGAACGGGATGTAGTCCGGCACGCCGTGCTTGGTGTTCAGCAGGACGCCGAAGATGAAGTAGTAGACCGTCGCGTTGAGCAGCGGGGTCATGATCTGCCAGACCTGGCCGAGTTTCGCCTGGCTGTACTGGGACATCAGCCGCGCGGTGGCGAACGCGGTGATGAAATGACGGCGCGACCAGAGCTGGCGGACGTACGCGGGCAGTGAGGGGCGCGCTCCGCTCACGGTCAGGCCGTGGCGGGCGGCGAGGGCGGCGAGGTCCGTACCGGGCGGCAGGAGACCGGTTCCGACCTGGGCGTTCTCGCCTTTCCGGTCGGGGTCCTGTCCGGGGTTCGGCGTGGTGGGGGAGATCGTCTGGCTCACAGGTACCGCTTTCGACGGTGGCTGGGTCGACGCAGGCGATGGAACGGGTCCGTATCGTCGCAACGTCGATGCTAGGACGATTTTCCGACGGAACGCAACCGTAGCGTCGTGACGCCTTGGTCAAGCTATGCTCAACTCATGACCACGGATCCGCGCATTTCACGCCGCGTACCCGCGGGAGCCGCCGTGCTCCGGGAGGACGTGACCGACGCCATCCGCGCCGCGGTGTTCGAGGAACTGGCCGCGGTCGGGTTCGCCCGGATGTCGATCGAGGGCATCGCGCGGCGGGCCGGGGTCGGCAAGACCGCGGTGTACCGGCGGTGGAAGTCGAAGCTGGCGCTCGTGCTGGACCTGCTGTCCGTCTTCGCCGCGCAGGGCCTGCCCGCGCCGGCCACCGGGTCGCTCTACGGGGACGTACGGGCGCTGCTGGAAGTCGCCTCGCACGCGTTGCGCCATCCGGTGGCCTCGCAGGTGATCCCGGACCTGCTGGTGGAGGCGGCGCGCCACCCGGAGATCTCCGACGCGATCAAGACGGCGCTGCTGGACGGCCAGCAGGGCATCGCGGCGGTGATCGTGCGGGAGGCCGTGGAGCGGGGGGAACTGCCGGAGGGCACGGACCCGGACCGGGCGCTGGACCTGACCGTGGGGCCGCTGTACTGGCGGCTCGTGGTGGTCAGGAACGACCTGCCCAAGGGGTATCTGGACATGCTGGCGGCGTCGGCGGTGGCCGCGCTCAAGGGCGGTGCGTAGGCCCCGCCCGGGGGATCGGAAGCGGATCCGGAAGCGGATCGGGGCGCGTCGGTCACGTCAGGACGATCACGTCAGGACGATCACGTCAGGAGGACGCGGCGCACCACCCGCTCGGCCGCCCCGGCGTCCCCGTACGGGCAGAAACGGGCCGGGCCCAGGGACGGCGTCCGCGCGCGGTGGTGGTCGCGGTGCGCGGGGTGCCCGCACGCGGGAACGCGCCGGGGAGAAGTGAACCCTCCCCGGCGCGCGGTCACTCGACGGCCGCCCGTCGGCTACTTGACGGCCCCCGCCATCACGCCCGTCACGAACTGCCGCTGGAACGCGAAGAACACGACCAGCGGGATCACCATCGACACGAACGCCCCGGGCGCCAGGACGTCGACGTTGTTCCCGAACTGCCGTACCTGCTGCTGGAGTGCGACCGTGATCGGCGGATTCTTCGAGTCCGCGAAGACCAGCGCCACCAGCATGTCGTTCCAGACCCAGAGGAACTGGAAGATGCCCAGCGACGCGATGGCCGGCCCGCCCAGCGGCATCACGACCCGCGTGAACAGCCGGATCTCACCCGCCCCGTCGAGCCGCGCCGCTTCCAGCAACTCCCTCGGGATCTCCGCGAAGAAGTTGCGCAACAGGAAGATCGCGAAGGGCAGGCCGAAGGCGACGTGGAAGAGGATCACGCCGAAGGTCGTCTCGAAGATGCCGACGGCGCCGAAGAGTTTCGACACCGGCACCAGCGCGACCTGCACCGGCACCACCAACAGGCCGACCACCACCAGGAACCACCAGTCGCGCCCCGGGAAGTCCATCCAGGCGAAGGCGTATCCGGCGAGCGAACCGATCACCACGACGAGCAGCGTCGCCGGGACGGTGATCAGGACCGTGGAGAACAGCGAGTTGGTGATGACGTCGTTGTCGAGCAGCCGGGAGTAGTTCTCCGTGGTCAGCTGCGCGGGGGCGGTGAAGACCTGCCACCACCCGCTCGCGCTGATGTCCGTGGAGTCGCGCAGCGAGGAGAACAGCAGCCCGATCGTCGGCATCAGCCAGAACAGCGCGACCAGGAGCAGGAAGACGCGCAGCACGCCGCCGCCCGCCCGGGCCGCCAGCCGCGCCGCGAGGGACTGCTTCGCCTTGACCGCGGGCTCGGTCGTGGTCATCGGCGAGTCTCCTTTCGCATCCTGCGGACGTTGAACAGCATCACCGGGATCACCAGCAGGAGCAGCAGTACGGCGATGGCGCTGCCGACGCCGAGATCCGCGTCCGTGCCGAACGACGACCGGTAGAGCTGGAGCGCCAGTACGTTGGCGTCGTCCTGGGACGAGCCGGGCGCGATGATGAAGACCAGGTCGAAGATCTTCAGCACGTTGATCATCAGGGTGACCATGACCACCGCGAGGACCGGGGCGAGCAGCGGCACGGTGATCCGGCGGAAGACCTGCCACTCGTTGGCGCCGTCCACCCGGGCCGCTTCGAGCAGTTCACGGGGCACGCTCGCCAGGCCCGCCGCGATGAGGACCATCGCGAAGCCCGCCCACATCCACAGATAGCTGCCGATGATGGCGGGGGTGACCAGGTTCGGCCCGAGCCAGTTCACCCCGTTGTACGGCTCCCGGAAGTTCGAGGCGGGCAGCCGGAGCTGGGCGCCGTCCGCCTCGGCGGGGAGGCTGAACGTACCGTCGGCGGCGGCTTCGGTGCTCGCGACGACCTTGCCGTCCTTGACCGCCTCGACCTTGATGCCCTTGAGGCCCAGCTCGGACGCGTCGATGACGTTGGGCTTCCCGCCGCCGCCCCGGGTGAAGTCCAGCCAGGCGGTGCCGTTGACCTTGTCCTCGTTGCCGGACGACGGCGTGGGCGCCTTGGCCCGCTCGGCGTCGGACGGCATCACGTCCGGGGCCACCCCGACCAGGGGCAGTTGGACGTCCGTACCCGCCCGGACCGTGTCCTTGGTGACGAACGCCCCGCCGCCCGCCGCCTTCAGCGGGTGCACCGGCAGCGGATGCGCCTTCGGGAAGCCGGCCGAGTCGCTGAACGTGTCGTGCACGCCCACCCAGACGGCGTTGGCGATCCCGCGCTCCGGGTCCTGCTCGTACACGAGCCGGAAGATGATGCCCGACGCGAGCATCGAGATCGCCATCGGCATGAAGACCACGAGCTTGAACGCCGTGCCCCAGCGCACCCGTTCGGTGAGCACGGCGAAGATCAGGCCCAGCGCGGTGGCGACCGTCGGGGCGACGACGACCCAGATCGCGTTGTTCTTGACCGCCGTCAGGATGGTGTCGTCGGTGAATATCTCGATGTAGTTGTCGAGCCCGGCGAAGCTGCCACCGGACTTGTCGAAGAAGGACCGGTAGACCGAGAACCCGATGGGGTAGACCACGAGCGCGCCCAGCAGCACGAGCGCGGGCAGCAGGAAGCCGGCCGCGATCGTTTTACGTGTGCCCGTCACGCTCTTGCGTTTGTTGCCCGGGACGGAGGGCACCGGGGTGGTGCTCTTGGTGCCCTCCGCTGTCGCCGACGTCATCCCGTCAGCTCTTGTACGCCTTGGCCGCGTCCGACTCCAGCTTCCGCTGGGCCCCCGCGACGTCCTTCGGGTTCTTCAGGAAGTCCTGGAGGGCCTTCCACTCGCCCTTGCCGGGCGTACCGCCGAACGACTGCGGCATCTGGTCCGACATGTCGAAGCGGAAGTCGTCGCCCGCCGCGATCAGCGCCTTCGCGATGTCCCGCTGGACGTCGTTCGGGTACGCGGCCACGTCCAGGCCCTTGTTGGGCGACAGGAAGCCGCCGGACTCCGCCCAGATCTTCGCCGCGTCCGGGGAGGCCAGGAACGTCAGCAGCGCCTGGGCGCCCTTGGAGTCCTTGAGCGCCACGGCCGCGTCGCCGCCGGTCACCACGGGGGCGTCGGGGCCGACCGCGGGGAACGGGAACACCTTGGCGTCCGTACCGATCTTCGCCTCGGTCTGGCCGATGTTGACGCCCACGAAGTCGCCCTCGAAGACCATCGCGCCCTTCGGCTGGTCCCCGCCGGTGAAGGTCTGGGTGACGGACGCGGGGTACTCCGTCTGGAGCGCCCCGTCCGCGCCGCCCGCGATCAGCGCGGGCTTGCCGAAGAGTTCGCCGAGGGTGGTCAGCGCGTCCCGCACCGAGCCGTCGGTCCACTTGATCTTGTGCTGGGCGAGCTGGTCGTACTTCTCCGGGCCCGCCTGGGAGAGGTAGACGTTCTCGAACCAGTCGGTGAGGGTCCAGCCGTCCGCGCCGGCCACCGACACCGGGGTGACTCCCGAGGCCGAGATCGTCTCGGCGGTCGTCAGGAAGTCCTTCCAGGTCTTCGGGACCGCGGCGCCCGCGTTCTCGAACGCGGCGTTGTTGTACCAGACCAGCGACTTGTTGGCGGCCTTGAAGTACACGCCGTACTGGGTGCCGTCGACCGCGCCGAGGTCCTGCCAGCCCTGGTCGTAGTTCTTTGCGAGCTGCGCCTTCGCCTCCGCGCCGACCGGCTTCGCCCACTTCTTCGCCACGGCCTGCTGGATCGCGCCGACCTGCGGCAGCATCGCCACGTCGGGCGGGCTGCCTCCGGCGATCTTCGTACCGAGGAAGTTGACGATCGGGTCCTGCGCGGGCACGAACGTGACGCTCGCGCCGGTGCGCTTCTCGAACTCCTTCAGGACCTTGGTGAAGTTCTCCTGCTCGGGGCCGGTCCAGACCGCCGCGACCTCGATCTTCTCCCCGTCGAGCTTGGGCAGTTGGACCGTGGCCGCCGGAGCCTTGCTGGCCGGCGTGTCCGTGTCCGTGCCCTTGCCGTCGTCCGAGCCGCCGCAGCCCGCGAGGGTCACGGCGCCCGCCGCGACGATCGCCACGGCGACCGTGCAAGTGGTACGTGTGCTGGTACGTGTGGCAAGAGCCCTACGTGCTGTACGAGTTGTGCGCATCGCTGCCCCGTCTCTCCCGTGCGCGTCTGGTTCTACGCATACGGAACCGGCGTCGCAGCCGTGACGTGGCGGCGCCGCTCTCGTCCCGTGCGCACAGTCCTACGCCGGGTGACCGGGCGCCGCAATACTGCGCTCATGGCCAACCAGCTGATCGTGATGGGCTCGTGACGTGCCACAACGGGGTTCGGCGGACGTATGGGGATCTTGTGTCTCTTAGGGGCGGACGAGGGTTCGAGGAGATCTCTAGGGGGTGGGTGTCTTGCCGATCCGGCCTGATCGGCAAGACACCCCCTAGGGCGTGTCCGCAATGTCAGTTGGGGAGCCAGAGTCGTAGGCAGGCGAGGGTGACCAGGGCTTTGTAGTGGCGGGCTCGTTTGTCGTAGC
>NZ_JBIURL010000031.1:0-18122 GCF_044740805.1 Streptomyces sp. NPDC088261
GTGTGTAGACGTCGCAATCCACACCGAACCCGGAAGGCCCTCACCCATTCAAGATCCCTCAGCCGAGACCTGCGTCACTCGTCCACAACCTCCCGCGACAGAACACCTAGTGCTCTTCCCGCCCCGGCCCCGTCGGGCGGCCCCCCGCGCGGGTCACCGCGCGTCCGCGCGGACCCCCGGGACCGGTATCCGCCCCACGCGGCCCCGCCCTCCGGGCGGACCGTGCCCGCTCCGCGTGTGCGGCCTAGCACTCCTCCCGCCCCGGCCCCGTCGGGCGGCCCCCCGCCAGAGTCACCGCCGTCGCGCCCGCCCGGCAGCCCTCCTCCGCCGCCTCCGGCGGTTCCGCGCCCCTCAGGCGGGCCGCGAGGTACGCGCCCGTGAAGGCGTCTCCCGCTCCCGTCGAGTCGACCGGGCGCGTCGCGACCGGGGGTACGCGGGCCGTCACCTCGCCCGCCTCGGCCACCACCGCGCCCGCCTCGCCCAGGGTCACCACCGCCACCCGCGCCGGCCGGCTCAGCGCGGCCGCCGCCTTTCCGGCGTCCGCCAGGCCGGTGAGGAGGCGGGCCTCGTCCTCGTTGGGGAGAAGCGTTTCCGCGCCCTCGATCTCCGCCAGGAAGCGCGCCACGCCCAGCTCCTCGATGAACGCCACCGACGCGGGATCCACGCTCACCGCGACACCGCGCTCCCGCGCCGAGGCCAGTGCCGCCGCGGCGGCCCCCCGGCCGGCCTCGGAGAAGTACAGGTAACCCGACAGATGCAGCCGGCCCACCCCGTCCAGCAGCGACGGCGACCAGTCCTCGGCGGACAGCCGCACCGACGCCCCGCCGTCCGTGAGGAAGGTCCGTTCCGCGGAGGCGTCCACCAGCGAGATGACCGTGGCGGTCGGCACCTCGTCGTCCACGACGAGCCGCGCCCGTACCCCCGCGTCCCGCAGCGACGCCTCGTGCCACGCCCGCGCGTCCGTCCCCACCCGGGCCAGCAGCCGAACGTCCGCACACCCCCAACGGGCCGCCCAGCAGGCCGCGTTCGCCCCCGCCCCGCCCGGCAGGAGACGGATGCCGGCCGTCGTGTCCGTGCCGCGCGCCAGCGGTGACCGGTGGCGCGCCACCACATCGGTGGCCACGTCCCCGACCACCAACAACCCCCCACCGGCCCCGGACCCACCGCCCGGCCCGGGCGCCCGCCCCCTCACCACGCCCCCGCGATCCCCGCCGCCAGCCGTACGTTCCCCCGTACCGCCGCCAGGTTCGCCTCCAGCGACGCACCCCCCGTCCCGCGCACCAGGCGGTCCAGCAGGAACGGCGTGACGGCCTGGCCCGTCACCCCCGACTCCCGGCACGCGTCGAGCGCCTCCGCCAGCACCCTGTCATGCAGCTCCGGGTCCAACTGCTCCGACTCCGGTACGGGGTTGGCCACCACGATCGCCGCCTCCGGCCCGCCGAGCGCGTCCTGCGCCCGCATCACCGCCGCCACCTCGCCGGGCGTACGGACCGTCCAGTCGACGGGCTCGCCCGAGGACGACAGGTAGAAGCCGGGGAAGTACGCCGTCCCGTACCCGAGGATGCC
Organism: Streptomyces sp. NPDC088261; assembly: GCF_044740805.1. Lineage (NCBI taxonomy): Bacteria > Bacillati > Actinomycetota > Actinomycetes > Kitasatosporales > Streptomycetaceae > Streptomyces > Streptomyces sp. NPDC088261. Next base: position 1,567 of record NZ_JBIURL010000031.1, read on the forward strand.
GACGCCCAGCGTCTCCAGCCGTTGCAACGTCGCCGGCACGTCGAGGATCGACTTCACCCCCGCGCACACGACCGTGATCCGGGTCCGCGCCAGCAGCCGCAGGTCCGCCGACTCGTCCTGCGTCTCGGTCCATCCCCGGTGGACCCCGCCGAGCCCGCCCGTCGCGAACACCCGGATCCCCGCCCGCGCCGCGAGGAACGCCGTCGCGGAGACCGTCGTCGCCCCGCTCGCCCCCGCCGCGAGAGCCGGCGCCAGGTCACGATGGCCCAGCTTGCGTACGGAACTGTCCCCGGCGACCCGCTCCAACTGGGCCTTGGTCAGGCCCACATGGGCCCGCCCGTCCAGCACGGCCACCGTCGCGGGCACGGCGCCGCCGGACCGTACAAGCTCCTCCAGCTCTTCCGCCACCGCCAGATTGCGCGGGCGCGGCAGCCCGTGCGCGATGATCGTCGATTCCAGCGCGACGACGGGACGGCGCTCGGCGAGCGCGTCCCGTACCTCGGGGGACAGGTGCGTTGTGGTGTCTGACATGACCCCATCCCTGGCACGCGACGGGCCCGCGCAAACGTCCACGACGTCGCACGGGCCCCCTCAGCCCCACTCACTCACCCGGACCGCACCCCGGCCCCACTCACCCGGACCGCACCCCGGCCCCACTCACCCGGACCGCACCCCGGACCCACTCACCCGGACCGCGCCCCAGTCGCTCAGGCGGCCCCAGTCGCTCAGGCGGCCCCAGTCGCTCAGGCGGCCCCAGCCGCTCAGGCGGCCTCCGCGTGGTCCAGCGCCCCGTTCGGGTTCAGCACGTACTTCCGGCTCACGCCCCGGTCGAACTCCTCGTACCCCTCCGGCGCGTCCTCCAGCGGAAGAACCGTCGCGTTGACCGCCTTGGCGATGTGGATCCGGTCGTGCAGGATCGCCATCGCCAGCGCCCGGTGGTACTTCATCACCGGCGTCTGACCGGTCGAGAACGTGTGGCTCTTCGCCCAGCCGAGCCCCAGCCTGATCCGCAGCGTGCCGGACTGCGCGTCCGAGTCGATCCCCCGGGGGTCCTCGGTGACGTACAGACCCGGGATGCCGAGCGCGCCACCCGCCCTGACCACGCCCATCAGCGAGTTGAGGACGGTGGCCGGCGCGTCGTCGGAGTCCCGGCCGTGGGACTTGGCTTCAAAACCGACCGCGTCGATCGCCGAGTCCACCTCGGGAACGCCCAGGATCTGGGCGACCTGCTCCTCCACCGGGCCCTGGGCCAGGTCGATCGTCTCGCAGCCGAAGCTGCGGGCCTGCGCCAGGCGTTCGGTGTTGAAGTCCGCGACGATGACCACCGCGGATCCGAGCAGCTGCGACGCGGCCGCGGCCGCCAGTCCTACGGGCCCCGCCCCCGCGACGTACACGGTCGAGCCGGCGCCCACACCCGCCGTCACCGCTCCGTGGTAGCCGGTCGGCAGGATGTCGGTCAGCATCGTCAGGTCGAGCAGCTTCTCGCGGGCGGCCTCCGGGTCGGGGAAGCGCAGCAGGTTGAAGTCCGCGTACGGCACCATCACGTACCGGGCCTGCCCGCCGACCCAGCCGCCCATGTCGACGTAGCCGTACGCCCCGCCGGCCCGGGTCGGGTTGACGTTCAGACAGATGCTGGTCTGGCCCTCCTTGCAGTTGCGGCACCGTCCGCAGGCGATGTTGAACGGCACCGACACCACGTCACCGACGTCGATGAACTCGACGTCGGGACCGCGCTCCACGACCTCACCGGTGATCTCGTGCCCGAGGACCAGCCCCTCCGGAGCGGTCGTACGCCCGCGCACCATGTGCTGGTCACTGCCGCAGATGTTGGTCGCGAGCACCTTCAGGATGACTCCGTGCCGGCATTTCCGTCCGGCGTTCGCGGGATCCACCCCCGGGCCGGCCTTGAGTTCGAGCGTCGGGTATTCGGTGTTCCTGACCTCCACCTCACCCGGCTTGAGATACGTGAGTCCCGCGTTTCCCTCGGCCATGCCCGATCGCCGTCCCTTCGCCCTCAGGCTCTCCGCGTCCCGGCGGCCACGCGCCAACCGCGCGCGAAATCGCTCGTTTATCGCATCTCCATCCACGGTAGGTCCGGTACGGAAAGCGGGCAAACAGGGGAGAAGTTGCGAGTTACCCCGTGCTACGTAGGCGGCTCCGCGTACGTTCCGTGTCCCGTCCCTCCACCGCGTCCCGCACCACGTCCGGCCGGTTGGTGATGATCCCGTCGACCCCGAGCACCGCGACCCGTACCGCGTCCGCCGCCTCGTCCACCGTCCAGGTGCTGACCCGCAGCGGCTTGCCGTGCGGGCCCTTCAGCCGGTGCACCGCGGCCACGTAGTCGCCGGTGAGCGTGGCGTACTCCGGGTTGATCTGGTCCGCGAACGCCGCGTACGCCGGCAGATCGGCCACCGCCGGCGTGCCCAGGAAGCCCGTCGTGACGTCGGCCCGCTGCTCGCGCACCGCGCGGAGGCTCGCCGCGCCGAAGCTCTGGACGACGAGCCGGTCCGCCAGGTGCGCGCCGTCCAGCCAGCCCTCCTGCCGCAGCACGCGCAGGATGTCCGCCTCGATCCCCGGGTAGAGCTCCGGGCCCTTGATCTCCAGGAGCAGGTTCTGCCGGTTCTTCTCCACGGCGTTCAGATACTCCCTCAGCGTGGGCACCCGGACGCCCTCCCAGCGCGCGCCGAACCAGCTCCCGGCGTCCAGCCGGGCGATCTCGGCGGCGGTGAAGTCCCTGACCTGCCACGGAGAGCGGCCGGGGAAGACCCGCTCCACGTCGGTCGTCCTGCTGAGCGTGGTGTCGTGGACGACCACCAGCTCCCCGTCCCTGGTCCGCTGGACGTCGTTCTCCACCCAGTCGATGCCCAGGTCGCCCGCCGCGTCGACGGCGGCGAGCGTGTTCTCCGGCGCGCGGGCGGACGCGCCGCGGTGCGCGATGACCAGGGGCACGTCCGGGGGCGCGTCCGGCGGTGCGTCCGTGGACGCCCCGTTCCGCGGGTCCGTGGACCCGCCCTCCCGCACCCCCGCGAAAGGTGTCGTGGCCGCCCCCGCCCCCGCCCGCGGTGTCGAGGCCGCCGCCGCGCACCCCGGCAGGAGCAGCGCCGCGGCGCCCAGCAGCGCGGCCGTTGTCACTGAGGTCCGTGAGGTCCGTGCGTCCACGTGTACTCCTCGTCCTGGGATCCCTGGCATCCGGGCCGGCGGTCACGATCGGCCCGAGGGTGACAGCCCCCGGCCAACGGGGAGCGGGCGAGAACCGGACGCCGTGTGAAGCCATGGCGAGGGAAAGCCCTTTCCCGACCGCTTTTTCCGCCGTTTCCGGCCCAATGTCGACAAAACTCCGGGTAACTGTTTGCTTACGGGCCCGGCCGTCCTACCCTCGCCCCGAACCAGCGCTTCCGCACATGGAGCACATGGCGCACAAGGCGCGAAGGGGCATACCGCTATGCAGGGCACGATCGACGGATTCAGCCACGGTCCCGGCACGCTCGTGGCGGGCCTTCTGGTGGCCTGCCTCGGCGGCGTGCTCGGCCTGCTCTGCGCCGCGCGGTCGCTGCGCACCGCGCGGCCCTGGAAGCCGGGCAGACTCGCGCTGGGCGCCGCCGCCCTCGGCTCCGGTGTCTGGGGCATGTACCTGATCACGATGACCGGCTTCGCCGTCGAGGGGATGCCGGTCGACTACGACAGGTTCACGACGCTCGCCTGTCCGGTCGTCGGAAGCATGATGGCCGCCGCCGGGATCTTCGTCGTCGGCTACCGCGGGTTCACCCCGCTGGCCCTGGTCACCGGCGGGACCGTCACCGGCCTCTCCCTCGCCACCACCCACTACCTCGGCATGGACGCCGTCCGTCTCCCGGGGCGCCTTGAGTACGACACCACGACCGTCGCCCTCTCCGTCCTGATCGCGGTCGTCGGCGCGACCGCCGCGCTGTGGATCGTCGTCTCCCGGCGGGGGCTCACGCCCGTCCTGCTCGCCGGAGCGGTCGTGGGCGGCGCGGCGACCGGGATGCACTACGCCGCGATGGCCGCGCTGCGGGTCCGCGTGGACGGGACCGGCGACGGCTCCGGAAGCACCTCGCCGACGGGCTTCCTCGCCGCCCTCCTGATCGTTCCCGGGCTCGTCCTGCTGGTCACGGCCGTCGTCGTCCTGAGCGAGCCGCGCCGGGCCGCGTCCGACCGGCACGGCCCCGGAGGGTCCGGGTCCGCCCCGGCCGGACCGTGCGGGCGCGTCGGCGTCCCCCGCCAGCGGACCCGCCCGCGCCGGCCGGGCCGGGGCCCGTCCAGGCCCGCCCCCTGGGTCCCCGAGGGCGACCCGGCCGACCGGACGGCCGCCAGGACCCCGCGCGGCGGCTCCCCGGACTTCCACGACTGGTGACCGACCGGCGGCCGGAGCCCGTCACCGCAGGTCAGAGGGATCGCGACGCCGACTGTCAGTGCGGGGCCGTACGGTGGATCCATGCGGCCTGTTTCCCAGATCGAACGTACGGTGGCGCCTTTCGAGGTCGTCAGTTCCTACCAGCCCAGCGGCGACCAGCCGACGGCCATCGCCGACCTGGAGAAGCGCGTCCGCGCGGGCGAGAAGGACGTCGTCCTGCTCGGCGCGACCGGCACCGGCAAGTCGGCGACGACGGCCTGGATGATCGAGAAGCTCCAGCGGCCCACGCTGGTGATGGCTCCGAACAAGACCCTGGCCGCCCAGCTGGCGAACGAGTTCCGCGAGCTGCTGCCGAACAACGCGGTCGAGTACTTCGTCTCGTACTACGACTACTACCAGCCCGAGGCGTACGTCCCGCAGTCGGACACCTACATCGAGAAGGACTCCTCGATCAACGAGGAGGTCGAGAGGCTGCGCCACTCCGCGACGAACTCCCTGCTCACCCGCCGTGACGTGGTCGTGGTCGCCTCGGTCTCCTGCATCTACGGCCTCGGTACGCCGCAGGAGTACGTGGACCGGATGGTCCCCCTCAAGGTCGGCGCCACGATCGACCGCGACCAGCTGCTCCGCCGCTTCGTCGAGATCCAGTACACCCGCAACGACGTCGCGTTCGCGCGCGGCACCTTCCGGGTGCGCGGCGACACCATCGAGATCTTCCCGGTGTACGAGGAGCTGGCCGTCCGCATCGAGATGTTCGGCGACGAGATCGAGGCGCTGACCACCCTCCACCCGCTGACCGGCGAGGTCATCAGCGAGGACAACGAGCTGTACGTCTTCCCGGCCAGCCACTACGTGGCGGGACCGGAGCGCATGGAGAAGGCGGTCAACGGCATCGAGCGCGAGCTGGAGACCCGGCTCGCCGAGCTGGACAAGCAGGGCAAGCTCCTGGAGTCCCAGCGCCTGCGCATGCGGACGACGTACGACATCGAGATGATGCGCCAGATCGGCTCCTGCTCCGGGATCGAGAACTACTCGATGCACTTCGACGACCGCGGCCCCGGCACCGCGCCCAACACCCTCCTCGACTACTTCCCCGAGGACTTCCTGCTCGTCATCGACGAGTCGCACGTGACCGTGCCGCAGATCGGCGCGATGTACGAGGGGGACGCGTCCCGCAAGCGGACCCTCGTCGACCACGGCTTCCGGCTGCCGTCCGCCCTGGACAACCGCCCCCTCAAGTGGGAGGAGTTCCAGAAGCGGATCGGCCAGACCGTCTACCTCTCCGCCACCCCCGGGAAGTACGAGCTGTCGCGCGGCGACGGCTTCGTGGAGCAGATCATCCGCCCCACCGGCCTCATCGACCCGGAGGTCGTGGTCAAGCCCACCGAGGGCCAGATCGACGACCTGGTGCACGAGATCCGCGAGCGCACGGAGAAGGACGAACGCGTCCTGGTCACCACCCTCACGAAGAAGATGGCCGAGGACCTCACCGAGTACTTCCTGGAACTGGGCATCCAGGTCCGCTACCTGCACAGCGACGTCGACACCCTGCGCCGCGTCGAGCTGCTGCGCGAGCTGCGCTCGGGGGAGTACGACGTCCTCGTCGGCATCAACCTCCTCCGGGAGGGGCTCGACCTGCCCGAGGTGTCGCTGGTCGCGATCCTCGACGCGGACAAGCAGGGCTTCCTCCGGTCCGGCACGTCACTCATCCAGACCATCGGGCGCGCGGCGCGCAACGTCTCCGGGCAGGTCCACATGTACGCGGACACGATCACCCCCGCGATGGCGCAGGCCATCGACGAGACGAACCGCCGCCGCGAGAAGCAGGTCGCGTACAACACCGAGCGCGGTCTCGACCCGCAGCCCCTGCGCAAGAAGATCAACGACATCGTCGCGACGATCGCGCGCGAGGAGATCGACACGGAGGCCCTGCTCGGCACGGGCTACCGGCAGGGGAAGGACGGCAAGGCGGCCAGGACCGCCGTGCCGTCGCTCGGCGGCCCGGCCGCGAAGACCACGAAGGCCGCCAAGGGCGGCAAGGCGGCCGCTCAGGGCGCGGTGCTCACCGACCGCCCCGCCGAGGAGCTGGCCGGGATCATCCAGGAGATGACCGACCGGATGCGGGCCGCGGCGGCGGAGCTCCAGTTCGAGGTCGCCGCGCGGCTGCGCGACGAAGTGGGCGAGCTGAAGAAGGAGTTGCGGCAGATGAGGGAGGCGGGACAGGTCTGACGGCCGGGCGGGGGACGGGCGGTGCGATGTGTTGCAAGACCGACACAAAAACGGCCTGCGTCTCCTGCCGCGACGACGTGACTGCGTAGGGTGCTGCGCAACCGCACACGGACGGTTGCGGGGGAACCATTCGAGAGGGGACAGCGCGTGGTGGACGTATCCAAGGGCAGTGCGCCCGGGGGCCCTGGGGTCAACCTGACCAAGGGTCAGGCCATCAGCCTGGAGAAGCGGGGCGGAGGCACCCTGACCGCGGTGCGCATGGGGCTCGGCTGGCAGGCCGCGCCGCGCCGGGGCCTGTTCGGCTCCCGCACCCGTGAGATCGACCTGGACGCCTCGGCGGTGCTGTTCGCCGACAAGCAGCCGGTCGACGTGGTCTTCTTCCGCCACCTGGTCAGCGACGACGGCTCGGTGAAGCACACCGGCGACAACCTCGTCGGCGGCGCCGGCCAGGGTGGGGACGACGAGGCCATCCTGGTGGACCTGGAGCGGATCCCGGTCCACATCGACCAGATCGTCTTCACGGTGAACTCGTTCACCGGACAGACGTTCCAGGAGGTGCAGAACGCCTTCTGCCGCATTGTCGACGAGACCAACGGTCAGGAACTGGCCCGCTACACGCTCGACGGCGGCGGGCAGTACACCGCGCAGATCATGGCGAAGGTGCACCGCGACGGCGCCGGGTGGAAGATGACGGCCCTCGGGAATCCGGCCAACGGCCGCACGTTCCAGGACCTGATGCCGTCGATCCTGCCGCACCTGTAGGCACGACCCGCACGACCCGCACGACCCGCACGACCCGCACGGCCGGGCACGACACGCACGGCACGTACCGGCACACGCAGCTCCCGGAGGCAGGCCACGGCCGCCGGGAGCTGCACCGTTGCCACGCACGACACGCACCGCACACGGACACCGCACTTCCCGCACGCACCGCACCTCCCGCACCGCACCTTCCGCACCACACCACGCGCACCGCACGAGACCGACGAGGGGACAGAGGCGATGACGGCCGAGCTGGTCCGGGGACAGAACCACCCCCTGCCGCACACCCGACTGGAGATACGGGTGACGGCCGGCGCGCCGGTCCTGGCCTGCGTCACCCTCGCCGACGCCGCCGGCACCGTCCCCGGCACCGAGTGGATCGCCCACCCCGGCTCGCCCACCCTCCCCGGCGTCGAGGTCTCCCGCCAGGCCGCCGCCGGACTGCGCTTCCACGTCGACCTGGAAGCCGTGCCCGAGCGCGCCCACCTGGTCCACGTGCTGTTCGCGCTCCCCGAAGGCGTCGGCGGCCCCGACCGCTTCGGCAGCACGGCCGCGCCCTTCGCCGCCGTCACCTCCACGGACGGCACCGAGATCGCCAGCTTCACCCTCACCGCGCTGGACGCCGAGTCCGCCGTCGTCGCCCTGGAGCTGTACCGCCGCCAGGGTGCCTGGAAGGTCCGTGCCGTGGGCCAGGGGTACGCGGGCGGCCTCGCCGAGCTCTTCGGCGACCAGGGCCTCCCGGAGGCGCGCGCGTTCGCCGCCACCATCCAGGACGCGGTCGCCCGCCACCTGGCCAACGCCGTCCAGGCCCCCCTGCCCGGAGCCCCCGACGCGGCCCGCGTCCGCCCCGAGGCACCGCCGTCCGAGCCCGGGACCGCGCCCGCCGCGCCCGGCCCCGTACCGCACCAGCAGCCCGGCCCGCCCACCGGCGCGGGCGGAGCCGTCAACTACACGCACCCCGGCCGCCGTACGTCCACACCCCCGACCCCGCCGCCCCCGGCCGCCCCGCCCGCCGCCCCGGGACAGCCCCCGCGCCCGGTCGCGGGCGACGCGACGGGCTGGTCCATGGACGAGCGCCTGTACAACCAGGTCTGGGGCATGTTCGAGGACCTGGCCCGCGCCGTCGCCGCCTACCGCAGCGCGGTCGACTTCGCCGAGTCCCGGATGGAACAGGAACTGGACCGCGTCCTGTCCGACCCCCGCAACCGCATCGGCCGCGCCGGCGACACCGCCCGCGAGGCGGCCCGCGCCAAGCACGACGAGCTGGCGGCCCGCGCGCGTGAGGTCCTCGACCGCGACCTCGCCCAGCTCGCCGCCGAGACCGAGGTCGTCGAACCGGCCCTCCCGGCCGCCTATGCCGGCTGGGACAACCCCGTCTGGCACGCCTACCGCGTCCCGATGGAGATCCCCATGGCGCTGCGCCTCGGGGACGTCCACCTGCCCGAGCGCCCCGACCTGCGCATCCCGATGCTCGTCCGGCTGCCGCTGGAGCGCGGGCTGTGGATCGACAGCGGCCGGCTCGGCTCCGAGGCCGCCATGATGATGGACGAGGACCAGCTGCGCCGGCTGGCCATGGACACCGCCGTCATCCACGCCGGGCGCCTGCTGGCCGTCTACCCGCCCGGCGAGTTCACCGTCCACGTGATCGACCCCGCCGGATCGGGAGCCGCCGCGCTGGCCCCGCTGACCTCCTCGGGCGTCCTCGACGGACCGCCCGCCGCGGGCGCCGCCGGAGTCGCGGCCGTCCTCACGAAGCTCACCCAGCGCGTCGACCTGGTACAGATGGCCGTGCGCGGCGGCGCGGCCGAGTCGCTGCCGCCGGACCTCGACACCGCCGAGCAGCTGCTGATCGTCAACGACTTCCCGCACGGCTTCGACGACCGGGCCGTGACCCAGCTGCGCTACCTCGCCGACGAGGGCCCGTCGGTCGGCGTGCACCTGCTGATGGTCGCGGACCGCGAGGACGCCGACGCGTACGGACCGGTGCTCGACCCCCTGTGGCGGTCCCTCCTGCGGATCACCCCGATCCCGGACAACCACCTCGCCGACCCCTGGGTCGGCCACGCCTGGACGTACGAGCCGCCGACGGTTCCGCCGGGCAGCCGTGTGGTGGCCCAGGCACTCGAACAGGTGGCGGCGGCCCGTCGCGCATGGCGGCGCTGACCTGCGCTCTTGGGACTCCTTTACCTTTTTCTTTACCTTTCCTTGGTCTTTCCTGTACTCTTCTGGGTATCGGAGGGGAGTACTCCCGTACCGCGACGTACCCGTCAATACGGACCGCCATCGGTCCCGGGGCGCCGGCCCGGGGAGCGGCGGTGGCCGCCCGGGTGGAGGAGACCTCCGGCAGCGACGACGCTGATCTTGTAGCCGTACGACGCCGGAGGCGCAGTGGACGTGTCATGGATCCTGTGGGCGACGACCATTCTTGGTCTGTCCGCCTTGATCGCGGTCGACTTCTTCATCGGGCGCAAGCCCCATGACGTGTCGATGAAGGAGGCGGGCATCTGGACGGGTGTCTGGATCGCCCTCGCCGTGCTGTTCGGCCTCGGCCTGATGGTCTTCGGTACGGGCCAGGCCTCCGGCGAGTTCTTCGCGGGCTTCATCACCGAGAAGTCGCTCAGCGTCGACAACCTCTTCGTCTTCGTCCTGATCATGGCGAAGTTCTCGGTGCCCACCCACCTCCAGCAGCGGGTGCTGCTGATCGGTGTGCTGATCGCCCTGGTGCTGCGCGCGGTCTTCATCGCCGCCGGGGCCGCGATCATCGCCAGCTTCTCGTGGGTGTTCTTCATCTTCGGCGCGTTCCTGATCTACACCGCCTGGAAGCTCATCCAGGAGGCGCGCTCGGACGACGAGGACGAGGAGTTCGAGGAGAACCGCCTGCTCAAGTCCATCGAGCAGCGCTTCGGTGTCGCCGACAAGTACCACGGCACGAAGCTCTTCATCCGGAACAACGGCAAGCGGGTGCTGACCCCGCTGATGGTGGTCATGCTCGCCATCGGCACCACCGACGTGCTGTTCGCGCTGGACTCCATCCCCGCGATCTTCGGCCTGACCCAGGACCCGTACATCGTGTTCACCGCCAACGCCTTCGCCCTGATGGGACTGCGGCAGCTGTACTTCCTGATCGGCGGACTGCTCAAGAAGCTGGTCCACCTCAGTTACGGACTGTCGGTCATTCTGGGCTTCATCGGTGTGAAGCTGGTGCTGCACGCGCTGCACGAACAGGGCGTCGGTGTCCCGGAGATCTCCATCCCGGTGTCCCTGGCGGTCATCTGCGGTGTCCTGATCGTCACCACGATCACCAGCCTCATCGCCTCCAGGAAGCAGACCGAGCGGGACGCGGCGGAGGCCGCCGCCTCCGACAAGGACAGCATCGAGGCCTGACCCGACCCGCCTCCGGCCCTCCGCCGCCCCCGGTCTACCGTGGGCGGCGGAATCGTACGCCGGGGGCGAAAAGGGAAGAAGGCGCGCCGTGCTGCCCGAGCTGACGCTCGCCCGGGGCCTGTCCTCGTGGCGGCTGGACCCGGTGGCGCTGGCCGCCGTGGCCGTCCTGGGAGGGGCGTACGGCACCGGAGTGGCGCGGCGCCGGCGCGCGGGGAACAGCTGGCCCGCCGCCCGGACCGCCGCCTTCGTGGTGCTCGGCCTCGGCACGGTCGTGGTCGCGACGATGTCGTCCCTCGCGGTCTACGACCGGGTGCTGTTCTGGCCGGCGGCCGTACAGAACATCCTGCTGGACCTCCTCGCGCCCCTCGGCCTGGCCCTCGGCGACCCCCTGGGCCTGGCCGCCCCCGACGGACCGCTGCACCGGGCGGTGACGTCAGCCCCGGCCAGGGTGCTGACGTACCCGCTGGTCAGCTCGCTCGTGGTGCTGGCGTCGGAGCTGACCCTCTACTTCACGCCGTACTTCACGGCGTCGCTGCACAGCGACGCGGTCCGCCGGCTGATGCAGGCGCAGCTGCTGCTCACCGGCTGTCTGTTCGTGCTGCCCATGCTCACCGGCCGCGACCTGCTGCCCCGCTGGTGCACCCACCCCGTCCGGGCCGCGCTGGTCTTCCTGGACGGGCTGTTCGACTCGGTCCCCGGCATCGTCGTCATGACCAGCGGTACGTCGGTCGCCGGGCGCTGGTACGCGGCCCAGGGGCGGACCTGGGGGCCCGGTGTGCGCCAGGACCAGCGGCTCGGCGGCGGGCTGATGCTGAGCCTCGCGGAGCTGGTAGCGCTGCCGTTCCTGATCGCCGTCTTCGCCGAGTGGTGGCGCGCGGACCGGGCGAAGGCCCACGACCTGGACGCCCGCCTGGACCGTGAACTGGCCCCGGTGACCGCGCCCGCCGGGGCGGACGTACCGGGACCGGATCGCGTACGCCCCTGGTGGGAGACGGACGACGGCGAGGTCGGCCGGCGCATGCGCGACGGCCGCTGACCTGGGCCCCCGTACCGGCGCGGGCGGCTACCAGCCCCGCGCCCGCCACTCCGGCAGGTGCGGGCGCTCGGCCCCGAGGGTGGAGTCGTCGCCGTGGCCGGGGTAGATCCAGGCCTCGTCGGGCAGCGCCGCGAAGATCTTCGATTCGAGGCCGTCCATCAGCGTGCCGAAGTCGGTGGGACTGCCGGTGCGCCCCGGACCGCCGGGGAAGAGGCAGTCGCCGGTGAAGACGTGCGGGTGGCCGTGCGGGTCGTCGTAGATCAGCGCGATCGAACCGGGCGTGTGCCCCACCAGGTGGACGGCGGTCAGGCCGACCGCCCCGACCCGGATCGTGTCCCCGTCCTCGACCAGCACGTCGGTGGGGACGGGGATGGCGTCGGCGTCGTACCGCCCCGCGTACGTACGGGCTCCGGTGGCCGCCACGACCTCCGCGAGCGCCTGCCAGTGGTCCTGGTGGCGGTGGGTGGTGGCGACGGACGCGATGGAGTCGTCGCCGATCAGGGTCAGCAGCGTCGCCGCGTCGGCCGCCGCGTCGATCAGCAGTTGCTCGCCGGTGGCCCGGCAGCGCAGCAGATAGGAATTGTTGCCCATCGTGCCGACCTCGACCTTGGAGATCACCAGATCGGGCAATTCGTGCACATCCGCGGGTCCGCCGACCTTCACCGCTCCGCTGTACGTCATACGGCTCAGCCTATAGCGGGGGCAGGACGGGAAGGGGGCCGCCCGCGAACTCCAGTGCGGATCCGTCCCGGCGGCCCGCGAGCCACCCCATCAGGTCCGGCGCGGGCCCCGTGACGGTCTCCGGCCCGTCGCCGCCGGAGGGAGCGCGGCCCGTCCGCCAGGTGCGCCCCCCGGGGGTGGCGAGGGTCAGCGGCGGGACGGCGGCGTTCCCCGAGAAGCGGTCCGCGAGGAAGTCGATCTCGCGTTCGGTGAACTCCTCGGAGAGGTCTTCGAGCATCTGGTCGAGACCCAGGTCGACGTGGTGCAGCTCGACCTCGATCCAGCGCCGGAAGGGCACCCGCGAAGCGGCGTCGGTCACACCGTTGCGCAGGGTGACGGTACGGGTCCAGTCGGCGGGGACGGCCGCGGAATGATGGAAGCGGGCCGCGGTGTTACGTACATCGGCGAGGTGGACGTCGAGGGCCCTGGACGCGTCCCGCTCGATGTCCGCGTCCCGGGTGGCGCCGTCGGTGTACATGGGCCGGCCTTCGAGGACGTTGACCAGAGCGTCCGCGTTCCGCGCGAGATGGGCCAGGACGTGTCCCCGGCTCCAGCCCGGCAGCCGTGACGGCGCGGCGAGGGCGGCGTTGTCCAGTGAGGCGACGGCGAGGAGGAGCCGTTCGTCCGCCTCCCGCAGAGAGGCCAGGTCCCGTACGTGATCAGTCATGAAACCGACGATAGCGACCGCCAGAGACCACGCCGCCACCCGATCGGGTGAAGGCGGCGGAGAACGGCCGTAAATCGAATGCACGTGCTATAAGCTCGGAAGAGGCATCCTGGCATGTAGGCAGAACCACGCGGGCACCCGAGAACAGGGCTCCCCGTGCACCCCATCGCTCCGGCGCGAACCCTCCGGGCCCCGAGGCCCGGAAGAGGGGCGCGCCCCTGCTTCTCTTCTCAGAAAGGTGCGGACCGGCGTGGCCGACCGTCTCATCGTCCGTGGCGCGCGCGAGCACAATCTCAAGAACGTCTCGCTCGACCTCCCCCGTGACTCCCTCATCGTCTTCACCGGGCTCTCCGGGTCGGGCAAGTCCTCGCTCGCGTTCGACACGATCTTCGCCGAGGGGCAGCGCCGGTACGTGGAGTCGCTGTCCTCGTACGCCCGGCAGTTCCTCGGTCAGATGGACAAGCCGGACGTGGACTTCATCGAGGGCCTGTCCCCGGCCGTCTCGATCGACCAGAAGTCGACCTCGCGCAACCCGCGCTCGACGGTCGGCACGATCACCGAGGTGTACGACTACCTCCGGCTGCTCTTCGCCAGGATCGGGAAGCCGCACTGCCCCGAGTGCGGCCGGCCGATCTCCCGCCAGTCGCCGCAGGCCATCGTGGACCGCGTCCTGGAACTGCCCGAGGGCAGCCGCTTCCAGGTCCTCTCGCCGCTCGTCCGCGAGCGCAAGGGCGAGTTCGTGGACCTCTTCGCCGATCTCCAGACGAAGGGGTACAGCCGCGCGCGGGTCGACGGGCAGACCGTCCAGCTCACCGAGCCCCCCACGCTCAAGAAGCAGGAGAAGCACACCATCGAGGTGGTCGTCGACCGCCTCACGGTGAAGGACAGCGCCAAGCGCCGGCTGACCGACTCGGTGGAGACCGCGCTGGGCCTCTCCGGCGGCATGGTCGTGCTCGACTTCGTGGACCTCCCCGAGGACGACCCCGAGCGCGAGCGGATGTTCTCCGAGCACCTCTACTGCCCGTACGACGACCTGTCCTTCGAGGAGCTGGAGCCCCGCTCCTTCTCCTTCAACTCGCCCTTCGGCGCGTGCCCCGAGTGCAGTGGTATCGGAACGCGCATGGAGGTCGACCCGGAGCTGATCGTCCCGGACGAGGACAAGTCCCTGGACGAGGGCGCCATCCACCCCTGGTCCCACGGCCACACCAAGGAGTACTTCGGCCGGCTGATCGGCGGGCTCGCGCAGGCCCTCGGCTTCCGTACGGACATCCCGTGGGCCGGACTGCCCGCGCGCGCCAAGAAGGCCCTGCTGTACGGCCACAAGACGCAGGTCGAGGTCCGGTACCGGAACAGGTACGGGCGGGAGCGCGCGTACACCACCCCCGCCTTCGAGGGCGCGGTCTCCTTCGTGAAGCGGCGGCACAGCGAGTCCGAGACGGACTCCAGCAGGGAGCGCTTCGAGGGGTACATGCGCGAGGTGCCCTGCCCGACCTGCCACGGCACGCGCCTCAAGCCGATCGTCCTCGCGGTCACGGTCATGGACAAGTCCATCGCCGACATCGCGGCCCTGTCGATCAGCGACTGCGCCGAGTTCCTGGGCCGCCTCAAGCTGAACGCGCGCGACAAGAAGATCGCCGAGCGGGTGCTCAAGGAGGTCAACGAACGGCTGCGGTTCCTGGTCGACGTCGGCCTGGACTACCTGTCGCTGAACCGCGCGGCGGGCACCCTGTCCGGCGGCGAGGCCCAGCGCATCCGGCTCGCCACCCAGATCGGCTCCGGCCTGGTCGGGGTGCTCTACGTCCTGGACGAGCCGTCCATCGGCCTCCACCAGCGGGACAACCACCGGCTGATCGAGACCCTGGTCCGGCTGCGGGACATGGGCAACACCCTGATCGTCGTGGAGCACGACGAGGACACCATCAAGGTCGCCGACTGGGTGGTCGACATCGGCCCGGGGGCCGGTGAGCACGGCGGGAAGGTCGTGCACTCGGGCCCGTTGAAGGGGCTGCTGACCAACAAGGAGTCGCTGACCGGCCAGTACCTGTCCGGGAAGCGGTCCATCCCCACCCCGGAGATCCGGCGGCCCGTGGACCCCGGCCGGCAGCTCACGGTCCAGGGCGCGCGGGAGAACAACCTCCAGGACATCGACGTGTCCTTCCCGCTGGGCGTGCTCACGGCCGTCACCGGGGTTTCGGGCTCCGGGAAGTCGACCCTGGTCAACGACATCCTCTACACCCACCTGGCCCGCGAGCTGAACGGCGCGAAGTCCGTGCCCGGGCGGCACACCCGGGTCGACGGCGACGACCTGGTCGACAAGGTCGTCCACGTCGACCAGTCGCCCATCGGCCGCACGCCCCGGTCCAACCCGGCCACGTACACCGGCGTCTTCGACCACGTCCGCAAGCTCTTCGCGGACACGATGGAGGCGAAGGTCCGGGGGTATCTCCAGGGGCGCTTCTCCTTCAACGTGAAGGGCGGCCGCTGCGAGAACTGCTCCGGCGACGGCACGATCAAGATCGAGATGAACTTCCTGCCGGACGTGTACGTCCCCTGCGAGGTCTGCCACGGGGCGCGCTACAACCGGGAGACGCTGGAGGTCCACTACAAGGGCAAGTCCATCGCCGAGGTCCTCGACATGCCGATCGAGGAGGCGCTGGACTTCTTCGAGGCGGTCCCGGCGATCTCGCGCCACCTCAGGACGCTCAACGAGGTGGGCCTGGGGTACGTACGCCTGGGCCAGTCCGCGCCGACCCTCTCGGGCGGCGAGGCGCAGCGCGTGAAGCTCTCCAGCGAGCTTCAGAAGCGCTCCACGGGCCGCACGGTCTACGTCCTGGACGAGCCGACGACCGGGCTGCACTTCGAGGACATCAGCAAGCTGATCAAGGTGCTGTCCGGGCTGGTCGACAAGGGCAACACGGTGATCGTGATCGAGCACAACCTGGACGTCATCAAGACGGCGGACTGGGTGATCGACATGGGCCCGGAGGGCGGGAACGGAGGCGGTCTGGTGGTCGCGGAGGGGACGCCGGAGCGGGTGGCGGGGGAGGCGTCGAGCCACACGGGCAAGTTCCTCCGCGAGATCCTTGACCCGAACGAAATCCTGGACGCGACGCCGAAGAAGCCGACGCGGCGGCCCCGCAAACCCGCGTCTCGCTGACCGCGCCGCGGTCGTGCTTGTCCTCGCGCCGGACGGGCGTCTGCGCCCAGGTGGTGGGCGCGCCTTACTGATGTCCTCAATCGCCGGACGGGCTTGGGTGTGTCGTGGTGGCGGGGGGCGGGGCCTGCGGAGGTACGTATGTCCGGACTGCATGTTTTACGGCGCGTGCACGAACTCGTTTCGTTAACGGTAGTCATGCGCCACAAAACACGCTTTACGTCCGGACACA
>NZ_JBIURL010000032.1:0-1929 GCF_044740805.1 Streptomyces sp. NPDC088261
GAAGGCCGTCTGTTGGCCGGTGTGCAAGCACCGTGTCTGGGGTGAGTGGGTGGTGGGGCGGGCGTGGCCGGGTGGGGTGGTCGGTGGGCCCGTTTCGGTGGGTTTTGTGTTCTGAGGACGGTTAACGCAACACTGGCGCCCACCACTCGTATGACGGGGGACTGCGGCCTCTCTTTCCTGGGTTGTCGGCATTCTGGAGCGGATCGGGTCGGACCCGTAATCTGCGTGGGTCTGGGGTGTGGCGCTGGACGAAGGAGATCAGTTGTTGCGTCTTCGATCAGTGGGCAAGCGCTATGGCCGTGGTGATTGGGTCCTGAGAGACGTGGACGTGAAGGCCTCGGCCGGTGAGGTCGTGGCATTCGCCGGTGGGAACGGGTCGGGGAAGTCGACCCTGCTGCGGATCGCGGTGGGCCTGTCCCGGCCGACCTGTGGCACAGTCGTCGCCCGGCCGCCCGTGGTCGGGTACGTTCCGGATCGGTTCTCCCCCAACGAACGCATGTCGGCTGCGGCGTATCTGACGCACATGGGCCGCGTCCGTGGGCTGACCACCTCGGTCGCCTCGGCGCGGGCCGGCCAGTTGATGGACCGGCTTGCCTTGGTGGGTGGCAGGCACGCTCCCCTGCGGAGCCTCTCGAAGGGCAACGCGCAGAAGGTCGCGCTGGCCCAGGCCCTCCTGGTGGAACCGGGGCTGCTCGTCCTGGACGAGCCGTGGTCCGGGCTGGACACTGACGCCCACGGCGTGCTCGCCGAGATCATGACCGAGGTCGCCGCCTCCGGCGGCATCGTCGTGTTCACCGACCACCGTGAGTCGGTCACCCGGGCCCGCGCCACCCGGACCTACACAGTCGGCAAGGGCCGGGTGTCGTTGCGGGAACCGGAGCCTTGGGCCGGCGAGCAGCGGCCCGCGTCCGACGTCGTTCTGACCGCGGGCCGGGACGGCCGTGTACCGCGGGACCTTGCCTGGGAGCAGCTGGACGGCGTACTGGCGGTGAGCCGGGACGTCACAGGCGTCAGAATGCGCGTGAGACGCGAGTCCACCGACGCCCTGCTGCTCACCGCGCTCCAGAACGGCTGGTCCGTCGAGCGCGTCACCGAAACGATCGCGGACCACCACCGGACGCCGAACGCCGTGACCCATGGAGACATACGGTGATCGCGCTCATCCGCTACACCTTCGCCACCGTGCTGCACACGCAGCGCTACCTCGCTCCTTTGCTGCTGTTCATGGGCCTCATGGGAGTGCTGACCGTCAACGGCAGCGGACCCCTGCCCCCGGCCTACGCCTCGTCCGCCGGTGCGCTGTTCGTCTGCTCGACCTGGCTGACCATCGCCCTGATGAGCCTGGACGACCCCTCGCAGCGAGCGATCGTCGTCGTCACCGCAGGTGGCCGGTCGTTCACAGTCCTGCTCGCGGCGATCGGCACGGCCCTGCTGAGCTGTCTCGTCCTGATGGTCTTCGGACTGCTTTTCCCGTTGTGGGTGGGCGACTATGTCGTCACCACGGCCGACCTCCTGCTGGGCCTCGTGGCGCAGCTCACCTGTGCCCTCGTCGGCGTCGGCATCGGCGTGCTGTGCTCGCGGCTGGTCTTCAAAAGGCAGGGGTACGCCCTGGTCGCCGCCCTCGCGCTGGTCATGGGAACCCTCTTCACCAAGGGCATGCCACCGGTCAACCGCCTCTTCACCCTGATGTCCACAACCCCCGACGCGGCGAAACTGCTCGCCCCCGCCAGCGTCATGCTGGCGATCTCGGCAGTGATCCTTGCCGCGTCCACCGCCGCCACACAGTTTGTCGCCGGACGCAGGGAATAGCCCCAGGCGCAAGCAGATGGGGCATATTGGCCGCCGGGATGAAAGGAACCCGGTCCGGCCCCCGCAGTTGACCACGGATCTCAGACACGGTGCCTGCACACCGGCCAACAGACGGCGTCG
>NZ_JBIURL010000034.1:0-1416 GCF_044740805.1 Streptomyces sp. NPDC088261
AGTCTGAGACCTGATGCCGAGCCGATTGTGGTGAAGTGGATGATCCTATGCTGTCGAGAAAAGCCTCTAGCGAGTTTCATGGCGGCCCGTACCCTAAACCGACTCAGGTGGTCTGGTAGAGAATACCGAGGCGTTCGGGTGAACTATGGTTAAGGAACTCGGCAAAATGCCCCCGTAACTTCGGGAGAAGGGGGGCCATCTTGGGTGATGACATTTACTGTCTGAGCTTGGGGTGGCCGCAGAGACCAGCGAGAAGCGACTGTTTACTAAAAACACAGGTCCGTGCGAAGCCGTAAGGCGATGTATACGGACTGACGCCTGCCCGGTGCTGGAACGTTAAGGGGACCGGTTAGTCACATTTCGGTGTGGCGAGGCTGAGAACTTAAGCGCCAGTAAACGGCGGTGGTAACTATAACCATCCTAAGGTAGCGAAATTCCTTGTCGGGTAAGTTCCGACCTGCACGAATGGCGTAACGACTTCTCGACTGTCTCAACCATAGGCCCGGTGAAATTGCACTACGAGTAAAGATGCTCGTTTCGCGCAGCAGGACGGAAAGACCCCGGGACCTTTACTATAGTTTGATATTGGTGTTCGGTTCGGCTTGTGTAGGATAGGTGGGAGACTGTGAAGCTTGGACGCCAGTTCAGGTGGAGTCGTCGTTGAAATACCACTCTGGTCGTGCTGGATGTCTAACCTGGGTCCGTGATCCGGATCAGGGACAGTGTCTGATGGGTAGTTTAACTGGGGCGGTTGCCTCCTAAAGAGTAACGGAGGCGCCCAAAGGTTCCCTCAGCCTGGTTGGTAATCAGGTGTTGAGTGTAAGTGCACAAGGGAGCTTGACTGTGAGACCGACGGGTCGAGCAGGGACGAAAGTCGGGACTAGTGATCCGGCGGTGGCTTGTGGAAGCGCCGTCGCTCAACGGATAAAAGGTACCCCGGGGATAACAGGCTGATCTTCCCCAAGAGTCCATATCGACGGGATGGTTTGGCACCTCGATGTCGGCTCGTCGCATCCTGGGGCTGGAGTCGGTCCCAAGGGTTGGGCTGTTCGCCCATTAAAGCGGTACGCGAGCTGGGTTTAGAACGTCGTGAGACAGTTCGGTCCCTATCCGCTGTGCGCGTAGGAGTTTTGAGAAGGGCTGTCCCTAGTACGAGAGGACCGGGACGGACGAACCTCTGGTGTGCCAGTTGTTCTGCCAAGGGCATGGCTGGTTGGCTACGTTCGGGAGGGATAACCGCTGAAAGCATCTAAGCGGGAAGCCTGCTTCGAGATGAGAACTCCCACCCCCATGAGGGGTTAAGGCTCCCAGTAGACGACTGGGTTGATAGGCCAGATGTGGAAGACCGGTAACGGTTGAAGCTGACTGGTACTAATAGGCCGAGGGCTTGTCCTCAGTTGCTCGCGTCCACTGTGT